>CAMXJY010000005.1 GCA_947244325.1 uncultured Clostridium sp. | reverse complement strand
TGAATTTAACATATTTTTATAAAACTTATACTTTTGAACTTATTATTTCCCAAGCTATTACCTCTTTTATATGAATAAAAAAGCGAAATCAACATTTTATTGTTTTTTTGTCAATCATTATCTTTAATTTAGTTATAAAAACATTAATTCTTACAAAGTATTTTTCTTAATTTTTATAAAATTTCTTATTTGAAATTAACATTTTTTATACCTATTAATATAGAATTATATATACTTATTTCCTCATATTTTTTTATTATTTAATATTAAATAATTATTATTTTAATATTTATTATTATTTAATTTTATAATTATTATTTTCATATTTATTTTTTATTATTTAATTTTATAATTATTATTTTCATATTTATTTTTTTACTATTTAATTTTATTGATTATTATTTTCATATTTATTTTTTTACTATTTAATTTTATAATTATTATTTTAATATTTATTTTTTATTATTTAATTTTATAATTATTATTTTATATTTATTTTTATTGACTATTATTTTAATATTTATTTTATCAATCTTTATATTTACTTATTATTTTTACAACTTCAACTCGTGAAAATAAAAAATAAGGTATTTTTTATTTTTAATTAATATAATTCATTCATAAAAAAACAAAATGCAGCATTTCTAATTTTGAACGCTGCACTCATTTTTATAAAAAACTCTTATATAAAAAATTAAAAGACATCTAATTTTACTAATTAGATGCCTTTGGCGGAGATTGAGGGATTTGAACCCTCGCGGCCACTTACGCAACCCTAACGGTTTAGCAAACCGTCCCCTTCAACCACTTGGGTAAATCTCCAAATGCTCTCTTTTATAAAATATATTTAAAAACGGAAGCAAAACATATTAACTTTGGCTTCCGTTTTTCTGGCGGAGAGGGTGGGATTCGAACCCACGGTAGGCTACAAACCTACGCCAATTTTCAAGACTGGTGCCATAAACCAACTCGACCACCTCTCCATTGGTTGCTGTTTATTTAACAACACATATATATTAGCATATTTTTAGCATATTTGTCAACACAAAAATAAATTATTTTGCAAATTAATTTATTTAAAATTTCATTTACTTTTTTATTTGACCAACTAATTTATTTAACTATTTAAAAATTACTTTTATTTTTTATTGGCTAAGATTAATTAATTATTTTATATAGAATAACACTACTAATTAATATTTATTATTTTATTTATATAAAACTTTTTCTATAAATTTTTATTATTCCAATTTTATACAATATATTATTATTATAAAATGAAAAAAATTACTTTTGGTTTATTTTTCAATACTTATACTAGTTTTCCACTTCTATTTTTTCTAAATATTTCTGAGTAATATTTTTATTATTTCCTATTTTTTTCGTATTTATTTATATAGTTTTATATTTTTTTGTAAATTTCTTATAAATTTTTTTCTATTTTGCATTTTTTAATCGTCTTTTATTTTGCATTTTTATTAACTTGTTTAATTTTTATCTTAATTTTTTTAAATTTCAAAATATTTAAGAATTTTTAATAATTTATTTTATCCACATCCTAAACTTCTTGATTTATCTACTTTTTATTTTTTACTTTTTTAATTTTATTTTCTATTTTTTTATTATTTTTGTTTATTTTAATTATTTTGCACTTATTTTTTATTTTTTTTCAGTAAAACTATCCCATTTTCATGTTTTTTTATGTTTTTGTTAACTTATTTTAAAAAGCTTGATATATCAAGCTTTTTTCGTTTGTGGATAAAAAAATAAGAGAAACTTTTTAATTAAAATTTCTCTTAAACCTTTATTTTAGCTATTTTTCTAATTTTTACGTTTTGCAAGAAAGTTTTTACTTTGTTCTGCAATTTCCAAAGCATCTCTTTCTTCTTCTGATAGTTGATATTTTGAAGCTCCATCTCTTATTGGCTTTGCATATATATTTGATGATTCTGAACCATATAAACCATTAAATACTACTCCATTATTATCTCTATCTAATAATGCTACAGCAAAGCTTAAATCGCTTCCTACGTCTTTAAATGCATTATATCGTACTAATCCTACTTTTTGAATACATGATGCTATATCACTATCTAGTTTCGTATAATAAGCCTTTATTTCATAATTATCTTTTTTAATTTCTTTTACTTCAGCTAAATATGTTTTTAACATCTCGTCTAAGTTATTTCCGTGACCTAATTTTTTCATAAATCTAACATATTTTATGTTTGTTCCTATTGTAAGTATTAAATTGATTAGTAATAATATACCTATTACTATATTAACTATAAATAATACTAATAAAAACTCATCAGTTTTTATATATTCTAAAAAACTCTCCATATCAATCACATCCTTATTTTATTAATCCTAGAATTCTCTCTAAATCGTCATTAGAGCTATATTGAATAATTATTTTACCTTTTCTTTCTCCAGCATCTAATTTAACTTTTGTTCCGAAAAAATCTTGAAATGTATTTTCTATATCTCTATATATTGGTATGTATTTATCGTTTTTCTTATTTACTTTTTTTCTAACTTGCATTTTCTTTTCAGCTTCTCTTACAGAATCACCTGATTCTATAATATAACATGCCATTTTATACTGTCTTTCTGGATCTTCAATAGACATTAATGATTTGCAATGTCCTTCTGTTAGTTTGCCCTCTAATGCTAAATTTATTACTCTTTCATCAAGATTTAATATTCTTACTGTGTTAGCTATACTACTTCTACTTTTTCCTAATTTATCAGCAACTTTAGCTTGAGTTAAATTATAATCATCCATTAAAAGCTTTATTCCTCTTGCTTTTTCAATAGGATTTAAGTCTTCTCTTTGTATATTTTCTATTAATGATATTTCTTTATTTCTTTGCTCATCATCCGTTCTTACTATTGCTGGTATTTCTTCTAATCCAGCTCTTTTTGATGCTCTCCATCTTCTTTCTCCAGCAATTATTTCATAAAATCCATTCTTTTTGCTTACTATTATTGGTTGAATTACTCCATATTCCTTTATAGAACTAGCTAAATCTTCTATTGCTTCATCATCAAATATTTTTCTTGCTTGTGCTTTATTAGGTTCTATTTCATTTACTTTTAGGTTTCTTACAACATCATTACTATTATTTTCTTCCATTTCCATTAATGGAGTACTAAATAATGCATCTAAACCTTTTCCTAAACCTGTCTTTTTTACTGCCATAACTATTCCTCCTTATCTTGTTCCGCTTTACGAGCTTCATCATTTTTTATAATTTCTCGTGCAAGTTTTTCATATGCTCTAGCACCTTTTGACTTTTCATCATATAAAGTTATTGGTAATCCATAACTTGGTGCTTCACTAAGCTTTATATTTCTAGGAATTACCGTTTTATAAACTTTATCTCCAAAATATCTTTTTACTTCTCTTACTACTTGATTTGAAAGATTTGTTCTCATATCATACATTGTAAGAACAGCTCCTTCTATTTCTAATTGTTTATTTAGATGTTTTTTTACTAAATTTATTGTATTTAATAGTTGTCCTAAACCTTCTAAAGCATAATACTCGCATTGTACTGGAATTAATACTGAATTTGATGCTGTAAAAGCATTCAAGGTTATTAATCCTAATGATGGAGGACAGTCAATTAATATATAATCATATTCATCTCTTATCTCATCTATCTTCTCTTTTAATCTTTGTTCTCTTGACATTTGTGAAACAAGTTCTACTTCAGCTCCTGCAAGACTCATATTAGAAGGACATACTTTTAAATTCTTTATGCCTGTATTTTGTAATGTTTTGTTAATTTCTGTATCATTTATTAACACATCATATAATGAATTTTCTACTTCTTTTTCTAGTCCCAAACCACTTGATGCATTACCTTGAGGATCTGCATCAATTAACATTACTTTTTTTCCTCTTTTTGCTAATATTGTGCTTATATTTACTGCTGTTGTAGTCTTTCCAACTCCACCTTTTTGATTAGCTACTGCAATTATTTTTCCCAAAGCATATTCCTCCTTTATTTTTACCTTATAATAATATAAAATTTTTTATTATATGTCAATGCTTTTACTATTCATTTTTTATATAAAAAACTATAAAAATATGATATTTTTTATAATAAATAATCCTATATGTAATACTTTCTAAAGAACCAAAGTGGACATTATGAAAATTGCAAAATAAAAAACTTATTGCAAATGTCCACGTCTTTGTTCTACGTGCATAACTTATCTGTAGCTCATTGCATTCGCACAGCTAAGAAATGTACACATATTGGCAAAGCCTTTATTTATTAGGAAGTTCAAAGAACTTTCCTAATAAACAAAAAATGTTCCTTGTGGAACATTTTTATCTTATTGGCTCTTTTAAAGGCTTCCCCTGCCCTCTTGGATATTTATTTGGTGTTTTATTTATCTTTCTTATAATTATTAAATTTCTTTCTAATTCATTATCTACTTTTACTGTTTCTATCTTTTCTATTTTTCCACCTAAAACTTCTATAGCTTTTTTTCCTTCTTCTAATTCCTCTTGATAATTTGGTCCTTTCATACAAATTGCTAATCCATTTACTTTCACAAATGGTAACATATATTCAACTATTGTTGATAAATTTGAAACAGCTCTTGTTGTTGCTATGTCATACATTTCTCTATATTCTTTATTATTTGCTAAATCTTCTGCTCTAGTATGAATTATTTCCAAACTATTTAATTTTAATTTATCATTTATATCTCTTATTACATTTAATTTTTTATTTACTGAATCAATTAATGTAAATTTTGTATTTTCATTTAATATTTTTAGTGGTATTCCTGGAAATCCTGCTCCTGTTCCTATATCAATTATACTATTACAATCTTCTAAATACTTGTTGACTGTAAGCGAATCTATAAAATGTTTCACGATAAACATTTTTTCATTTGTTATAGCTGTTAAGTTAACTTTATCATTCCATTCTAATATTCCTTGCATATATTCATAAAAGCAATCTAACTTTTCTTCATTAATATATATATTATTTTTTTTAGCTTCTTCTATAAACACTTTCTTAAATTCTTCTATATTCATTTTATCACAAACATTATATATCCAACCTGGTTGCCAAGACTTTGTTTTTCTCCAATCATTCTCTATTACATCTTCCCATGTTTTACCTTCTGTAATTACTTGAAAAGCCATTTGCGGTGCTTTATGTGCTACAATCGCAACATTTTTCCCATCATAGCTTTCTATCAAAAAATCACAAAAATCTTTTATTCTTTTTTCTACATCTATTAAAGATTCTCCTTCAGGAAATTCTTCTTTAATATGTTCTTCATATTTTACTAAAGAAGAGTCTTTTCCATTTAAACTTCCATAATTACATTCTCTTAATCTTTTATCTTCGACTATTTTTATTCTATCTTTAAAGGTAAGATTTGCAGAATCAATTGCTCTTTTTAAATCAGAACAAAAAACTATATCATAATCTTCTATATTAATTTGATCTCTAAGCAAAATGCTTTGTTTTATACCTTTTTCAGATAATTCTCCATCTAGCCATCCTGTTGATTTATGTTCAATGTTATCCAATGTTGTGCCATGCACAAAATATGTTACTTTTACTGACATATCTTCTCCTAATTTCTTTTATAAAAATCTTTGCATATTCTTATTAAATTTTATTTATTCTTTTTATATTGCTCTAAATATATTAATAATACTGATATATCTGCTGGTGATACTCCTGATATTCTTGATGCTTGACCTATTGAATATGGTTTATACTTATTCAATTTTTGTCTTGCTTCTAATCTAATTCCTTTTATTTGATTATAATCAATCTCTTCTGGTAATAATTTTTTCTCTAATTTCTTAAATCCTTCTACTTGCTTTTTCTGCATATTTATATATCCATCATATTTTATCATGATTTCAACTTCTTCTATAACTTGTTTATCTAACTCAGGTCTTTTTTTATCTAATACTTTTAAAGAATCATATGTTATTTCTGTTCTTTTTAACAATTCTGAAAGTTTCATTCCCACAGTTATTTCAGTAGTTCCTTGACTTTTTAAAAATTCATTTGTTTCTTCATTAGGTTTAACATTTGTAGTATTTAATCTCTCTATTTCTTCTTCTATTTTTTTCTTTTTCTCTAAAAATCTGTTATATCTTTCATCAGAAATCAAACCTACATCATGTCCAATTTCAGTAAGCCTTAAATCTGCATTATCTTGTCTTAAAAGAAGTCTGTATTCTGCTCTAGAAGTCATCATTCTGTATGGTTCTAATGTACTTTTTGTTACTATATCATCAATTAAAACACCTATATATGCATCTGATCTATCTAATATAACTGGTTCTTTTCCCTTTATTTTTTGAACTGCATTTATTCCAGCTATTAATCCTTGACACGCTGCTTCTTCATATCCTGAAGTTCCATTTATTTGTCCTGCAAAAAACATTCCGCTTATAGTTTTTAATTCCAATGTACTCTTTAGTTGAGAAGGTTCTATTGAATCATATTCAATAGCATATGCTGGTCTTGTAAATTCTGCATTTTCTAACCCAGGTAAAGTTCTATACATTGCAATTTGTACATCTTCTGGAAGTGATGAGCTCATCCCTTGTATATACATTTCATCTGTATCCAATCCTATTGGTTCTACAAATATTTGATGTCTTTCTTTATCGGCAAATCTTACAACTTTATCTTCAATAGATGGACAATATCTAGGACCTGTTCCTTCTATTAATCCTGCATATAGCGGTGACCTATGTAAATTTGCTCTAATTATTTCATGTGTTTTTTCATTTGTATATGTAAGCCAACAAGGAACCTGCTCTATCTTTGGTGTTTCATCTTCAAAAGAAAATGGAACTAATCCATCTTCTCCTTCTTGAATTTCCATTTTTGAGAAATCAATACTATTTTTATTAATTCTAGCTGGTGTTCCTGTCTTAAATCTTTGTATATCTATATTTAGATTTTTTAAACATTCTGATAATTTATTAGCTGCTGCTACCCCATCTGGTCCACTTTCATATGAAGTTTCACCTATAAATATCTTTCCTTTAAGGTATGTACCTGTTGCTAAAATAACACTATCAACTTGATATATTGCTCCCAAATTAGTCTCTACAGCTTTAATTTTATTCTTATCTACTTCAATATTAACTATTTCTGCTTGTTTTATATATAAGTTTTCTTGTTTTTCTAAAGTATGCTTCATTTCCATTTGATATCTTTTTCTATCAGCTTGTGCTCTTAAGGAATGTACTGCTGGACCTTTTGATGTATTAAGCATCCTTAATTGAATCATAGTTTTATCTATATTCTTCCCCATCTCTCCACCTAAAGCATCTATTTCTCTTACTAGGTGCCCTTTAGAAGTTCCACCTATATGGGGATTACATGGCATATTTGCAATACATTCTAAGCTAATAGAAAATAATAATGTTTTCATTCCTAATCTTGCTGCCGCTAAAGCTGCTTCACAACCAGCATGTCCTGCCCCAATAACTGCTATATCATATTTTCCAGCATCATACTTCATTTTATTTTTCTCCATTCTTAATAAATAATCTATTCATATTTTATAACAATATATATAAATATTAATATTCTTTATATTTTTATTCCTTTCTAAAACAATTATATTTACATATATTTTTTATATAGTATGTATTAAATATTTTTAATTATAAAAACCATCTACATCCATTAATACATCAGCTATTTTCATTTTTGTTTTTCGTGGAACAATTGTTATTTTCCTAAGCAAAACTTTGAAAATATTTCCGCAATTACATCTTCCGTAACAGTTTCTCCAGTTATTTTTCCTAATTCTTCAATAATTTCTTTTAAATAAGTTGATATTATATCAATAGGCATATTGTTTTCTATCGTTTCTTTAGCTTTTAATAAATTCTTTCTTGAATTTATTATTATATTTTTATGTCTCACATTACTTACTATTGTTTCACCATCATTTGCAATTTCTTTTAATTTAAACATTTTTGATATTTCACTATACAGTTCATCTATTCCTTCTCTCGTTTTAGTTGAAATATTAATTATTGGTTTGTCTAAATCCTCAAAAGCACTATTTTCTATTGTTCTTTTTAAATCTATTTTATTTAATAATATTATTGCATTTTTATCTTTTAATAAATCTAATATCTTTTTATCTTCCTCATTAATTTCTCTACTTACATCAAAAATAGCTATTATAATATCACTATTTTTTGAAATTTCTATAGCTTTTTCTACACCTATTTTTTCTACTTCATCATTTGCATTTCTTATTCCTGCAGTATCTATTATTTTTAATGGTACTCCATCAATAGATATATATTCTTCTATTGTATCTCTTGTTGTTCCTTCAATATCTGTCACTATTGCTCTTTCTTCATTAAGAATAACATTTAATAAAGATGATTTTCCCGCATTCGGTCTCCCTATTATTGCTACTTTTATTCCTTCTCTTAATATTTTTCCATTATAAAAACTATTTTCTAAAGAAATTAATAATTTATCAACTTCATTTAAAGTATTTAAAATTCTGCTATTTGTAACTTCTTCTAAATCATATTCTGGATAATCTATAGTTGCTTCTATATCAGCCATAATAGAAATTATTACTTTTCTTATTTGAGTAATTTTTTGAGAAAGATTTCCTTCTAATTGCTCTAATGATATTTTTGCTTCTTTGTCTGTTTTAGCATTTATTACATCAATAACTGCTTCTGCTTGTGATAAGTCCATTCTTCCATTTAAAAAAGCTCTTTTTGTAAATTCTCCTGGTTCTGCCATTTCCGCACCATTTCTTATGCACAAATCTAGTATTTTATTCATTATAACAATTCCACCATGTGAATTTATTTCACACATATTTTCTGTTGTATAACTTTTAGGAGCTTTAAAATAAGATACTAAAACTTCGTCTATAACATTTTTATTTTCATCTATAATATTTCCGAATTTTATTGTATAACCTTTTATTTCTTCTATTTTTTGTGGATTTTTTTGTTTAAATATTTTTTCTAAAACATTAAAACATTCATCTCCACTAATTCTAATTATTCCTATTCCACCGATTCCTGGTGCAGTTGAAATTGCTGCTATTGTATTACTCATTTTATTACTCCTTTCTCCTTAAAAATCATGGTTTATTATACCATAGTAAACATAATTTTGCAATAAAATATACTTTATTTTAAGACAATATAGATAAAAATAAAGCAAACCAAATTATTCTATTAATCTGATTTGCTTTATGCTTTTTTTATTTTTACTTTATTTTAATGAAACCACTACTTTTCTATAAGGTTCTTCACCTACACTAAAAGTTTTAACTCTTTCATTTTCTTGTAATTTTGTATGAATTATTTTTCTTTCATATGCTGTCATTGGCTCTAATGTTATATCTTTTCTAGTTTTTATCACAGTACCAGCAATTTTCACTGCTAAATTTTGTAAATCTTTTTCTCTTTTTTCTCTATAACCACCTATATTTAATAAAACTTTAACTTTTTCTTTACTTGATTTTGAAGCTATATTTGATATAACTGTTTGAATACTATTTAAAACTTCTCCTCTATATCCTATTAAATATCCTGTATCTTCTCCATCAATATTTATTTTTATTAAATTTTCTTCTTCTTTTATTTCATATTTTAAATTTTTATTTGGTAATTTTTCTATAAATTCTTTTAAAAATTTATCTATATTTTTCTTAACTTCTTCTATATCAACTTCAGATATCTTATGTGGTTTAGAAATTTTATTATTTTCCTTTTTATCTAATTCACTTTCATTTTTTAGTCTCATTTCAATTTTTACTACTCTTGGTGTTAATATGCTAAAAAAACTTCTTTTATCTTCATTTTCTAGTATTTTAATATCAACTTGATTTTTAGAAACTTTTAATTCTTTTAACCCGTTTTCTATTGCCTCTGTTGATGTTTTTCCTTCAAAAACATATACATTATCCATCATTTTCCTCCTCATCTTTGAAAAATTTGTTTATAATCAATCTTTCTCCAATCATAAGTATATTGCTTACAAGCCAGTATAAAGCAAGTCCAAGTGGAGCAATTAAAGCTATACTTACTGCCATTATTGGCATCATTAAATTCATTTGTTTATTCATTTCTTCCATTGTGTCTATTTCTTTATCTTCTTGAACTTTTAATTCTTTAGTTTCCTCTTTTGGCTTTTCATTACTATTTGTTTGTTTTTCACTATCTTGCTCTTCTTTTGCTTTCTTATTCATACTAGTTGTTATTTTGGTTGAAATAACCGATGTAATAACGTATAGTGCTGGAATTATATAAACTTTCCAATTTGTATAATCTTGTGATGGAATATCACTTAAATCTAATCCTAGAAAGTTCATATTTAATTTTACATTTTCATCTTTATCAGACATTTCTTTTATTATTGCTATTTCTGGATATCTAACTTGACCATCTGACTTTTCAGAAATTTGTGTTGTATATGAATTTAATAATTCTTGATCAATATGTCTCATATGTGTTAAAGGTTTACTTACTAAGAAAAACATTGATAATACTAATATTATTTGTAATATCGAGCTTAAACATCCACTAAATGGACTCATATTTTCTTTTTTATATAAATCCATTAATTCTTGACTTTGTCTTACTTGATCATTACTATATTTTTCTTGTATTTCCTTTACTTTCACCTGCATTTTAGCAGATTTTTTTAATGTTTTTTGTTGTTTAATAGAAATTGGTAACATTACTAATTTTAAAATAATAGTAAAAATAATTATAGCAATTCCATAATTATTTACTATTCCATAAATAAAATTTAGTAAATAACCAAACATATTAGCAAAAAAATCAAACATATTTTTTTATTTCCTCCCTATTTTAAAGGATCATATCCACCTTTTGAAAATGGATTACATCTTAATATTCTTTTTATGCCTATAAATATGCCTTTTACAGAACCATATTTTTCTATAGCCTGCTTTGTGTATTCTGAACATGTTGGTTCATATTTACAATAATGTCCTAATGCTGGTGATATATTTTTTTGATAAAATTCAATTAATTTAATTAATATTTTTTTCATTTTAATTCACCAAAACTTCGGCTTTTTTCAATGTGCGCGAAAAATCTTTTTCAATTTGTTTAAAAGTAATTTCCTTTATATCTTTATCCTTATTTATAATAATTAAAATTTCTGTTCCATTTTCAATCAAGTCTTCAAAATTTTTATAATTCTCTCTTATAAGCCTTTTTATCCTATTTCTTTTAACAGCTTTTCCTTGTTTTTTTGAAACAGCAATACCCAATTTATTATAATTTTTATTGCTTTTCTTTATATACATATGAATATAATTACCATAAAAAAACTTTCCTTTTGAAAAAAGCCTTTTAAATTCGTAATTTTTCTTAATCATTACTGTTTTTTTCATATTTTTCATTTTCCTTTTAGAACAATATTAAACAATATTTAATAAATAAAAGAATTTTTATATAATTTTAATTACTTTTGTATAAAAAAAGGGCGCTTTTATGCCCTCTTTTTATTAAACTGCTATACTTTTTCTTCCCTTATTTCTTCTTGCTTTTAAAACTTTTCTTCCTGCTCTTGTTTGCATTCTTTTTCTAAAACCATGAACTTTATTTCTTTGTCTTTTTTTTGGTTGATATGTTCTTTTCATTTTGCACCTCCTAATTTATATTAATTTTATTTTTATTATTTATTTGTAATAAATTTTCCCATTTATTCACAAGTAATATAGATTATACTATAATTTTGCTAAAAAAGTCAAGCCTTACACTGTATATATAAAAGATTTTAATAATTTTATATGTTTTTTATTAATAAATATAATAAAATTTAATTAATTACTGAATTTTTTTAATTGCTTTCTCCCCTAGCTTTTAAAATATTTAAAATAAAAAAACAATTTTTATTTTAAATATTATTTTTTCTTTATTTTTACTTGATATTTAAAAATATTTTTGATATTATATGAGCATAATGGATAAAAGAAATTATAAGTTTTCCACAGATTGTTGAATTTATTTTTACTAAGGATTCAAAGCTTTCACAATTCACTGTGGACAATTTTGTGGATAAACCTCACTATAGAAAGGATTGATTTAAAAACAATGTTTACTGATAAAAATGATTTACTTACTAAAGCAAAAGATCTTCTAAAAGAAGAAATGACAACTATTTCATATACTACTTGGATAAAAAGTTTAGAAATAGAATCAATAAATGATAATAAAATTGTTTTAATCGCTCTTTCTAAAATGCAAAAAGACGCTATAGAATCACGATTATTTGATTTAGTTGCTAATACTTTTAATTTTATTACTAATAAAAATTGTGAAATTAAAATTATTGAAAAATCAGAAGAAAATCAAAATAATAGTAATTATATAGAAGAAAATATAAACTTTATAAATACAGAAAATTATAATAATAGTTTTTTAAATCCAAAATATACTTTTGATAATTTTGTAATAGGAAATAATAATAAATTTGCTCAAGCAGCAGCTTATGCAGTTTCAGAAGCTCCAGCTACAGCTTATAATCCTTTATTTATATATGGTGGAGTTGGACTTGGTAAAACTCACTTAATGCATGCTATCGGAAATAAAATAATGCAAAACAATCCTAATACAAAAATTTTATATGTAACATCTGAGCAGTTTATTAATGAATTAGTAAATTCAATAAAAGATGCAAACTATAAAAATGAATTATTTAGAAATAAATATAGAAATATAGATGTATTATTAATAGATGATATTCAATTTATAGCAGGAAAGAAAATGGGACAAGAGGAATTTTTCCATACATTTAATACATTACATCAAAATGGAAAACAAATAATTATATCTAGTGATAAACCACCAAGAGATATTCCACTTTTAGAGGAACGTTTAAAATCAAGATTTGAGTGGGGGATACTTGCTGATATTTCTATGCCTGACTATGAAACTCGTCTTGCTATACTTAGAAAAAAAGTACAAGCTGACAAAATAATAATAGATGACTACATATTATCTGTTATTGCAACAAAAATAGATTCAAATATTCGTGAATTAGAGGGAGCATTAAATAAAATTGTTGCATATGCATCATTAACACATAGTCCAATAACAATAGAAATAGCTGAAAAATCAATAAATGATTTAGTACTTCAAAAAGAAAAAGTTATTTCTGCTGATTATATACAAGAGGTAGTTGCAAAATATTTTAATATTGATAAAAAAGATTTAGTATCTTCAAAAAAATCAAATGATATAGCATATCCTCGTCAAATAGCAATGTATCTTTGTAGAGCTGTTGCTCAAATGTCTTTTCCTAAGATAGGAGCTGACTTTGGAAATAGAGATCATACAACAGTTATGCATGCTGTAAATAAAATTGAAAAAGAAATAAAAGAAAAAGCAAATACAAAATTAATTGTGGAAAGTGTGAAAAACATAATCCAAGATTCAAATTAATTAAAAAATAAATAAAAAACAATAAAAAATAAAAATAATGTTTTGCAAACATATTTTTTTACTAAAGAAGAGCTATTAATTCTTACGGAACAGCTAAAAAGGATTTCCACAATAACATGTGAAAATCCTGAAGAAATTTTGTTAATAACTCTTAATTCACAAATGAGATTTAATAATGTGGAAAACTATAAAAGTTATACACAATTATTTACACATAATTTTTGTTAGGGATATTAATACTTTGAAAAGTTTTCCACCAAATCCACAACACCTATAACTAATACTACTAATTATATTATTTTATTAAAGGAGAAAAAAAGATGAAATTTATTTGTGAAAAAGAAAAAATCCTTAAAGGTATTAATTCCGTAATAAATGGGGTTGCATCTAAAACAACAATGCCAATATTAGAAGGAATACTTATTCAAACAAATGAAAACGAATTAAAATTAACATCATATGATTTAGAAATTGGAATTGAATATATATTAGAAGCTAAAATAGAAGAACAAGGAAATACTGTAGTAAATGCAGTAATGTTTAGTGAAATTATAAAAAGATTACCTGAAACAGATATAAAAATAGCTATTAATGATAATAACTTATTAGAAATAGAATGTGAAGGTTCTTTATATAAATTAGCCACAATGAATCCAGATGAATTTCCAGAGCTTCCAAAAATAAATATTGATAATTCTATAGAAATAGAACAAACAGCATTAAAAAATATGATAAGAAAAACTATTTTTGCAGTAAGTACAGAAGAAAATAGACCTATTTTTACAGGATGTTTATTTGAAGTAGAAGATAATAAGTTAAATGTTGTTGCTGTTGATGGATATAGATTAGCAATAAAAAATAAAAATATAGATAAAATATCTAATAGTTTTAGTAGTGTTATACCAGGAAAAACATTAAATGAAGTAAATAAAATAATATCAGATTCTTTTGATACAATAAAAATTGGTATTTCAAGAAATCAAGCTTTATTTGAAATGGAAAACTGTAAAATAGTAACAAGATTATTAGATGGAGAGTTCTTAAAATATTCTAATTCAATACCACAAAATTGGGAAACCAGAGTAAAAGTTAATAAGAATAATATTCAAAATTGTTTTGAAAGAATTTTATTAATATCATCATCAAGTATAGAAAAAGAAAAAAAATATCCTGTTAAAATAAATATAGAAGTAGGAAAAGTAACAATATCTTGTGCAAATCAAACAGGAGATGCAAAGGAAGAAATATATGTAGAAACAGAAGGTAAAGAATTAGAAATAGGATTTAACCCTAGATTTTTCTTAGATGCATTAAAAGCAATAGATGATGAAGAAGTATATATAGAATTTGGTACAAATAGATCACCATGTATTATAAAACCAGTAGAAGATGGAGATTATTTATATATGATATTACCAATAAAAATGAAAGAATAGTTCTATCCACAATTTGCAAACAAAAAGTGGAAAACGTTTGATTCTATAAATTATTTATAGAAAAAAGGGGGATACAAATGGAAGAAAAAATTAAAGAACTATATGAAAAAGCAAGTGATGTATTTTTTAAAATTACTAAAAAATTTGATGGTATTTCAGAAAAGATATTTGAGCAAACAGGAACAAAAATAAATGTTGGAGCAATAGTTTTAGGGGCAATGTTAATTATCTTTGTAGCAGTATTTGTTAAGTCAATATTAGGTTGGCTTTGGAGTATGCTATAGTATAAAGGAAAAATAGATATGTACATAAAAGAAATATCTTTAGAAAATTTTAGAAATTATGAAAAACAAAAAATTGAATTAAATGAAAATATAAATATAATATTTGGAAATAATGCTCAAGGAAAAACAAATATTATTGAAGCAATATTTTTATGTGCTTATGGAAAATCTTTTAGGGCTAAAAAGGATAGTGAATTAATAAAATTTGATAAAAATACAGCTAAAGTAGAAATTTTATATAAAAAAACTGATAGAGATGGAAAAATATTAGCAGATATAAAAGATAAAAAAACATTTTATATAAATGATGTAAAACAAAGTAAAATGAGTGATATAATTGGTAAAATAAATGTTGTAATATTTACACCAGATGATATTGAAATAATAAAAGAAGGACCTCAAAGAAGAAGAAAATTTTTAGATATGATGATAAGTTCACTTAAGCCAAATTATATACATTTATTAAATACCTATAATAAAAATTTAGAACAAAGAAATAATTATTTAAGACAAATAAAATTCGAAAATAAAAAAGCAGAAATGCTAGATATTTGGGATGAGCAATTGGCAGAATATTCTTATAAAATCTATGAATATAGAAAATTATTTATAGAAAAAATATCAGAAAAGATACAAGATTTCCACAATTTGATAACAAAAAGTGGAAAAGAAGATATAAAAATAAAATATATATCAAACAGTAAAGATAAAAAAGCATTTTTAGAAAATTTAAAAAAATCAAGAGAGGTAGATATAAAAAGAGGATTTACAGCAACAGGTGTACATAGAGATGATTTTATGATATATATAAATAATAGGCCAGTCTCTATATTTGGATCTCAAGGTCAACAAAGAACAACTATTTTAAGTTTGAAACTATGTGAACTTCAAATAGTTAAAGAAGAAATAAATGATACACCAATACTTCTTTTAGATGATTTTATGTCAGAACTTGATGAAGTTAGAAGAAAAAGTTTTTTAGAAAATATATCTGATAATCAAGTGATAATAACCTGTACAGATAAAATAAATTTAGAAAAACAAAATTCAGAATATTTTGTTGAAAAGGGAATTTGCAAGCAAATATAAATGAAAGGGAATAAGCATGTATTTACATATAGGAAAAGACTTAATCATAAAAAATCATGATATAATAGGAATATTCAATATTGATTACATAAAAAATACAAAAGAATATAAAGCTATGTATAAAAATTTAGAAGAAAATGGAGATATTTTAAATATTTCGGATGAAATAAATAAATCATTTATACTAGCGGAAAATGAAAAAAAAATAAAAGGGTATATCACAAAAATCGGTGTGAATACAATTGCGAAAAGGTTGATATAACTTAAGGAGGAAAAAATGGAAAAATTCGAACATGAGTATAAGGCAGATCAAATACAAGTATTAGAAGGTTTAGAAGCAGTAAGAAAAAGACCAGGAATGTATATAGGAAGTGTTTCTGTAAGAGGATTACATCATCTTGTATATGAGATTGTAGATAATGCTGTGGACGAAGCTTTAGCAGGATATTGTAAAAACATTAAAATAATAATTGAAAAAGGAAACATTATAAACGTAGAAGATGATGGTAGAGGAATACCAGTAGATAAACATCAAAAAACAGGTTTATCTGCAGCAGAAACAGTTTATACAGTATTACATGCTGGTGGAAAATTTGGTGGAGATAGTGGATATAAAGTATCAGGAGGTCTTCATGGGGTTGGTTCTTCTGTTGTTAATGCATTATCTCAGTGGACAGAAGTTACAATTCAAAGAGATGGAGGAATCTTTCAAATGAGTTTTGAAAGAGGAAAAACTGTAAAAACTCTTGAAAGAATTGGAGATTCAGATAAAACTGGAACAAAAGTTAGATTTTTAGCAGATGATACAATTTTTGAAACATTAGAATATGAATATGATGTTTTAGAAAATAGATTTAGGGAAATGGCATTTTTAACAAAAGGATTAAATATAGAAATAGAAGATCAAAGACCAGAAGTACCTAAAAAAGCTAAATTTTGTTTTGAAGGTGGTTTAAATTCTTTTGTAGAATATTTGAATAAAAATAAAGAAAAATTACATCCAAATCCAATCTATATTGAAAAAGATGGAGAATTTCCAGTAGAAATAGCAATTCAATATACAACAAGTTATTCAGAAAGTATATATTCTTTTGTTAATAATATTAATACAATAGAAGGTGGAACACATTTAGAAGGATTTAAAAGATCTCTTACAAAAGTATTTAATGACTATGCAAGAGAAAAAAATATATTAAAAGAAAAAGATGCTAATTTAGTTGGAGATGATATAAGAGAAGGTGTAACTGCAGTTATTTCTGTAAAAGTAAAAGAACCACAATTTGAAGGACAAACTAAAACAAAACTTGGAAATAGTGAAGTTACAGGAATTGTTCAATCAGTAGTTAATGAACACTTAGCAAATTTCTTAGAAGAAAATCCAAATGTAGCAAAAGCAATATTAGAAAAATGTATAAGTGCTTCAAGAGCAAGAGAAGCAGCAAGAAAGGCAAGAGAATTAGTAAGAAAGAAAAATTCTCTAGAAACATCTACATTACCAGGAAAATTAGCAGATTGTAGTAGTAAACTTGCTGAAGAATGTGAAGTATATATAGTCGAAGGAGATTCAGCAGGAGGAAGTGCAAAACAAGGAAGAGATAGAAAGTTTCAAGCAATACTTCCATTATGGGGAAAAATGCTTAATGTTGAAAAAGCAAGAGCTGATAAAATATACGGAAATGATAAATTAAATCCAGTAATATTAGCTGTAGGTGCAGGAATTGGTCCAGATTTTGATATAACAAAAATAAGATATGGAAAAGTTATTATAATGGCAGATGCCGACGTTGATGGTGCACATATTAGAACATTATTATTAACATTTTTCTTTAGATATATGAGGCCACTTCTTGAAAATGGAAATGTATATTTAGCTCAACCACCTCTTTATAAATTCTCTAAAAAGGGAATGGAAGACCTTTATTGGTATGAAGATGATATGTCAGGTGCTTTTAAGATTTTAGAAGAAAGAGGAGTAGAAAGAGATCAAGTTAGTATTCAAAGATATAAAGGTTTAGGAGAAATGAATCCAGAACAACTTTGGGAAACAACAATGAATCCAGAAACTAGAATTTTAGTAAAAGTTACAATGGATGATGCTATAGCAGCGGATGAAACATTTTCATTATTAATGGGAGATGAAGTAAATCCAAGAAGAGAATTTATAGAAAAAAATGCGAAATATGTAAAGAACTTAGATATTTAATTTATATAAAATGATAAGCCATAAAGAATTCACTTTATGGCTTTTATCATCATAAAACTTATATTAACTTTCAGCTAAAACTAATATACATAGTAGTTTGACCTAATGCATATTACTATACAAATAAGCCATATACCACATATATTAATCAGTTGCTAGACTATAAATCCACCCTAAACATCTGTATTCATCCAAACTGGATTATAAACAAACGCTTTTGAATAAAAGTATAATCATGACTTCAAATATATTACGTAATTTCAAACCCTTTATATTAAAATTTAAAGTAAAATACAAAAAGCATAAACCAAAATAGAAAAGAGCTTTTATATATATAATATATTCTTCGTATCCAACATAAAATACTAAAAGGATTACTTTCAATATTCTACATCTTAACTCGATCTTTAATTACTAATAAGTAATTATATATATAATAAGTTATATCACTTATTATATATATAAATTAAATATCAATAATTAAACTCTAAGTTAGGCTAATATAAATTTTATAATTATAGTATTATCAAATTTGAAAAATATATTCTTATAAAATATATGTAATTTTTGGAAATTTTAATATAAAAGACGTTGACAATTTATAAAAAGTGTTGTAATATATAAATCAATTCAAGGGGCGTGAAATTAATTTTCACGTCTTTATTATTTATTAGAAATTATTTTTAATTTTTTAATAAATAAAACCTTCAGAAAAATAATTAAATAAAAAAGAAAGGAGATGTTAAAATAAAAAAAGAGAAAACAACTCAAGAGTGGCTTCCCTTTGATAAAATACTTGAAAATGGTATTATTATAAATAAAAATGAGTATATAAAGATATTAAAAATAGTACCAATAAATTATGATTTAAAATCAAAATTAGAAAAAGAATCAATTTTGAATTCGTATAAATTGTTCTTAAAAACATGTGATTTCAATATGCAGATTGTAGTTCAAAGCAAAAAAGAAAACTTATCAAAACATTTTTCAAATCTAAAACAAATTTCCGAGAAAGAAGAAAATAAAAAAATAAAAGAAATATCAGAAAAATATATAGAATTTATAAAAGAAAAAACAGAAGAAAATAAATCATCTTCAAAAAATTTTTTTATAATAATAAAATATATTTTAGACACAACTAAAAAAGAAAATGCAGATATAAAAACAAATGAAAATATAGCTATAAATTTTTTAAATGAAAGCTATTTTAAGATAAAAGAATCTTTATCAAGATGTGGAAATATAATTTATGATATTAATTCAAAAAGAGAATCAGAGAAAATTTTAATTTCGTTTTTTAATCCCAATTTTAAAGAAGAATGTATAAATTAAATTGTTATTACAAGAAATTTAATATTAAATAATTTTATAGGAAAGTGTTTTATATTTCCTATAAAATAAAGTCTATTTATTCTTAAAATATTATAATAATAAATAATTTATAGAAAGGAGAATATTATAGAAAGTTTTTATGAAGGAATATTAAATCCAAAAGATAAAATGGCACCAAGTTATATAAATAATAAAAATCCTAAATATTTAGAAATAGATGGTAAATATTTTGGAGGAATTTTAATAATAGACTATTATAGAGAATATAGTGATATTATTTTTAAAAATTTAATAAATACTAATGTAAACATGAGTATATCTATATTTTATGAAAAACAAGATACATATAGAACAATAAAAGATTTAACATATTTTATTGGAAATGTTGGAGTTGACCTAAAATCAGGTAATTCAAATAGGGAGGATATTGATATTGCAGCATATACTTATAATGATGCAAAATACATAAGAAAAGAAATGCAAGTAAACAATGAAGAATTATATTTTCTTTATACCTATATAAACATAATTGCTGAAAATGAAAAAGAATTAGAAAGAAATATAAATAAAATAGAGGGAATACTTCAAGCTTCTGGAATGATGACAAGAAAATCGAATTTTAGACAGGAGCAAAATTTTAAATCGTGTTTGCCACTTATGAGTAATAATATAGATATTAAAAATATAAGCAAAAGAAATATATTAGGAAATGGTTTAATATCGACATATCCTTTTATTTCATCAAATTTATGTGATGAAGATGGAATTTTTATAGGAACAAATATATATAATAATTCTATTATTTTAGTAGATAGATTTAATAAATATAAATATAAAAATGCTAATATGTGTGTATTTGGAACAAGTGGAGCGGGAAAATCATTTTATACAAAATTATTAATATTAAGATATAGAATTTTAGGATTAGAGCAATATATTATAGATCCAGAAAGAGAATATACAAAAATTTGTGAAAATTTAGATGGCGTTTGTATTAAATTTGGACCGACTTCAGATTCTTATATCAATATTTTAGATATAAGGGAGGAATCAATTGAAGAAGAAAAAGGATTTTTAACAACTAAAATAGGAAAATTAAGAGGATTTTTTAGTTTAGTTTTTGGAGAATTAGATGAGGAAAAAATAGCACTATTAGAAGAAAAATTAATAGAAGTTTACAAAGAAAAAGGAATAACTTTTGATGATAATTCCTTATATAAATTTGATGAAAATAATAATAGAATTTTTAAATCAAACAAGGATATGCCAATTTTAGAAGATTTATACAATGTTTTTGAAAAAGATAAAAAAACATTGTTTTTTAAAAGAAAATTATATCCATTTATATTTGGTTCGCTTAAATTTTTAAATAATTATACAAATGTAGAACTTAATAATAAATTGATAGTTGGTGATATTTATGAATTAGGTGAAGATAATTTAAAATATGGAATGTATATTTTCACAGATTTATTTTGGGATAAAATTAAAAGATTTAGAGATATAAACAAAGCGATTTACTTAGACGAGGTGTGGAGACTTATAGGTGTTACATCGAATAAATTTGTAGCAAGTTTTATATATAAAATTTTTAAAACTATAAGAAAATATGGTGGAAGTGCAGTAGCAATAACACAGGATGTTTCTGATTTATTTAGTTTAGATGATGGTGCATATGGAAAAAGTATTTTAAATAATTCTAGTATAAAATCATTTTTTTCTTTAGAAGAAGAAAATATTTTAGTATTAGAAAAATATGCGAATATATCAGAAAAAGAAAAAATAGAAATAAAATCATTAAAAAGAGGAGAAAGCTTAATGTTTATTGGAGATAATCATATTCTTGCAAAAATAGAAGCTTCAGAAGAAGAAAAGGAGATGATATAAGTGAAAATAATAACAGCAATAGGAAATCCATATATAAATGAAACATTAAAAAAATTTAAAAATTGTCAAGTAGAAGGAACAGATATACAATATCAAGAAGGAATTATTGAAGTTTTAGAAGAGAAAAAAGATATTGATATAGCTATAATTAGTAATATTCTTCCAGAAGAATATAATTTTAATATTTTAATAAATAAAATAAAAATGTTAAAAGAAAATATAGAAATTATAGTTTTTTTAAAAGAAAAAAATGAAGATATAGAAATATTTTTAAATAGTAAAAAAATATATAAAATATATTACTTAAATGATGAAAATTATGAAATGTTTTTTAGTAAGTTTAATGAAAATGAAAGTGATTTAAATGTAGGATTATCAAGAGAAATAAATCAATTAAAAAATATGATTTTAAATAATAAAAAAGATATAACAATAGAAAATAAAAAAATAAATAGTATAAAAAGAGTAAATTTGAATAAAGAAAAAAAATATAAAAAAATAAAGCCTCAAAAAGCTATTTTTAATATTGATGAAGATAATAAAATTGTAGTTGTAACAGGAAATTTTGGAGTTGGAAAAAGTATTGTATCTAGTATTCTTGCAAATGTTATTGGACTTAAAAATAAAAAAGTATTACTAATAGATTTTGATATTTTTAATAATAGTATAAATACTATTTTTGGAATAAATAAATATCCTTCAAATTATGATAAATTAAATTTTGAAAGTTTAATAAAAAAGATAAACAATAATTTAGACGTAATTTGTGCTCCAAATCATTTGTTTTGTGAAAATAGTATTATAAGAAATGATGAAATAAATGAAATATTTGAAAAATTAAAAGTAAAATATGAATTTATAGTAATTGATACATCTTCTAATATGAATTATAAATTTGTTAAAACTATTTTATCTAAAGGAGATAAAATAATATTTTTAGTAGAGCCTAATTTATCAGAAATAAAAAAATCAAATAATTTATTAGAAATATTTTTAGAAGATTTTAATATTGATGTAGATAAAATAAAAATTGTTTTTAATAAGGTTAATAAATATCAAATAGCTGAAGTAGTTTTAGAAGAGTTATTTTCTGATTTTGAAATAATAGGAAAAATAAATTATGAAGAGAAATATAATTTATTAATTAATAAAAATATGTCTAAAAATATAGATAAACAAGAATATGAGAAAATTTTTGAAGTATTAAATGCTTAAATTAAATAAAAAAATTATATGAAAGTGCTCTGCACTTCTTTAAAATAAAGCTTTAGGCGAAAGTTGTAAGAAATTAATAACTGAGTAAATATAATATGAGAGGTGAAAATGTATGCAGAATTTAGAATTAGAAGTAAATAATAATTTAGAAAAAAGTGAAAATAGAAGTTTTAGTCAAAATATATTAGATGCACAGAAAAATTTTTTAGAAAGTGATATAGGAAAAGCAATAAATACAGCAGTTGATATTGGAATAAAAGCAGCTCTTCCAGATTTAATAGAAGATCAAGTTATAGATATAAAAGATGCAATTTTAGAGCAAGGATTTAAGGAAGGAATAAAAGAAATTGTAAATAGTGGAATAGAATTTGGAAAAAGTGCTATAGGAATTATAACAGGCAATTTTGAAAATATTTCTCAAATACAAATGGCAGTGAAAAAAGGTGGTATTTTAGATAATGTTTCTGATTTATTAGATTTATCAATTAAATTTGCAAAAGATAAAAAATTAATAAATAGCAGTATTGCAAGTTTAATAAAACAAAGTAAAAATTCAATAATAAATTCAGTAAGTAGTAAAATAGAAGAAACATTAACAAATCAAATAAAAGCTGTTGAGAAACTTGAAAGTTATTGTGATAAATGGAAAATTTCTTATGAAAATAAAGATTTTAAATCAATGGAAAAAGATTATAAAAATATTGAAAATTATTTAAAGAAAACTGTACCACTTGAAAATACTATTAATGAAGCGAGAAAAATAGAGAATATACATAATTTAATAAAAAATAATGGTAAAGATTTTAATATAAGTGAAGATGAGTGGAATTTAGCAAAAAAATTAGCTTAAAAAACATAGAAAATAGAATGAAAAAAATACATAAAAAAGTATAACTTTTTAGGCAAAAATAAACAAATTTTTTGCCTTTTTTCCTTGCTTTTTTAGTCATATTTATTATATAATGCAAGAAGAAAAGTATAAGTAAGAAAAGAGGTTAATGAATGGAAAGACAAGATGGAAAAATAATCGAAAGAAACATAGAAACAGAAATGAAAACAGCATATATTGATTATGCTATGAGTGTTATAGTTTCTCGTGCATTACCAGATGTTAGAGATGGTTTAAAACCAGTTCATAGAAGAATTTTATATTCTATGCATGAAGATGGAATAACATCAGATAAACCATACAGAAAATGCGCTAATACTGTTGGATCTGTTTTAGGAAGATATCATCCTCATGGTGATTCTTCAGTATATGATGCAATGGTAAGACTTGCACAAGATTTTTCAATGAGATATACATTAATTGATGGACACGGAAACTTTGGATCTATAGATGGTGATGGTGCCGCTGCAATGAGGTATACAGAATCTAGAATGTCAAAAATTGCAGAGCAAATGTTAGTAGATATAGAAAAAAATACAGTAGATTTTATGCCAAACTATGATGATAGACTTCAAGAACCAACTGTTTTACCTTCAAAAATACCTGCACTATTAATAAATGGATCTTCAGGAATTGCTGTTGGTATGGCTACTAATATACCACCACATAATTTAACAGAAGTAATAAATGGTGCTATACAAGTAATAGATAATCATGAAATTACAAATGAAGAATTAATGCAATATATAAAAGGTCCAGATTTTCCAACAGGAGCTATGATTATTGGAAAAGATGGAATAAAAGAAGCTTATACAACAGGAAGAGGAAAAATAACAGTAAGAGCTGAGACAGAAATAGAAGAAATGTCTGGAGGTAAACAAAGAATAATAATTCGTTCACTTCCATACCAAGTAAATAAAGCTAATTTAATTATAAAAATAGATGAATTAGTAAAAGACAAAAAAATAGAAGGAATATCAGAAGTAAGAGATGAATCAGACAGACAAGAAAGAGTAAGAGTTGTTATAGAATTAAAAAGAGATGCAAGACCTCAAGTTATTTTAAATCAATTATTTAAACATACTCAAATGCAAGATACTTTTGGTGTTATAATGCTTGCTTTAGTAAATGGTGAGCCTAAAATTTTAACATTAAAACAATGTTTAGAAGAATATATTAAACATAGAAAAGAAGTTATTTTAAGAAGAACAAAATTTGAACTTGATAAAGCAGAAGCAAGAGCTCATATATTAGAAGGTTTAATTATTGCTATTGATAATATTGATGAAGTAATAAAAATAATTCGTGAATCTTATGATGATGCAAAAGAAAGATTGATGGAAAGATTTAAACTTACTGATATACAAGCACAAGCAATACTTGATATGCAACTTAAGAGATTATCAGGATTACAAAGAGAAAAACTTGAAGAAGAATATGCAGAATTAATGAAATTAATAGCATATTTAAAAGAAATCTTAGCTAGCGAAACTTTAGTTTTTGATATAATTAAAACAGAACTTTTAGAAATAAAAGATAAATATGGTGATGAAAGATTAACAAAAATAGCACCAGCAGAAGGGGATATTGAAGACGAAGATTTAATAAAAGAAGAACAAACAATAATAGCTTTAACTCGTTTTGGATATATCAAGAGAATGCCAATAGATACGTATAAGAGCCAAAGAAGAGGTGGAAAAGGTATCACAGGTATAGCTACTAGAGAAGATGATTTTGTTAAAGAAATATTTACAGCATCTACACATGATACAATATTATTCTTTAGTAATAAAGGAAAAATGTATAGATTACGTGGATATGAAGTACCAGAAGCAGGAAGAACAGCTAAAGGAACAGCAATAGTAAATCTATTAAACTTAGAAGCTGGTGAAAAAATTTCAGCAATTATACCATTACAAAATTTTGCTGATGGAAAATACTTACTAATGGGAACAAAAAATGGTTTAATTAAGAAAACACCACTTTCAGAATATGATTCTAACAGAAAAACAGGATTAATGGGAATAACATTAAAAGAAGATGACGAATTAATAGATGTTAGAATGACAGATGGACAAGATAATGTTGTTTTAGTTACAAGAAAAGGTATGAGCATAACATTTGATGAAAAAGATGTTAGACCAGTAGGAAGAACAGCACAAGGTGTAATTGGAATGAGATTAGATGATGGAGATTATGTAATCGGAATGGAACCAATTATAACAGGAAGTAAGGCTACATTACTTGCAATCACAGAAAATGGTTTTGGAAAGAGAACAGAATTAGATGAATACAGAGTTCAAAACAGAGGTGGACGTGGAGTTATAACTTATAAAATAACACCAAAAACAGGTGAAATTGTAGGAATTAAGATTGTAAGTGGAACAGAAGATATAATGCTTATAACAGATACAGGAACAATTATTAGATTAAATACAGGAGAAATTAGTGTTCTTGGAAGATCAACACAAGGTGTTACTCTAATGAGAACAAATGATGGAAAAGTAGTAAGTATAGAAAAAATTGTAGATCAAGATGATGATTATGTAATTTAAAAATAAGATAAAAGCTCGCTTTACAATAAAATAAAGTGAGCTTTAAATTATGGAAAATATTAGAATACTTATAGTAAAAAAGAAAGTAGATATAATTAATTTATTATCCACTTTCTTTAATTTATAATTCTTTTTTTCCTTTTTTAAAACGTAAATCATCACCGAAAAAACGTATAAATCTGTAATTTCCAGCTAAACGAGAACCAATACGTGTTGTATATGTTTTAAATAATTCATCTATATTTAAGTTAGTTGAAATTATTGTTTTTGTAATTTTGTGATTTTGATTTAGAAGTCTTGTATTAATAATTGTAAATAGTTCAGTAATTTTTGTATCAGTAATTTTTTCTGTTCCTAAATCATCAATAATAAGTAAATCAACATTTAATATATTTTCATATAAATCAAATCTTGCATTTTCTCTACCAAATTTTGCATCATTTATTTCGTCAAACATAACTGGTGCTGTTTGATAAAGAACCGTTTTTCCTATTTTTAATACTTCGTTTGCAATACAATTTGTTAAAAAAGTTTTTCCGAACACCAGTATTACCAGTAAAGATAAGGTTTTTTTCTTCAGGGTTATCAAAATTTTCAATAAAGCTTTTTGCTTTTTCTCTAATTATTTGTATATTTTCACGAGGTGAAATATCAGATTTATATTTTTCTGTATCAGGTTTATCTGAAAAAATTCTTAAATCAAAATTTGAAAAATTTTCTCTTTCTAGATTTCCCATATTTGATTTATTATATGCTATATCGAATATTCTTTGCTTTAAGCAAGAACACATAACTAAAGAATTATCTTTTTGAACATATCCAGTATCTTTGCACAATTTGCAGTCAAAATGTGGATTAAGATAGTTATTTTCTTTAGAAAGATTTTTTATAAATTCATTTTTTTCTTTTATTAACGAATTATTTTTCTTTTTTAAACTTGCAATCAAAGAAGCTTTTTCTTTAGAATCTGCTAAAAGAATAGATTTTGCTGTTTGTAAAGAATTTTTGGAAAGTTCATTTTCTATTTCTAAAAGTTTTGGATTAACTTTTAATAATTCTTTTTTTCTATTTTCTGCTTCTAATACTGCTCTGGTTCTTTTTTCGTCATATTCTCGTAAAACCTGCTTTAATAAAGAATTATCCATGTTTTAGTAAGGTCCTTTTTTTATATTTAGGTTTTTAGGTTACCTAGAAACCATGTTATATTATAATAAATTAATTAAAATTAGTATAATACAAATTTTTATAATTAATTTTCATATAAAGATTCTAAATTATCAAAAGTGCTTTGTGTATATTCAAAAGCTGCTTTTTCAACTTGTTTTGTTTTCTTATCTTTATCTTTAATTGATTGTAAATATGTATTTACTTCATCAGTTGAATGTAAATCTTTCTGGTGCCAATCTGTAAGTAATGTATCTATGTAATCAAATCTTACTTTATTATTTGAAGAAGCTTTTTTTAATGCAATTTCTATTATATCCATAGAATAACCAAAGTTTTCTGTCCATTTTACGATATCTTCTTCTTCATATGTTGTTAATTTTCTATATAAATTTAATTTTTTTGAAATTTCATTATTTATAGAACCACGCTTTTCTTGTTTTTCAAAATATGCATCTAAATCACTGAATGTTTTTATATTATTTTTACTCCAGGCATCAGCTGTTGCTTGTATATAATTTCTGTGTAAAGCTCTTTTATCATATGCATAATTAAATAATGCAAGCATAACTTGTTCATCAAATCCATATTTGCTAAACCAAAGATCAATATCATTATACCAAGATGGTGACATGACTCCTTGAAAGAATTGAGAATTAATATTTTCAATTGCTTTTGCACGATATTGGCTTTGAGAACTCTTAATAGCCTCTTCTGGTGAAGAGGTTACTTTTGGACTATATAATTTTGAAATTTCTATTTCTTGAATATCAGCTAGAGTATAGCCATCAGTTTTCTTTACTAAAATACCTTTGTCTTCCCAGTATTTAATAGCATCTTGAACTGTTGGAAAGTCTAAGGCTAGTGTTTTTGATAAATCATTTATTTTAATCTCTTTATTATATTTTGACAAAAAAAGCATATAGAAATATACTTTGATATAACTAGCATCTGCTTCTGGTAAATATTCTGTAAAAAAAATGTCTGGAATCTCTGTACTAGAAAATAGAAGAGATTTATCATTTTGTGATAATTTCATATCAAAAACCCCTTTTCAAACTTTTTTATTATCTTTTTTATCTTCTTTCGTACAGTTTGAAAAGATTATATCATTTTAAAAAGCTAATTACAAGAATTAAAAAATATTTATTAAATTTTACAAAATTATTAATCAAAACAAGATAAATTACAATTTTATGAACAACTAAAATGAAAAAGAAATTCATATTAACTAAGTGTAATTCATTACATTCATAATAGTTAGTAAAATTATAATTTTACTAACTAATATAATTACAATTTATTTTATATACAGACTAATAAAATTTTATGATTTATTACTTTTATTATATAAATAAATATTTTGATTTTTTATAAATTTAAACATATATGTGAAAACAGATATAAAATTTTCTTTATTAATTCCTAAAACACTAATTAGTAATACAGGAAAAAACAGAGAAACAAAAACATATATTTTTAAATTTAAGTTTGTAAAAAATAAATTTAAAAAAAAATAAATAATAACTCCAATAATTGTGTCTAATATAGCTGTAGAATAGTCTATAAACCCAAGCAATTTTTGTTTGAAATTATAATTTTTAGGAAATACAAAATGCATATAAACTCCTTTTAAAATATTATATTTAATAAGTTAATATTAGTTATTACAATTAATATAAGTATAAAATACTTTTTAATAAACTAATTTTTTGAAAAACTTGCAATTGCATTATTTACATTATAAGAAATTCCTCCAAACAGTTCTTTCATATAACTATTTGATTTCGTTAAAGCATAGATAATACCAATATATAGTAGTTTAGAAAAGTTTGAATTTTGCACGAGTTCTATTGAAAACGAAAGTAGTAATATTAAAGATATTAATATTTGAACAAAAAGTAAAGATAGAAAAGTTTTTATCCAAACTTTAAAGAACCATTCGGAAGAATTTGTTATTAAACTTAAGAATGCAAATGGACTTAATAATACAAATATTTGAATCATTATATATCTTAAAGAATATGTAAATACAAGATTTATAAGTCCAAAACTTGTAAAAGATTTTATTATTCCATCAAAAGAAAAAATACTAAGAGTTTCTTGTGATGAATAAATATTCTGATTTATATTATTTATAAAATTTGAAAAATTTATTTTTGAATTAAATAAATCTATTCCAAGTTCAGAGATGCCATTAGTTATAGTAGAAACTATATTTATAATTTCTTCACATATCCAAAATGAAGAATTCATAATAGCTATAAATATAACACATTTAAAAATAAATTGTTTAGGAGAATCAATTTTTGAATAAGTTAGATGTGAAATTAAATAATTAATAGCATAATAAATTATAAAACCTAAAACAAGACTATTGCAAATTAGTAAAATACCTTCGGAACTGGACTCTCCTAATATTTTTTGAAATGCATTATTAGATAAAATATCAGTATTAACAAAAGTTATATCATCAAGTACTGAATAAATACTGTTATCAATTGACGAAAAAAGCTTTGAAAAAAGTTCATTTATAGAATTTAAAATTATTTCTGTTAAATTAATATTTTCTTCATTCATTTTTTTAATCCTTTAAGTAAGTAAAGTTTTTAGTAGAGATAAGACTAAATCAATACATAAAATAAATCCATATGAAAATAGACTTCCTCTAATTAATTTATTAGATGTACGTATTTTTTCTTCATCTCCAAAACTAAACTTTTTCATAAGTATACCTGTTCCAACAGCGACAGCTGCGGCAGGAGTTGATATTTTTATTATATAACTTTCAATTTTTTCAAATGCAGAATTGAGTGTAGTAACTAATTTTGGATCAGCTGCATAAACATTTGTACTAAATGTTGACATGAATAAAATTGAAACCATAAGAGTATAAATAAATTGTTTTTTATTTTTCATTTTTTTGTCCTTTCATAAAATTTTCTTTATCATAATATGGTATCATTTGTAACATTTGTGGTTTTAATATCTTCATACCATCAGAAATAAAAGCCAAGCTTTTAAAGGTTTCTAATGATTGTGAAAAAAAGTTTGTATCATATATATAATCATTTTGTGTATATTTATTATAGCTTTCAGATATATTTGAATCTCTTGAATGCAATGTATTTGTTATTAAATTAAATTTTGTTTCTTTTGCATTTTCAGAAATTGTAGTAGAAATTTTTTCTTTTTCTTCTTTTCCTATTTGTTTTTGAGCTTCTTCTATTGTAAATGTATCATCAGTTCTAAACCAGAATTTATTAATTAAATTTTGAAGAATAACTTTAGTTGAAGCTTCATCTTTTATGGAATTTTTTATAGAAGAATAGCTTTGTGTTGCAACTATATTAATACATTTAGCTTCACGACATTGCGAGAAAAAGTCACTATCTGTTGTTGTTACATATTCGTGAAATTCATCACTTATAAAAGCACTTTTTCTTATGTTAGAAGTTTCAGCAAGTTTTGCCATAACTTCTGATTGAAAATCAAGTTTAAGGTAAGCTGCAATTATTTTTGATAAATTTTTATATTCAGCTATATTCATATTAAGAACAACAATTTTTCCTTTATCTAAAACATCTTTAAAACCATGAAAATTAATTTCACTTTTGGGAGGACAAAATGTTTTTGAAACATTATAATCAGAAACAAAAATATTAGTGATTCTACTAATTTCAGATTTTAGTATTGATAGAGTTCGACTATCTAATGAAAAAAATTCTTTTTCAAAAAAGTCTATACAAGTTAATAGATTATAAACATCGGTATCTGAATATTTTCCACTTCTAAATATATTTTTTGTAATATTTAATTTTTCAGAATAGTATTCTGGAAACATTATAAGTTTATGTATTTCTGAAAATGAAACATATCCATTATTATATAATCTACAAAATTTGATGCTTTCAGAAAGTACTTGTTCTGCTTTATCTAGCCAATAAGACTCAGAATTATTTGGACTAAAAATAGTAAGAATAGTTTTTAATCTGTTTGCTAAAACTATAGGTTTTAAATTAGGTTTATCAAGAGGATTATATTTGAATCTACTTGTTAAATCTATTGAAATTATATCATCTAATCTACCAAATTCATTAGCATATTCAAGTACTTGATTGAAATAATTTCCTTTTACGTCTAATACTAAAATAGCTAATTTTTCATTAAAGTTATTTGAATTATATTTTATAAGTTGTTTTGTAAAAGGATACATTGCAGAAGATGTTTTGCCAGTACCAATAGTTCCAGTGATTAAAATATTTTGATAAAGTCCTTTTTCTCCAATAAATACAGGTAAGTTTTCCTTAGATGCACCAACTAGTAAAGATAATTCGTTAGAACTTATAGTTTGATTTATTTTTTTATTAATTTTATTTTTTGGAAATTTTATATTAGAAAAAAATTTATTATATAAAATTAAATAAGAAATAAAAAAAGATATTAAATATAATTTTTTTAATAAAATCCAAGTATCTGGATATACTGAAACTATATCAAATGGATGGATTGCATAAGGAAAAATTAAATGTTCTGCATTAAATATAGGGTTAAATAAATTCAAAATTAAAATTAAAGCAATAGGAAAAGAAATTATAAAAAATAAAATTTTATATAAAAACTTTTTTAACATAAATTAATTTAATTGTGCTTTCTTGAATTTTAACTTAGAACCTTGCAGGTTTTGAAGTAAAAGTATTTCTACTAAAGAATATACTGAATAAATGATTATAAATATATTTATACCAAAACTTATGAAAAAGAGGTTTAAAAGAAATTTCATAAATATCACCTCTTTTATTAAATTTTGACTATAATACAACATTTTTTTTATTTTGTCTATACTTTTTTAAAAAATTATGATAAAATTGCTAAAATTAAAGTTTGAAAACTAAAAGGGGAGGAAAATCATGATAGATAAAAATACAAAAATAGGAGAGCTATTAGAAATGGCTCCAGAAAAAGCAGATATTTTATTAAATGCAGGAATGCATTGTCTAGGATGCCCAGCATCTCAAGCAGAAACTTTAGAAGAAGCTTGCGCAGTACATGGAATTGATGTAGAAGAATTAGTTTCTGAATTAAATAAATAATTATAAAAAAATCTCTTTAACAAAAGAGATTTTTATTATATAATGACCACATAAGTTTTAAAAATAAGAGAGGAAGTAAGGATGGATTTATTAGAAGGATTAAACGATAAACAATATGAAGCAGTTATTAATACAGAAGGTCCATGCCTAGTTATAGCTGGTGCAGGAAGTGGAAAAACAAAAGTATTAACTCATAAAATTGCGTATTTAATTAGAGAAAAAAATGTAAAACCATGGGATATATTAGCTATAACTTTTACAAATAAAGCAGCTAATGAGATGAAATCAAGAGTAGAAGGTTTGGTTGCAGGTGCAGTTATGGACATGTGGATTGGAACTTTTCACTCAATATGTGTTAGAATTTTAAGAAGACAAATAGATAGATTAGGTTTTGATACATCATTTGTTATATTTGATACATCTGATCAAAAAACTTTAATCAAACAAATAATAAAAGCTCAAAATTTAGATGATAAACTATATTCAGATAAATCAGTATTATATGAAATTAGTAATGCTAAAAATGAAATGCTAGAACCAGAAGAGTATGCAGTAAGAGCTAGAGGTGATTTTAGAAAAGAAAAAATTGCAGAACTTTATAAAACATATCAAAATAAATTAAAAGAAAATAATGCAATAGATTTTGATGATATAATTAATTTTACAATAAAAATTTTATTAGATAATCCAGATTTATTAGAATATTACTCAAGTAAATTCAAATATGTATTAGTAGATGAATATCAAGATACAAATAAAGCACAATTTACCTTAGTAACATTACTTGCATCAAAATATGGAAATATTACAGTTGTTGGAGATAATGACCAAGGAATATATTCATTTAGAGGTGCCGATATATCAAATATTTTAAATTTTGAAAAAGATTTTCCAGGAACAAGAATAATAAAATTAGAGCAAAATTATAGATGTACTCAAAATATATTAAATGCAGCAAATGAAGTAATAAAAAATAATGAAACAAAATATGAGAAAAAATTATGGACAGATAATGATAAAGGAAATCTTCCTAAAGTGTTTAGGGGAGATAATGAATATGATGAGGCAAATTACATAGTAAGACAAATAAATTCATTAAAAACAGAAGAGTATTATAAATATTCAGATTTTGCAGTTCTTTATAGAATGAACTCACAATCACGTAGTATAGAAGATATTTTAAGAAGAGAAGATATACCATATAAAATTGTTGGTGGTTTAAAGTTCTATGAGAGAAAAGAAATAAAAGATATTATTGCATATTTAAGATTAATACAAAATCCAAATGATAATTTAAGTTTAACAAGAATAATAAACGAGCCTAAAAGAGGTGTAGGAAAGACAAGCATGGATAATGTTGAAGCTTTGGCTGCAAATAGCGGAGTTTCAATGTATGAAATAATAAAAAATGCTGATAATTATGGATTAAATAGAGTTTTTGCAAATACTAGAGAATTCATAAATGTAATTGAAGAATTAAGAAGTAAAAAAGAAAATATAAAAATATCAGAATTAATTAAAGATACTTTAAAACAAACTGGATATACAAAAGCGTTAGAAGTAGAAAATACTGTTGAAGCAGAATCAAGATTACAAAACTTAGATGAATTTTTAACTGTTGCAATTGAATTTGAAGAGGAATCAGCTGATAGTTCATTAAGTGAATTTTTAGAAGGAATTACATTAAGTTCAGATTTAGATGGAATGGAAGAAGCAGAAGAATCTGTAACATTAATGACATTACATAGTGCAAAAGGATTAGAGTTTCCAGCTGTATTTTTAGTAGGAATGGAAGAAGGTATTTTCCCGGGATATAAATCAGTAGGAGAACCAAAAGAATTAGAAGAAGAAAGAAGACTTTGTTATGTTGGAATAACAAGAGCAAAAGAAAATTTATTCCTTACATGTAGTAGACAAAGAACAATTTTTGGCTCAACAAGTTGTAATGCTGTTTCTAGATTTATAAAAGAAATACCAGCTACAATGCTTGACGGATATGAAGAAATAGAGGATACTAGAAGTAATAGATATCCAGACCATGATGAATATGAATGGTCTTATGGAGAAAGAAGAAGTAGTGGTAGCTATGGTGGATATTACGATAGTCCTGTTTCAACATATAAAGATATTAGTACAGCAGCATCAAGAGGGGTAAGTTCAACATATCAATTTAGAAGTGCAGATAGCTTTTTAAATAGTTTAAATAAAAATAAATCAAATGATGAAGTAGATTTAAGTTCATATAAAGCAGGAGTTAAAGTATACCACAAGAAATTTGGCGAAGGTATTATAAACTCTGTTGAAGCAGAAGGAGAAGACTTAAAGGTAGATATTAATTTTGAAAAAGTTGGTCACAAAAGATTAATGGCAAAATTTGCAGGATTAGAAATTATTGAATAGGAAGAAATGAAAGTTATGGAATATCAAGAAATTATAACTGCATATAAAAAAGATGGTTTAGATACCAAAAAACTAAAGGAAACTTTAGAAAAAGCTAAGCCATTAAATGGTCGTAAAAAATATAGAGCACTTAATATTGCTGGAAGAAGTATACAATTTAGTACAAAAATAACTAATATAACAAGTATTCCAGAAACAGAAGAAAAACTAGAATATTTTAATCAAGAACTTGAAGATGTTTTAGTAAGATATTATTTAGAATTAGTAAATTTAATAGATAAAAATAATGCGTGGGTTTTTGTTAATTTATCAGCATCAGAGCATACAGAAGATAATTTTAGAAAAGTACCAACTTCTGAAAAGTTTAGAATAATATTTGATATTAATAAAAAATATTCAGATTATTTAGATATTCAAAAAGTAGCTGATATAAAAGAGCGTGTAATGCTGGATTCAGAATTAACAGAACAAGAAATAAAACAAATAGCTTTTCTAAGATTAATGTTTGACAGTTTAGAAAATGATTTTATAAAAAAAGAATTTTATTGTTTTGATGAAAAATTTTTAAGAGCTTTAGTAGAGTTTAAAAAGGGTAAAGTTCTAAGAATTGAAGAATTTATGAAAACAAAAAGCAAAGCAATACAATATGATTATGAAAAAAATAAAAACTTTTTTACAACAGAAGATTATAGAGATATAGCGGAAAATTTAATATTATCTAGTAAAACATTAAAAAGAGGAATAACGACAGTAATTAGATATTTTGCAGAAATTTCGGAATCAGAAGCAGAAGAAGATTATTTAAGATTAGAAGCAAAAACTTTTAAAGAATTAGAAGAAAAATATTTGAAAATGGATGCTTTAGAAAAAAGTATAAAAAAAGAAGATTCTCCAAAAGATGATGATAAACCAGAAGAAGATTTAAAAGAGGAAAAAGAAAGTTTAGAAAATCAAGAAGAGCCAAAAGAAGAACCTCAAAAAATAAATGAAGAAGAAAATAACAAGTCAGAAAAAGAAGAAAATAGAGTTATAAGTGAAACAGAAGGCTCTACTGGAGAAATGGAAAATAAAATAGAGGAGTTAAAACAAACTCATCTTGCAAAAGAACAAGTAATACCATTAATTTTTACATGGCTTGAAAGAGAAGATATTTCACTTACTAAACGTATAGGTGGAACAAAAAAATTAGCAGAATTTTTTGAGAAAATAAAACAGATAGAAAAAGAGCAAGGAATAAGAGTTAGTTTATTTTTAGTTACAAATACAGGAAAAGAAGTTACTAAAAAAAGAATGGCTCAATTTCAAGAAAAAGCAAAAGAGGAAAATTTGCCAAGATTAGTTGAAGGAGCTTTAGGAGGATATAGTGCTTTTAGAGTAGATAGCTCTGGAAGAGTAATAGATATGGCAAAAATGTCAAAAGAAAACAGAAGAAAAATAATAAACCTTGTAGAAAAATCAAAAGGATTTTATATGCCACAAAATTTAATTGATGAAACAGAAGATAATTATTTAAGATATGAGTTTTCAGATTCAAAAGATCCAAGTATAACTAAACAATATTTATTAATAATGATAAGTAGATTATTATCAGATGAAAAAATAAAAAGACAACCATTAAAATTTGTACCATATATAGAAAGAAATTCAATAGGTATAGATGTTCTTTTAGAATCACAAGTTAAAGGAATTTCACAAATAGCAGATTATTATAAAATAAAGTATGAAATAAATCCAGAAAAAACATTAAAAACAAATATAAACACAATAGATGAATTTATTGATACATCAAGAGATGAACATGAAGAACATTAATAATAATTAAGAAACTTTGAAAATTAGTTTAAAAGCTAAAGAAAAGAGGATGTACAAATGGAAAAAGATATAGTTAGTAATGTAAATAAAATAGCAAATTTAAGACCAAAAATAGACCGAATATATGATTTTATAGAAAAAGAAAATTATACAGAAGGTTATAAAAGCGTAGCAAATTTAATTGAAATTGTTTGTATAACTTTATTAGATAAAGTTTATAAGAAAAAATTAGAAAATCCAAATATGTTTACATTAATATCTAATTTGGAAGAAAACAAGGAAGGTAAACTGGCAGATATACTTATAGAAATAAATGGAGAATATAATTCTAAAAACTTAAATAAAATTACAAAACTTGATTTAAGATTTTTACTTGTGTATTTAGATGAAATAGTAAGAAGTGTGCTTGAAAAACACGGGGATATTTTTAAGGAAGAAAATAATTAATATTTTTATAAAAATTAAAAGCCTATCATATGATAGGCTTTTAGTTTATGTATTTATTAATTATTCTCCAGGTTCGCTTCCACCAGGTGCTCTTTGAGTTTTACTCATTTTTGCTTGATAATCTTTATACCAAGAATCAAAATTAGGGTCTCTTGGTGAAAGTGTTGGTTCATAGTTTAATAAAGTAGCAGTTTTTGTTTCTTCAAGAAATGGTGTAATAAGAGTAGAAGCACTAGCTAAATGTAAAATTTCCATTAAAATACCATTATTTTTAGTCCAAATTTCTCCAGTATATTTTACTGAAGCAGATTTTGGTGTTATTCTATGATTTTTGGTATGATGATTTTCAATTTGACCAAACAAAAATTTAATTTGATTAAGATTTTGATCAAGCTTTTCTGCATCAAATGAAATTGCATCAGAATTTTCAGAAAAACCGAAGAGTTTTTTGAAATAGCACAGAACCGTTTTTTTTGTTTTGTATTACTATCTGCTAAACATCTTCCAAATATAATATTTACATTTTCTTCTGTTAAATCTAAGGGTACAAAACCTGTTGGTTTTTTAAATTTAAATCCCATATAAAAATTCCTTTCATAATAAAACTATAATTAGTTTAACATAATTTACATAAGATTGCAATATAAAAGTAATAAAAATGTTAAAATATAGTAATTGCAAAGTAAATTATTTATAAATACAATATAATCGTATTATTTTATTTATGAGAGAGTAAATATGAGTGAAAATGGTTCAAAAATTACACGTATTGTGGAAGATGTAATTAAAAAAAACGAAATAGAATTTTCAAAAAAGTCTAAATTACAGCAAAGTAATGATATAAGCAATATAGAAGAAATAATAAAATTAGCACTTGCTGGAAGAGATCAAAGTTTTGAAAGAGATATTATCTTAACTGAAATATCAAAAAACGTTAATAAGTCAGATAGTTATTTTTTTGATAGTAAAGGAAATTTTGATATTAGTGGTTTTATTGAAGTTACACAGAAAATAGTAAAAGATGCAGAAAAAGATGGTAAGATATTACCTGTAGGAAATCAAAAGAATAATATGAAACAACAAAAAGATGTAACATTTAAAGAAGTAGTAGTATCTGTTGCAATTATTAGTAAATTGATTGATAATTATGATAAATTGTCTACAGAAGCTAGAAATAAACTTTGGGATGAGTATGGAAATCTTTCAAGAAAAGATCAAATAAGATTAGAAAAAGCAGATATTAAAGAATGGGAGAATTTGTCTAAAGAAATTGGAGATTCGGAATTAGCAGAAATTAGTAAAAATCAGGCAAAATTAAGAGAAAAGCTTTCAGAATTAAATGATAAAGCGTTTAATGGTGATAAAAAAGCACAGGAAGATGAATTAAAGTTTATATGTAGTGATAAATATTTTATTAATGAGTATAAAAAGAAAAATCCAAATTTTAATGTAGAGTTTAGTACAGATTTTATAAATGAATATCAGAAATATTCGGCGAGAATTCAGGGGATTAGAAGAGAAATTTTTAGAGTGATTGATAGAATAAGAGGCGAGAAAAATAATACCAAAAAGGAAAAACTACAAGAACAACTTGTTCTTAAAATATCAGAAGATGCAGAATTTATAGAGCAATATAGAAAAGATAATCGTGATTTTGATGGAAAATATTGTGAAGATATAGAAAAAAAATATATAGATTATTCTAACGAAAAGGCAAAACAAGAGATTAATACTCAAAAAGTAACAAGTAAAAAGGCAAAACAAGAGATTAATATTCCAAAAGAAACATATGACGATTTATTTTATAGTGATGAAGAATCTAAAGAATTTTATTATGAAAAGGAACATTTTGATAGTAGATTAAATCATACAGAAGAAAATATTCAAAAAACTTCTAATAATATGGTTAATGAAAAATTAAAATTTAATGAGCAAGATGTAAAAGTAGGATTACAACAATATAAAGAATGTTTAAAAAGTTTTGATGAAGAAACTCTAGCTGATTTAGCGGATTTAACTAATGAAGAGATTGTTGCTGGAATAAAAGAAGGTTTTAATGAAATGATACAGGCAGGGGAAATTACTTCAGAAGTAGGTGATATATTAGCAATAATATCAGATGTGAATTATGAAAATATAAAAGATACACTAACTGACTCTAAAAAAAGAGAAAGTTTAATTTCTAAACTAGAAGAACTTTCAACTATGGATTTTGAAACTAAAGGAGCTGAAGTTACTACAGAAGTAACTGAACAACAATTTACAGATGATGAACTAAAACAAGTATTTAATGAATATTTTAAAGCAAATTCAGTAGAAATGGATGTATCAGCAATTGAAATGCAATCTGAAAAAGCAGAAGTAGTAGAAACATTTGAAAAAGCTGCGGATGGTAATGAAGTAGGAGAGTTAAATCAAGATGATGTAGTAAATAGTTTTGATGAAAATATGGAGTCAGTATCAGATGAAGATAATGCTACTCAAGGAAGTACATCAAGTGGAGCTAAGAAGTTTAGTTTAAATGAAGTTAAAGCAGTAGCTAGCGGAGTAAAAATGCCAGAGATTCAAGATAGTACACAATTAATACGTGAGGAATTAAATAAAGATTTAGAAAAAGAAGAGGAACAAGAAGTTCAAACAGTATAAAATAAATATTTTTTATGTACAATATGTCATTTTGGTTAAATTTTTAGTAATATGCTTGAAGTTTTTAAGTTTTGAATATACAATGATAATATAGTATAAAAGGGGGAGGTATATCTATGAGTGAAAATAATATAGAAGAAAAAGATAGCATGCAAGATAACTCTACCTTTATACCAGAAGATACAAAATATGAAGTAAAAGAATCATTATTAGATAAAATAAAAGGAATATTAACAAGACCACGATTAGGACCTGCAAATAATGTAAGAACTACAAACATGGGATTTACATCGTGGAGCATGAGGTCAATATTTCGTAGAGCTATGGAAACAGTATCAAATTCTGTTTCAAATTTAATGAGTAAAAAAGAACCAGAAGTTAAAAATCAATTTGCAACAACTATTATAGGAAGAGATGAAAATACACAATCAGTTGAGAAGTCTCAAGATAAATCAGCTGAGCAAGTAACAAATAGAATTATTCCACCAATAAAACCAAGAACTACTGCACGAGTAGCAGGAGTTCAAGCAAAAGGAATAATTGATAATGCTAAAACTGCTGAAGAAGTTGCTGCTGAAAAAGAAGAATTAGGTATTGAAGAAATAACAATGGAAGAAATTGAAATAAAACCTAAAGAGAAAGAAAAAACAGCTTCACCAGCAAATAGAGGAATAGAAGTAGCTGATATTAATATTAATAATTCACAAGAAAAAGAAACACGCTCAGATGATGAACGTATATAACAAAAGAAAATATTTGGGAAGGAACTAGATGATTATGGCGGTTCAAATTAAGCCAGATCAAGCTTTTGCTTATTCAGAAATGCTAGAGATTTTAGAACTTATGGAAGAAGAGGATGTAAAGAAAGTACCGCAAAAGCTTATTAATTTATTTGAAAATAATGCTTTACCAACATATGAGAAGCATTTAGATGTTAATAAACCTTTAGAAGAACAAGAAATTTCTAAGAAGACAGCAGCATTAATTGCTATGCTTACTCTTAATTATTGGTGTGAATCTGAAGAGGAAAAAAGAGAATTAACAAAGCTATACAATGAAAATGAACGTAAATATCAACAAGAAATGAGGGAAAAATATAATCCTGATAAAATATTTGATAATCCTAATAATGTTACAGGAGTACCAAAACTTCAAAACAATGAGGTTGTACAACATAATTACGACCCAGCACATTTGCCTTTAGATTACAATATGCTTCCATGGTATAAAAAGATATTTGCAAGAGTAAGAGTAGTTATATTGAATTTATTAAAAAAAATATAAACTTCAATCTAAAATAATAGATTGGAGTTTTTTGATATTTATAGAATTTATTAAAATAAAAAATATAATTATATAAAAATGTTTGAAATATATAGATAAATACTGTATAATAAAGTGGTTAAAAATATTAGGAGGGATTAAAATGCTTTTATCAAACGGAGTAACTTTAAGATTTGGAAAGAGAGTACTTTTTGAAGATGTTACAATAAAATTTACAAAAGGAAATTGTTATGGTTTAATAGGCGCAAATGGTGCTGGAAAATCAACATTTTTAAAAATATTATCTGGAGAAATAGAACCAAACAAAGGTGAAGTTATATTAGACAAAGGTGAAAGGTTATCTGTTTTAAAACAAGATCACTATGCTTTTGAAGGATATACAGTAATTGACACTGTTATGATGGGAAATAGTGAACTTTATAAGATTATGAAAGAAAAAGATAGTATATATGCCAAACCTGATTTTTCTGAAGAAGATGGAATGAGAGCAGCAAAACTTGAAGAAAGATTTGCAGAACTTGATGGATGGAATGCAGAATCAGATGCAGCTAAGCTTTTAAATGATTTAGGAATAGATAGTGAATTACATTATAAATTTATGAGTGAGATAGAAGCTAAAGATAAAGTAAAAGTGCTTTTAGCACAAGCTTTATTTGGAAATCCTGATGTTCTTTTATTAGACGAGCCTACAAACGATTTGGATATAAAAACAATCAATTGGTTACAAGATTTCTTAATTGATTTTGAAAATACTGTAATTGTTGTATCACATGATAGATATTTCTTAAATAAAGTTTGTACTCATATTGCTGATGTTGACTTTGGAAAAATAAAAGTTTATCCTGGAAATTATGATTTCTGGTATGAATCAAGTCAGCTTGCATTAAAACAAATGAAAGAAGCTAATAAAAAGAAAGAAGAGAGAATTAAAGAATTACAAGACTTTATTGCTAGATTTAGTGCTAATGCTTCTAAATCAAAACAAGCAACTTCAAGAAAGAAATCATTAGAGAAAATAGAATTAGATGAAATAAAGCCATCAAATAGAAAATATCCTTATATCGATTTTAAACCAGAAAGAGAACAAGGAAAAGAAATCTTAGAAGTTAAAAATATATCAAAAACAATAAATGGAGAAAAAATATTAGATAATATTAGTTTTACAGTAAAAAGAGAAGATAAAATAGCACTTCTTTCTGAAAATGAAATTGCAAAAACAGTATTATTCCAAATATTAGCGGGAGAATTAGAACCTGATGAAGGAGAATTAGTCTGGGGAACTACAATTACAAAGGATTATTTCCCAAAAGATAATAATTATATGTTTACTGATGATTTAACTATTACAGATTGGCTTAGACAATATTCAAAAGATCCTGATGAAACTTATGTAAGAAGCTTTTTAGGAAGAATGCTTTTCTCTGGAGAAGAAGCTCTAAAAAAAGTAAATGTTCTTTCAGGAGGAGAGAAAGTAAGATGTGTACTTTCTAAGTTAATGTTATCAGAAGCAAATTTCTTAATTTTTGATGAACCAACAAACCATTTAGATATGGAATCAATTACAGCATTGAATGATGGTATGCAAAAGTATAAAGGTATAATGATGTTTACATCACATGACCATCAATTAACTCAAACTGTTGCAAATAAGATTATAGATATCACAAATAATAATGTAATTGTTAGAGAATGCACATATGATGAATATTTAGAAGAACAGGGAAATTAAATAGTAGCAAAAAAACATAATTGACATATTATAGAATTCTTTGTATAATAAATATAGGAAATGACAATTCCACAAACGTGGTCTTGCCGTATATATGTAATAAAACTCACAAATACTTGGCGAAGTACAGATGTGAGTTTTTTATTTTTATTTGCTCAAAATTACAATAATTATAATCAAGGCAAATACAACGATAGTTTCAGCAATTAAGCCTAATAAAAGTAAATGTATTATTTCTACTAAAACGGATTCTATCATATGTATCACCTCCTTACTCTCGAAATAAATCGAGAATGTAAGGCAAAACCACATCTGCTTTTTATCATTTCCTGTAAAATACTGTATAATAAATTTATATGGATGTCAATTCGATATTTTGATTAATTGAATAGTATTATTAAAATAGAAAATGTACATAAGTAAAAAAATATATAATTAAAGTTATATTTTTATAAAATATAGCTTATTTTTTTGCTTGACAAAGAAAATTTCAAAATATAAAATTATTAATAAAGAAAATTTTTATATTACAAATAAAATATGAAAGAGGTACAAAATTGGATAAAATATTTAAGAAATTAGCAGAAGAATTAGGAATTAGAGAAGCTCAAGTAGAAGCTACTGTTAAACTTATAGATGAAGGAAATACGATACCTTTTATAGCTCGTTATAGAAAAGAAGTAACAGGCAATTTAAGTGATGAAACTTTAAGAGATTTAGGAGAAAGACTTACATATTTAAGAAATTTAGAAGCTAGAAAAGAAGAGATAATAAGACTTATAGATGAGCAAGGAAAGCTTACAGATGAATTAACTATAAAAATTGCAAGTACAATGGTTTTATCAGAACTTGAAGATATATATAGACCATATAAACCTAAGAAAAGAACAAGAGCTACAATAGCAAAAGAAAAAGGATTAGAGCCTTTATCAGATATTATATATTTACAAAATGAAAAAAGAGATTTATATGAAATAGCAAAAGAATATATAGATGAAGAAAAGGGTGTAGCAAATGAAGAAGAGGCTATTCAAGGTGCTTTAGATATTATTGCAGAAAATATTGCAGATGATGCAGATTATAGAAAAAGAATAAAATCATTTTGTTTTAGAGAAGCTGTAATATCAAGTAAAGCTAGCAAAGAAGATGAAAAATCTCCTTATGAGATGTATTATGATTTTAAAGAAGGTATTTTAAAAATTCCAAGTCATAGAATTTTAGCAATAAATAGAGGAGAAAAGGAAGAATTTTTAAAAGTAAAAATAGATAAACCAGATGATAAAATACTAGATTATTTAAAGAAACAAATAATAAAAGACTATAAAAGTCAGTTTAATGAACCACTTACAGTTACAATAGAAGATTCATATAAGAGATTAATAGAACCATCTATTGAAAGAGAGTTAAGAAATGATTTAACAGAACGTTCAGAAGAAAAAGCAATAAAAGTTTTTGGTAAAAATGCTAAGCAACTTCTATTACAGCCACCAATTAAAGAAATGACAGTTATGGGATTTGACCCAGCTTACAGAACAGGATGTAAAATAGCTGTAATAGATAAAACAGGAAAATTATTAGATACAACAACTGTTTATCCAACAGAACCTCAAAATGATGTAGAAGGTGCAAAAAATACTTTAAAAGCATTAATTTTAAAGCATAATGTAAATATGATTGCAATAGGAAATGGAACAGCATCACGTGAATCTGAGGCTTTTGTATCAGATATGATAAAGGAAATTTCGGGAGATCTTTATTATGCAATAGTAAGTGAAGCAGGAGCATCAGTTTATTCTGCATCTAAACTTGCAACAGAAGAGTATCCAGATATAAATGTATCTTTAAGAGGAGCTATTTCTATAGCCAGAAGACTTCAAGATCCACTTTCTGAACTTGTAAAAATAGATCCTAAAGCTATAGGAGTTGGTCAATATCAACATGATGTTAATCAAAAGAAATTATCTGAAAGTTTAACAGGAGTTGTTGAAGATGCTGTTAACTCTGTAGGTGTTGATGTTAATACTGCTACACCATCACTTCTTTCATATGTTTCAGGAATAAATGGAACTATTGCAAAAAATATAGTTAAATATAGAGATGAAAATGGTGAATTAAAATCAAGAAAAGATTTATTAAAAGTTCCAAAACTTGGACCTGCTGCTTTTAAACAATGTGCAGGATTTATACGTATATTTAATGGTAAAAATCCTATTGAAGTAACAGCAGTTCACCCAGAAAGTTATGAAGTAGCTGAAAAGTTATTAACAAAAATTGGATATTCTGTGGATAACTTAGTTCAAAAAGATAAATTAGAAGCATTAAAAAATGAATTATCAAAGCTTGATACAAATAAATTGGCAGAAGAATTAAATGTAGGTGTTCTTACACTTAAAGATATAATTGAAGAACTTTCAAAACCAGGTAGAGATCCTAGAGAGGATTTGCCAAAACCAATACTAAGAAGCGATGTATTAAAATTTGAAGATCTTCAAGAAGGAATGAGCCTTACAGGAACAGTAAGAAATGTAATTGACTTTGGTGCTTTTATTGATATTGGTGTAAAACATGATGGTTTAGTTCATATATCCGAAATGGCAGATAAATTTGTTAGAAATCCATCAGAGATAGTATCTGTAGGGGATATAGTGAAAGTAAAAGTTATTGGAATTGATAGAGAAAAACAAAAAGTTAGTTTATCTATGAAAGTATAAAGTAAAAACTCAAATTGCTTAGGATAAGTAATTTGAGTTTTATTTTTATAAGTTTAATTGAGAAAGAGCTTTTAATAATAAAATATTTTGTATTATTTCAAATTAATTTAAAATTTATATTGACTTTTAAAATCAATTCGTGTTATTATATGTGCACCTTAGGAGGTGCTTTATTATAAAAGTTTTATTTCTAGTATCAATTTTTATTCTTTCATTTTTTTCTATTAGGAAAATTATTATCAAATTAATTACCCGAAAAATAAAAAAGAAAATTTTAAATTAAAACTAAATGAAAGTTATTATTTTGATTATAAATAAGAATGTAGATTTTGTAAGATATAAAAAAATCGAAGTATAAACTCCGATTTATATTAAATATTCACAATTTTACCTGGATTTGTTCTACTTGCCACGCTTAAACGTATTGTATTTATGTCAGTATTGTTATTCATAAGCTCTTCTGCAACAGTTTTGTAAGCAAGCTCTGGGAAGTTATTTTCTTTACTTAAATGTCCAAGAATTACTTCTTTTAAATCTTTTTTCATTAGCTCAGCAATTGTTTTTCCAGCTGTTTCATTAGATAAATGACCATTTGGACCTTTTATTCTTTGTTTTAAATGAAAAGGATATCTTGATGCATCCAATAATTCAGGTTCATAGTTAGATTCTAATAATACAAAAGAACTTGATTGTAATTCTTCAAATATTTTATTATCCATATAACCTAAATCTGTTGCTATACTAAGTCTTTTTTTACCATTATGTATGCTAAAACCACAAGGGTTTGCTGCATCATGAGGTGTACTAAATGGATGAATAGTCAAATCATTTAGTAAAAAGTTCTTATCATTTTCAAATAATTTTATATTTTCACTTGAGATTTTTTCTTTTTGTTTTTCCATTGCATTCCAAGTTTCTAAGTTAGCATATACAGGAATATCAAACTTTTTTGATACCATTCCTAAACTTTGAATATGGTCAGAATGCTCATGTGTAACTAAAATAGCATCAATATCTTCAATTGATGAATCGATTGATGCTAATCCTTCACAAATTTTTTTACAGCTTGTTCCACAATCTATTAAAACTTTTGTATTATTTGTGCTAACAAATAAACAGTTTCCAGAACTACCACTATACAAGCTACAAAATTTTAACATTTTTTTATCCTCGGCTTTTTATTATTCTTCTATTCTTTCTATTTTTGCACCTAATTTTCTGAATTTTTCTTCTATATTTTCATAACCACGATCAATGTGATTTAAATTATAAATTTCTGTTTTTCCTTTGGCTACAATACCTGCAATAATTAAAGCTGCACCAGCTCTTAAATCTGTTGCATAAACTGGGGCTGCTGTAAGTTCATTTACCCCTTCAAAAACTGCTGTTTTTCCTTGAGCTGTTATTTTTGCACCCATTTTATTTAATTCTGCTGTGTATTGAAATCTTGATTCCCAAATACTTTCATTTATAATACTTGTTCCTTCTGATATAGAAAGAACAACACCCATTTGAGGTTGTAAATCTGTAGGAAATCCTGGGTAAGGTAATGTTTTTATTGTTGCTTTATGAGTTCTTTTTCCGTACCAAACTCTTAAATGGTCTCCATTAGCATCAACATTTCCACCAATTTCTACAACTTTAGCTATTATTGATTCTAAATGTTTTGTAATACAATTTTTTATAATTATATCACCTTTAGAAGCAACAGCAGCAAGCATGAAAGTACCTGCTTCAATTTGATCAGGAACTACTGAATATGTAGCATCACCTTTTAATTCTTTTACACCATTTACTTTTATTATATCAGTTCCTGCACCTCTAATATCAGCTCCCATAGTGTTTAAGAAGTTTGCTACATCAACAATATGAGGTTCTTTGGCAGCATTATCAATAACTGTTGTTCCTTCTGCAAGTACAGCAGCAAGCATAGCATTAATAGTAGCTCCTACAGAAACAACATCCATGTATACAGATGTTCCTTTTAATTTTTTTGCTTTTGCTGTAATGTTACCATTTGAGACATCAACAGTTGCACCTAGTGCTTCAAATGTTTTTATATGTTGATCAATAGGTCTTGCACCTAAATTACATCCACCTGGAATACCAACTTTTGCATTTTTACATCTTCCAAGAAGTGAACCTAAAAGATAGTAAGATGCTCTAAATTTTCTTGTAGTTTCGATTGGAATGTTATTAGAGTTTATTTCACGAGTATCTATTGTTACTTCGTGGTCTGTATTCCATGTTATTTTTGCACCTATTTCAGTTAATATATCACAATATAATTTTACATCACTTATATTTGGTAAGTTTTCAATTGTACATATTCCATTTATTAATAATGTTGCTGGTATAATTGCAACAGCAGCGTTTTTAGCGCCACTTATTACTACTTCACCTTTTAAAGGAGTTTTTCCAGTAATAACTAACTTTTCCAAAATATATACCCCCATATTTTGTATAAATTGATAAGCAAAATTTGCTCAATACGAAATATATCACAAAAATGTAATATTTACAATACATTTTTTTAATATATGGGAATATTTAAGAATTTGAAAATAATTCAACAATTTTAAACTTAAATTTTACTGTTTCAGAATTGCTTGTAATGATTGCGAATTCTTCATCAGATAGATTATCTTTTAAAAGATTTTCAGATTCTTCATCAATTACACCAGATGAAATATCTACGAAACATAAAGGTGGGAAAAGTGAGCACCACCAATTTTTTCCTTGTGCTTTTCCAATTTCTATTTTTAATGCATCATAATAACCTGCAGGTAGTGAAACATTTCCATATAGTTTAGTTGGAAAATAGAAATTACCTATTTCTAAAGATACATTATAATTATATCCTTCATCTTCAATTGTTTTTTGAGCTATATTTTCAAATTCTGTAATATGTTCTTGAGTTAAATTTATAGCTTCTTCTTTTGATAAACCGTCATAGCTTAAAGAATTCATGTATTCAATAATATTATCTCTTACTTTTAATTTTAAATCTTGATCTTCTTTTGAATCACTATTTGCAAGAATATGAAGTCTAAAAAAGTTATCAGATAAATCTTTTGAGATAGTAGTTGCATAAGAAGAGATTGATATAAATATAAAACTAATTAAGAGTATTAATAAAATAGTGGCATATTTTAATTTTTTTATCATTTTATTACCTTCTTTCATTATTATTCTATTAGTCTAAGTATTTACTAAAAAATATAAAATTATGCAAAAAAAATAATTTGTTCCAAAAAATCAATATGTCGAAAAATAAGGAACGATTTAGTTTGACCAGCTTATATATTAAATGATAAAATCAAAAAAGTTTGAATATATGGAGGTGCGGTTATGTACAATCAAAAAATTTGTAGCTTTCATGTAAGTGATTTACACTTATTTACAGTAGTATTACCATATATAAATGAAAAAATAAAAGAAGAAAAAGATATCGTAATAATTTCACAAAAAGATTTAAGTTTAGAAGTAAAAAAATATTTGAAAAATGTAAAATCATTTGAATGTGAAAGAGAAAAAATCATAAGTATAGGATGGAGGAGAGTAAAGGAAGAACAATTCGCAGAAGATTTTAGTGGAAAAACAGTAATTGTTATAGGAAGTAATGACTTTATAGATGAAGTTAATAAATTTATTGATACTAAAATTGGTATTTATGAAATAGTAAATTGCTATAATGTTGAAAGTGGAAATCAGATAGCAAGCATTGTAGAAAAATACGATATGCTTTTAAATACAGAAGGAAAATTTAGAATTGAAAAAAATTCACAGAATGCACAAAAAAGAAAAACAATAAAATCACAATTATAGAATAGCATTGTATCTGTCAAGATACAATGTATAAAGATAAAAAAGATAAAAATGTTCAAATATATAGGTTTTTAGATAGTTGACTAAAATATAAAAATGATATAAGATAACAAAAATAGATATAAAAAAGTAATGATATGGAATTTATATAAATTGAAAGGAGTAAAGAACATAATGAGTAAAGAACTAGAAGATGTAAAAAAGATCTTGAAAAAATATGGTCAGGAACATTTACTTTTAAAATATGAAGAGATGGATGAAGACCATAAAAAAGAATTATTAAATCAAATAAAAGATATTGATTTTGAACTAATGAAAAGCTTATATGAAAAAGCTACAAAACCAGTGGATTTAGAAACAGTTACTGTAGAGCCTATTGAACATGTTGATAAATCTAAATTAACAGTTGCAGAACGTGAAATGTATGAGAAAAAAGGTATTGAAGCAATCAAATACAATAAATTTGCAGCAGTAACAATGGCAGGAGGTCAAGGAACAAGACTTGGTCATACTGGTCCAAAAGGAACTTTTATATTTGATACAGAAAAGAACAAATCAATATTTGAAGCATTATGTGATACTTTAAAAGAAGCATGGAGAAAATATGATACAGTTATACCATGGTATTTAATGACAAGTAGAGAAAATAATGATGCAACTGTAAAATTTTTTGAGGAAAATAACTATTTTGGATATCCAAAAGAAGCTGTAAAATTTTTTAAACAAGGTGAATTACCAATGATAGGATTAGACGGAAAAATTTTACTTGAAACTGATGGTATGGTTAAAAAAGCTGCTAACGGTCATGGTGGAACATTACAATCAATGGAAAGAAGCCATGTTATAGATGAAATGAAAGAAAATGGAATTGAATGGGTATTTATAAATGGTGTTGATAATGTTTTAGTAAAACCAGTTGATCCATTATTAATAGGAATGTCTATACATAATAAAGTATTAGGAGCTGTAAAATCAATAGAAAAAACAGATCCAAAAGAAAAAGTTGGTGTATTTTGCAGAAAGAATAAAAAAGTTGGTGTTATAGAATATACAGAAATTTCTGAGGAAATGGCAAACTTAAGAGATGATGATAGATCACTTGTATATGGTGATGCAAATGCTATATTCCATTTATACAATATCAAAGGTTTAGAAAAAGTTAGTGAATTAAGTCTTCCATATCATACAGCTCTTAAGAAAGCTAAATATATGGATACAAATGGAAAAATTATCGAAGGTGATAAACCTAATGCATATAAATTTGAAATGTTTATATTCGATTCATATGAAATGTTTGATGATGTAGTTGTTTTAAGAGTAAAAAGGGAAGAAGAATTTGCTCCTATAAAAAATGCTCAAGGTCAAGATAGTCCAGAAACAGCTAGAAAATTATATAAAGACTATATGAATAAAGTAGAATATACAAATAAATATAAAAAGTGGTCAACAAGTTCAATATTTGATGAAGAAACAAGAAAAGAATTATTAACAATAGCTGGAAATGAAGAAGAAATAAAAGATAGATTTTATAAAGATTTAGAATTCGGAACAGCAGGTATGAGAGGAGTTATTGGTAATGGTACAAATAGAATGAATATTTATACTGTTACAAAAGCTACTCAAGGTTTAGCAAACTATATTTTAAGAAAAGGAACAGAAAGTAAAGGTGTTGTTATTGCATATGACTCAAGAAATATGTCACCTGAATTTAGTGAAGCTACAGCTCTTTGTTTAAATGCTAATGGAATAAAAACATATATTTTTGATAGTTTAAGACCAGTTCCAGAGTTATCATTTGCAGTAAGAGAACTTGGATGTACAGCTGGAATTATGATTACAGCTAGCCATAACCCACCAGAATATAATGGATATAAAGTATACTGGGATGATGGAGCTCAAATAGTAGCACCACATGATAAAGAAATCATAGCTGAAGTAAATAAAGTAAAAGATTATTCATTAATAAGAATGATTACATTAGAAGAATCTAAAAAATTAAAATTATATAATGTAATTGGAAAAGCAATGGATAAATTATATCTTAAAGCTATAAAGAAACAAGTATTAAATCCAGAAGTAATAAAAGAAGTAGAAAAAGATTTAAAAATTGTTTATACACCGTTACATGGAACAGGAAATATTCCAGTACAAACAGTTTTAGAAGATTTAGGATTTTCAAATGTTTTTGTAGTGCCACAGCAAGAATTACCAAATGGAAGTTTTCCAACAGTTGATTATCCAAATCCCGAAGATATAAAAGCTTTTGATTTAGCATTAAAATTAGCAGAAAAAGAAGATGCTGATATAGTTTTAGCAACTGACCCAGATGCTGATAGATTAGGTGTTTTAGCAAAAGATGCAAAAACAGGAAAATATATGCCATTTACAGGAAATATGTCTGGATTATTAATTGCAGAATATATATTATCTCAAAAGAAAGATAAAAAACTTTTACCTAAAAAAGGTGCTTTAGTTTCAACAATAGTTTCATCAAACTTAGCAATAGCTATAGCTAAAGAATATAAAATTGATTTTATAGAAGTATTAACAGGATTCAAATATATAGGAGAGCAAATAAGAAACTTTGAAAATACAGGAAGTCATGAATATTTATTTGGATTTGAGGAAAGCTATGGATGTTTAGTTGGAACTCACGCAAGAGATAAGGATGCTATAACAGCAGTAATGTTACTTTGTGAAGCAGCAGCATATTATAAAAAACAAGGATTAACTTTATGGGATCAAATGATAAAAATATATGAGAAATATGGCTTCTATAAAGAAGGAATATCTACAATTACTTTAAAAGGTGCTGACGGAGCAGTAAAAATGAAAGAGATGCTAGAAGCTATTAGAAATCATCCACCAAAAGAATTAGGCGGATACAAAGTTACAAAGGTTAGAGACTACCAATCAGGAATTATTGTAGATACAAAAACAGGAAAAGAATCAGAAACAGGATTACCAACATCAAATGTATTATATTATGATTTAGAAGATAATGCTTGGTGTTGTATAAGACCATCTGGAACAGAACCAAAAGTTAAGTTCTATATGGGAGTTAAAGGAAAAACTTTAGAAGATGCAGAAAGCAAACTTACAAAATTAAAGAAAGCAGTTATGAAATTATCAGAGAAATAATAAATTAAGTAGTAAAAATGTAGGAGAAACGCTTTAAGTTTCTCCTGCATTTTATGAATAATAATACAATTTATTAAAAAAATTAAAATAAATTTTGAAAAAATGTTGACAAGTATAAAAAAAAGGTGTATTATATATAAGCAGTTGCAATTTTGCAGTTGCAGGATGGGCTATTAGCTCAGGTGGTAGAGCACTTGACTTTTAATCAAGTTGTCCCGCGTTCGAGTCGCGGATAGCTCACCAAAAGAATATCTTATATCAGATGTTCTTTTATGGCCCCTTGGTCAAGCGGTTAAGACATCGCCCTTTCACGGCGGAGACATGGGTTCGATTCCCGTAGGGGTCACCAATAAAAAATTGGTACATTTTAAAATTTAATATGCCGCTGTAGCTCAGTTGGTAGAGCAACTGACTTGTGGAATAGATAAACAGAAATGTTTATTTTGAACTATTTTGCACCTTTACAAAGAAATTTGTAAAGTGGACACCGCTAATTCGGGGAAGACTAAGTAGAAATATATGTTAATCCCGAGCTAGAAAGAAATTTCGAGTGTAGAGACTTTATACGGTGTACCTAAGGCGTAAGCTATGGTAAAGAGAAAGTCCAGACTACAAACACATTTGTGGTAATGAAAATTATGGTAGTATGAATCAGTAGGTCGTCAGTTCAAGTCTGACTAGCGGCTCCAAAAAAAGAAAGATAAGTAGAAATACTTATCTTTTTTTCGTATATATCAAAATACCGAATTGCCAAAAATTAAAATACCTAATATAATTATTGTGGTGATAATAATGAAGAAATGCATAAATTGTAATAGTGTAATTCCAAACAGAAATAAGTATTGTTCTTTAGAGTGTCAAAAAGAGCATGAATATAAAGATTTTATTTATAAGTGGAAGATTGGTAAAGAAAATGGAATGAGGGGAAGTTATCAATTATCAATGCACATAAAAAGATATTTGTTAGAAAAATATGGATATAAATGTGCTAGATGTAATTGGAATGAAATTAATATATATACAGGAAAAATACCATTGGAAATTGAACATATTGATGGAAATTATTTAAACAATAAAGAAGATAATTTAATAGTTTTATGTCCAAATTGCCATTCTTTAACTAGCACATATAAAGGAGCTAATATAAATAATGGTCGAAAAAGCAGGAAAAATTATAATCGATAATTTATCTTTGAGTAGTTTAAATAACTAAAAAATAGGAGTTAAAAATATTGCTTTAAGGAAGTATAATATAATTAAGGGGTAATAAGATGAGTATATTTGATAAATATTTATTAAAGAAAGATAATCTTTTAAAAAGAAGAGTTGAAATTGATAACACATTTTATGAAAAATTAGTTGAGTTATCAAATGAATATGATGCGTCAATTAATAAATTAGTAAATATAGCAATTATAGATATGATTGATAATGAAAATATTGCAATATACGAAAGAGCAGAAAATGAAATTATAGAAGCTCATAATTTCGCAATTAGAGAAACATCTTATAAAAAATTAGAAGAATATAAAAATAAATATGGATTATCAATTTATAAGCTTATTAATATAGCAATATATAATGCCTTATATAATAAGTTATAATAATTTTAAGCGCAATAATTAAAATAGTATAAATATATTTTAATTTATACTACTCATTATTATTGGGTACATATTCAATTATATCACTCATAGAACAGTTGAAATAATCACATAATCTTGCAATAACATATATATCAACTCTAATTAATTTACCAGTTATTATTCTTTTTAATACTTTAAAATCAGTATTGGTATCTCTGATAATTTTATTTAAACTTAAATTATTTTGCTCGATTATATCTTCTAGTTTAAGAATATAATAACCATTTTCTACTTTTACTTTTCTCATATTAATACTCACGATTTTTTATTTAATTATATAATTAGAATTTATTGCTTGACTACTAGACATATAACCAGTGCAATAGTGTTAGTAATATAAAATTTCTTTATAAAATAAATTAAAACCATATGAAGTGCAGGATTCTATGGTTTATTTTTTTGTATAAAAAAATAAAAAAGTGTAACTTTTTTTGAAATTTTTATCATTATATAGTATAAGATATCTTATGAAGGAGTACTAAAATGCAGATTACAAACGAAATTGAAAATTATATAGAAAATGGTAAATTGAATTTAGAAAGAATAGTGAAAGATTTTACTCCATATATAAAAGCTATAATTAATAATATAGTTGATAATAATTTAAGTTATGAAGATAAAGAAGAAATTATTACAGATGCTTTTTTTATATTATGGAAGAATCAAAATAAGTTAACAACATCAGTGAAAGCATATTTAGCAGGAATAACTAAAAACTTAATAAAAGAGAAACTTAATAAAAAAGTAATTACATATGACATATCTGATTATGAGAATAGCATAGAGAATTGTAATATAGAGTTTTTTAAAGAAGAAAGAAAAGAAATAAGCGAAATTGAAAAAAGCTTTGAAAAGTTAAAGAAGATAGATTTTGATATAGTAACAATGTTTTATTATTCTTCTAAAAGCATAAAAGATATAGCTAAAGAATTAAATATGTCAGAAATAAATGTAAAAACTAGACTTTTTAGAATACGAAAGAAAATAAAAAAAGAACTTGGGGTAGGTGATTAATTATGGAAGATGAAATTATGAAAAAATTAAAATTAAAAATAGCTATATCAGAAATAAAAAAGGAGAGTGATATAGCTATGAATAGAAAAAGGAAATTTGTAAATCCCAAAATCGGAATAGCAGCTTGTGCTTGCTTAGTTTTAACAACAGGAGTAGTTTTTGGAAAAGATATAGAACATTATATAAAGAAAATATTTAATAATTCAACAGAAGCCATAGATATAGCGGTAGAAAATGGATATATACAAAATGAAAATATGGATTACATATATGATAAAGATATTGGAATAAGAGTAGATAATTTAGTTTTAGATGAATTAAACTTAGATATTTCATTTAATTTTGAAACTAAAAAAGAAAATGTTAAATCAGTTCGTCTTAATGATTTTATTATTACAAATGATAATGATAAAGTTGTTTATAGAAGTGAATTCAAATCAGTAGAAACACCTGAAGAACTTCCATTATATAATTCTGTTAATTGGTCAAATCAACCAATAAAATTAACAGATAATACATTTAAAGATTCAATATTATTTGGATTAAGAACAGAAAGAGAAGATTTTAAAGAATTATACTTTGATATAAATAGTTTACAGGTAATATATAATGATGATACTAGAGAAATAATAGATGGAAATTGGAAATTTAATATAACTATAAATGATGAGATGAGAAAAAGTCAAAATACAATATATACTATGGCTGAAGATAATGAATATGTTGAAAGTTGCAAAGGAACTATGTCTCCTACAGGATTAATTGTTGAATTAAATCTGAAAGAACCTATAGATCAAATGAAATATATTCAAGAAAATTTTGAAAGAATTGATGGTATAGGTCTATTTTATTTGAAGAGTAATAATGAATTAATTGCACCATTACTTATAGAAAATGGTAGTGATAATAGTATATATATTTTACATTATGATAATTCAGGAATGTTTTATAATGATGTAGATGAAATAGAAATATATATAGAACCATATAATTTTTTAATTAAATTAATACAAGATAGTTAATATAAAGTAAACAGACTAGTTGAAAAGTTCCAACTAGTCTGTCATACAGGAAATATTAGATTTTGTCACACTTACAACAGTACTTTTTTAATTTGTATCAATGTTCTTAAGGCGCCGTAACAAGCATCATATGCACTCTTAAATTCTGTGATCCATATGCAACAAGGTATTTAAAATAGTACCGTCCACCGTAAGTGATTCTAAAAGATGGTGCAGTAACAGTACCATTGCTTCCTTGCCATTCATGTATCTTCTGATTAGTTGAGGCATCATACATCTGAATTGCTAAAATGGTGCCATCAGTGATAGCATTACCATTTTGATCTGTGAAAGAACATGCAATTCCGATAGAGTTATAATTATAAGTTCTTGTTGAGCCAGTGTGCGTTCCAGACATGTTGAATGTTTGGTCGAGAATGATGGATATAAATGCTGGCTCAATGCCATAGCTGTTGCTTGTTGCTGAAATAACATCGCTTTTGATGCTTTTTTCTGCTGCAAAAGCAGTAGTAGGATTGATGGTCATAATTGCAATAGCAATTGCAAGGACTACAGCCTGAGTATGTTTAAAAAATTTCATAGAATATACCTCCAAATATATGTGAATCAAGATCACGTTGTATGATGGCATTATCTATATTTCCTGTATTGTGCCAATTGAAATTTTAAAATATTAGAACTTTTTCTTTCGGCACCATGTTCAACAAAGAATCATATTGAACATTCATATATTAATATAAATAATTGATGAAATCAACGAAAGTGTAAATAAGTGTAAATAAAAGTAAAAGGAGATGTATTATTATTAGAGGAAAAATAAAAGAAAAATTAAATGAATTAGAGTACAATTTTGCTCATATAGGAACATTATATTTATTAGAAGCAATTGAAATTATTTGTAAAGAAGAAGATTATATGAATTTGTTGTTAAATTTAGAAAAAAATGTATATGCTTGTATAGCAAAAAAATACAATAAAAATAAAAAAACTGTAAAATCCGATATTAATAAAGCTACTGATAGGATGTATGATATTAAATGTTTGAAAAATCCTAATATGAAATTATTGAAAATTACACCCAAAATGGTAATCAATGATATTGTAGAGCAAATAAAAAATGAGTAATAGATTTGTGCAATGTAATATTTTATTATATAATGATTATATCAAAGGAGGTATTTATGGATGAAAACATAGAAAAAGCCAATAAAACATATGAAAAATGGGAAGAAACATATATTAATATGCCTAAAATAGAATTAAATAATTTTTTAAATTCAAATGACTTAGAGATTTTAAAAAAGATAGGAATAGAAATAGAAGATAAAATATATACAGAATATGAATACCATATAATTGAAATGATTTTGTATAAGTATTATGAAGTAGATGCAAACGACCAGATAAAGCAAGTGGATAAATTAATAGAGAAAGATGTTAAATTAGAAGAATATGAGAAAATTTTAGATATATTTTCTCATATCTCTTCATACTATAATCTTTGATTTAGTATCAGTATAATCTTTTTCGTCGTATTCAACTTCTAAAAAAATTGGGTCATCAAAGAAATCTTTTAAATTGGTATTTAACCCTTCACAAATATGTAATAGTGTAGGTAATCTTGGTAAATTATTTCTATTATTAGATAATAGAGCATTAATAGTTGATTTTGGAACACCAGAAGATTTATATAGTTCCCATAGAGAAGACATATTATTTTTCTTTAAATAGTAATTAATTCTAGATTTTATTGCTTCGTTTAATTTCACAATTATATTCCTTTCAACTTAAATTTATATTGAAATTATAACAATTTTTTTTAGCTTACTAGGTTATATTTATAGCCTAGTATTTTTATTAAATAAGTCAAATTAAATTGTTGAGAATATAATCATTTTATGATATAAGAAAAAATATAACATATTAAGAATAGGAATGAAAAATGAAACGATTATTAAGGATAAGTTTTGATATATTAATTACATCAATAGTTCCAATAATATCATGGTTTTTACTAGGAATTATATTAGATAGTCACTTAGTAAATGTGTTTACATTAACATATCCATTACAATGTGCAATGGGGATGATTTTAGCAGTATTTGGTACAGGAGCTAATATTACTGTTTATAGAGATAAAAATAAAAATGCAGGAAATAATGGGATTTTTTATGGAATTATTTTTAGTATATTAATTTATGGCTTTATAATTTTTAATAATGATGCATATATAAGTTTTATGAATATGGATAATGCAATTTATAAAACATTTTGTATATATTCAATATTTCAAATTTTTTGTCAAACGATTTTACAATTAATATTAACAAAACTTTATTATAAAGAGGAAAACAGTAAAGCAAATAAAATAGCTGTAGTGTTCAATATTATAAATTTTATAACTTTAATAGGAACAGCATTAATAACTAAAAATCAGTTTATTACAGCGTTAATAACAGGAATTGTAATCTTTATTATAGATGTTATTTTAATTATTAAAAATATTGGAAAAATTGATTTTAAAATTAATATAAAAAATTGTTTTAAATATAATTCTGTATCATTTAGTATAAGTTTTCTATTTTTTGTTATGTATTTATTTGGATTTAGTAATTCTTTTGAATATGGCGAAAAATATATGATAGCAATTACTTTTGCTACATTAGTAACCGATACACAATGGGATATTACAGATGCAGTAAAAACTGTTGCTAAAGTAGATATAGCAAAGAAGAAGTTTAATTATAAAGAACATCTAAAAAATGCAATAAAATTATATTCTTTACTTATTTTATCAGTATTAGTAATGTCTTTGATTACATATGGATTTTATAAACCAGATTTGATTGTTGTAAGTATATTTATTTTCTTACATATAGTAGACTTTATAACCGCGCCGTTTATAGAAATAAAAATTTGTTTTTTACAGCTAGAAGATTCAGCTTTTAAGATGACATTAAATGTAATAATTGCTTATATTATTAGAACAATTATATCGTTTGCACCAACACCGTTCTGTACAATTATTGCACAAATGAGCTCTATGGTATATGAGTTAATTTGTACGAAAATTAATTTTAAAAAATATGAGAATAAAGTATAAGATAACTTACATAAATTTCCTATTATAGGTAATACTACCTGTGATAGGAGATTTTTTTATGGAAAATAAATCATTTTGGATAGATAAATTTAATTTAAAAAATTATGAAAGCTTAAATGAAGATATTACTACAGAGGTATGTGTTATTGGTGGCGGAATTACTGGAATAACATCAGCATATTATCTTTCAAAAAAAGGATTAGATGTAACTATATTAGAAAAAGACTTTTTAGCATCTAAAACTACAGGTCATACTACAGGAAAAGTAAGTGTTCAACATGGATTATTTTATAAATATCTTTTAGATAATTATGGTGTCCAGTTTACAGAGAAATATTTAAAAGCAAATGTAGACGCTTTGAATAATGTAGAGGAAATAATAACTTCAAATAAAATATCTTGTGATTTTGAAAAAAGAGATTCATATATTTATACTTGTATGCCACAAAAATATAAAGAGATAGAAGATGAAGTAAATATATGCAAACAGCTTGGATTAAAAGCTTCTTTTGAAAAAAATATAGAATTACCAATAAATATTCAAGGAGCAATAAAAACAAAAAATCAAGCTCAATTTAATCCAATAAAATATTTAGATGGATTATGCGAATCAATCAATAAAAATGGCGCAAAAATATATGAAAATTCTCAAGTAACTGGATATAAAAAAGCGGATGGTAAATATGAAGTACTTGTAAGAACAAAAAAGGCTGAATATAAAGTTTTTGCTGATAAAGTTATAGTTGCAACTAGATATCCAATTTTTAATTTTCCAGGAATGTTTTTTATTAAAAATTATCAAGATCTTGAATATGCAATATGTGCAGAGGTAAATAAAGATATTGAAGATTTAGGGATGTATTTATCAGCAGATACACCATCTATTTCTTATAGAAGTGTATTAGATGAGAGTGGTAAAAGATATTTATTTGTTATTGGAAATGGTAATAAAACAGGAATAAATTGTGATAACTCTAATAATTATCAGTTTTTAGAGGATAATTTAAGAAATACTTTTGGTGACTATAATATTCTATATAAATGGACTGCAGAAGATTGTATTAGTTTAGATAAAATACCGTATATAGGAAAATATTCAAGATTATTAAAAGATATGTATGTAGCAACAGGATTTAAAAAGTGGGGACTTACGACTTCTAATATTGCTGCAAATATTATTACTAATAAAATTTTAAATCAAAGTGATAAATATTCTGTAATATTTAATTCTAATAGATTAAAGCCTATAAAAAATAAAGAAGAAATGAAAAACATGATAAAAGATACTTGTAATTCATTAATAAAAGAAAGATTTATAGAAAAAAATGGTAAAAGATATTGTACACATTTAGGATGTGAATTAGAGTACAATAAAACTACAGATACATGGGATTGTCCATGTCATGGAAGTAGATTTGAGAAAAATGGAAAGTTGATAGATGGACCAAGTCAAAAGAACTTGAAGGAATAAAAAAGCTTCAAGTTTATTGACATTACTGCTTTATGCTCTTATAATAGTTGTAGACAAAAGTTTGTCTAGGGGAGAACTAAATATGAAGAATATAAAAAATCTAAAAATATCAACTCCAGATGAAATGTTAGATAAATTTTTAAAATGGTTTGATATTAGAAAAAGAATTGCTTTTATAACAGCAATTTTAGTTGGAATTATAACCCATTTAACAATGATAACAGAAATGATTATGAGTCAAGATGGATTATGGAATTCGATAGCGTATTCAAGAGCAGGAACATGGGAACTTACACTTGGAAGATGGGGAATAGAACTTATAGAAAGATTAAATAGTTTTATTGCAATACCGACGATTTCCGTTATATCTTGCATAATAATTATGGCAATAACAGCAGTTATTTTAGTAGAACTGTTTGATTTAAAAAGTAAAATATCAATAATATTTACTTCTGCAATGCTTGTGCTAACGCCAACTTTTACAGCAACAGTTCTGTACATATATACTTCTTTTGCATATTGCTTTAATTTTATGATTTCAACACTTGTAATCTTATTTTTATATAAATTTAAAAATAGAAAATTAGGATTTTTATTTGCAAGTATTTGCTTTATGTTATCATTAAGCATTTATCAAAGTTATATAGGAGTTACAATTGGACTATGTTTAATGATTTCAATAATTTACATATTAAGAAATGAGAAAAATTTAAAAGAAATTTTAAAAAATATATTAGTAACAGCATTATCAGTTATTGTTGGTGGAATAATGTATGTGCTAGCAACTAAAGTTTTGTTAAGCATTTCTGGATTAGAGTTTGCCTAGTATAAAGGTTCAGAAAATATAAGTATTTTAAATATTTTATTAAATCTAAAAACTTCTATAGTTCAAACTTATAAAGATTTTGCAATGTTCTTTTTAGGAGATGAAATAGTATATAATTCAAATTATAAAAGAGAAATTTATTACTTTATATTTTTTATAGCATTTATGATTTTAAGTATAATAGCAATTGTTTCCATAAAAAGAGATAAAAAAGATAAAATAATTAGAAGTATTTTAGTGATATTGGGACTAATAGTATTACCAATTAGTTTAAATATAATAGATATATTAGTACCTACATCAGAAATGTATGCACTTACAGCAGTACAAATGATTTTAATTATACCTTTTTCATTTGCTATATTTGAAATTATAGATAAAGGTATTTTAATAAAATGGATTGCTATTATTTCATGTGTATTTATAATGTGGACATATTATATGGCTGATAATACATCTTATGCTGCTTTAAAACTTACATATAATCAAGCGTATTCAACTACAATGCGTATTATGGATAGAATTGAAAATACTACCAATTATACAAAAGATACACCAATATTATTTGGTGGAATTGTAGGAAATAATAATTATCCAAGAACATCAAATTTATATAGTTATACAATAGGGTCTATTGTTAATAATGTAGTTTTCCATGGTACATATGGTGGACAACTTGGAACATGGAGTAGTTTTATAAGAATTTTTTATGGAATGGATGTTACTTTTTGTAATGAAAATGTTTACAGAGCTATTGTTACAGGAGAAGAATATAAAAAGATGGAGATTTTTCCATCACCAAATTCTGTAAAGGTTATGGATGGAATAGTTGTAGTTAAATTAAGTGAAGATCCACCATTACCATATTAACATAAAGGGAGATTAAAGGAGAGAAATTTAATGAGTAAAGTTATTGTCATAACAGGAGCGAGTAGAGGAATAGGTAGAAATATGGCTTATAATCTTGCTTTAAGTGGTTATAAGGTTATAGCGAATTATAATAAATCTGAAGAGGCTGCTAAAAGTTTACAAAAAGAATTAAAAGAACAAAATATAGATATTGATATTTTTAAAGCAGATGTTTCTGTAAAGAGTGAAGTAGATAATTTAATTAATTTCGTAATTCAAAAGTATAAAAAAATTGATGTATTAATCAATAACGCTGGTATTGCACAAGAAAAGCTATTTACAGATATTACTGAAGATGATTTTGATAAAATGATGAAAACCAATTTATATTCAGTGTTTTATACAACTAAAGAAGTTGTTAAATATATGATAAAAAATCATAGTGGTTGTATTATAAATATTTCTTCTATATATGGAATTACAGGAGGTTCTTGCGAAGTACATTATTCTATGGCTAAAGCAGGTGTAGACGGTATGACAAAAGCTTTAGCAAAAGAACTTGGTCCATCTAATATAAGAGTGAATTCTGTTGCTCCTGGTGCAATTGATACAGAAATGAATAAAGATTTAGGCGAAGAGGTATGGAATCAAATTGTAGAGGAGACACCACTTATGAAAAAAGGTCAGCCAATAGATATAACGAGATGCATAAAATGGCTTATTGAAGATGAATTTACAACTGGTCAAGTAATATCTCCAAATGGTGGTTTAGTAATTACATAAGATAGATTATTATTTGTGAAAGGATTTTAATTATGCTTGGGGAAGAAAGCTTATATTATAAATTAAAAGAGTATTACGATATTTTAGAGGTAGATGAAAGTGTTGATGATATAAAATTAAAAAAAGCATATAGAATTGCTGCTAAAAAATATCATCCAGATGGAAAAAAGGATGAAAAAGAAGCTGAGAGAATGTTTAAAAAAGTATCTGAAGCTTATACAGTTCTTAAAGAAGAAAACAATAGAAAAATTTATTCAGAACTAAAAAATAGATATGAAAAAAATCAAAATAATAATACTCAAAATAGTAATACAAGAAGAGAAGGTAGAACAAAATTTTATAGATATGATGACTATGCTAAAAAACAAGATAGTAAACAAGAGCCAAAAGAAAATATAAATAGATATATTTTTCAAAGAAGAGATGGAAGTAAAATAGAAATTCAACCATTTGATAGATATATAATGGATGGGCAAACAGTTTATAGGTATAGAGTAAATCAATATTATAAAGATATGACAATTATAGATGATGTATACGGAAGAATTAATTTAGAAGAATTATTAAGAACTCCAGAATATTGCGATTTTTGTGTAAATAATTTATTAAGCAGAGATAATATTTCTGAATCACAAATTCATTACAATGGTTATGTAGGATATGTTGAAGTTGCAACTAGAAATGGAAAAAGATTTTATAGAATGGCAGATAAAGATTCAGAAAAAAATTTTGATATATCAATTGATATAGGAGATATAAGATATAAAAGTGAAAAATATATTGATATAGAAGTAGATGATTATGAGGTATCAATAGAAGAGATAGGTAAAATGATAGTTCAAGGAAAACCTTTAAATCAATATTTCATTTTTTCGGATGCCCTAAATATTATGAATATAGTATATAGTGAAGATTTAGATTTTTATAAGATAAAGAGAAATCCACAATATTATAGAGCAATATCGGAAAAATTAATAAGTGAAAATAGATTAAAACAAAAAATTAAAGATGGTGGATACATAGGACAAGTTTTATATAATGCTTTATCAGATGATTATGATATAGTAGTAGATAAAGAAATAGAAAAAGTATTAAATGTAAAAGCTAAAAAAGAAGAAAGAGTATAATAATCTGAGGTTAAACTTTTTTAGAAAAAGTAATATAAAATTATAGGTACACAAAAAAGAGGATTTTTTTAATCCTCTTTTAATATTTTAAAATTCTTCTGTTTTTTTCTTATAATTTCCTGTAATTAACTTAGGTATATATATAAGCATTTTATAAATTGCAAGTTTTACTTTTTTAGTTAATATGTATGATTTGCGTAATCTTTTTGAAGGTTTTCTTCCTAAGTTATCTATAACTAATAAAGAGTTTTCAGGATGTTCTATTTGAAATATGTAATTTGTTCCTCCATTATTATCCCATTCATCTTTCTCGTTTTTTATACAAAAATTAAATGTTTCTTTATCTATTAAATCAACTTCAATCTGAAATCCAAGTTCTGTTTTTACCATTTCGGCATCTACAAGACCTTCCCACTCGTTTCCAAATCCATAATGAATATATACATTTGTTGAACCATCTTGAAAGAATTTTCCTGTATATGATATTTTTACAGTGGTATTAGGGGTTAATTTATCAGTATTGAAGAATATGTTTTTTACTAATTCCATAAATTACTCCTCTTAAGTATGTGACTAAAATTATTATAGTATTAAAGGTGTTTTTATTCAAGTAACTTTTAAAATATTACAAAAAGTACATAATTTTGTAATAAAGTTGTAAAATTTTACTAAATATATACTCTTCCTATAATTTGAAAATTGTCTTTTGAATTGACAGTGATATCTTTAACTTCTTTATTATCAGCACGTAGAACAAATTTATCGTTTTTATACATAAGTCTACGAATTAGGTATTCGTCATTTAATTTAAAAAGACCGATACATCTGTTATCCAAAAGTCCATTGATTTCGACAAAAGCATAAGAACCTTCTTTTATTATTGGTGCCATAGCATCATCAGGAACTTTATAGGCAAAAGATGCATTAGAAAAATCATATGGGCAAGCAATATATTCATCTATTTTTGAAATTGCAGGAACCTGATTATATGATATATGATCTATATATTTATATTCAATTTGTTCCTCTGAAAGAGTTTTATCATATGTATATAATAATTGCTGATAAGGAATGTTAAGAGCATAACATATTGATTTTAAAGCTTTGTGGCTAGGATTTCTATCACCTTTTTCAATATGAGTTAAATGACCAATATTGATTTTTGTTTGATTTGCAAGTTGTGTTTTTGTTATTCCTTTTTCTTTTCTGATTTTTGAAATCATGTTTCCTATCATATTTTTTAGTACCTCACTTGTTCTATAAAATTTGACGAAAATTTTATTAAATAAAAAAAATAAATAATACTATCATATTTAATGAATACAATATTTATTAAGTTATTATATATATAATTTTTTTTGTTGTCTATAGGTAAAAAAAATATTGCAGAAAAAAACAACATATGATAAGATTAGTAACGAAATTATTGCGGAAAGGAAGACTTGTAATGGCTGCAGCTGCTAAAAAGAAGAAATCAAGTAATACAAAAAAAAGTAATACTTCTAAAAAAAATAAAGTAGAAAAAGTAAATAGTAATAATAGATTAGAAGTGCGGACTTTTTGAAATAAAAGAAGAACCAAAAACATCTAAAAAAGAAAAAGGAACTTCAAAAGAAAAAGTAAAAAATGAAGAAACTAAAAAAAGTAGTGATTCAAAGGAAAAAAAAGATAGTACAGTACTTAAGGAAAATAATACTTCAAAAAAGAAAACAGAAACTTTAGAAAAAAATAAAGATACCAATAGTAGTACTGCTAAAAATAAGAAAAATATAAAACAGGCTGATATTTCTAATGAAAATAGTACACATGAAGATAAAAAAGAAGTAGGAAAAAAATCTTCTAGTTCTTCTAAAAATAAAAGTGGTACTAAAAAAAGTACTTCTAAAAAAACTTCTAGTAAAACAAAAAAAGGTTCTACTACAAATAAAAATAGCGCAAAATCAAGTAATAATGAAGAAAATAAAAAAAGTGATGAGGAAAAAGTAGTAGAAAACGAAACTTCTCAAAATACAAATAAAAAGAAAACAAATAAAACTAAAAAAGAAAACCAAGATACTAAGGATGATGAAAAATTAAAAGAAAATAAAGAGGAAAAAATAGTAAAACAAGAGAAAAAAGAACCTCTTAATCCTAATGAAAAACCTGATTACGTAAAAAAGATGATAAAAAATAGAAGAATAAAAATATTTTTTATAGTATTAGTTATTTTATTTATACTTTTAATATTAGGATTTTCAATATGTTTTTCTTTACTTAATATGAATAGTAATATTTTTACTAAAGGAGTTAAAATTAGAAATATAGATGTTTCAGAATTAACATTAGATGAAGCAAGAGAAAAAATAAATGCATCAGTTAATTCAGAACTTGTTCCAGAAATAGAATTACATTATGGAGAAGAATATAAAATTACATTAAGTCCAGAGCAAATTGAATATAAATATAATGTAGAAGAAGCTTTACTAAAAGGATATGATGTAGGAAGAAGTGGAAATATATTTGTAAATAATTATACATTATTATTAACACCATTTTTTGAGAAAAATATAAATATTAATTATATGTATAATGAAGAATTTTTAAATAATTTTATTGATGATATAAATTCTAAAATGCCTGGAATTGTAGTTGAGCCAAACTATTACATTGAAGAAGATGAATTAATAATCAGTAAAGGTAAAGATGGAATACAAATAGATAAAGAAAAATTAAAAGGCATGATACTGGAATCTATTTCAAGTAGAGATATTAATGAAGTAGTAAAAGAAGATTATAAACAAATTATTGATATACCAGTAGTTGATGTAAAATCAGCTTCTATAGATATAGATAAAATTTATTCTGAAATTCGTAGAGAGCCTCAAGATGCATATTATGAAACAGAGCCATATAAAATTTATGCAGATGTAGATGGAATTGATTTTAATATTTCTATTGATGAAGCTAAAAATATTATAGCTTCAGAAGATAAAGACGAATATACAATTCCTTTAAAAATAACAAAAGCAGGAAAAACGATAAATGATTTAGGCACAGAAGCATTTCCATATTTGATTTCTGAATTTAGTACAAAATATGATGCAAGTAATAGAAACAGAAGTACAAATTTAGCAATAGCTGCTGAAAAAATTAATGGAAAGGTTTTAATGCCAGGAGAAGAGTTTTCATTTAATAAAGTAGTTGGAAAAAGAACAGTTGAAGATGGATATAGAGATGCTAAGATTTATGCTGATGGTGGAGTGGTTGATGGATTAGCTGGTGGAATTTGTCAAATTTCATCAACATTATATAATGCAGTTCTTTTAGCAAATTTAGAAATAGTAGAAAGAAGAAATCATTCATATACAACTTCATATGTTGCAGCAGGAAGAGATGCTACAGTAGTATATGGTGCAATTGATTTTAGATTTAAAAATTCAAGATCTTATCCAATAAAAATTGAAGCATCTGTAAAAAATGGAATAGCAGAATTTAAAATGCATGGTATGCCAGAAGAAAATGAATATGAAATAAGAATATTACCAGTAACTACTCAATCAATACCATATGGTACATCTTATGTAGATGATCCAACTTTAGCACCAGGTAGACAGGTGGTAGTTCAAGCAGGCCATGCTGGATATAAAGTTACAACATCAATAGAAAAAAGATTAAATGGAGCAGTTGTATCAAAAGAGGTAATATCTAATGATACTTATAATCCAATGAAAACAATAATTAGACGAGGTCCTGTTGCTGTTCAAACAGAAGCAGTTCCAGTACCAGTGGAAGCGCCAGTGCCAGTACAATAAATTAATAAAATATTTTATATATAAAAATTCTCTATTTAGAAGATTAATTTTAATGGAAAAATGTAAGTTACTTATATATATAATTATAGCGAGCTTAAAATATTTTAAGCTCGCTTTTTACATTTCTAATAAATAATAGTTTCACTAACTTGATACACAAGTTTATTTATGTAAATTTTTCATCAAAAGCAATTATGTGAAAAGTATATAATTAATGATTGCTATTTAGTAGTTTCAGAAGAACTTAATAATTCTTCATAAAAACAAATTGTTGTTGCAGTAATATAAGGTACTAATAAAATAGATAGTAAAGTTACTATTATAATTGATATAGAACCTATAATATAAGATAAAAAAGTACCTATTAAGTAAATAACCATATACCAAATTATAAAAGAAAGTGTTAATAAAACTAGATTAAGTTTATTGACTTTCATTAAATCTTTACTTTTTTCTACTACTTGTTTTCCAGTCCATTCTGGATTATCAAAAAGAATGTAGTAAGATAATGAATATGAAAGAGATTTATATATAGCATATATAATTGCTATTATTACTATAGCAAAAGCGATTATAAAACTAGGACTTGAAAGGTCTGAAATAGTAATTGTATGAACAGAGCTACTTGAAAGATTTACAAAATTTTGTATAAATAAAGAAAATAGAAATACAAAACTTGCAGTTAAAAGCAAAATTGGTATAATCAATTTTAAAAATGTTCTTCCAACAGTTCTCCAAATACCTTTAATATTTTTAAATCCTATTTTTATAAAATCTGTGGCATTAACATCATCATTACGAGTAATTTTCATAATGGATGCAACTACTCCAAATGAGAAAGGTACAGTAAAAATAAAAACTATAATTTGATATATTGAGTATATTAAATCACTTTTAATATATACACCTAAAAGAGATGTTAGAAATATAAAAACAAAATAAAGTATATAAATTAAAACTGATTTTCCATAACCACCTGTTAATTTGATTTTTGCGTCTTTTTTTAGTTCGCTAATTATCATATTTTTTCCTCCTTAAATTAATATATATAATTCTAATATTAATAACTACTTTTGATTTTTTCTATTTTCTCATAATTATTTTCTAAAATATCAAGAAAAGCTTTTGTAACGATTGGGTCAAATTGTGTTCCAGAATTTAATATTAGTTCATTTTTAACATAACCTAAATCTAATTCATCTCGATAAGAGCGTCTACTTGTCATTGCATCAAAGGCATCTGCAACAGAAACAATTTTTGCAAGTAATGGAATTTGATTGTCTGTAAGACCATAAGGATATCCAGTTCCATCAAGCCTTTCATGATGATACATTACAATAGGTAATATATCTTCAAATAATTCTGCGTTTGAAAGTATATCTTTTCCAATAATAGGATGTTTTTTCATTTCTGAATATTCTTCAGTAGTTAGTTTTCCATTTTTTAATAGAATAGAGTCAGAAATTTGTGACTTTCCTATATCATGGAATAATCCACCAACTCTTAAGTTTTCTAAATCTAATTTTGAAAGTCCTAGTTTTTTACCAATTAGAACTGAATAACCAGAAACTCTATCAGAATGACCTTTTGTATATACATCTGTAGCTTTTAGAGCATCTATAATAACTTTATAATTGTTTAATTTAGTTTGATTTATGTTTTTTGAAATCATATATAACTCCTTTAATACTTACATATTATCATTATTTAATAAATAAGTAAATATGTATGATACACACTTTTAGTATGTGCAAAATATAAAAAAATAATGATGTATAAAACAAGAAAAAATTGGAAAAATATTTTAGAAAGGAATGAGATATATGTATTATGAAAGTAAAAGTGATAGAAAAAAGGGACAATTTATAATAATTGCATTTATGATAACGATAATAGCTCTTTTAGGAGTTTTAATAATAAAATTAGATTCTACTAGTGAAGAAACGAAAACTACTACTACGAATTATGATGTTAGTAAATTATCAACAGATATTGAACAAAATGTGGAAAAAGATACAACAGGAATGATTAATTCTGTGGTAAAAAGTGTTGTTGGAATATCAAAACTTCAAACAAATGGAAATTCTATTTTTTTAAATAGTTCTGAAGAAAAACTTGGTTTAGGTAGTGGAATTATTTTGTCTGATAATGGGTATATACTAACAAATCAGCATGTTGCTGGAAATAAATATAGTAATTGTTATGTTACAGTAGAATCTGGTATTACTTATAATGGTTCTGTTGTATGGTCAGATGCAAATTTAGACTTAGCTATTGTAAAAATAACGGCTAATAATCTAGACTATATAGAACTTGCTGATTCTGATAATATAAATTTAGCTGATGAGGTATATGCAATTGGAAATCCTATAGGAATTGAGTTTCAAAGAACAGTAACAAAAGGAATAATAAGTGGAATTGATAGAACTATAAAAATTGAAGAGGGTGACCAAGGAAATTATATGGAAGATTTGATTCAGACTGATGCAACAATAAATGAGGGAAATAGTGGTGGACCATTAATTAATACAAATGGAGAATTGATAGGTGTAAACACTGTAAAGATAAGTGATGCAGAAGGAATTGGATTTGCAGTTCCAATTAATATAATAAAACCTATATTAGAAAAATTAGTTCAAAATGGAAAATTTGATGAAGCGTATTTAGGAATTTATGGTTATGATAAAGAAGTTATACCATATTTAGATTCAAATCTTAATATACAAAGTGGAGTATATGTTGCAACTATTTTAACTGATGGTCCTTTATTTAATAAAGATATAAAAGTTGGAGATATAATTACTAGAATTGATGATATAGAAATAAATAAAATGAATGATTTAAAAAAATATATTTATACAAAAGCACCAGGAGAAAAAGTAAATTTAACAATTAAAAGAGGTGAAAGAGAAACTACTTTAGAGGTAGATTTAGGATATAAAATGTAAATATCTATTTGAGTAACAAATAATGTCTATTAGTAAAATCAAAAGAAATTGAGAAAAATATTAGTAGATGATATAATAAAAAATATATTTAATATAAAATAAAAGGAATGGAATTTTTTATGAATATAGGATTTTATACTGGGAGTTTTTCACCATTTACTAATGGACATTTACATGTTGTTCAAAGAGCAAGTAAAATGTTTGATAAACTTTATATAGGAATTGGAATAAACCAAAATAAAAAACCAAGATATGATAATAATTTAATGAAGAAAGCTATAGAAGAAGTATTAAAAAGAGAAAATCTTTTAAATGTATATGTTATAACTTATGATAATTTATCTGTTGATGCTGCTTTAGAATATAAAGCTAATTTCTTTGTAAGAGGAATAAGAAATGGTATGGATTATGAATATGAGGAAAACATGGCATCAATAAATGAAGAAATATCAGGGATAGATACGATTTATATAAGAGCTGGAAAACTAGGAAATATAAGTTCAAGCTTAGTTGTTGAACTTATGAAAAATGGTAAAGATGTTTCAAATTATCTTCCTAAAGAAATATTAGAATTAGTGAAATCAAATATTTAAACTTGAACTGAGTATAAAAAATGAGAGGCGTTACTTTAAAGGTAACGCCTCTTTAACTTTTTCAATTTTCATAATGTCCACTTTTGTTCCTATTAAAATTAATAAAAAGTTCATATTAAGTTCACAATCAAATGATAAATTTAATCTAATAAAATCGAAAAATGTAGATATATGTAAATTTTTAGGAGGAAAAGAAATATGGATTACATTGAAAAAATGCTAAAGAAAACTGGATTTATTTCAATAATAGAATCAATTATTTTCATTATTCTAGGTGGAATATTGGTTTGGAAAGCAGAGCTTGCAATCAAAGTTATTTCTTATGTACTAGGTGCTATTTTTATATGTATAGGAGTAGCAAAAGTAATAAAATATTTTTGTGTATATAAAGAACATTATGAGCTTTTCAATTATGAACTAATATATGGATTAATGGCAGTTGTTATAGGAATTATAACAATTTATTATAGTACAACAATTGAAACTATTTTAAGAATTATTATTGGAATTTGGATAATTTATAGCTCTTTTATAAAATTAACTTTAGCTTTAAAAATGAGAGATTTAGAAGTTAAAGCTTGGATATATAGTTTAGTTTTAGCAATAATTATGTTCGGATGTGGTTTATTTATAGCTTTAAATTCAGGTACTTTAATAGTAACAATAGGAATAATAATGATTGTGTATTCAGTTATAGACATAATTGAAGATATAATTTGTATGATAAATATAAAGGAATTATTTTAAAGATTTAGCATATTTTCATAAATAATAATATTTATGAAATGTTAATTTGGATAACTAAAAAACAAAAAAGTAATATAATATAAATAGAGGTAGTATTATGAGATTATTTTCAAAATTAGGGGAATATAATGCATGTGGTATGTTTTCTATTGGACACTTAATTTTACTTAGTGTTACAATATTTGGGATTATAACAGCTTTACATTTTTCATTATATAAGGGAAAAAAAGAAATAAAAAATATAATTAAAAATTGCACAATATTTTTATGGGGACTAGAAATTATAAAAATAATTTTTAATTTTTGGTCAGGAAATGCTAATAATCCAAATACATATATACCACTTTATTTTTGTAGTTTAATTTTATATACAGGATTGATGAGTGCTTTTGGTAAAGGGATTATTAAAAGAATTGGAGATGTATTTCTTGCAACAGGTGGAATTGTAGCAGGAGCTAGTTTTATGCTTGTACCACTTACATCACTTACTAATTATCCAATGTGGCATTTTATAAGTATACAAAGTTTTGTTTTACACGGAATTATGGTATACTTAGGAGTATTAATTAACTTGACAGATTACATAGAATATAATAAAAGTGATATAAAATATTATTTTGGTTTAATAGTATTTTTAGGAATTATTGCATATATAGTTAATTTAATTTTAGGTACAAACTTTATGTTTATATCACAGAATTTCCCTAATACACCAATGGAAGTTATATATAATGTTACTGGAAAATTTTTCCCAGTAGTAATGACTTTAGGGCAAGCAATATTGCCATTTTATATAATATACTTTATAAAAGAAAAGATGCCAAAAGAAAGAAAAGAAGAAATAATTGAGAGTATTGAGTGTATACAGTAAGATAATCTAAAATAGGAGGCAAAATGTTTAAAATTTTAGTAGTAGAAGATAATAAGAACCTAAGAAAATTAATGGTAACATATCTAAAAAGAAACAATTATGAAGTACTAGAAGCAGAAGATGGTAAAATTGCTTTAGATATAATTGATAAAAATCATATAGATTTGATAATTAGTGATATAATGATGCCAAATATGGATGGTTATGAACTTACGAAAGAATTAAGACAAGCAGACTATTTAGTTCCTATTCTTATTGTAACAGCAAAAGATACTATAGATGATAAAAGACAAGGTTTTTTGCTTGGCGTTGATGATTATATGGTAAAACCAATAGACATGGATGAAATGATTTTAAGAGTTGGTGTATTACTTAGAAGAGCAAATATAGTAAATCAAAGAAAATTAAAAATAAATGATGTAGTTCTTTCTTATGATGAGTATACACTAACAAAAGGAAAAGAAGTTTTTCAGCTTCCTCAAAAAGAGTTTCAACTTTTATATAAGCTATTAAGTTATCCTAATAAAATTTTTACAAGACAAGAATTAATAGATGAAATATGGGGATTAGAAAGTGATTCAGAACAAAGAACAGTAGATGTTCATATTAAAAGATTAAGAGAAAAATTTGAAAGTTTTAAAGAATTTGAGATTTTAACAATAAGAGGGATTGGATATAAAGCCATAATAAAAAAATAACAGATTAATTGTAATATTTTATTTTATAGAAAAGTGCTCTGCATTTCCTATAAAATAAAGCCTTCGGCAACTTTGTACATTTCTTAGCTGTGTGAAACGAAGTGAACTACAGATAAGTTATGCACAGCGAACAAAGACGTGGACATTTGCAATAAGTTTTTTTTTGCAATTTTCATAATGTCCACTTTTGTTCTATTATTATGAGTAAAGCGAGAAAGGAATAAAATTTTATGAGAGAAAAAAGATCACTATACTCATATATTATTATAGCTTTTATAATGATATTAATATTTATGTTTTTAATAACAAGTATATATTTTAGATATGCTAGAATATATTTATTTGAGTTAATAGAAAATCAACACATAACAATTAATTTAGATGAAGATATTACAAACAATGGAAAAGTATTAGAAGACTTGATATCAGGAGTTATAGAAACTTTAGTGATTGCTTCAATAATAGGAATACTCTTAGTAATTATAGTAGCAAGACATATTATAAATCCAATTAAGAAAATAAATAATGCGACTAAAAGTGTAGCAAAAGGAGATTTTACAATAACGCTAGAAACAAATAGAAAAGATGAAATAGGAGAATTAACTAGAAATTTTAATAAAATGGTTAAGGAGTTAAACAGTATAGAATATTTAAGTAAAGAATTTACAAGTAATATTTCGCATGAATTTAAAACTCCTATAGCTTCTATACAAGGATTTGCAAAGCTTTTAGAAGATGAGAATATATCAGAAGAAGATAAAAAAGAATATATATCAATAATTATAGAAGAATCTGAAAGATTAGCAAATTTGTCAAGTAACTTACAAAATCTTTCTAAAATTGAAAACAGAGAATTTTTCAATAAAAACGAAGCGATTATATTAGATGAACAAATTAGAAAATGTATAATAATATTAAATCAAAAATTAGAAGATAAAAATATTGATATAAGTATGAATGAAAAAAATATTAAGATTTTGGGAAATGAAGATTTGCTTCAACAAGTATGGATAAATTTAATAAATAATGCAATTAAATATAATAATGAAAATGGAAAAATAGAAGTAATATTAGATGAAAACAAAGAGTATGCAATAGTAGAAATAAAAGATAATGGAATAGGAATAGAAAAAGAAAAACAAGAAAGAATTTTTGAAAAATTTTATCAAGTTGATAAATCACATTCTACAGAAGGAAGTGGTTTAGGTCTTGCTATTGTAAAAGAAATATTAGACTTACATGGAGCAGAAATTACTTTAGATAGTGAATATGGTAAGGGAACTAGTTTTAAAATATTACTTCCAAAGAATATATAGGAATGATATAATAATATAAAATTTTGTAAGGAAATTTGTTGTATGACAGAAGACGAAGAAATAAAAAAATATATTTCTAATATTAATAAAATAATATCTAGTGGAGATCCAAAATATATTTCATATATAAGTAAAGAGTATATGAATTATAAAAAAAATAATCCTATTTTAGCATCAGTAATGGAAAATATGATTAGAAGTGAGGCTTCAGAAAAAGGGTCTGTTTATGCTATTTTTGTTGATAATGATAATAGCATGAATTTAGATGCAATGAGTGATATATCTAAAATTACTAATGTTGCAGATTTTATAAAAAATGTTGATGCTTTATCTGAGCAAGATGTAGATTTTGGAGATTTAACAAGTGATGAATTGATAATTGAGGGGATGCAAATAGCAGAGGATTTGGCAAGAGAAATTGAAGAACTAGAAAGTACTAGAGATTATGAAGAACCTTTAGAAGAAACAAATATTGATTCACAAGTAGAATCAAAAGCAAGTATTGCACTAGCTAAAGTTTCTGCTTTTACAGCAGTTTCAGCTGGTATAAAAACAGCTATTGATTTTATAAAAAATAGGATAGAGTCAGCTAAAAACAGAGTAAAAGAAAATTTAAAAAATAAGAAGATACAAAAAGAACAAGAGAAGAAGCATGGGAATAATGAGGAGGTAAGCAGCAAAAATAATCATTTTATTCCGAAAGCTATTGTTTCAGAAGCTATAGCAATATCAAATATGAAGAATAATAGAGAAAAAGAGCAGGAGAGAAAAAATAGTAAAATTACTAACATATCTAATGATGCTTTTAGTGGAGATGCAGATAGTAGCTCTACTCAAGAAGATGATGAACCAGATATATAATATTAAGAAAAGATTAATCAAGTGTTAATAAAATATTAATAAATTACTTGTAAAATATAATTAAGATATATTTTATGAGGTAATAATATGAGAAAAAGAAGTAAAAGCTTTATTAGGAAGATTATTAAATTATTAATACTTTTGATTATTCTTTTTTTTGTTTCTAGTGTAGCTAAAAAGTATTTGAAATTTGATATAAAAAATGTGGGACAAGCCCAAAATAAGAATTATTCGGGTGTAGGTCAAGAAAAAGTTAAAAATCAAGATGGATATAATACTATTTTTATAACAGATAATAAAAAAGAGTATAAAGAGTATAAACAAGGTGGAAGTTCTAGTTGGAAAGATAGAGAATATTGGGGCGGAACAATGGAAGAAAATGGCTGCGGTATAACATCAATGGCAATTATTGCAAGTGCATATGGAAAAAGTAAAACTCCAGAAGACTTAAGAAAAGAGTATAGTCCACATTTAGCAGGTGATGATATTCCTAAAGAATTAAATAACACATTTGGAATAAAATGTAGTGATTTTTATTATAGTACAGTATATTTTTCAAAGAAAGCAGTTATTGAACAGTTAAAACAGGACAAACCAATTTTAATATGTGTTTGGGATAATCCAGATGCAAGGTGGACGGAAAAATCACATTATATGGTACTTCTTGCAACAGATGGAGATAATAAAATATATGTATCAAATCCAAATGGAGAAGAAAATAAGAGTCCATCTGGTTGGTATGATACAGAAAAAGTTTTGCCTTACATAGCAAAAGCATTATTTATAGAAGAATAAAATAAAAGTGCACACAAAAATTTTGTATGCACTTTTATTTTAACTTTAATTGAACCTTAAGTTTACTATGAGATAATTATTGATTTTCTATTTTTACATATAAATTGCATTTACAAATTCCTTTTTGTATAAAATCATCACAAGGACATAATGTAGTTTCATCAGATACTACTCTGCAAGGGCAGTGACCATTTTTTCTATAGATTCCTTCTAATATTTTATTTACATATTCTTTATCTGGATTTAAAATATAACCTTTCATTCTTTTCGTATAATCAATTAATAATTGATTAATTCCTTTCTTCTATTAATACTAAATTATAAATGTTTTTCTATTTCGTCTATAAGCTCTTTTTCACTTCTAAAACCTTCTAGAGAGTTTACAATATTGCCATTTTTAAATATTTTTAATGTTGGTACTACATCTATACCATATTTTATAGCAGTTTTCATGTTTTCATCTATATCTACTTTTGCTATTACAACATCATTTCTTTCATTTGAGATTTTTTCTAAAACAGGTGCTAACATTTGGCATGGACCACACCAAGTAGCGAAAAAATCTACTAAAACTAATTTATTATTTTCTAATACATCTTTTTCAAATGTATCTGCATTTATGTGTTTTATCATATTTCCCTCCTATTATAATAGATAATATTAATATTATTTCTAACTATAATGGTTATATACTACTATATTTTATTTGTCAATATTAAAAAATAGTATATATAGCAATATGTAAACAAATATTTGAGAAGCACTTTCTTAATAAATAAAAAAGCTTTCACAAAATAATATTCATATTAAAGAATATTATTTGCAAAAGCTTATTTTGGTAATTATTTTAGTAGGATATTTAGATAAATACTTACTAAAATAAAAGTTTCATATCAATTTGTGATTAAAGTTTATTTGCATCTACAATTTGCTTTAGTTAAACATATTAAGAATTCTGTTAGATTTACTAATAAAAATGCAAAGAAAAATCCACCAAGTCCTATTAAAATAGCTCTTGATATAACACCTGTAGCAAGAGTTATTCCTAATGCAGCAATACTTGTAACAATAGTTCCTATTATTGATATAGTAAAGCATTTTCCATTTTTACATACACATCTTTCTGTTTTTTCTCTTCCGAAAACAGAAATTATAGCAAGTATTATAAGACTTAAAATTGAAATTCCAAAGGCAATCCAAATAGCTACTATTATACTAGGAATGAATGCAAGGTAATATAGTATACCTATAATTATTCCTATAATAGCACCTATAATTGCTCTAATTATACAATTACAATTACAGTTACACATAAATAATTTCCTCCTTTAATAGATAATAGAAATTACCTATCAATATAGTTTATGAAATAGACCAAGTTTTGTTATAGATTTTATATATTTTCTATTATGTGAAGCTAAAAACAGCAAGTATTAAAGAAAATATAAAAATATATTGACAACTGTTATGTACTGTTATATACTGTTATATATAAAGAGGTGATGAAATGAATTTGATTATAAGCAATAATAGTGAAATTCCTATATACGAACAAATAAAAAAAGAAATGAAAAGAGCAATAAATTCAAATGAATTAAAATCTTCAGAAGCTTTGCCATCAGTTAGAAATTTAGCAAAAGATTTGAGAATTAGTGTGTTAACAGTAAAAAAGGCTTATGATGAGCTAGAAGACGAAGGATATATTAAAACTGTACAAGGAAAAGGTAGTTTTGTAATATCAAGGAACAAGGAGTTAATTAAAGAAGAAAAAATAAAGATAATAGAAGGGCATTTAGAGGAAATCATTAAAATTGCTAAAATAACAGATATTAGTAAAAAAGATATTATAGAATTGTTTGATTATTTATATGAGGAGGAAAATTAAATGGAGAATGTTTTAGAAGTTAGAAATTTAAGTAAAAAATATAATGGATTTGAACTTAAAAATATAAATCTAGAATTACCAAAAGGTATGATAATGGGTTTAATTGGTGAGAATGGTGCAGGCAAGTCTACTACAATAAAATCTATTTTAAATATTATAGATAGAGATTGTGGAGAAATAAAAATTTTTAACTTAGATAATAAAGAAAATGAAAAACAAGTTAAAGAGGAGATAGGAGTTGTATTAGATGATAGTTTTTTATCAGATTATTTAAACCCAGTTGATATAAATAAAATAATGAAGAACATATATATAAATTGGGATGAGAATTTGTATTTTAAGTATATAGAAGAATTCAAATTACCTAAAAATAAGATGACAAAAGAATATTCAAGTGGAATGAAAATGAAGTTAAAAATTGCAATGGCTTTATCACATCATCCTAAGTTACTTATATTAGATGAGCCAACATCAGGACTTGATCCAGTAGCAAGAAATGAAATACTTGATATCTTTCAAGACTTTATACAAGACGAAGAAAATTCAATATTAGTATCTAGCCATATAACATCAGATTTAGAAAGAGTTGCAGATTATATAACTTTTATAAATAATGGTGAGATTGTAATAACAAAACCTAAAGATGAATTGATAGAAAATTATGGAATAGTTAAATGTACAGAAGAGGAATTTAAGAAAATAGATAAGAAAGACTTTATAAAATATAAGAAAAATAGATATGAATATGATATTTTAGTAGAAGATAAAGTATCATTTAAGCAAAAATATGATATTGAAATAATAGATAAACCTACAATAGATGAGATAATGGTAATTTATATAAAGGGGGAAAAGTAATATGAATATTGTAAAAGGATTAATAATTAAAGATCTTATGAATATAAAATCATATAAAACAACAATGATTTACCTTGTAATAATATTTTTAATAACTAACACAATTAATGATGAAGTATCAACTGTTTTACCAATAATGATTACTTTAATATTTGGAATGGTTGGCATAAGTAGTTTTAGTTATGATAGTTTTTCAAAATCAGATAAATATATACTTTCATTTCCAGTTAGCAAAAAAGATATAGTAAAAGCAAGATATATGTATATATTAATAATGACAGTTATAGGAGCAATAATAGGATCAGTTATTGCAATATTAGTACAATTTTTTAAAACTAAAGCGTTAAATGGTATAGGTGATATATCAATGTCATCAGTAGGGGCTCTTTTAGGGATGTTAGTGTTACAGATAATTCAAATTCCAATTATGTATAAATTTGGTGCAGAAAAGGGTAGGATTATTCAAATGATATCTATTGTATTAGTAATGACTATAATTTCAGGTGTTACAGCTCTTTTAATAAAAACATCTCCATATACATTAGAGGATTTTCTAGTAATGCTAAAAAGATACGGCGGTGCAATAGCAGCCATAATAGTAGGAGTTCTATATTATATATCTTATAGAATGTCATATAAAATTTATTCTAAAAAAGAAATTTAAAGAATAATAAGAATAAATAAGGAGAAGAGATACAATTAGTAAAACAGACTAATTGTATTTTTTATATAATAGGAAAGTTATACTAAATATTGTACATTTCTTAACTGTGCGAATGTAGTGATGTTATATTTTTTATAAAAGTGAATATTATGTAAATACTTATTTCCGTACATGCATAAAAGTAACACAAATGTAATATACATATATTAGGGGAAATCGTTGACATAGCTAGAAAATAATGGTATAATTATGATGAATGTTATGTAAACGGAAGTATTAAAATGAGTTTATAATATTTATAAGAAGGAAGGTTTTTTATGGAAAGTAAAAAGAAAATTTTTTTATCGGTATTAACAATTTTAATAATTTTTTTATGTTTATTTACTTCTCGTGTTCAGGCAACCGAGGAAAATAGCAGTGAATGTCTATATTTATCAGATATAGATTATATTGCAAACCAATCGAGATCTGGTTGGGGAGATTTTATAAGAGATAAATCTAGTGCAGGAGGAAAACTTTCAGTTAAAGTACAGGGGGCATATTATACTTTTGATAAAGGTATGTGGGCACATGCGACTTCAACTTTAGTTTATGACATTAGTGCATATAAAGATAAGTATGATTACTTTACAACTTATATGGGATTAAATTCAACTGCAGCAAACTCAAGTAACGGTGTTAAATTTTATATTTATACATCAACAGATGGTACAAATTGGAATTTAAAAACAGTAGAGAATGCTCCAGTAACAGGACCAGGTGCTAATGCTAGATATGTAGAAATTGATATTAGAGATGCAAATTATCTAAAATTATATGCAGACTCTAATGGTAGCAATGGTAATGACCATTCAGTATATGCAGATGCTAAGTTTGTTACACAAGAATATTTAGATAAACAAAATAGTCTTGTAGTAAGTTTAGCAGAATATGATCAAAGAATAAAAGATTATCCAAATAAAGATATATCAGACCCAAATTACGAATTATTATTGTTACAAAGAGAATTATCAAGTAAGTTGGGAGAATATGCATTACAAAGATTTATTACAGAAAGTGAAGATAATAAAGCAGCAATAGATTGGTTAATGAATGATTTAGAAAATATTCGTTACTATATATTAGGAGGAACACCATCAGGTAGTTACTTTAATTCATTAACTGAACTTGCAAGATTACTAAAAGAATATAAAAGTGATTTTGATATTACAGAACCAATATCAGATGAAGGTATAAGAAGATTGCATAATAGAAGACCAGATGCACCTATAACAAAAGGTGATTTATATAAAAGAATGGTGATATCACTTTCATTAACACATTCTACAAGAATAGGTTTATGGATGCAATCTTCAGTTAAAGTAAATCAGTCAGATGCAGTCGTACGTTATAAACTTTATAAAGATTTATATAATAATGGTCAGTTTAGAGCAGCAGCAAATGCTGATATAACACCTTGGTTTGAAAGTTACACTATAGAGGAAATGCGTTTTGTATTACAAACAAATATAGATGATGAAGAGATATTATGGCTTAATGAATATACACAATCAAAAATTGATGAAGCTCCAAGTCGTGTTTGGTCATTATTAACACCACACTCTTATTTGGCATATGTATATCCAAATTATCAAAATCCGATATTTTATGATGATGCAAATTATGAATATTTTAATGAGTTATTTAGTGTTCCATTAAAAGATGAAAATGGAAATAAAGTATTAGATGAAGATGGAAATGTAGTAAAAAAATTGATGTGGCCTGACTTAAATAATCCAGACGCACCAAATTATGGAATTACACGTGGTACATCAAGCAATAAAGTTTACAAACAATGGATGAATTTTAGAAATAAATTTGGTACAGGTGCTGTTTGTGGTGGTATATCAAAATCTGGTGCTTGTATACGTGGGGTACATGGTATACCCGCAGCAGTTATTGGTCAACCAGGACACGCAGCTATTGTTTACTATACACAGGATTCTAATGGTAAAGGATACTGGGGACTTGATAATGATGTAAGTGGTTGGACAAAATCAGAAAAAGGTGAGAGAATGCCTTTAGGATGGGGAAATGCAAGTTATAGTAGAGGATATTCAGTAGTATATATGGCATTATCTCAAGAAGCAATGAATGACCAAGCAAACTTAGAAAAATGCCAAAAAATAATGATGCAAGCAAAAGTTTATGCAGATGACCCAGTAAAACAAGAAGAAATTTATAGAGAAGCTTTAAAAGTACAATCAATAAATATAGATGCATGGTATGGATTATATAATGCATATTGTGCAAATCCAGAAAAAACAGAAAATGATTTTTATGATTTAGCTGAGGAAATGGCTGAAGCTTTAAAATACTTCCCATTACCAATGTATCATTTAACAAACCTAATTAAACCAAAAATGGTAAGTGTTGAAAATGAATATAGATTTACACTTTTACAAACAAGAATATTAAATGAAGGAAAAGCAACTCCAAATAATACAGCAGATAGCTATACAGTATATCAACCATCACTTACAAGAACAATGGCAAATTATATACTTGGAACATTGGATACAACAATTGCAACATTCTCATTTGATGGAGAAGATGCTAATAAAATTGTATTAGGAAGTCGTTTTGATGGAAGCGGAGTTCGTTGGGATTATTGTTTAGATGGAAATCCAACAGGTGGATTAGAACACTGGAATGAAGTTTCATTTACAGGAGATGAAGAACATAAATTATTATTAACACCAGAAGAAATTGCATCAATTACAGCTGAAAATGATATTTATATTCATATAGTTGGTGTAAATTATAATGAAGAAAACTTATATAAAATAGATATTCAAGAGTCAGCAGGGTTACCAAGTACATTATATGCAAATGATTGGGAAAATAAATTAATTGCAGCAACTCCAACAATGATGTGGAAATTAAATGAAAATGATCCTTGGACATTATATAGTGTAGCAGAACCTGATTTATCAGGAGATAAAACAGTAACAGTTAAAGTTGGAGCAACAGGAACTCGTTTGGAAAGTAAAACAGAAAGTACATTCACATTTACAACAAACACAGATCCAGATACAAGAAAATATATATCAATTGATCATGTAGGATTACATGCTTTTTCAACAGAAGCATCAGGTCAAGGAAGATATGCAAGATATGCGATTGATGGTAACATAAATACAAGTTGGCATTCAAATTGGAATGGAAATGATCCAGATAAATTTATAGTATTTAAATTTGATGAAGTTAAAAACTTTACAGCCTTAGAATACTTCCCAGCTCCAGGTGGAAATGGAAAGATTGAAAGTGCACAAATATTAGTAAGTCTTGATGGAGAAAACTGGACAGAAGTAGTATCAGGAACAAATTGGACATATGCAAACACAAATGATGTTACAACAAAAACAGTTGATTTTGATCCAGTTAAAGCACAATATGTTAAAATAGTAGGAAAACGAACACAAAACAGTTTTATTACAGCAAAAATGTTTAACCTTTATGAGAATACTACAGTAAGAATTGTAGGAACATTCTCATTTGATGGAGATAACGCTAAAAAGATAATATTAGATAATGACTTTAAAGGTCAAAGTTGGCAATATAGTTTAGATGGAGGAGCGACTTGGAAAAATGGAAGTGGCGACGAACATCAATTAACAGAAACAGAAGTAAACCAAATTAGTGCAGAGAATCAAATCAAAATGCGTTTTGATGGTAATACTACACAATATACAATAAAAATTAATAAAACAGATACACCTACAATTTCAACTTATTTAAATGATTGGGAAAATAGATTGATAGGTACAAATAATAAAAATGGTCTTGAATGGCAAATAGAAGGTACAACTACATGGACAGATTACACAGCAGAAGATCCAATAGTTGAAGGAACTAAAAAATTATATATTAGAGCAATAGCTAATGGAAATAATACAGCAAGTGATCCAATAGAATTTCAATTTACAGAAAATACAAATACTGCAAAACAACAATATATACCAATTGAACATTTATCAGTAGGAGGATATGTAAATCAATCAGTAGATAGTAGTAGACCATATTATGCACAAAATGCAATAGATGGAAATGGTAATACATTATGGCATACAGACTTTAGATATAGTATAGCAAATACAGGAGCTTTCTACACAATAAAACTTGATGAAAACAAATATATATCAGCATTAGAATATGTTCAAAAGAAATATAGAAATGATGATCCTTGCTATATAAGAAATGCTAGAGTATATATAAGTGATAATAATCAAGATTGGATAGAAGCAGGAAGAATAGAAAATGCAGGTGAAGATGAAGAATTAAAGAGAATTGTATTTGATGAAAGCATATCAGGACAATACGTAAAAATTGAAATGGACGGATATGGAATATTTGCATCACTTTCAATAGTTAACCTATATGAAGATACAACAGTTAAAAAAGCAGCATCATTCTCATTTGATGGAGAAAATGCTAAAAAAATAGTATTAGAGGACGAATTTAAAAGTTCAGATTGGGAATACAGTTTAGATGGTGGAGAAACTTGGAAAAGAGGAACATCAGATGAGCAAACTTTAACAGCTGAAGAAATAGAACAAGTAAATGGAGATGACAAAATAAAATTACGTATCAATAATGTTGAGTACGTTATAAATATTCAAAGTTCAACTACACCTACAATTACAGCATATTTAAATGATTTAGAAAATAGATTAATTGGTATAGGTAATACAGATGGTTTAGAGTGGAAGATTGAAAGAAATACAAGAAGCAATGATGGATGGAAAGACTATTCAGAAGAAGAACCAATAGTAGAAGGAGATGCTAAACTTTTAATTAGACAAAAAGCAAGAAATGTGTTTGCTGCAAGTGATGTAGTAGAATTTACATTTACAGATGATAATCAAGCAGATACAAGAAAATATATACCAGTTAAAAACTTATCATTAGCAAGTGTTTCAGCAGAAGATAGAGGACAAAACGGATTAGCGGTAAATGCTTTAGATGGTAACTATAACACTAGATGGTTAAACTCATCATCAGGTACAGATACACAAAAGTATATAATAGTAAAATTTGATAGTGCAGTATACTTAAGTGCAATGGATTATGTGCCACATAGTGAAAATGGAAAAATACTTGGTGGTACAATTGAAGGAAGTATGGATGGAGAAACATTTACACCAATTGCAGAAATAACAGGTTGGGCAAATAATCAAAATACAAAAACAATAGATTTTGATGAATCAGTAAAAGTAAGATATGTAAAAATAACAGGTACAAATACTTCTTATACAAGTGCAAAGAGACACGTTGGAGCAAGAATGTTTAACTTCTATGAAGATACAACAAAGAAAGAAGTTGTAGTTCCAACAGCAGAAATACAATATAGTACAACAGAAAAAACAAATCAAGATGTAGTAGCAACATTAGTAAATCCAAGTACAGAAATAATAGTATTAAATAACAATGGAAGTACATCATATACATTTACAGAAAATGGAAGTTTCACATTTGAATTTGAAGATAGTGAAGGAAATAAAGGAACAGCAGTAGCAACAGTAGATTGGATAATTAAAACATTACCAACACCAACATTAACTTATGATATTACAGATCCAACAAACAAAGATGTAACTGTAACAGTAACATTTGATAGAGAAGGTACAAGAGTTACAAACAATGAAGGAAGCAATAAATATACATTTACAGAAAACGGTGACTTCACATTTGAATTTGTAGGACCTTATGGAAATTCTGGAACAGTAACAGCGACAGTAGATTGGATAATTAAAACATTACCAAATGCTACAATAACATATGACATAACAGAAACAACAAATAGTGCAGTAACAGCAACAATTACATTTGATAGAGAAGGAACAGTTGTTACAAATAATAATGGAAGCACATCATACACATTTGAAGAAAATGGAGAATTTACATTTGAATTTAGAGGACCTTATGGAAATGAAGGTGTAGCTACAGCAAGAGTAGACTGGATAGATAAAACAATTCCAAAAGCTACAGTAAAATATAATATTACTGATAAAACAAATCAAAATGTAGTAGCAACTTTAGAAACAGAAGATGGTATTACAATAACAAATAATAATGGTTCAAACACATATACATTTACAGAAAATGGAACATTTACATTTGAATTTGAAAATGAACTTGGTAATAGAGGAACAGCAGTAGCAACAGTAAATTGGATAGATAAAATAGCTCCAAAAGCTAGTATTTCATACAATATTATAGAAGCAACAAATCAACCAGTAATAGCTAGCATAAAATTTGATAAACAAAATGTAACAATAACAAATAATGGTGGAAGTAGCACATATGCATTTACAGAAAATGAAGAATTTACATTTGAATTTGTAGATGAAGCAGGAAATACAGGAACAGCTACTGCAAAGGTTACATGGATAGATAAAACATTACCAGTAGCAACAATTAGCTATAATATAGAAGAAAAAACAAACCAAGATGTAATAGCGACAATAAAATTTGATAAAGAAAATGTTATTGTAGAAGGTGGAAATACTCATACATTTACAGAAAATGGTTCATATGAATTTGAATTTACAGGACCTGCTGGAAATAAGGGTGTTGCAATAGCAGAAGTTACATGGATAGATAAAGTAGTACCAGTACCTACACTTATATATAGTACAATTAATAAAACAAATCAAGATGTAGAAGCTGGAGTAGTATTTGATAAAGAAAATGTAAAAATAACAAACAATGGAGAAAAGAATTCATATACATTTACAGAAAATGGAGAATTTACATTTGAATATTCAGATGAAGCAGGAAATACAGGATCTGTAACAGCAATAGTAAATTGGATAGATAGAGTAGCTCCAAAAGCAACAGTTTCATATGATATTACAAATAAAACAAATGGAAAAGTAGTTGCAAGCTTAGTAGAAGCAAGTGAAGATATAGAAATAACAAATAATGATGGAAAAGACACATATACATTTACAAAAAATGGAGAATTTACATTTGAATTTGTAGATGAAGCAGGAAATACAGGAACAGCAAAAGCGGTAGTTACATGGATTGATAGAACATTACCAGTAGCAACAATTAGCTATAGTACAACAGAAACAACAGATCAAGATGTAATAGCAACAATAACATTTGATAAAGAAAATGTTACTGTAGATGGTGGAAATACACATACATTTACAGAAAATGGAGAATACACATTTGAATATACAGACGAATCAGGAAATTCAGGAATGGCAACAGCAGTTGTAACTTGGATAAAGAAAGATACAGAAAATCCAGATGACCCAAAACCACCAGTAAGAAATCCAAGTTTTGAAGTAAAATTAAAAGCATCAAAAGAAACTTTAAATCCAGGTGATATATTTGAAATAAGTTTTGAAATTGATAATATGCAAGATGTAGGAAAAGGATTAATTGCAATAGGAGGACAATTAGACTTCGATAGAGATATTTTAGAAATAGTAAAAGTTGAAAGTGAAAATGGATGGAGTATAGACGAAAATTCAATTAATGAAGACAACTTTAAATTTGTAACAGATAATGGAACATATTTCAATGAAAATGGAGTAGTATACAAAATACAATTACAAGTAAAAGAAAATATTACTGAACTTCCAAAAGATATCTTATTTAAAGCAATAGGATTAGAAGCAAGTGATGGAGAAGTTGATATTAATGCAGAAGATGTAGAAGTTACATTACACATAGAAGAAAAAGAAGAAGATAAACCAAGCATAACTTCTGATATATATGTAATTGATGAAGAATTCATATCAAAAATAGAACCAAATACAACAGTTAGAGAATTTAAAAATAATGTAGAATGCAATAGAGAAATAGTTATTAAAGATAAAGATGGAAATGTTTTAGGAGAAGATGATATTATTGGAACAGGAATGACATTAACAGCTGATACATTAGAATTTGAATTAGTTGTAACAGGTGATATTAATGGAGATGGAAAAATATCAACAACAGATATCGCACAATTAAAATTACATTATATAGAACAAGAAATTCTAACAGGAACTAAATTAATGGCAGCAGATATAAATAGAGATGGAAAAATATCTATATCAGATTTAGCTGGAATTAAATTAATGTTCATAGGAATAGAATTGGAAGAGAATAATTAAAGAATTAATGAGTATAGTTTTACTCGTAATGCTAATAGAAAATGAGATTTGAATAAAAACTCAAATCTCATTTTTTATGATAATATATTGTATTATTATAAAATTTTCAAATAAAGTCAAATTATGTAAATTTATATATAGACATGCATAAAAGTAACAGAAATGTAATAAACTAATAATGCTGGAAAACGTTGACAAAGCTCTTGATGAAATGATATAATTAAACTGAGCGTTATGTAAACGGAAGCTGAATATTTTAGCTTTCTTGTTGAAAGGAGAAATAAAAAATATGAAAGAAAATAATTATCAATTAAAGTGCCTAAAGAAAATTATAATTATGTTACTAATATGTTTTACCTCAATATTATTATTTTCAAATAATGCTATGGCAACAACAGATAATGAGGTTATATATTTATCTGATATTGCTTATAAAGCAGCTAATACTGGGTGGGGAACTATTAATTTTGATAAAACTAGTGATAACTCAGCAATAACTTTAACTCTTAATGGTGCTGCAACTACTTTTGATAAAGGAATTTGGGCACATGCTACATCTACAGTAGAATATGATTTAAGAGATTATAAAGATTATGCGTATTTTATTACATATTATGGTGTTAACACATCTTCTGGAAACAAGGGAAATGGTGTTAAATTCTATATTTATACATCAATAGATGGAGAAGAATGGAATTTAAGAACAGAAGAAGAGCCTGTTGCTATGAAGAGTGGAGATAACGCAAAATATGTAAAAATAGATATAAAAGATGCTAATTATTTAAAATTATATGCATATGATAATGGAGCTAACGGTCAAGACCATTCTGTATGGGCAGATGCTAAAATTGTTAAAGAAACATACAATGATAATGTAACTATGTCTGTTTCTGAATATGATGAAATAATAAAAGAAAAATATAAAGGTGGTAAAGTAACTGAAGATATAGAATTATTATTATTGCAAAGAGATTTAGTTAATCATATAGGACAATATCAATTACGAAAATTTGTAGAAGCCAGTGAGCAAAATAAAGAAATGTTTGATTGGTTTTTTAATGACGTAAAGGCTTTGAGATTATGGACAGTAGGTGGAAGACCAGATGGTTCATATACTAATGCATTAAATGTTTTAAGTAGGTTATATAATACTTATAAAGAAGATTTACAAAATAATGAGACAACTGCATTAGGTACAGTTTATAGTGATTTATACTTAAGAATGATGTTATCATTATCACTTACACATTCTGCTTCAGTTGGATTATGGGCTGGTGGAGGACAGTATTCAGATGCTGTTACTCGTTATCAAATATATAAAGATTTATATGCAGCAGGTAAATTATATAGTAATAAACTTTTTGAAAATTTAACTGTTGAAGAAATGCGTTGGATTATGAATAACATAATTGATGATGAAGAAATAAAATGGTTAAATGATCATGTAAGAAAGACAAAAGCAGAAAAACCAAATAAAAATGCAATGGATGGATATACATACATTGAATATACTTTTGATTATAGCTATGGAAAAGATATATATTATTCACAAGAAAACTATGCTAGTTGGAATGAAAAATATTCTTTATCAGATTATAATATTACATATCAAAAAGGAAAACCAAAACTTTGGATAGTATTTGAAGAAGGTGGAGTATGTGGTGCGATATCAAAAACAACATCTAATATATGGGGCTCTTATGGTGTACCATCAACTGTTGTAAGTCAGCCAAAACATGCAGCAATTACTTATTATTATCTTGATGGAGCTGGTAGAGGTGCATGGCAATTAAGTAATAGTGCTTATCCTACAGGATGGGCTAGAACAGGAAGAGCTGAAAAGCTAAATAATCGTATGCCAAATGGTTGGGGAAATTCTGGTGCAACTTGGACTAATACATTACAACCAGCTTCATATATTTTCCTTGCACAAGAAGCTCAAAATGAATATAACAAATATGAGCAAGCAGAGTTAATTATGCTATTAAAAGATGTATATAAATATGATCAAGTTAAATTAGAACAAGTTTATGAAGATACTTTAAAAGAAGAAATAATAAATTATGATGCATGGATTGGATTAGTTGATTTATATTTGAATGATTCAACTAAAACAGAAGAAGATTATTTAGAATTAACAAGAAGAATAGAAGACGCTTTAAAATTTCATCCATTACCAATGTATGACCTTTTAAAAAGAATATCTCCAAAAATCACATCAGCTGCAGGAAAAGCACAATTATTAATGGAAAGAGAAGAAGCATTAAAAGCAGCAACAAAAGCTACATCAGCGCAATCTGCTCAAGCTAAAGAAATAGCAGTTGTAGCAAATGTTATTTTAGGTGAAACAGATGCGGATATTGCAAAATTTTCTTTTGATGGAGAAAAAGCAGGAAAAATTATTTTATCATCTATGCTTCAAAGTGCAGAAGTGCATTGGGACTATAGCTTAGATGGTGGAAATACTTGGACTGATACAGGAGATGCTGAACATCAATTAACAACTGAAGAAATTGCAAGAATTAATGAAAATGATAATATAAAAGTTCATATAGTTGGAGTAGATTATTCTGAACAAAATATTTTTACAATAAATATTACAAAAGCTACAGTGCCATCAAATGTTACAGTAAATGATTTAGAAAACTTTATAACTAACACAACAGATAAAATGGAATGGACATTAGATTTAGATGGAGAATGGCAATCATTTTCAGAAAAACCATTTTTTGATGGAGAAGAAACTGTTTATGTAAGAGTAAAAGCAAATGGAACACAAGTAACTAGTGATTATAAAACACTTAAATTTACAGCAAATCAAGATGAAAAATATAAATATATTCCAAATAAATATCTAACAGTTACAGGAGTAACTCAACACGGTGGTGGAAATAAAGATAATATTATTGATGGAAATAAATCAACATATTGGTATTCTGCACCTAATTTATTTGGAAGTTACCGTCCAGCAGAAATAACTATTAAATTAGATGAAGCAAGATATATATCTAGAGTGGATTATACTCCAGGTCAATCAGGATATAAAGGTCAATCAGGTTGGGGGCAACCAAATGCAAGTACAGTAGAAATTTATATAAGTATGGATGGACAAAATTTCGAAAAAATAAAAACTGCAAGTGGTTTAGCTAATAATACATCAACTAAAGAAATAAAATTAGAAAATGAAGAGATAAAAAAAGCGTTATACGTAAAAGTACGTTTTGCTGCTATACCATCATGTTTGGAGCCTTTTGTTTCAGTATCAGAACTTCAATTTTATGAAGATACAACTCAATTAGAGTATCCAACAGCAGACATACGTTATAGCACAACATCAGTAACTAATAAAGATGTTGAAGCGAAACTAATAAATATAAGTAGACATATTACAGTAACAAACAATGATGGAAAAGAAACATATACATTTACAGAAAATGGAGAATTTACATTTGAATTTGTAGATGATGATGGAAACCAAGGTAGTGCAACTGCAGTAGTTGATTGGATAGATAAAACTGCACCTGTTGGAACAGTAGTTTATAGTACTACTGAAATGACAAATGATGACGTTGTTGCAAGTATATCATTTGATAAAGAAGTAACAATATTAAATGAGGGAGTAGAAATAATAACTAATGTTGATGGAAGTCATACACTTACATTTAGTGAGAATGATTCTTTAGAATTAGAATTTGCTGATTCCTTAGGAAATATTGGAACATTGCTTATTGAAGTTAATTGGATAGATAAAGTAGCTCCAACAGCTGAAGTTGAATTTAGTACAATTGATTTAACAGATAAACCAGTTGTTGCAACATTAAAACCAAGTGAAGAAGTAACAATTATAAATAATGATGGAAAAGATACATATACATTTGAGAGAAATGGTGAGTTTACATTTGAATTTGAAGACCTTGCTGGAAACAGAGGAACTAAGACAGTAAATGTATCTTGGATTAATAGAGTACCAGAAATAAATGTTTCATATGATATTACTGAACCAACAACTCAACATGTAACAGCAACAGTTACTATTGAAGATGGATATAGAATTATGAACAATGGTGGAAGTAATGTATATACATTTACAGACAGTGGAAGCTTTGATTTTGAATATATGGATGAATATGGAAATGTTGGTAGATATACAGTTACAGTTGATTGGATAGATATAACACCACCAACAGCAGAAATAGAGTATAGTACAAAATCTGAAACAACAGAAAGTGTTGTAGCAAAATTAGTAAATGCTAGTGAAAAAATAACAATAACAAATAATAGTGGAAAAGACACGTATACATTTACAGAAAATGGAGAATTTACATTTGAATTTGAGGATGATTTAGGAAATAAAGGAACAGCAGTGGCAGTAGTAGATTGGATTATAACTCCAGAAGAACAATATGCAAAAATAAAAGCAGAAGCAATAAAAATAATAGAAGATTATCAAGCAAAAGCAACAGAAGAAGAATTAAATGATAAAGAAGCAAATAAAGAAGAAAAAAATGCAGTAATAGAAAGCTATAATAAATTAAGAGATGAAGATAAAACACCATATACAGAATTTATCAATAGAATAATATCAGGTGGAGATAATAAAGCAAGTATAAATTCTACAAAATATGTAATAAGTGAAGAATTCATATCAAAAATAGAACCAAATACAACAGTTAGAGAATTTAAAAATAATGTAGTATGCAATAGAGAAATCGTTATTAAAGATAAAGATGGAAATACTTTAGGAGAAGATGATTGTGTTGGAACAGGAATGACATTAACAGCAGATACATTAGAATTTAACTTAGTAGTAATAGGTGATGTTAATGGAGATGGAAAAATATCAACAACAGATATTGCGAAATTAAAATTACATTATATTGAAAAAGAAGAATTAACAGGAATTAATTTAATGGCAGCTGATATAAATGGAGATGGAAAAATATCTATATCAGATTTAGCAGGAATTAAATTAATGTTTATAGGCGTAAAATAGAAAAAATAAAAATCCTTTCAGAATTTTCTGAAAGGATTTTTTTGCTAATATTAAACAAAAAATCACAGGTTTACTTTATTATACCTGTGATTTTTATATGAGTAGTCGCTTAAACTATTTATTATTTAAAACATCCATGATTTGTTCCATTGTAATTGGACCGTCTCTTAAAATTTTAAAGTTTTCAGAAGTACAATCTACTATTGTACTTTCTCTACCAAAAGATACATCGCCTTCCATTATTCCATCTAAAGTAGGACATGATTTTTCTATATCATCTAAAGTAGCACATGTAGATGTTCCACTTTGATTAGCACTTGTCATAAAAATTGGACATCCGGTTTTTTCAATTAAATCTTCTAAAGCTTTTGAAGTTGCCATTCTTACACCAACTTCTGTACTACCAACATTAATGTATTTTGGTAGATTTGGTCCTTTTAATAAAATTAAAGTAATAGGTCCAGGCATAAAAGCATGAATTAATTTTTCTGTTTTTTCATTTACTATACCAATTTCTTTAATTTGTTTTTCGTTTGCACACATTATTGCAATAGATTTAGAAATAGGTCTGTTTTTAACAACTGCAAGTTTATTACGAGCATTTTCAGAATCCATACGTGCACAAATGCCATATACTGTATCAGTAGGGACACAAATTACACCATCATTTTTTAATATATTTGCTAGTTCATTTGTTTCGTTTTGAGTATATCTTTTCATACTATCACCTTTTCTTTTAAAGGTGTGACAGAAGAGAATCGAACGTGTGACCTTTCGGTTCGTAGTCGAGTGCTCTATGTGAGTAAGTTACAATTGAACAATTTGGGAATAATAAAAAGTGCTTTAACTACTAGGTTAAAGCACTTTTTATGGTCGAGGTGACAGGGATCGAACCTGCGACCTCATGGTCCCAAACCACGCGCGCTACCAACTGCGCTACACCTCGTTATATATAAAACTCTTCTTTTTAGAAGAGTTTTGGTGAACCGGAGACGACTCGAACGTCCGACCCACGGCTTAGAAGGCCGTTGCTCTATCCAGCTGAGCTACCGGTCCATAAGACAATATCTATAATAACACACTATAGAGGATTTGTCAATAAAAATATGATAAAAATCATAAAATAATAAATTTATTTTTAGTAGAATTTACTTAAATTTATAATTATAAAAATAAAAGCCCTCAATAAAATTGAGGACTGGTGCAACAGGAGGAATTCGAATCCCCGACCTCTCGGTTCGTAGCCGAGTGCTCTATCCAGCTAAGCTACTGTTGCAAATTGAAGTTACTATTAATAAATAAAAATAACAACACACTAATTATAATCTCACAAGTATAATTTGTCAATATTTTTAAGTATTAGACTTGCAAAAAAACTATTTAATTGGTATGATTATACTGAAAAAAAATAATAGGTGATAAGAAGCGTGAAAGGTGAGAAAAATACGAAATCTAAAAGTTCTATTGTAAAGATTTTAATTCTTATCTTTGTTGGAATAGCAGTAATTTTTGTTGCTGCAAGATATACAACAGATGAAGAATTTAGATATACTGTAGATACTAATATATTAAAAAAAGAAGTATCAGAATTAAATGTTAATACAATAGAAATTGATTCAGATACCAATCCTTCAATATTTGCATATGACAAATATATAACTGTTCTTAGTAAAAATGTTCTATCAGAATATACGTCTGATGGAAAATTAGCATGCGAGTTAGATGTAAATATATCTGTACCACTTGTAGAAACAAATGGGAAATATATGATTTTAGCTGAAAAAGATGGTCAAAAAATGTATTTGATTTCTGGAACTAATATATTATGGGAAGCAACAATTGAAGGTAGTATTTCTAGGGTAAATGTAAATAGAAATGGTTATGTAAGTGTTATATTAAAAAATACTATTTATAAATCAGTAGTTCTATATTATGATTTAAGTGGTAAAGAAATATTTAGAAGATATTCACCAACTAATTATGCTGTTTGTACAGCAATTTCAACAAATAATAAATATTTAGCTATAGGAGAGATAGATTATTCTGGAACTATTATAAAATCATATGTAAGAATAATTTCAGCAGATTTAGCACAAACAGATTCTTCAAATTCAATAGTTTATACTTACGAATCTGATAATGGCGAAATAATTACAAATATAAATTATCAAGATAAGACTACAGCTGTATGTATGTTTAATAATTATATACAAAAAGTTACAATAGATTCTAATGAGAGATTATATGATATTACGAATAATGATGTGTTTGTTGATATCAGTTTAAAAGATGGAATTGCAATAATAGATAAGCAATCATCTGGTTTATTTTCATATGAATACGAAGTTGCAATAAAAGGTGTAAATAGTAAAGCTGAAAGTTTATATATACTTAACAGTGATTTACCTAAAGCTATGAGTGTTAGTGCAAATATTATGGCACTTAATTTAGGAAATGAAGTCCAAATTATAAACTCTAAGGGGTGGCTAATTAAAAAATATACATCTAGTAAACAAGTTAATAGAGTAGTTTTAGGAGATAGTATAGCAGGAGTTGTATATAAAAACAAAATAGAGATAATAGATTTGTAGGAGGAAAAAATGGGAGTAATAAACTGGGTTGCATTTGGTGGTATTTTAGTAGATTTAGTAATTATTTCTATAATAATTTCATCAACATATTGGGGCTACAGAAAAGGTTTAGTAGGTGTTATTTTTAAAGTATTAGTATTTATAGTATCATTACTTGTTGTGTTTGTTTTATATAAACCAGTTTCAAATTCAATAATAAAAAATACACAAATAGATGAAAAAATTGCATCAGCAATTAGAAGTAATTTAGAAGGAACTACTTTATCAGATGGAGAGTTATTAGAACCATCAAAATCTAATTTTTCAGAAGGTGTTGTTGATTTAATAAATTCATTTGTATCAGATGCATTAAATCAGGCAAAATCAGATGCTGTAGGATATGTTTCAACAGAATTATCATATTTTATGATAAGAGTTGGTACAATGTTTTTACTATTTATGGCATCAAGATTTTTACTTGTATTTATAAGATTTGCAGCAGAATTATTAGGAAACTTACCATTTATCAGAATGTTTAATAAATCTGGAGGATTAATTTATGGTGTTATAAAGGGATTTTTAGTTATATATGCAATATTTGCAATTCTTTCTGTAATTTCGCCATTAATTAGTTCTTGGGGTGTTATTAATGCTATAGAAGATTCTTCATTAGGAAGCAAAATGTATAATAATAACTTTATTTTAAATATATTAATAAAATAGACTATTTGGATTAGGCAGATATGAAAAATCTGTCTTTTTCCGTTTATACAAAGGAGTAAAATATTGAATAGAATTAACGGTAGTAATAGTAGTAGCAGAAAACGAAATATCGATAATCAAAATATGAGAAAAAAAGATGCAAATAAAAGAAATTCTAATGTAAAAAATAGAAAAGTTAAAAATGATATAGTTAAGGAAAATCAGAGAAGAGTATCTAAACAATCAAGAAATAAAGATACACTAAGAGATGAACGAAGAAGGTTACAAAAGTTTGACAAAAGTGTTAGAGAAGATAGTAACAAAAATAGAAAGATAAAAAATACTAAGCAAGATGTAAGAGAAGATACAAGAAAAGAAAAGAAGAAAAAAGGACCAATAAGAAGATTTTTTGGAAGAATTTTCACTTTACTAATTTTAACTATAATCATTGTAGGAGTTTTATTTTATTTTAAAGTTAAAGAAAATGGTGGCGGATTGCAAGGTGTTGTAGCTACTTTGCTTGGACAATCTATAGAAGATATTCAAAATCTTGAACCAATAAATATACTATTATTAGGTGTAAGTGAAGATTTAGATTCTAGACTTACTGATACTATAATAGTATGTTCATATAATCCTCAAAATCAAATGGCATCAATGATATCTATACCAAGAGATACTTTTGTAGGAAAGAATAAAGATACAGCAAAAGGAAATCAAAAGATAAATGCTTTATATTCAAAAGGTGTAAATAAAACGGTTGAAGCAGCAGAAGAAATTACAGGAATAGATATTGATTATTATATTGTGGTAAAAACTAGTGCTTTAATAGAAATGGTAAATGTTATAGGAGCAGTAGAGTTTGATGTACCAATAGATATGGATTATGATGATCCAACACAAGATTTGCATATTCATTTAAAAAAAGGTATGCAAAAAATAGATGGTGAAAAAGCAGAACAATTATTAAGATTTAGACATAATAATGACGGAACTTCATATCCAGCGGAATATGGAGATAATGATTATGGAAGAATGAGAACACAAAGAGCATTTATGACTGAAACAGTAAAACAAACTTTAACTCTAAAAAATATAACTAAGGCTAGAATGATTATAGATACAGTATTTGATAATATAGAAACAGATTTAGAACTTGATGATTTATTACCATATGTTTCATCAGCAGTTAATTTTAGTACAGATAATATAATTAGTAATCAACTTCCAGGAGTATCAGATAAATATAATAATATATGGTTTTTCATATATGATAAAAAGGAAACTAAGAAATTAGTTAACGAATTAGAACAAAAAATGCAAAGCTAATAATAGGATAAATATTGTTTTTAGTAAAAAATATTATACCAATTTTGTTTATTAGAAAGTACAGTTAACTTTTTTACAAAATAAAAAAATGTTAGTTTAAAAGTAAATTCTAACTCTTTTAAAATAAAAATTAAGTTAAATAAAAAAATATAAAAAAATGCTTGCTTTTTTATAAGCAAGCATTTATAATGTATAAAATTTAAGTATCTAGCAATATATGTTCTTTAGAAAAATATTTATCTTCTTCTTTTCTTTTTTCTATTTTTCTTTTTACCAAGAATACTAATAGCAATAAGTAATAATAAAACACCACTAATTAATATAAATATACTAAAATCAGTTTGTGGAATAACATCATTTCCTGCTAAAATATTAGCACTATATTCAATATCATCTACTTTATATTTAATACTTCCAACTATATCTCCAGAAGCAATAGGAGCCATCAAATTTTGATTTAAAGTTATTTCTGGTATAATTTGATTGATATCAATTGATTTGTTGTTTATAACAGTAATTGTTTCATCAATAAGTAAATCTAATCTTTTTGTTTCTTTTGTTCCATTTTCAATTTCTATAGTGTCAATCAAAGTATTTTTTTCTTTAATTTTTGTTAGAGTAAAATTATCATAAGCATAATCAAATAAAGTTTTGCAATCAGTGTATCTTGAATTTGAATCTTCTGCATTAAGAATAACTGCAATAAAATCTAAACCATCTCTTGAAGATTCAGCTACTAAACAATTTCCTGCTTGAGAGGTAAAACCTGTTTTTATTCCTATAGCGTTTGAATAGAAGTTTTCTCTACTATTTGGATTTATAAGTTCATTAGTAGTAGAAAAAGATCTATCAGCATTTGGATGTAAATTTGTTGCAGGTAGTGTGTATGAAGTAGTTGAGACTAATGTTCTAAAAGTTTCATTTTTCATTCCATATTGAGCCATAAGGTATAAATCATATGCACAAGAATAATGCCTTTGACTGTGAATTCCATTTGGATTTACAAAATTTGTTTCTTTGCATCCAAGCTCTTTAGCTTTTGAATTCATCATAGTAGAAAAATTATCTACAGTTCCTGCAACATGTTCTGCAAGAACATATGCGGCATCATTTGCTGATTTTACCATTAGGGCATATAATAAATCTTTTACAGATATTTCTTCACCTACATGCAAATCACAAGTTACATATCCACTAGGAATATTAGATAAAGCTGTTTCTGAAACAGTTACCATATCTGAAAGATTGCAATTTTCAATTACTAAGATAGCTGTCATAATTTTAGTTGTACTAGCAGGATACATTTGTCTAGTTGAACTTTTTTCATAAAGTATACGACCAGTGCTAGTCTCTACAAGTATTGCTCCTTTTGCAGTGATATTTGGCTGTGCTGCAAATGAGAATGTTTGCAGACAGAATAAAATTACTAACATAATAATAAGTATTTTATTTTTTAATTTCATATAATCCTCTCATATTTAAAGTAAATATTGTTTACTAATATTAGTAAGTTTCAATATTAATTTTAATTTAAACATATGATATATCAAAACTTGACAAAATTCAATAATAAACAAAAAACAATTTGAAATCGGGAAATTAATGTAATAAATAATTATTTAAAATGTATGAGAGGTTAGTTAATAAATGCATAGAAATAAAGATTTAAGATATGGAAAATTAATTGTAATAAATTGATTTTTTTAGGACAATAAATATATATTAAGAATCATTAAAAATAAATTAGATTAATTATAAAAAATCTATAGTAATATAACATATGGTTATAAGAGCTTAAAATACTAAAAAATTAATAATACGAAATACGTAAAAAATAATTTAAAGGAGAAAGAGAGTTTGAAATTTTCAAAAAATTTATTTATAAAAATAATAACAATATTAATAATTTTAGTAATTATTATATATAATTTTTTTCTAAAAAAAGATGATGAAGAGGTATTTTCATATGGTGATATAGTTGTAAGAAATGAAGCAGAAAGTGAAGCAATAGAAGAAGTTATTAATATAAAAGTATATGTCACAGGAGCAGTAAATAATCCAGGAGTGATAGAATTACCAGAAGGTTCAAGAATAGAAGATGCTATTAATTTATCAGGTGGAATTACTGATTTAGCAAATTTATCAGAGGTAAATTTAGCATATACTTTAGAAGATGGTCAAAAACTGTATATACCAAGTATTAATGAAAAAAATGATACAGAATACGTATCAGTAGAAAATGGAGAAAAAGTAATAGAAGGTGAAAAAAGTAGTAATAGTTCAAAAATAAATATAAATAAAGCAGATATTGAAAAGCTAAAAAGTTTACCAGGGGTGGGTGATGCTTTAGCACAAAGAATAATTACATATAGAAATGAAAATGGGAAGTTTAAGAGTATAGAAGATTTAAAAAATGTAAGTGGTATAGGTAATAAGAAATATGATAGTTTGAAAGAATATATTGAAATATAAAAAAGAGAACCTAAATGAAAGGTTTAAAGGGGACCATTTCAAATATAGAGATTCTCTTCTTTATATGTATGTAATTAGGATTTTATTTCATTTTTCCAATCTTCTTCTTTAAAACCAACTAAAACTTTATTTTTCTTTACTAAAATTGGTCTTTTAATTAACATTCCATTACTAGAAAGTAATCTAATTTTTTCTTCATCCGAAGAATTTTTTAGTTCTTCTTTAAGATTCATACTTCTATAAAGTAAACCACTTGTATTAAAAAATTTACTTACAGGTAAGCCACTTGCCTCAATAATAGTTTTTAATTCATCAAAGCTAGGTGTCTCTGTTACAATATGTCTTTCAGTATATTTTACATTATTTTCATCTAAAAATTTTTTTGCCTTTTGGCATGTTGAACATTTTGGATAATGTATAAGAATATAGTTCATTTTATTACTTCCTTATATTATGTATTTAGGATTTATCTAGTGGTTCCTATAACCGTAATTTATTTATATAATTAATTATTAAAGTTGTATATTGAATATAAATAAATACTTTATTATTATATCATGTTTTTATGTAAATTTCTACCCTTTTTAGAAAAATTTACATAAAATTTTAATATTGTTAACAAAGATAGTTACATAAATATCTTAACTTTATGAAAAAAATGAATTATAGATGGTTTATGCAAAGTGGATAAGATTTATATAGAGGATTTATGTAGATAGTTTAGAAAATTTTGTTTTTGCAAATTTGATATCATTTTTGGCATATAATTAAAATTTATTGTAATTTATAATCAGTATGATATAATTCTACTGAAAGCTTGAGTTTTATTGAAAAAACTATTTAAAAATTATATCATAAGGAGAACAAAGTAAAAAATGAAGAAAAATAGAAAAATTGCAATTATTTTCTCTATAATAATAGCAATATTTACAATAGGAATAGTTCCTAAAACTTTTCAAAATGATACCTTTTTCAATATATCAATAGGAAAGTATATTTTAGAAAATAAAACGATAGATATGCAAGAACATTTTTCATGGGTTCAAGGATTAACTTATACATTTTCACATTGGGCATTTGATATTGTTACGTATCTAATCTATAATATTTTCGGATTTGTAGGAATCTATGTAGGAGTAATAGTATTTGCAATTGTAACTAATATCATTTTATTTAACTTATTAAATAAAAGAAATGAATCACCTATAGTGTCATTATTTATAACATTAGTATCAATATATATTATTAGAAGTGCATATACAGCTAGATCACAGATAGTATCTTTTGTGTGCTTTATTATAGAAATATATGCAATAGAGAAATTTATAGAAACAAATAAAAAAAGATATGGAGTATTATTAATAGTATTATCAATAATAATTGCTAATTTTCATGCTGCAACATGGCCATTATATTTAGTATTATTTATGCCATATTTAGGAGCTGCATTCTTAAATTTAATTTCAGCAAAAAATATATATACAATAATGAAAAATAGAGCAGAGAAAAAATTAAAAAAATTACCACAAAATTCTTCAAAAAGGAAAAAATATGAAGAGGATTTTAGAGATTATAGTAAATTTATAGAAGAAATAAAGCCACCTAAATATACAAAAATATCAAGAAGAGAAAATTATAATGGAAAAGCATTAATTATTTTATTAATAATAGTTTCATTAACAGGACTGCTAACACCAATACATGGAACGCCATATACATATATAATAAAATCAATGCTTGGGCCAAGTAATTTTGAAAATAATGCATCAATAGATTTTATAGCAGAAATGCAACCAATCGTTCCAGCAAATAATATAGCATTAATAGTTTTTTCAATATTATTTATAGCATTTTTAACATTTATGCCTACAAAATTAAAAGTAGAACATGGATTTTTAATAGCTGGTTTGTTAATAATGACAATCAGTAGTGTAAGATATGTATACTTATTAGTGTTTTTAGGAAGTTATGTATTAACAGATTTACTTAGTCAATGTGTTAAGGAATTTATACCAGAAGATATGGAATCATTAGAGAAAATATGCATAAATCCTATAGGAACTATAAGTTTAATTTTATTAGTTATAATTTTTTCTACATCAAAGTTTTTAATCAGAATGGAAGATCAATATGTTGATGAAAAATTGTATCCTATTGGAGCGACAGAATATATTAAGAATAATTTAGATTATAAAAATATGAGAATTTATAATTCTTACAACAATGGAAGTTATTTAATGCTTAACGATATACCAGTATTTATAGACTCAAGATTAGATGTATATTGTAGTGAATTTAATGATACTGATGTTTTTTATGATTATGTACAAGTAGCACAAGGGAAGCAGAATTATGAAGATGTTTTCACAAAAAATGATTTTACACACATTTTAATTTATAATGATGAAATAATTTATAATTATATAAAAAATGATGAAAACTATAAGGTATTATATGAAGACGAGTATTTTACTTTGTACGAAAGAAACGTGAAATAATATTAATTATTTATATAAGAGCTTTGTTAAATATGTATATTTCTTAGTGATGCAATGTAATTATTCTAACTGTTAAAGTTTGGAATGCTACATTTAAAATATACAAAGTTGAGCTACAGATAATTTATACATATGAACAAATTATATGTTAAAATATATTATTGAATTTTAAATATAATTTATTTATAATAATTATGGTGAGTATAATGGAAAAAGAAAAAACAAAAGATTGGCTTTTTATAGCTTTTAGAATAATATCAATATTAATAATTATTGTATGTCTAATATGCTTATATATTTGGCATAAACAGAATACGGCAAATGGAAGTATACAGGAAGAATTAAATTCATATGCAAAAGTAGTAGAAGATATTAATAAAAATAATAGCGAAGAAGAAGATAATTCAGAAGATGAAGTAAATCAAGAACAAGTAAATGTATTATCAGTTGATTTTGCAAGTTTAAAAGAAAAAAATCCAGACACAGTAGCATGGGTAAAAGTAGATAATACAAATATTGATTTTCCAGTAGTAAAATCAAGTAATAACAACTATTATTTAAAACGTAATTTTAATAAAGAATCAAATGGGGCAGGATGGATATATGCAGATTATAGAGATTCATTTGATGAGCTAAGTCAAAATACAGTAATTTATGGACATAATAGAAGAAATGGAACGATGTTTAGTAATTTAACATTTTTATTAGATAATAATTGGTTTGCTGATGAAAATAATAAAAGATTTTATTTTAGCACAGAAAGTAGTAATTATGTAGCAGAGATTTTCTCAGTATATTCAATGAAAGCAAGTAGTGTAGGAACGGTAACAGATTTTCCAGATAACGAACAATTTGAAAGTTTTATTAATTCTGTAAAAAATATGAGCAATTATGACTTTGGAGTAGATGTGAGCGCTGCAGATAGAGTAATTACTTTATGTACTTGTGGAAATAATACTAAATATAGGATTTTAGTACATGCAAAATTGGTTGAGAAGTAGAAAGAAATGTTGTTTTATATAAGAGTAACTTTAATAGTAGAGATATATTAAAAAGATACAGCTTATTTAACTAGGATATATTGAAAGCTTGTAAATAATGTGTATTGAATAAAGAATTATTAATAATTTTGTGTTTAAAGTTATTCAATAAATATGATAAAAACCTAAGATGATTCTAAATCATTCTAGGTTTTATTAATATTAAGAGTAAACTACATCTTATCACTTTATTATACATGTTAATTTTTATAATTATAAATGTTGTTAGCGATTAATATTAAATTGTTGTTGTAAATTTTTATTATTTTACTTTTCCAAATAAGTTAAAAGGCCAAAATCTAAAAGCAACGATTCCTTCAATTTTATCTATAGGAATACATCCAAAATCTCTGCAATCTGAGCTACTTTTTCTATTATCTCCCATTGCAAAAATATAATTTTCTGGAACTATAAAATCATAAAACACATTAGATTCTGTTATCACATTATTTGATAAATAATTTTCTTCTAATTCATTTTCATTAATATAAACTTTACCATTTTCTATCTTTACATGTTCACCAGGTAAGGCTATAACTCTTTTAATATAACTAGTTTTAGTTATTTCTAAATTGTAATAGATAAATTTATTTAAAAACCCATTTATTTTATTATCATAAATAGCAATTGGATTAGATTGAGATATATCTGTTTTTGAAGAATAAGTTTTACTAGGAGCTTCAAAAGTTATAATCTCTCCTCTTTTAGGCTTTTTTCCAGTAATTCTAAAAGTTCTATTTAAAATTAATCTTTGATTTTCTTGTAGAGTTGGGAACATAGAACTATGTTTTACAGAAGTAGGTGTTGCTATAAAATATCTAAATAATAAAGCTAAACTTAATGCAATAATAATGCACAAAAACCATTCTAATATTTCTTTAATCATTGTATCCTCCTATTATATAATATAAGCAGCACAAGTAGTGCTAAAAATGTAAAGTATCATTTGTATACCAGCAAGACTAATTAAAGTTTTTGGAAAAAATTCAAATTTTTTAGATGATTTTTCAGAAATATTAAGCAATATTTTTTCTTTTAGATTTTCACTAAATTTTATATTGTTAATTGCATCTATATAATTTTTAATCATTTTTTATTCCTCCTTTAAATAATTTTTTAACTGAAATTTTCCTCTAGCAAGCCATGTACCAATAGTTGATTGTTTTTTATTCAATATTTTGGATATCTCTTTTATGCTATAATCTTCATAGTAATACAAATGAATAACAATTCTATATTTTTCAGGAAGTTTAAGAACTTCAGTTAAAACTTCCTCTTGCTCTTTAGGAAGATAAGATAGATTATCAGTTAGTTCGGTATTTTTTCTAAACCAAGCAGACTTTAAAGTATCTTTGCACAAGTTTGCAGTAACTTTCATAATCCAGTATTTTTCATTATCTTTATTAGAAAATTTTATGTTTTTTTTCATCATTTTAAGCAAAACTTCTTGAAGAATATCTTCAGCAAGTGTAGAACTTTTTAAATATGTATATGAAATTTTTAAAATGCTACTCGAATATGTGCTATATATGTAGTTAAAATATTCTTTATCTATCATTTTTTCTTCCTCTAATATATATACGATTTAGAAATAGATTTTTTTTCATTTATTGTAAAAATATTTTATCAGGTTTCAAGGGGAGAGGGAAGGTGTTATAGAATTTTTTATAAAAAATGGTATATTTTAGATTGATATTACATAAAATATATTAAAGCTTGAAAACGAAAAGAATAAAAATTAGTGAAATTGGCTTGAATTCAAAGAAATTTGAAAAAATGTATTGACAAAGCTAGTTTACAGTAGTATAATTAATTTCGTTAAACATCGCGGGGTGGAGCAGTTGGCAGCTCGTCGGGCTCATATGAAAAATTGTGGCTCTATTTAGAAATAAATAGATGAACTGTGGATGAATTCAAAGAAAGCTAAAACCTTTTGTTATGCTAACTTTGAGCCAAGCTAGAAGTACACTTTTAGAAGGTGCAGAGACTACTGGAGAAGTATAGTCTTCTTAATAACCAGATTTAGCGTCCACTACCTAAAATAATTAAATTATTAAGGTAAAGAAATAGTCCAGCCTATAATGAAAATTATAGATAACTAAACCCGAAGGTCGTAAGTTCGAGTCTTACCCCCGCAACCAAAGAAAGCCGTTTTTTTCGTAAAAACAGGCTTTTTTGTTAATTTAAGAAGAAACCATCATGCCACTATGCCAGAGGATAATTATTTTAATAGTATCTATAAAATTCATAAAGTGTTATGCATTATTATAAAAATATAGTATAATTCCTTGTTATAATAATGATTTTTCTGAGGTTAATAAAAGTATAAAAGAAAAATTTAAAAAGCTAAATGAAATTTACAATACAGACATAAAAGATAACAGGTTATTTATATTTACTAAAATTTTTGTTACACCAGAAATGATTGACAATGAATTGCATAATATATATGTAATTCAAAAAGATAAATAAAGTTTAATATTATATAAATTATTAATCTTTAACTTTAATGAAAAAAACTGGACTTATTAGGCAAGTACATCCTTTTTGTGAAGGTAACACAAGAACAATAGCAGTATTTATAATAAAATATTTAAGAACCTTTGGATTTAATATTAATGATGAAGTATTTGCTGAAAATTCATGGTATTTTAGAAATTCATTAGTAAGAGCAAATTATAAAAAACTTGAAAAAATATATTTGAAGATATATCATTCCTAGAGAATTCTTTTATAATTTACTTACAAATACTAATAATAAATTAAAAAATAGATATACACACATAGATAATATTCAAAGTGCAGATAATGACAATTTAAAATACAATAATTACACTTTACAAGCAATTATTAATATATTAAAATTTAATTCAACAACAACTCAAGAAGATATATCAATGTAGATTGGGAAATCTTTAAGAACTGTTAAAAATTATATGGCAGAAATGTAAGAAAAAGGTTTAATTGAAAGAAAAAATGGCAAAAAGAATGGTGAATAGATAGTGAATGAGTAATTTTGTAGTATTGTGAGAAGTAACCAATAATTTGTGAAACTTAAAGAAAAAGCAAAAGAAGAAGCTAAGAAAGTTTTAAAAGCGGCAAAAAATATTGAAAAATATAAAATAAATGATGGATAATTTAGGAGGTAAGAATGGAAGATACATTTAGTCCTGAAAATCAGACAATAAGTAAAATATTTAATTGTGATCAAATATATAGAATACCAAATTATCAAAGACAATATAGCTGGACAAATGAACAATTAGAAGTATTATGGGATGATTTATATGAAGAATATGAAAATGAAAACAATAAATGTTATTTTTTAGGATCAATAGTTGTTGTAAAGACAGGAGACTACTTAGATATAATAGATGGGCAACAAAGAATAACAACATTAATGATTATGATGGATGTATTAAGAAAGACATTTCCAGAAATAAACAAGGATTCTAATGAAATAAATTTTGTTGATATCAAAAAAATAGATGACTCAATATTACATTCAGGTAGAAGAAGTAGGTTACAATTACAATCAGACCCAAATTATGATGCATTATTTAATACTAAAATAATTAAGAGAAAAAATTATGAAAAATTAAGCAAGCCAACTAAATTAGAAATGGGAATGGATAATCCAGAGTATAAGTATTTAAATACAGCGTATTTCTTTTATAAAAAATTTAGAGAATTGTCTAAAGAAAATTTAGATAAATTTGTTAATTATATCTTTTTTAGAACAAATATTATAAAGATAGTGTGTACAGATGAATCATTTGCAATTAAACTTTTTCAAGTGTTGAATGATAGAGGACAAGATTTATCAAATTCAGATTTAGTAAAGGCAGAATTGTTTGGAAAATATGAAACTGATGATAGTGATGGAAAAAATTCTTTTAATGTTCAATGGAATAATATTATAAAATTGGCTAATGACAATGAGTTTAAAGTAGATGATTTTATCGTGTACTATGAATATTTTAAATTAAGATCAAATCCTAAAAAGCAGATTTTAGATGAAATAAAAGGAATTATAAAAGGTAGAAATCCAAGCGATATTATCGAAGAAATGACAGATTTTTCGAAAGCAATAGAGAAGGTTTTAAAGTCAACTAATCCAACAATTTATAGCTTAATGTATATACCATGGAGATTTTATGTAATGACAGCATTGGCATCAGCATATTTTGTGGAATATCCAGATATGGAAGAGTTACTACATATTATGAGAAGATTTTTTTATATAAGCTTTATATCAGGAGGTACTTTAAATACCATAAAACAAACTTCTTTTAGACTAATCGATTATATTGTTTGCAAAGAACCTATTGAGAAAATTGAGAAAGATTTGAATAATTTAATAAGTTCTAAGAAAATGATAAAATCGGTATATGAAGCACTAAATTCAGAAGTATATGATGAAAAATTTTTAAAACCTTTGTTATTATCTATTGATTACAAAATAAGAGAGGAAAAAAATACAACATTTTATAAGATTGACAGGGAATTACATATGGATCACATTTTACCAAGAGCTTATAAAAAACATAAAGATTGGAATTTTATACAAAATAAAGAAGAAACTGATGCATATTTGAATACCTTAGGAAATATGGCTTTGTTGCATTTTAGTAAAAATGAGGAATGCGAAAATTTTGGATTTGAAACTAAATTAAGAATATATCAAGGGAAAAATGAAGATGGAAGTAACAAAAGTGGAATAACTAGTTTTGAAACTACGAGAGTGATTATTTCAAATGCTGAAAAAGATGCACAACAAAGAATGATTGAATTAGTTGCAGATCATAAGAAATATATATGGGATGTAACTACAATAAAAAAACGTAAAGAATATTTAATGGGTTTGATTGAAGAAATGCTAGATATCACAGAGGAAGATATTGAAAAAAATATAGTTGAAGTAGAGACAATAAGTGAAAACGATAAGTGGGAATATAATGGGAGTTTTTATAATAATAAAGAAATTATAAGAAAAACTTTAATGGATTTTATTGAATCAAATGATTATGAAAGTTTTGAAGAAATACCAGATGAAATTAAAAAAATAGTTATTCATTCACATCTCTTAATAAAGAAAGAATTAAAGGAAGTAGATAGTGTAAATTATAATTTAATAGATATAAATGGTTTTAATTTTTATGTTATAGTTTGTGAAGATTCTCTAGATACGATAAATTACATTAATATATTAAAAAAATATTTTTCATTTGATGTAGAATATCTTCCAGATAGAGATGAATCAAAAATGAGAATAACAGAAGATAATATTAATCAAGTGTATAAAATTTCTAAATCTATATATGAGAATCAAATGGATTTTAATATAGGACTAAGTATACTTGAAAAAGAAATGAATCGTAGATCTGCAGAAATATATATAGATGATTTTATTAAAATGATGAATGGAGAGTTATTTAAGAGATCTATTTCATCATTAGCTGCTAAAATATTTATAGAACGTATTAGAGATGATTTTGGAAAAAAATACAGCAAAAAAGCATTAAAATCACTGGAAGCTAATCTAAACTATCAAAAAGAATGTGGCATGGGAAAAAATAGCAAATTATATAGTGTATTAGACGAGCAAAAGAAAAAAGAAGGTATAATTTAACATAATATTTACAATAGTGTCCTAAATTGACCTAAAAAATAACAAAAGTTTTATAAATAAAGATGGCTATAAATATTGACATATTGATAAAAACTTAACTTTTCAATAAAGTTCAAAAAAGCTTGTATAAATTCTCATAACCCGAAGGTCGTAAGTTCGAGTCTTACCCCCGCAACCATGAAAATAAAGCACTTGCAAGGTTTTGCAGGTGCTTATTTTTTTGAATTACTTAATATTTTACTTAATACTAGAATTTTTTTATATCAAATAATATATTGCAATGTAATTATTTTTATGATAATATTAGAACATATTTTCGCAGAAAGGATGTTCTAATATTTGGGATTTGATATTTGGAAAAATGATAATAAGAAACACAAGATTCTTTGGAAAAATGAAATTATGCAGAATTCATTTGACTGTTTTAATGAATTTAAACAATTAGGATTTGAAGATAGAATTGGTCAACAAAATATGTCATTTGATATTATAGATGCTATTGGAGATAATCAGAATATAATAGTTGAAGCTAGTGTGGGAATAGGAAAATCATATGCTTATCTTATTCCGTTAATGTACTATCATAAATTAACTAAAAAATCATTTATAATATCCACTTCAACAATTACTTTACAAGAACAAATTGAAAAAGATATTTTAAGGCTTTCTAAATTATTAGAAATTCCTATTAATATTGTAATTGCAAAAGGTAAATGTAATTATTTATGTAAAAATAATTTGTCTTTAATTAAGGATAGGGAAATTAAAAAGAAATTTAGTAATTTACGAATAAATTCATTTCTAAATGACAGAGCAAATGTGCCTGATATTAATGATACAGAATGGAATAAGGTTTGCGTAAATAAATGTAATTTCAATCATTGCTCTTATTATCCTAATTGTTATTTTATAAAGAAGAGAGAAGAAATGAAAACAATCAGAGGTGCAATTATTTGTAATCATGATTTGTTATTAGAAAATCAAAAAAGAATAGTTGATGAAAGAAATACATTATTATCTTTTTCAGAAATTATTGTTATAGATGAGGCACATAGTTTAGAAGAAAAGTCTAGAAACTCTTATCGAAAAACATTTTCTGCTCATCAAATTAAGGAAACAGTTAGAAAATCAGTTAAATTATTAAGAAAAGTCGGATATCCATTCAGTAGTTATGAGTTTAATGAAATTAATACTAAAATAGAAGAACTATTTAATATCATAAAAAAACAAGTAGAAAAAGAAATACAAAATTTAATAAAAAGAAATATTATATTATCTAGTACAGATATAGAATCTTACAAATTCAACCATACATACAAAGTTAAAGAAATAACTCAATTATTATATGAAAAAATTGATAAAATAAGCTCTATTGTTCAAATATATGATAAGAGAAATGATGAAGAATCAGTATCAGATATATTAGTTGATATAGTAGATATGTGTAAAGAATTGTCTAAAGGAATTAAGTCAGATTTGTTATTTTGGATTGAGAAATGCAATAGAAATTATATTATAGTAAATTGTCCTAAAAATATAGATGAAAAAACAAAAAATATACTATTTGATGATTTTTCATCAATTAAAATTTTAACTTCTGCAACATTAAATACTGATTTTGAAGAAAAAAACTTTTATAAATATTTTATGAAATCAGTTGGACTTCATAAAGGAGAAAATTTATTCATAACTCCTCCAATTGAAAGTGAATTTGATTTAAAAAATAACACTCTTTTATATTATTCAAATGATATTGCGCATCCTCAAAAAAATCATAGTAAATATATTGAAGATATAACTAAAAGAATTATAGATTTAGTAAAAATAACAGAAGGAAAGTCATTAATATTATTTACTGCCAAATCAGATATGCGACAAGTATATAATAATCTAATTAAAGAAAAATTGCCTTATAAAATTTTAATTCAAAAAGATGGAGCTTCTCAGATAAAAACAAAAGAAGAATTTAGTCAAGATACTAATTCAATATTATTAAGTACAGGTACTTTTTGGGAGGGAATTGATATAAAAGGAAAATCACTTTCCAGTGTTATAATTGTAAGATTACCATTTCCAATTTCTAACCCTGTTATTGAATATAAAACTTCTCTATCAAACAATATACTGGATGTATGTTTACCAGAAATGTTAATAAAATTGAAACAAGGTATTGGAAGATTAATAAGATGTAATACTGATACTGGCATTATTTCAATATTAGATTCTAGAATAGGAGATTTATCAAAAGCTTCTTACAAAGATATTGTATTTAATTCTATAAAATCTAAAATAAAAACTAATGATTTAGATACTGTAAAAAAATTTGTTAAGGAAAAAGGTATCGTAGGTTAGATAAAAAAACAGAGAATATATATTAAATTCTCTGTTTTTTATTTTGAGCTTCAATCATTGCATTTACGTTTATAGCAGGTAATATTAAAGGTTGTATGTTTGCAGCAGCTGTATATGTTGAAACAATAGCTCTTATATATGGATATAAAATTGCTATTGCATTTGCTTGAAATCTTTCAGGATTTTCATCTTGTGTGTAAAAATATCCAGAAATATCTATTTTCATTTCAAATGGATAATTATTTTCTTCACATTTTTCAAAAATATTTGTAACTAAATTAATAATCATCTCATTACTGTTTATTTGTATTTTCGGTATAATATTTAAATCTATTGAAATATTAGAATTATTTTTAAAATTAAGATTGTTTTTATATATTATTTCATTGACTATATATTTTCTAAATTCTAAATTACTTTTAATACTTTCCATTATTATGCTGCCTCCAAATAATTTTTATTATCTTTCTTTAAAAAGTTCCAAAAACTTTTTTTTGCTTTAATATGTACATTATTAAATTTTTCCAACTCTTTATTAATGATATAGTTATTTTCATTTGTATAAGATGCTGTAATTTCAATATTATTACTGAATTTTTTATCTGCAAGTCTAATTGCATAATCTAAATCTTCAAATGAAATATTTTCTATCTCACTAATTATTTTATTTATTAAATTAGAATCATTAATCATATTAATCACCTCTATTTTTTTTTACTAATTCAAAAATATTTTTTATATTTTCATCAAATAAATTTACTAATGATATATTACTAATTACTTTTGGATTTTTGACACAAATTTGTCTTTCTTTACATCCAGCAAAATCAGACTTTAAAATTCTATCTTTTTTATAAATAATATTATAATCATATTCTGCACATATTATATCATAATTTGCTAAAAATTTCTTTTTAGTTTTTTGTTCTAATAATTCAAGTACATAAATTAAATATGCATCACCTTTACTATAAATATAATTACATTTTTCTTGAGAATAAAATTTTTCAATTATTTTTTTTAAGGAAATAAAAATATTATAACCATCTGGTGTATTCATATCTAAAACATTATATTCTTCACAATTTAATTCTACTGAAATTATAGTACAATTTTTATTAAAAGTTTCTATATCAGGTATACTATTTTTTACAACTCCTATAAATCCCCATTGAATAGCAAAGTATATATCTCTATAAAAATATATTCCTTTTCCTAACCAATGTTTTTTTCCAATGGATAAATTAAAGCCTTCATTTAAAATACTTTGTTCTATACCACTTTGAGTTGTATGAAAAGCTGTTAAAATTTTATCACTCATTATATTTTATGCTCCATTTAAAAATATATTATTATAAATAATATACTAAATATAAAAAAAAGACAAGACTTTTTTGTGTTTACATAAATATTTTAACATATTATTTGGAATTTGTAAAGCTTATAGAGTAGATGTATCAACAGATATTATGATTTGTGATTTATTCATTCTATACTAAATAAGTTTTCACATTTTATATTCAAAATTTGAGTTATTCCCCACAACTCAAAATCTTTTACAGTTCGTTTGTTGTTTTCTATGCGATAAATATCATTTTTATATAAAGTAATTCCAATTAAAGATAGCTTATTGCACAGTTGCTCCTGTGACATATTTCTTTCTAATCTATATTTTTTTAAATTACTTCCAACTATATTAACATTATCATTAAATCGACTATTTTTCATAAAAAACTCCAAAAATGTATTTATAACTTAATTTTATAATTTTATTTATGATATTATGACATTATGATGATGTCATAATGTTTAAAAATTAGGGAGGTAAGCAATGTTAATAATTCCAAAACCTTCAAAAGAAGAAGTTGAAAAGTATTTAAGTAAATGGAATTCACTTGAAAATTATGTATTACAGGAGCAAAGTTTAAATAAGTTATTTTTTTATACATACCCAAACAATACCGATATATTAGATATTTTAATTAAGGCTAGTACATTAAATGATTTTTATAGTACTAATATTTTTTCAATTACTCCAGTAGCAAAACATATTTATGAACTAAATATAGATAAAAGGTTAAAGAATGCAGATGAAACACTTGTGAATGATATTGCTAGTGTAACGATAAATGGTAAGAAGAAAAACTTTTATTCTTTCGCAACAAAATATTGTAGTCATCATTTTCCACAAGAATTTCCTATTTATGATAGCTATGTTGAAAAAGTATTAATGTATTTTAATGAAAAAGACAAATTTTATAACTTTAAAAGAGATGATTTAAAGAATTATAAAAAATTTAAAAATATATTAATACAATTTAAAATGTTTTATGGTATTGACGAATATGATTTGAAGAATATTGACCAATATCTTTGGCAATTGGGAAAAGAGTATTTTCCTAAAAAATATTAGTAATTACATATATTAGAAATATATCTAGAAATAAAGATTTGCAAATGATATAGTTATATTTGGAGAAGATTAATATATTTAAATAATAAATACAAATTAATATAAGATTAATATAAGAAAACAAACTTTAGTAAAAAAAACTAAAGTTTGTTTGTTTTTAGATATAAAAATTGAAAAAAAATCTATATAATATATAGATTTATATAAACGGAGGTGAGTTTTTTGAAAGATGTAATAACAATAAAAGAATTTGCTGAATATATGGGAATTTCACTCAGTTCAGCCTACAAAATTTCAAGAATGAAAGGTTTTCCAAATTATAAAATTATGAGGAAAATTTTAATTCCAACAGAAGATTTAAAAAGGTGGTTAGTAGAAAATAGTTATGTTAGATAGTGTAGTATATGGGTTAGAAGTATATGTACAAGATATTACTTCAAATGATTTTAAATCTATTGTAAATGCTTTAGAAAGATATCGAAAAAGTTTTTCTCATATTAGTTATTTATGTGTGTATAGCTCCAAAGATGGTCAAATGTGTGCAAGAATGCAAATAAAAAACGAAAATCCAGGAAGACCAAAAACAGTAATATTTGGAAAAGCTGTAAAATGGCATTGTCATATAGCAGTTACAGGAAAACATGCTTATTCTTATCTAGAAAAAGTAAAGAAAGCAATAAATAAGAGGTTTAAAAGAAAAGTATGTAAGATAGAGTCAAAAGGAAATGAAGAACATGCAATTAACTATGTAAAATATTGTTATAGACAAGCTTCATTTTACAGAAGCTATGGAGTATTTAGAAATATGATAAAAAATAAAATGTTAGAATAAAATACAATTAAAAACCACTTTTTTGAAAAAACATATTTGATAGAATTACTGATAAAAGACATTTTTAGTGATGTTCTATTAAATATGCTATACATATTATTAAGTCATGATATAACAAGATATAATACTAAAAAATAATACCCAGATTATAACAAGATATTATTAAAAGTTTAATAAAAAAATACAAAGATAATAATAAGGTCATAAAAAGGTTAAAATCAAAAAATGACTATCCAAAGATAATAGTAAGATTTTAGTAAGATGATTATATAAAATCTCATTATAGCAATATGTTTATATAAAACCATACTACTATGATAATTGGTGATTACACTATAAAATTATATTTTAGGTATAAGAACATTAAATTGTTACAAAAAATGAAAATTTTACCATTTATGTTTAAATAAATGGTAATTAAATTTAAGTATTATAAATATTAATCAAAAGATATATTAAAAAGTTATAAAAAACACAAAGAGTCCTGTACATATTTCTTTATTTATCATAAAATAATATTGACAATAAGACAAAAGGATATGAATATATTATGAAACGAGGACTATAAATGAACTATAAAAATGAAGCAAAAGAAAGAAAAAGAACAAAAAGAGGAAATGGAGAAGGGTGTATAAGTAAAACATCAAAAGGCTATTGGGAAGCTAGAATAACTGATGGCTATAATGCAGATGGTAGCCAACATTTTAAAACCTTTGGTGGTAAAAGTAGAGCAATAGTAAGTAAAAAATTAAATGAGTTTATAGTAAATAGGGACAAGTTTAATCCTGAAATTGTTGTAAAATATACAGTTAAGGAATGGCTAATATTATGGTATGAAAATTATGTAATTGATAATGTAAGAACTTCTACAAGAGTTAGTTACGAAGGTATTATCAAAAATCATTTAATACCCAATATTGGAAACATAAAATTAACGAATTTGAAAAAGACAGATATAGAAAGTATGTATAAAAAATTAATTAGCGATAAAGAATTATCTGTAAAAACTGTTAGAAATGTTCATTTAGTTTTACATAAAGCTTTGCAAGAGGCTTTTGAAAGAGAATATATACCAAGAAATGTTGTTAGTATTTCTAAAGTACCAACTATGAGAAACTTAAATCAAAAGAAAAAAGAAATTGAGATATATTCAGTAAGTGAACAGAAAAAATTAATAGAAGTGGCAAAACAAGATAAAGTATATGGGTATGTTGTTATTATGGCTTTATATTCTGGAATGCGAAAAGGCGAAATTCTAGGTTTACAATGGAGTGATATTGATTTTAAAAAGAAATTAATTAATATAGATAAACAAGTTAATAGATTAAAAGATTATAGCGAAAACGCTAAAAGTAAAACTAAATTAGGAATTGAATACTATACAAAAACAAATAACTCAACAAGACAAATTCCATTATCAAATAATCTGATTTTTATTTTAAAGCAACTGAAAAAATTTCAAGAATGGAATAAAAAAGTATTAGGAAATAAGTATTATGATTATAATATGGTATTTTGTAGAGAAGATGGGTATTATTTAGACCCTGATACCGTTTTATATAAATATTATAAATTAGCTGATAAAGCGAATATCAAAAGATGTACTTTTCATGCATTAAGACATACATTTGCAACTAGAGCATTAGAAAGTGGTATGGATATTAAAATGGCAAGTAATATATTAGGTCATGCTAATGTTTATTTTACTTTAGATACTTACACACATACATTATTAGAAAATAAAATTTCCGAAATGGAAAAATTAGATAATTATTTAACTCAATGCATCGTATAATTTATAGAAAACAATTTTAAATTAAATAATAAATATAGTTTAATCAAGATTAATGTTCCAGATTAGTTAATAAAAAAAATTTATAAACAAATAATATTGTAGGAATTATTATGAATTTGAATTACTTAATATTTTACTTAATACTACAAACATAAATAATAATATTAAATAATATATAATACTAATTAAATATCATGAAAATTACCGAAAAATACACATAATAACACAAAATAGTAAATATTAACATTTGTTTAGCAGTCCTCATAACCCGAAGGTCGTAAGTTCGAGTCTTACCCCCGCAACCACTAAATTTATTAGAGTCGCAAGAGATTGTGGACTCTTATTTTTTTGACTAAAAATCTATTTTCGCAAAAGTGGGGACAATTTGGGGACAGTCCCTACATTTTTATGCATTAAATAGCATATTTTAGCCTAACTAATTTAGATTAAACTTAGAAAATCTTAAAAAAGTAATTTTCGAGAAATTTTGAAAAGAGTTTTTATACGAGCATTTTTTCTAAAACATTACCAGCTTCTTTATTATGTGCCTCAACTGGATGCACATAGAAGTTTAAGGTAGTGGTTATTTGAGCATGCCCTAATCTTGATGCTACAACAGCTACATCTACATTTTTAGATATAAGCAAAGTAGCATTTGTGTGTCGCAAACCATGAAAAGTAATTTTTGGTAAGTTGTTCTTTTCAATAAAAGAACGAAACCAATCTGTAACTGTATCGGGATGCATTGGATTACCATTCCAAGTAACAAATAGTCTGTTTGAATTATTCCACAAGTCGCCACATCTTTCTTTTTCAGCATCATACCAAGTTTTGTATTTATTAAGTATATTTATAACGATATCAGGAATTCCGACTTTTCTAATAGAACTGTGTGTCTTTGGATCTTTTACGAAAATGCCTTTTTCAGAAGTGTATTGACTTGCTTTAGTAATATTAACAAAACCTTCTTTAAAATCGATATCTGACCATTCTAAGCCTAATACTTCGCCTCTACGCATACCAGTAAACAATGTTAATATAACAATAGTTTGAAATTTAATTTCTTCATTTTCTAATGCTTCTAATAATTGTTTACATTGAATATCATCATAGTATTTAATTTGAGGTCTTTGGTGTTTAGGTGGCTTAACTCTGTCAGCTGGATTAAAGGGGAGTATTTGCCAATATACTGCATTTTGTAACATAGCATGTAGTAAACGATGATGCTCTAGTATTGTTTTAGAAGATAGACTCTTCATTACAGTCTTTCCATTATGATTTTTACATCTTTTTAATTGATGATCTTTTGAAAGATAATCGTAAAAATTCATAATGTGTGGTGGTTTGATATCACATAATTTATAATGCCCAAAGTATGGAATAATTCGTGATTCTAGCATTCCTTTATATCTTTCATAAGTCTTTGGTGATAATTCCTTTTTGCCATAATTCTTAGCCCATAAGTCTGTAAATTCTTTAAATGTCATTGAAGAGTTTTGCAAAACAATACCATTTTCAACTTCATAAACAAAGTTCACAAGTTCTTTGTCTGCTTCACGCCTACTATTTGCTTTGATGCTCTTAGTATATCTAATTCTGTTACCATAGCTGTCAAATCCATGTGATACAATTAATCTCCATGAGCGTTTGCCTCTCTTTTCAAGATACCCTGCCATTACTTTTTCACCTCCTTTCAGTATACCTATGGCAAGGATTTTTATATATAATTTATTTTTTTCTAGTTTCTTGAATCCAATTTTTAAATTCATCTTCTGTTTTTAATCCATTTTTTATATCTTGCTTAAATTCATTAGCTTCCTTTTTCCATTGTTCATATTTTTCTAAATACATAGGAATATCAGGATTTCTATTTGCTAACATTTTTTTTGCAGATAAAGTTCTTCTATATAATGAATTTATTTCATCTTTTTTTAACTTTTCATTATAAGTAATCATAGCACCAATTTCTTGGCATGTTTTACCATTCTCAAACACATTGTTACAATATAAAGTATTCTTTTTTGAAGAAGGAATAAAGTAATTACCACAGTATTTGCAAATAGCTATAGGTGTATTATTTTGAACTAAGTGCAATATACTTATCAAACAAGCAGCTTCAATTGCATGGCAATTAAAACAAAGAGATATAAAAATGTCATCATCATATTCTGTAGGATAATTTTTTATATATTCTGAAATTGCCTTGGCATTTTCTTCAAAATTGCTTGTATTAGGACATGAATCTATATTTAAATATTTCATTGGTTCGACATCATATGCAAGAGTTATATATGAATTTAATATTAGAGACATATCTGAATAATTATCTAAATCAGCTTGCTTATATATATAAAATCTTTCTGCAATTGAGAAATCCTCTAAATAGTCTAAATTCGATAAATTATTTATAAAATTGATAATTGTTTTAAATTGAGATTGATAGTCTATTAAAATTTTTTTACGTTCTTCATAATTATTTTTACAAACTAAAACAAAGTTTTTTTCAGTGAGAAAAATATTTTCTTTATCATTAGTAACATTTAAATTTGTATATTCATTAAAGGGGTTACCAATATCTTTATCATCACTATTAAAGACTAAAGCTGGTAATCCATAATTATATATAAATTCCACAAAAGAATCAAAATTTGTGAAATCATAGTTCAAAAATTTTAATAAAGTTGTTCCTAATTTGTTTTTTTCGTCAGTAAAATCAGATTTATATAATTTGCAAATACTATTAGAATAGGTTGAAAGATATTTAGTATATTCTTTTTTTGTTTTAAATTCATTTCTTTCTTTAAGTATTGTGTATGTGTTATTTTTTTTATTATATGTTGCATTTACAGTTGAAAAAGTATCTCTAGTAAAATATTCTGTGTTGTTTATGATAGACATTTTCATATAATAAATTCTGGATACAACATCAAATTTCATACAAACCTCCTTGTTAACAATTCAACTTTAATAAAAAGTATTGCTAATTGATATCAAAAACTATTAGAAAATATTGACGAATCACAAATTAACAATTAAAATACAAATTATAAAATTGTTAACAATATTATACACAGCTAAATTTAAAATGTCAATACATAATTTTAAATTTGCTGATTTAAAAAATTGGAGGTGAGAAATATGGCAACAGAAAGAATGCAAAGGACAACTTTAACAGCAAAAGAAGCAGCAGAATATTTAGGAATTTCATACTGGTTAATTACACAATTAGTAAAAAGAAAACAAATTCCTTGTTCAAGAGTTGGAAAAAGAATTTTATTTAGAAAAGAAGCCTTAGATGTTTATCTAAGTAAAAAAGAAAATGATTCAATAGAAGAATCTTATTAGAAAGAAGGGAGGATATGGGACAAGTTGGATGGATAAAATTAAATATTAGTATATTTTCCAATAGAAAAATTAAAATCTTACTAAAAGAAAGGGAAGGGGACACCTATTTTAGAATATGGATTCAAATTTTAACTATTGCTGGAGAATGTAATAGAGATGGTGGACTATATATTAGTGATAATACACCATTCAAAATCAAAGATTTTACAAATATTACTGGAAAATCTTCGAAAACATTTACGAAAATTTTACAAAAATTTATCGATTTAGGAATGCTTTATTTTGAAAATGATACATATTTTGTAAAGAATTGGAGTAAGTACCAAAGTGCTGATAAACTAAAGAAAATTAGAAAATCAAATAAAGTAATTGAAGAAGATGTAATTGAAAAAAGTTTTAATAATACTACAGAAGAAAAGATAAGAAAAGAAGAAAATAGAAAGGAGACTAGAGTAGATGAATCAAATTTTGAAACCCTCGATTGATAAAAATGAATTTATTGAGTGTGAATATTGCAAGAATAAATTATATAGAAAAACAATTGAGTGGGAACTATATGGGGCAAAAAGAACAATAGAATTAGATTATGAAAGATGTAATTGTAATGATGCACAAGCATACTGGAATGAATATGATTTAAAAAAATTAAGGATGCTAGAGGAAGAAAAGAAACTAGAATTAATGCAAGAATTTTCAAAAAGGGTTGAAAGAATTATAAAAAATAGCAAGATGAGTAAAAGAAATTTAAGTTATAAATTTGGTAATTTTGAGCCCAATAATAGTAATCAAAAAGTATTTAATAATTTAAAAAACTATAGTAAGAAATTATTAAATGGTATAGAGAAAAAGGGATTAATTTTGGCAGGAGATAACGGAGTGGGTAAAACACATTTAGCTTGTAGTATTGCAAATAAATTAATTGAAAATGGAACACCAGTAATATATGGAACATTAATTAATTTATTAGCAGAATTACGAAATTCATATGATACAGATAACAATATTTCAGAAATGGAAATTATCAAATTATACGAAAATGTTGACCTATTAATTATAGATGATTTAGGAAAAGAAAAACCAAGTGAATGGGGATTAGAAAAATTATTTACTATCATAAATAGTAGATATGAAAATAATTTACCAGCAATTATAACAACAAATTATAATCAAAATTCTCTAGTGGAGAGATTAAGTTTGAATGGAGAAATTGAGACAGCAAAGTCAATTATTTCGCGATTATATGAGATGTGTTATTTAGTAAAAATAGATGATATAGATCATAGAATTAAAAAGAAAAAAGTTAGTAATTGCGGGAACAATGACTAACTAAAAAGATTACTTTTTTAAATATTTTCTATAAAAATTATAATTGATTTTTACAAAAAAGTAAATAAAAATTGATAAAAAAATTAGGACAAGCAAGTAGAAAAATATTTATACACTTGTCCTAGTTTTTAAAAGAAAATACATAAAAAATGAATAGAAAATATCCTTCGGAGAGCCAAAAGGGTATTAGGGCATTTTGCCCTAAACAGCAAAAAGGGTGTCAAGACACCATGCTGGCGAATAAAGGGCACTAAAAAATCCACTTTATTCGGAGCAAATAAATTTGCTCAAATTTTCTGAAATTCGCTTTCGCTATTTCAGAAAATATAAAAATAAGAAATGGAGAAAAAATATGAGAGTAATTATGGATGAATTTGATCATGTATTTTTACCGTATTGGAAAATACTAGATAAATTAAAAATATTAAATATCAAAACTAAAAATGGAAAAGAGATAAGTCATAAAGATTTACGAAAGGCAATATCTGTTATGATGAAGAAACATCCTACATGTAGATGGAGAAGTGAAAAAATTAGAAGTAAAAGATATTATATTTTGTTTGAAGGATATCTATGGTTAGTATATGTATATTTTCAATCAGAAAAGAAACAAATAGATGCTGATATAGAGTTCTTCAAAATGAGAATAGAAGTATA
>CAMXJY010000004.1 GCA_947244325.1 uncultured Clostridium sp. | reverse complement strand
ACAGATGCAAACGGAAACGCAGCAGTAGAAGTTACAAGAACAGTAAATGTAGTAGATACAACAGTACCAGTAATAACATTAACAGGAGATGCAACAGTAACAGTAGAAGTTGGAGGAACATATACAGATGCAGGAGCAACAGCTTCAGATAACTATGATGGAGACATCACAGCAAACATCGTAACAGTAAATCCAGTAGATACAACAAAAGTAGGAACATACACAGTAACATATAATGTAACAGATGCAAACGGAAACGCAGCAGTAGAAGTTACAAGAACAGTAAATGTAGTAGCAAAAGGATTAACAGATGCTGATATAACAATTTCAGGAATAACAGCAAATGAACAAATTCCTTATGGAACAGTAAAAACAATAACAGCAAAAGTAACAGAAGGAAAAACAGCTACAGAACCAGTAATCAAATACTATACATTAGTTGGTGGAACAGTTGCAGAAGGAGATAATGGAACAACAGCAATGCCAACAGCAGTAGGAACATATAGAGTAGAAGCTACAGCAACAGGAACTGGAAGTTATTCAGGAACAATCAAAACATCAGTAGACTTTGAAATAGTAAAAGCAGATCAACCAGCTCCAATAGTAACATTAACACCAAGTGCAACAATAAATATATCAGGAACAGCTCCAACAGTTACATTAGGAAACACAGCGCAAGGAACTGTAACATATACATCAAGCGATACATCAGTAGCAACAATTGATAGAAATACAGGAGCAATTACATTAGTAGGAGTTGGAACAACACAAATTACAGTAACATATGAATCAACAACAAACTATAATGAAAGCTCAGCAAGTGCTACATTAACAGTAACAACAAACGGTACATTAACAGCAGATGACTTTACAGTTACTAACACAGAATACACATATGGACAAACTATAGATGTAAAAGTAACATCAAAAGTTGATGGAATTGGAACAATATCAATTAAATATTACAAAGATGGTTCAGAAGTAACAAATCCAACAGATGTAGGAACATATGATATTGAAATTAATGTAACAGCAGGAACAAAATATGATGCAGCAACAATAACAGCTAATGAAAAATTAGTAATTAAACCTTCTTCACAAAAAGATAATGTAACATTATCAAGTGAAACTGTAATATATAATGGACAAGATCAAAGAAATGCTATAAAAGTTAAATCAAACATTGAAGGTGGAATTACACCAGTATATGAATATACATTTACACAAAATGATACTCCAGTAACAGAAGTTAAGAATGTAGGTATATATAAAGTAGTAGCAACATTAAAAACTTCACTTCCAAATTATGATGTACCAGAAACATTAGATGCAACACTAACAATAATACCAGCAACATATGATATGAGTGGAGTAAAATTTGAAAATGCAAATAAAGTATATACAGGCTCAGCACAAAGCTTAACAATAACAGGAGAATTACCAACAGGAGTAACAGTAACTTATGAAGGTAGCGGTATAGAAGTAGGAACATATCCAATAACAGCTAAGTTTACAGGAGATGCTACAAACTATAATGCAATACCTGATATGACAGCAACATTAACAATAATACCAGCAACATATGATATGAGTGGAGTAAGATTTGATGATGACAGCAAAGTATATACAGGAACAGCACAAAGCTTAGCAATAACAGGAGAATTACCAGCAGGTGTAGCAGTAGAATATGTTGGAAATGGTACAACAGTAGGAACATATCAAATAACAGCTAAGTTTACAGGAGATGCAAACCATGCAGCAATACCTGATATGACAGCAACATTAACAATAACAAAAGCAACATATGATATGACTGGAGTAACATTTGCAGGTGATGAGAAAGATTACACAGGAACAGCACAAAGCTTAGCAATAACAGGAAAATTACCAGAAGGTGTAACAGTAAGTTACGAAAACAATAATAATACAGCAGTAGGAACATATACAGTAGTAGCTAAATTTACAGGAGATGCTACAAATTATAATGCAATACCTGATATGACAGCAACATTAACAATTAAAGGTATCTTAAGAATTGAACCTGAAACAGCAGAAACAACAGTTAGAGTAAAAGATGGAGCATTAGATAGTAGCTTAAGAATTAGAGTATTAAAAACAATTGATGGAACAACAGTATATGGAGAACCAGAATACGTTAACTTAAGTGAATGCTATAAATCAGGATTAGATTTAACTACAGAAGGAACATATACAGCAAAAGTAACATATAACGGATATGAAACAAGTATGACAGTAAATGTAGTAGACCCAGTAATAGGAATAACATATGAATTAAATGGATTTAATACAACATATGATTATGGTGAAGCAAAAGATGATTTAAGCAAAATCAAAGTATATGAACTAAAAGAATCAGGAAGAAAAGGTAATGAAGTACAAGCTAATAAAGTTATAACAAATGATGTAGTAACAATTAGTTATGGAACTTATGCACCAGTAACAATTAAATTAAATGTAGGTTTACCAAATGTATCATATAATACAGATTCAGCAAATAATGTTGAACATGGATATTTATCTGATGGGGCAACATATACAACTAAATTACATGTATTTGTAAAGGATAGTACTTTAGAAGTTAGAACATCTAATCCAAATGCAATAAAAGTAGGAGATGGATATTATATGGAAGAAAATGGTACTTATACTATAGAGCTATATGCTAATGGAACTCTTTCAAGAACATTTACAATAACTATAAATAGACCATTAGGTCCACAATATCAAATAAATGATGACTACACAATGACAATAATAAGTGGAATTAGTAAGGTTGAAGTATATGATGCAGATTATGGAGATTTAACTACTTATGAAGGTGCAAGTTTAACAGGAACAATTAAATTACCATATGTATGCAACGATATATGGATTTACGATTCTGATGGAAAATTATATACAACTGAAATCTTTTAGTAAGACTAGTTTGGACTAATGAATAATTAGTCCAAACTGCTTATATATACTAAAGATATATGAAAGGATAAAGGATGAAAAGAAATAAGATAATATTAATTGTAATACTTATAGTAGTAATTATATTAATAGCAGTTTTGATTTATAATTTTAATAAAAAAAATAATTACAGTCAGAATGTAGATAACTTATCAAGTATTTTATATAATACAGATTCAGCAAATAATGTTCCATATGGGTATTTAGAAAATAAAACTTATGATACAAAATTACATGTATTTGTAGAAGATAGTACGTTAGAAATTAAAATCTCTAATCCAAATGCAATAAAAGTGGAAGATGGGTATTATATGGAAGAAAATGATACTTATGATATAGAATTATATAGTAAGGGAAAAATTTTAAAAACATTTTCAATAGTTATAGATAAACCACTAGGTCCACAATATCAAATAAATGATGATTATACAGTAACAATTATAAGTGGAATTAGTAAGATAATAGTATATGATGCAGATACTGGTGAAAGTATTACTTATGAAGGAACAGGTTTAACTGAAAAAGTTAAGTTACCATATGAGGTTAATGATATTCATTTTTATGATGAAAATGGAAAATTATATATAAATGAGCTAAAATAGTTTGCAAAACGAAAAAATATATAATTTTGAATAATAAAAATGCTAACAGTTAGTTAATAATTTGTTAGCATTTTTTATATATAAATATCTAATATGAAATGGAATATTTAATCATAAAAATAATAAAAAAACGTTTACAAAAAAAATGTAAAATGATATAATATCTCAAACTGGGAAACCATGTGCTATATTAGGAATACATTAAAAGAAAAGAGGAATTTTTTTTGGAAAAACAGTCTAAAGATAAACGTAAAAAAATAATAGTTTCTTTATTGGTAATAGTAATTTTAATATTAAGTGTAATAACTATTGTAGTAATTAAATTATTTAATAAAGAAGATAATAATGCTTTAGAAAATATTGTAGAAGAAAACAAAGTAATAGAAGAAAATATTATAGAAGAACCTGTAGAAGAAGATGTAGACATGCCTGATAAAATGGGAAACTATAATGTTATAGGTCAATTAGTAATAGATAAAATAGATGTAAAAAATAATATTTTAGATAAGACAGAAGATGCATCATTAAATTTATCAGTAACCAAGTTCTATGGACGAGGTGTAAATGATATAGGAAATCTATGTATAACAGGGCATAACTACAAAAATTTACTTAAAAGATTAAGTGAACTTGAAGTAGGAGATACATTTTATTTAATAAATAAAGAAACAAAATCTAAAGTTACATATAAAGTATATAACATGTATTCATGTTATCCGAATGAAGTAGAATGCTTAGATCAACCAACAGAACCAGTTCGAGAAGTAACAATAATAACATGTAATCCAGGAGGAGTAACAAGACTTATATGTAAGGCTAGAGAAATATAATAACGTTTTTAAATTTTCATTTATATATATTATTAATAAAGAAAGGAATAGAGAAAATGAAAAAAGTAATTTTATGTCTTACAGTTGTAATGTTAGTTTTAACAGTGTTTGCAACAACTGTAAATGCAGCGAGTGTAAGTGCAAACAAAACAGAATATGCAAAAGGAGAAAAAGTTACAGTAACAGTTAATGTTGATACTACACATAATGTAGATGTTACATTAGCATATGATGCAAATGTATTTACATATGAATCAACAGGAACAGACAATTCTAAATTTGTACCAACAGTAAATGGTGAAACAAATCCAGGTTTTGTTTATGTTTCAGGGGCTAATGCTACAGAAACAATAAATAAAGTTGAATTTACGTTTACAGCAAAAACAAATGTTGAAGGTGCAAATTTTACAGCATCAGGTTTAGTAACAGAAACTAATGATACACTTACATCTGATAAAGTGAGTGTAAAAGTAGTTGATGCACAAGTACCAGGAACATCAGAGTTGGGTGAGAAACCAACACTATTACCACAAACTGGAGCACCATATATAATAGCAGCTATAGTTGTAATAGCTATTATTGCTTTAGTTGTAAGAAATAAAATGAAAAAATAATATTTATTAGGGGGCAAATAAGATGAACAGAAAAATGAAAATGTTATCAATAGTTGTTTTTGCGATAATGTTAGTTTGTAGTTTATTTAATACAACAGCATTAGCAGCAGATACAAGTGATACAATTCAAACTGAAATAGCTGGCGAAGTTATATCAACTAATGGAAAAACAGTAGTAGCAGTTATATTACATGGCGAAGCTGATATATTAACAAAAAGCGAAGTAGAAGCAGAATATAATGGAATTACTTCATGGAATACAAAAAATGGGAATCGTGTATCTACAGGAGATACATTTAATGTAGGTAGTAATACTTATACAGTAGCTATATATGGAGATGTTGATTCAAATGGACTTGTAGATAGTTCAGATGCTCTTTTAATAGAAAGAGTTGCTGTAAAATTACCAGGTTATTCTTTAACAGAAGTACAAAGAATAGCTGCTGATGTTGATTTAGTAGATGGAAGTATTAATAGTATAGATTCTTTAAGAATAAAGAAATTTAAAGTAACATTAGAATCTACAACAGTAAGTGGAAATCCAACAAAAAAAGAAGATCCAAAACCAGAAGTACCACAAAATTTAACAGCAATATATGGACAAACATTGGCTGATGTTAAACTACCAGCTTCAGATAAAGGAACATATATATTTGAAGATGCTTTAAATACACCAGTAGGAAATGCAGGAAATAATACTTTTTCTGTTATATATGTACCAAATGATTTATTAAAATATAAGGTTGTAAGAATTTCTGTAACAATAAAAGTTGAAAAAGCAGAACCAGGTGTTGAAATACCAAACGGATTAACAGCTACAGTAGGAGATACATTAGCAGATGTAACTTTACCAACTTCAACTATTGGAACTTGGGAATGGGTTGATCCATCAACAACATCTGTTGGAAATGCAGGAAATAATGTTTTTAAAGCAATATTCACACCAAAAGATACTAATAATTTTAAAACAAAAACAGTAGATGTAACAATTAAAGTTATAGCAGCAACTGTTCCTACTGAAAAGGTAACAAGTATAGTTGTTAAAGAAACTCCTAATACTACAACAAATTATTGTTATAATGATATTGAAGTAGCAACAATAGAAGCAACTACAGAAAGTGGTGCATTAACTACAGTAAATAATTCTATTTTAGAAGTTAAAGCAACTAATGCTACTGTTAAAATAGTTAATGGAAAAATAGTTTTAAATGCTGCTCAAGCAGGAACATATGATATTACATTTACTAAAAAAGGTATAGCAACAGATGCTAAAATAACTACACCAAATAATTCTTCAATAGAAATAACAAAAATAACAGCGCAAGTTAAAGAAGATGAAACAATTAACAAAATAGTAGTAAAAGATTCAGCAGGTAAAGAAGTTAGTGGAGCAATAAATTTATTTGCAGGAAAATTAAATAACTATTATGCTTTAGAATTTTATCACAATTATGGTACAGGAAAAAGAGAATATAAAATAAGTAAAGATAAAATTTTTGTTAATAATGCTACATTAGATTTAGGTACAAGTAATGCATTTGATTCAAATGGTACTAAATTCTGTAATGGAACAAGTGTGGCAACAAATAATTTTGATAGTTTACGTATAGCTACTTCAAATGTAACATCAGCAACAACAGGAACAATTAAAATATCTATAGATGGAGTAAGCAAAGATATAGTAGTAAACGTTAAACCTGTACAATTATATGAGTTTAATATTGTATCATCTGAAAAATCATTAGTTGATGATGGTGAAGTAATTATAAAATTTGCAGCAACTGGTTCAGATACAGAACATAAAGTAATTAATGTAGGAACAGTAGGAATAACTGCAATTAGTTCTATAAAAATTCAAAGTGTTAAATATTCAACTGTATTAACAAGAATCTTTACAGTTGCACAATTAACTAATGCTGGTACTACAGCTTCAGGAGAAGATGAAGTAACAGGAATCAAATTAGCTTTTAAACCTGGTGTTACTTTGGATAGTACAGTAAGTTTTAATAGCGAAACTTTAGTAGTAAAAGATGTTTTAAAAGAAGGAATAGTAATTAAATATCAAGGTGTTGAAACTACTAATAGTGATACTCTTGTAGAAAAAACAGTAGTATATAATTTTGAAGGATTAGATACTATTAATGATTCTAGTGATGAAGAAGATAGCAATGGAAATCCAACAGGAGGAGATGCATCAGTAGATAAAACTGCTTTATTACCAATCGAAACATTAGGAATAGAAGTTAAAAATAAACCAACAGAAATAACAGCAGAACAAGTAGAAAAAATAGAAGAATTATATAAAGACATAAAAGTAAACGTAAAAGTTAAAGAAAATGGAACAGAAACTAATAAAGAAACAACTTTAGCAGACTTAAAAGCTGAAGGGGCAAAAGTAGAAGTTGATAAAAAAGTAGATGGAAAAGTAACAATAAAAGTAACATATGACGGAAAATCTACTGAAATTGAATTAACAGTAAAAGCAGAAGAAGTTAAACCTTCAAAAGCACCAGAAAAAGTTCCAAGTTCATCTGATGACAAAAAAGATGAAACAATAGTAGATAAAGAAGTAGCAGATAAAAATACAGCTGATAAAGAACAATCTACTGATAAAACAGAACAAACTGGAACAAATGGAGATACATCAAAAGTAGAAGAAAATAAGGAAGAACAAGTAAAAGAACCAGAAAAAACACCAGATTCTTCAAATGTACCAGAAACACCAGTAGCTCCTGAAGGACAACCAATAGAAAATCCTACACCAGAAGCTACACCAGCAGAAGTTACAGTAGTTCCAGAAGTTTAATTAATAACTTTTGAAATATAAAATTTAATATAATTCATAAAAAGTACCTTGAAGTTTAGACTTTAAGGTACTTTTTAGTAATCACATATTGTATTTATAATTTTATTATGTTAAAATGAAATCAAATTTAATGTATAAGGAAATAAAATATGGACCAAGAAAGTGTATATAATAGTTTAAATAGTAATTATACTTTAAGTGAAATACAAGAATATATAAAAGACATGGTAGATTTAAGAGGATTTACCAATCAAGAAGTAGAAAAAACAATGCTTTTGTTGTTAGAAGAAACAGGAGAACTTGCAAAAGCAATTAGAAAGAGTAAAACAGATATAGGAATAGATGAAAGCAGAATACAAAATTATGATACAATTGAAAGCGAAGTTGCAGATGTATTTTTCGTTTTAACTACTATATGTAATAAATTGAATATTGATTTATATTCAGCTTTAAAAGAAAAAGAAGGAAAGAATATTAAAAGAAATTGGAAAGTATAATTATATTATAATTAAGAACAATAGCAGACAATATTTAGGCTAAGCAGAGTACTTTCTTATAAAATAAAAGTATTGGGGGAAAAGATAATGGAATGGTTAATATTTGTAATATTATATCTATTTATATCTGTAATATTTAATTTAACTTATAAGGTTTCAACAGAATCACTAACAAAGCCAGGTTCATTAACTGTATTATTAGAACTTATAGGAGCTCTATGTGCAATTATAATGATACCATTTTTTGAAATTAAATTTCCAACAGATATAAAAGTGTATATTTGCTTGGCAATAGCGATAGTATTTTATGCTGTTGCTGATAGATTGAATACAACTGTTAGAAGTGGTGTAGAAGCTTCTACTTTTAGTATTATTCTTCAGCTTTCAACTTGTTTTATGACTATTGCAGGATTTGTATTTTTTAAAGATCCATTTGTATTAAATAAATTTATTGGCGCTATTTTAATTATTTTAAGTAATGTTTTTATTTTTTACAAAAGAGGAGAAGGTAAAATTAATAAATATGTTGCACTTGGAGTAGTGTCAAATATATTTTTTACTCTTGCAGTATTCTTTGATGTAAATATTTCTGATAATTTTAATTTACCTATGTATGTTACTTGTACATTAGGAATTCCAGCATTTTTAATTATGATTTTTGAAAAGATTAAATTTTCTGATATAAAAGTTGAATTTCAAAATGGAAATAAGAAATATATATTACTAACATCTTTAACATGGGCTTTATCTATTATTTGTCAGCTTAGAGCATATCAGTTAGGAATGGTAAGTATTGTAGCACCGCTTTGCGCATTATCAGTTATTTTAAATGTTATAGTTGGTTACATATTCTTAAAAGAAAGAGATGATTTGACTAAGAAAATAATATCTGCTGCATTAATTATTTTAGGAATAGTTCTCATAAAAATATAGTTTAACAAAATTACTTTTAAATACATATAGTATATTAAAGTGGCGTTATATAAATAGAAAATAATGACCACTTTTTTATATAGTAGGAAATTTATCCCAGTGGGATAAATTTCTGTACTAGATAATTATGGCAGAAGTTAGATTTTGTAGCAGTTTGCACTGCGTATAAAATCTTGATTCTGGTTTTTTATATAGTAGAAAAGTGGGGATATACTAATATGTTTAAAGATTTATATGAAGATGCTAAAAACATCAAAGATAAAGATCCAGCAGCTAGAAATATTTTAGAAGTAATTATATTGTATTCTGGTTTTCATGCAATTTTCTTTCATAGAATTGCACATTTTTTTTATAGCAAAAAGTTATTTTTTATAGCAAGATTAATATCTCAAATTTCGAGATTTATTACTGGAATTGAGATACATCCAGGAGCTAAGATTGGAAAAAGATTATTTATTGATCATGGGCTAGGAATTGTAATTGGAGAGACTGCTGAAATTGGTAATGATTGTACAATATATCATCAAGTAACTTTAGGTGGGACTGGAAAAGATAAAAATAAAAGACATCCAACTATTGGAAATAATGTATTCATTGGTGCAGGCTCTAAAATACTAGGACCAATTGAGATAGGAAATAATGTAAAAATAGGGGCAGGAGCAGTTGTTTTGAAAAATGTTGAAGAATATGCTACAGTTGTTGGAATTCCAGCTCATAAAGTAAATGGTTAAAATTTTAGTGCAAATTACTTGTTTTTCTAATTTTTATAATATCAATAAATGTAATTTACAATATATCGAAAAAATGATATAAATATAAATAAGAAATTTTAAAATAAAAAAGAATAGGAGAATTGCATAATTTATCTGTACAATATTTAACGAAATTTTTATATAATAGCAAAGTATAGCTTTCATATTATATAAGAAAGTATATTTTATTATGCGAAAAAGAAATATGAATATAGGAATAATTGCAGCTGAAGAAGAAGAAATGTTAGCGATAAAAAACATAATGGAAGATATTAAAGAAAGTAAAATTTACAATTTAACTTTCATACAAGGTACAATTCAAAATAAGATGTGCATACTTGTTAAATCAGGAGTAGGAAAGGTTAATGCATCAAGAACTACACAAGTCTTAATAGATAATTATAAAGTAAATTATGTTATAAATATTGGTTCTGCTGGAGGAATAAATGAAGAACTTAATATAGAAGATATTGTAATTGGAGATAAATTAGTTCAATATGATTTTGATATTACACAAGTTGGAAATTATGAAAAAGGCGAAATTTGTGAAATTGGAAAGTATATTAAATCAGATGAAAGATTAATTAATTTATGTATTCAAACAATTGAAGAAATGAAAGATATCAATTTTAATATAAAAATAGGTACAATAGGAACAGCTGATTTATTTTCAGCTGACCCTAATAGAGCTATTAGTCTTAAAAAAGAGTTTGATATTGAATGTGTAGAAATGGAAGGAGCTTCTGTTGCACAAGTATGCTTTTTAGATAATGTACCTTTTTTAGTTATAAGAGGAATTTCAGATGTCTCAAATGGAAATAATAAAATAGATTTTCATACATATTTAGAAAGAGCATCTAAAAGAGCTGCTGAAATATTACACAATTTAATTAGTAAAATATAAGTGAAAAAGTCAGTAATAATTATAAGAAGTTGTTACTGATTTTTATAAAATTAATAATAAACAAAAGTTTTATATTAGTTAACGAATTGTTACAATTTTTTTATTGAATAATACAATTATATATGATATTATAATCATCGAAATTAATAACGTAATGATACTAATAAAAAATATTAAAGTTATTATTTATATAAGGAGGAAACAATTATGAGTAAAGAATTAATAGTAAAAAAATGTAAATCTTGTGGAGCAACAGTAAAGGTAATAAATGATTGCAAATGTCCTGGATGTGGTATTGTATGTTGTGGTGAATCTATGGATGTTTTAGTTCCAAATTCAGTAGATGCAGCAGTTGAAAAACATGTTCCAACATATGAAGTTAAAGGTGATATATTAGAAGTAAAAGTAAATCATGTTATGGAAGAAGAACACTATATTGAATGGATTAGCATGGTAACTGATAATGAAGAGCATACAGTTTATTTTAAACCAGGAATGGAAGCAAAGGCTGATTTTAAATATGTTAAAGGAGCTACTGTTTATGCATATTGCAATAAACATGCATTATGGAAAGCAGAGGTTAAATAGTAATAAAGAGAGATAGAGATTGTGGGAAAAGAAACATCAAACTTAGAAAGTAAAAAAGATATTATACAGAAAAAGTCAATGCAAATATTAAGATTTTTAAATTTAAGTATTAAAAATAATAATATAGTAGATCAATTAGGTATTATTTTGAGATTATACAAATATGTAATTCAAAATGTATATTATGGAGAGCCAGAAACTCCAAATGTTTCTGGTACAAAAGAAGAAGAATACTTAAATGCATTATATAGTGGGATAACAAGAAATCCAGGACTTCAAACAACAGATGCAATTTTGTTTAAACATTTATTGTATATGAAAGGATTTAATAGTCATATATTATTATCTAAGTCTAGAAATGGCATTAATAATTTATCTAATTTGGTTAAAATTGGAAAGGAATGGTATTTCTTTGATTCAAGTTTAGAAAGAAGTATTTATGGAGAACAAGGAGAGGTTTTATATTGTTGTGCAGCATTAGGTGCAGAAGAGTACAATAAATTTAATACACCAATAGGAGTATTGCCAGAAAACTTAAAAAAGCCTATATTACCACTTCCAACTGGTATTGCAGATGAATCTATGCCTAGAACATTAATAGATGGTGTAGTGAAAAATATTCCAGATTTAATTGTAGAAGGAAATCCAGAATTTGATAAAGCTTATGAAGATTTCGATAGGTTATTTAAACCAATCAAAAAAGTTAAATCAGACAAAGAAGAGAGAGAGTAATGTTAAGATTAGAAAATATAAAAATATATGAAGACTTAACAGAAGAAGATGTTGTAATTTTTGCTTGCAAAAAATATAAATTAGATTTCAAAAAAGTAGAAAAATATAGTATATATAAGAAATCAATTGATGCAAGAAATAAAGAAAATATATTTTATAATTATACAATTGATATAAAATATAATGGATTTGCAGGAAATATAAAAGAAGTTCCTGATGAAGTTTTTGAATTAAACATAAATGTAAAAAGAAAAAGCCAAGCAAGACCTGTTATCGTTGGAGCAGGTCCTTCTGGCTTATTTTGTGCTTTAGTATTAGTAGAAAATGGAATTAAACCTATAGTAATTGAACAAGGTAAAAAAGTAGAGGATAGAAAAAATGATGTAGAAGAATTTACTATAAACGGAAAGTTAAACACATTTTCTAATGTTCAATTTGGAGAAGGTGGTGCTGGTAGTTTTTCTGATGGAAAATTAACTACAGGTGTGAATAATTCTTTAGGTAGATTTGTATTAAATGAATTTGTAAAATTTGGTGCACCAGAGCAAATTATGTATGTAAATAAGCCTCATATTGGAACTGATAATCTAGTAAATATAATTTCTAATATGAGAAATTATATAATAGAAAAAGGTGGAGAATTTTTATTTGAAAATAAATTAGTAGATTTTGAAATTGAAGATAAAAAAATAGTTTCTGCAATTTATAAGAGCACCAAAAATGAAAATCAATTTAATGATGATTTAAAAAATGTAGAAGAAACGACTAATTTTAATACAAATTTGAAAAACGAAGAAAAACTAATTTATAATGACAATAAAATAAATACTGATGCATTAGTACTAGCAATTGGACATAGTGCAAGAGATACATTTGAAAAGGTTTATGAAAAAGGATTAAATTTAGAGAAAAAGAACTTTTCTGTTGGTGTTAGAATTGAACATAAACAAGAAATGATAAATAAATCTCAATATGGTACAAAGACTAAGTTAAAATTACCACCTGCAGAATATAAATTAGCTTATCATGGAAAAGAACGTTCTTGTTATACTTTTTGTATGTGTCCAGGTGGGGTTGTTATGCCTTCATCAAGTGAAAATAATGAGGTTGTAACAAATGGTATGAGTAAATTTGCAAGAGATGGAGAAAATGCCAATAGTGCTGTTTTAGTAAATGTTACACCAGAAGATTTTAAAGGAGAATCACCTTTAGAAGGCATATATTTTCAAAAAGAATTAGAGAAAAAAGCATTTGAATTAGGTGGCAGTAATTTTTATGCACCAATTCAAAAAGTAGGAGATTTTTTAGAAAATAAAAAAACAACCCAAATAGGAGAAGTCAAACCAACGTATAAACCAGGAGTTACTAATTCAAATCTTCAGGAGATATTGCCTGATTATGTTGTAAAAACTCTTAAAGAAGGACTACTAGATTTTGATAAAAAACTAAAAGGCTTTGCAGATAAAGATGCTATTTTAACAGGAATTGAAACTAGAAGTTCATCACCTGTTAGAATTATAAGAGATGAAGACTTTGAGTCTAATATAAAAGGAATTTATCCTTGTGGTGAAGGTGCAGGATATGCAGGTGGAATAATGACTGCAGCAATGGATGGAATTAAATGTGCTATCAAAATATTAGAAAAAGAATAATTGTAGTAATATAAAATTGTAAAGGAGTAAGACATGGATTTTAAGAAAGAATTAGAAAAATATGTTCCATATAACGAACAAGAAGAAAATGATAGAGAAATGATGTTAAAATACATAGATACATTTGAAGATGTTTTAACAAGAGAAAATAGAATGTGTCATTTTACAGCATCTAGTTGGATTGTAAATAAAGAAAGAACAAAAATACTTATGATATATCATAAAATATATGACTCTTGGGCTTGGACAGGTGGACATTGTGATGGAGATTCAGATATGTTACATGTTGCATTAAAAGAGGCAACAGAGGAAACAGGAATTGAAAACTTTAAAGTATTATCTGATGGTATTTATAGTATTGAAATTGTTTCTGTAGATGGACATGTTAAAAGAGGAAAATATGTTCCAACACATTTGCATTTGAATATTTCTTATTTATTAGAAGCAGATGAACATGATGAATTAAGAATAAAAGAAGATGAAAATAGTGGCGTAAAATGGATAGATATTAGTGAAATTAATAATGTAGTTAGTGAACCTAAAATGCATCCAATATATGATAAAATGAATAAAAGATTAATAGAAGAAAAGTTTTAAATTATTGAGATAGCAGTTAAGGTAAAAATTATAAAAGTTTAATATGTATATGCTTAAAAAGCTATTTTATAGGAGAAAAAAATGGAAGAATATTTTGATGTATTAGATGAACATGGAGAATTTACAAACAGAGTTGAAAGTAGAGACAAATGCCATAAGGAAGGTTTGTGGCATAAAGCAGTTGCTTTATATATAATCAATTCAAAAAATGAAGTATTATTACAAAAAAGAAGTGCAAATAAAAAATTGTGGCCTAATTTATGGGATATTACAGCAGGTGGGCATGTTCTTGCAGGAGAATTTGGCTTTCAATCAATAATAAGAGAAATTAAAGAAGAAATAGGAATTGATGTTAATACAAATGATATTACTTTTATAGGTGCTTCAACTTCTCAAAATATAAAAAAAGGAATTATAAATAATCATTTTAATGAATACTATATTGTAAATAAAGATATTGATGTATCAGATTTAAGCCTGCAAGAAGAGGAAGTATCTGATGCAAAGTGGTTTGAAAAAGATGATATTATAAGTAGAATTAATAATGGCTTTGATGGTATAACAGATAAAGGTGGATGTTGGGAATATTTAAAGAAATACTATGAGTGGAAAGATAAAAATTAATTCTTGACTAAACCTTAGAAACAGAGTAAAATTAAACATAGAGTAAATTGGATAGTCGCTGGCAAAACTCGAAAGGGTTTGCGAGAGGAAAGTCCGGGCTCCATAGAGCAATGATACTTGATAACGTCAAGCGAGGGTAACCTTAGGGAAAGTGCAACAGAAAATAACAGCCATTATTTTATGGCTCAGGTGAAAAGGTGAGGTAAAGGCTCACCAGCAGTGCAGTGATGCATTGGCTGTGTAAACCCTATCTGGAGCAACACCTTAAAAGAGAGAGTTAAGGCTGCTCGCCATTTTCTCAATTTGTGTGGCTTGAAATATATAGCAATATATATTCTAGATAAATGACTATCCACGACAGAACCCGGCTTACAGATTTACTTTAGAGTGCTTTCGGGCACTCTTTTTTAGTCAAATAAATACAAAATATTGCAAAAAGTGTGTTTTTAGAATATAATAACTTTCAGAAAAAATTATATAGAAAGAGGAAAGAAATGTACGATATATATGCAGATTTACATGTTCACATAGGAAGAAGTGAAAGTAATAAACCAATAAAAATAACAGCAGCAAGAAGTTTAAATTTTGCCAATATAGCAAAAGAATGTGTGGAGAGAAAAGGTATAAATTTAGTAGGAATAATTGATTGTGCATCACCTTATGTTATAGAAGATATTGAAAAATTTTTGAAAACAGGTGAAGCTTATGAAATTCCTGATGGCGGAATAATATATAAAGATAAAGTTTGTATTATTTTAGGAAGTGAAATAGAGACTTCAGAAATAAATGATGAAGGAAAAACAGGAAGTGCTCATAATTTATGTTATTTTCCAAAATTATCTGATATTAAAGCATTTTCAAATGAAATGAGTACACATATAAAAAATATGACATTAAGTTCTCAAAGAGCTGATATATCAGCATATGAACTTATAGATATTGTTCAAAAATATAATGGGATTTTAATTCCTGCACATTGTTTTACACCTCATAAGAGTTTTTATGGAAATTGTACAGATTCATTAAGAAAAATATTTAAAGAAAAATATGATAAAGTTCCAGCTATTGAGCTTGGTTTAAGTTCTGATACATTTTTAGCTGACCAGATTAGTGAATTAGAAACCAAAACATTTTTAACTAATTCTGATGCTCATTCTTTACCTAAAATTGCAAGAGAATATAATAAAATGCAATTAGAAGATATTAGTTTTAAAGAATTTTTAATGGCTTTAAAAAATGAAAATGGTAGAAGGATAGTATCAAATTATGGGTTAGATCCAAAGCTTGGAAAGTACCATAGAACTTATTGTGAAGTTTGTGATAAAAGAATAGAAGGAAATGCACCAGTAACAAAATGTGATACTTGTGATAGTAGAAATATAACAATGGGTGTTTATGATAGAATAGAGATTATAAAAGATAAAAAAGAAACTAAAAGTCCTGATTTTAGACCTGAGTATATATATCAAATTCCACTTACTTTTATTCCAGGAGTTGGTGGTAAGACTATAAATAAATTGTTAGATCATTTTGGAACAGAAATGACAATTTTACATAAATTATCAAATGATGATATAGAAGCTATAGTTGGTGAAAAAGTAGCTAAAAATATTATTTCAGCTCGTGATGGAAAGATGCATATTGTTGAAGGCGGTGGGGGAGTTTACGGAAAAGTTGAATAATTAGAAAATTTGTGAATACACTTTATTAATTAATAAACAAAAACAGAATTTATTAAACTTTATTTTGTTTTAGTTTAAATAAATAATAAAGGGTAAACGATGAAAAGTATATTATTTGATTATATTGTCAGAAATAAAAAGAATTTTATAATAATTGTTATTTTGTTTTGTGTTGGGCTAGTGGGTGGAATTATTTTTATTAATAATTCTGCCGAAACTCAAAAATTAGAGATTAATGATTATATACAAGAATTAGTAAATAATATAAAAAATACAGAAGATGTAAATAAACTTAATATTTTATTTTTAAGCATAAAGCAAAATGTATTTTTTATAATACTGGTTTGGTTTTTAGGATGTACAATAATAGGTGGTATATTTATTTATATTATGATTTTATATAAAGGGTTTGCTATTGGGTATACAATATCAGCTATGATTGCTGTGCTAGGAGTAAAAAGCGGTACTGTTTTTGCTATTTCAGGATTGCTAATGCAAAATATAATTTTTATTCCAGCGTTCTTTTTAATAGCAGAAAATCGGAATAAAATTATACAAGGGAATTTACAAAAGATGTATAAATTTAAAAGAAGAAGTAATAAGGCATACCGTTATTATGTTTATTTCAATTATGCTTGTAATAATTTCTAGTATAATTGAAGTCTATTTTTCTACGAATTTATTAATATTTTTGAAAGAAATTTTTTAAAATCCCTTTACTTTTTCGCAAATATTTGATATAACATAAATACCTTATGTAAATTATTGTTGTTTACATATAATTTTTTTTAAGGGAATACTAATATGGATTGGAGAGGTTATGTAATGGAAAAACAAATTAAACTTTTTTTAGAGTTTCTTGAAAATGACAAAAAGTTATCAGCTAACACATTACAATCTTACAAAAGAGATATTACACAATATCAAGAATACATAGATAAAAATGGTTTAAATTATTTAAAAATTAATCATGAGGAAATAGATAAATATTTTGAATCTTTAAAAGATATGAACAAAAAAACATCAACTATATCTAGAAATTTAGCAACAATAAGATCCTTTTATCAATTTCTATTAAGAACTAAAAAAATAAAGAAAGACCCAACAATAGGAGTACAATCACCAAAAGTTGAAAAGAAGGTTCCTAGTATATTAACTTCAAAAGAAGTTGAATTATTATTAGAACAACCAAAGAGTATAGATTTAAAAGGTATAAGAGATAAAGCAATGCTTGAATTTGCATATGCAACAGGAATGAGAGTAACAGAAATAATCTCTTTAAATATATCAGATGTTAATTTAGATCAAAGTTATGTAGTATGTAACGCAGGATTCAAAAAAAGAAATATTCCATTAGGATCAATATCTTTAAAAGCCTTAAAAGATTATATAGAAAAAGCAAGACCAATTTTAATAAAAGATGAGAATGTATCTGCTTTATTCGTAAATATAAATGGAAAAAGATTAACAAGACAGGGATTTTGGAAAATAGTAAAATTTTATAAAGAACAAGCTCATATAACAAAAGATATAACACCACATGTATTAAGACATTCTTTTGCAACACATCTTTTACAAAATGGAGCAGATTTAAAAGCAATCCAAACTATGTTAGGACATTCAGATATATCATCAACACAAGTATATATGCAATTTCAAAATGAAAATTTAAAAGATATTTATAAAAAAGCTCATCCAAGAGCTTAAGATTCAAAAATATTATTTAAAGAAGTCTTTATTAGTAAGTTAATATGAATTTTTTTGATAAATAAAAAGAGTAGTAAGAGATTTTTCTTACTACTCTTTTTATGTTAGACATAGGGACGGAGATTTTGTCTAAATTTAATAATAATATAAACTTCTGTACCTATGTCTAAATGTGTCTATTTTGCAAGTTCATAAATTGCTTCAGCATATATTTTGCTTGATAAAATTAATTTATCAATATCTACAAATTCATCTACTTGATGACACATATCTTTATCACCAGGCATTGTAAGTCCATATGAAATACAATTTTTAAAAGCTCTTGCATAAGTTCCACCACCAATAGCTATAGCTTCAAGATTTTGATTTGTTTTTTTATTAAAAATATCAACTAAAGTTTTTACTAAGTAACTATTTTTATCAACATATAATGGTTTTTGAGTTCCAAGTTTTGAAACTTTTAGATTTTCAAAATCATTTGTAATTAAACAATATCTATCAAAAATATCATTTAATTTTGTGTTTACTGGAACTCTTAAATTTATTCTTATTATTAATTCATTATCTTTATAATCAAGAATAGCTACATTTGATGTAAGGATTCCTGATTCATCTTCAATAGTTTTTTCAGATAAAAATTTTGGACTATGAATACTAAAAAATCCTATATCATATAGGTGTTTTAAATAATTAGAATCAAATTCAAAATTATCTAATAAATATTCTACAAGAGTTTTTATTGCATTATCTCCTAAATCAGGATGTGCTGCATGTGCAGAAGTTCCAAAAGCTTCAATTTTTATTGTGTTAGTATTGATTTTAGTAATTTTAATTTTTGAATTAGTTTTATCTAATTTGTTTAATAAGTCAGAATTATTAGATTCTAAAGCTATTGAAACATATTTTGGTACAACATTTATAGCATTATTTTTGCAATCTATTTCTAAAATAGAACAATCTTTTATAGAAAAAGTATTTTTTAGTTCAATAGATATAATTCCTTTTTCAGCATATATAGCAGGGAAGTCAGCATCAGGACTAAATCCAATTGTTGGCCATTCTTCTTTGGATTTATAATAATTAATACATTTCCAATTTTTTTCTTCATTTAATCCAACAATTAATCTTACTCTTTTAGAAACTTTTATAGAATCTTTAATAGATTTCATAGCATAAAGAGCAGATATAACAGGGCCTTTATCGTCAATAGAACCTCTACCAAATAATTTGCCATCTCGTATACTAGGTGAAAATGGGGGTGTAGTCCAACCGTCTTCTTCTAAAGCAGGAACAACATCTAAGTGTCCAATAATTCCAACTAATTCATTGCCTTCACCAAATTCTATATAACCACAATATTCATCAATGTTTTTAGTACGAAATCCAAGCGATTCGCCTAGTTTTAAAATATAATGTAAAGCTTTTGAGCAATTTTCTCCAAAAGGAAAATTTGAATTATCTGTTTCTGAAGAAACACTAGGAATTTTGATTAATTCTGAAATGTTATGTATCATTTCGTTTTTATCATTTTCAATTAATTCATCAAACATAAATAAAACCACCTTTACCAAATTAATTAAACTTTACTACTAAATATTTATGTATAATAGTATTTACATGTTACTATAATATATTTAAGATATAAAATATTTAAGATATAAAATATTTATTGTGTAAATTTTAGTAGAAAGTTTGTAAAATATTGTTTACTATTACTTTTATTTATTATATACAAAAAAATAATTTTATCAAACAATGTTATAAAAAAGATATATAAAAAATATATAAAAAACTTGAATTAAATAATTATTATGTGTAAAATATTATTGGTAAACAAAAGAAAGGGTAGGAGGATTTTGAAATGAAAAATCAAAAAGGAATAACACTTGTTGCTCTAATTTTAATTATTGTAGTATTATTAGTTTTAGCAGGAATATCAGTTTCATTAGTTTTATCAAACGAAGAAAAAACACCAAGCAATACTTTAAGTGATCAGAAAGCAACAAATAATGTAGGATTTGAATATGAACCAGAAGAAGGAGAAATGCCAGAGCCAATAGGAGATGAGGAATTAACTCCAAATAGCAGTAATGATTCTTTCATTACAACACCAAATGATAATAATGTAGTAGATAATACAGTAGGCACAGAAGTTGATAACGAAGGTACTAACGAACCTGCTTTATAAAATATAAATAAGACTTAGAACAATAGTGGACTTTAGCTGTTAATAGTTAAAGTTCACTTTTTTTATTATGAAGTCATTTGCAAGATTATGTAAAGTATGATATAATATCAAGGATAAATTTTTATATTATTATGTAAAGGGGCTAACCCTAATTATCGATACTGACCAAAACAGAAAGGAGTGAGTTCAATTATGTATCGAAAAGAAAAACAAAAGCGGTGGAAAGCAGGATGGACTGGCAAAAAAGCAAGAAGAATAGCAGGCGATAAAGTTGATAATAATCAAATTCAACTGAAACATGGCTATGCAGCTTATTTTGCTAAATTGCAGGAAGAAATCAAGAGAGATAAAGCAAGGTTAGATTTTCTGGAGGTTTTGAAAGCTATAACTGATAAGAAATCAGAAGAGTTATGGCGAGAGGAGAAGCCTATTTTGGAAAATCTACAAAAGGAATTAATCGCTCTTGGAAAACTTCCAAGTCCGAATCAGACAGAGAATGTAATTAAATATTGCATCTCTATGTTTGACATAATATCACGGGCGCAGGATGAGCTTATTGGCAAAATAATATGTGTACCTGAGGATGATGATTCGGTCGAGAAAGAGGAAGCATTAAATCGTTTTAACAATGATTTGTATTACTTGGGACGGCATGCAACAGATGATTTGCGAGAGGACTCGGTTTATGGTAAAGTACCATATTGGAACACCACTAAAAAAGGTGAGCCGATAAATATTGATACTATAAAATTTGGGATGGAACTCGGAGAGATGCCAAGACCAGCCAGATATTGGCTTAAACTTTCAAAAAGCCAGAAGGTAAAATATTGTAAACCAATGGAGTTTGAAAAAGGTAGACTTATTAAACCTATACTTATGTGGAAGACGGCAGCCCTTGTACGCATAGGGATTTATACCGTTTGTCAAAAGGGTGTAAAGCTATTGCTTGAGGAACTGGAGATTTTACTTTCTTAAAGATTTGAAAAGATGTCCTGAATGTACATGAGAAACCGTTGTGAAATTTGTGAAAAAAAGAATAGACTTGGGAAAATGCAATTACATCCTGAGTCTTTTCTTTATATATAAAATTTATGTCAATAAAAAAGTAATGAAATTTTGAAAAACTGAGCTAATTTATACATAATTTTAGTTTACAAAAAACTGGAAAAATGATATAATTCAAACATTAATTATATAATAAAACGGTTTATAATAAAAAAGTAATACATAAATTAAAAAATTTTAAAAGGAGAAGTTAAACATGGAAAAATTGGCAATACTTGATTGTGGTGGTCAATACACAAAAGTAATCGATAGGAGAGTTAGAGAGTTAGGTGTAAAATCTGATATCTTTCCTATAAATGTACAAGCTGAAAAATTAGCAGATTATAAAGCTGTTATTTTATCAGGAGGTCCAAATAATATAGGAGAAGAGCAAAGATTAGGATTTGATAAAAAAATCTTTGATCTTGGAAAACCAGTTTTAGGAATTTGTTATGGAATGCAACTTATGTCTGATTATTTTGGAGGAACTGTTGCTAGTAACATTGTTAAAGAGTATGGACAAAATGAAGTAAAAATAGATGTAACATCAAAAATATTTGAAGGATTAGAAGAAAATCAAAAAGTTTTAATGAGCCATGGAGATACAGTAAAGGATACTCCAAATGGTTTTAAAATCATTGCAAAATCAGGAGAAGCAATAGCTGGAATAGGAAATGAAGAAAAGAAATTATATGGATTCCAATTCCATCCAGAAGTTGATTTAACAGAAAATGGTATGAAAATGTTTGAAAACTTTATAAGAAAAGTTGCAGAATATAAAGAAGTATATGCGTTAGATGATAGAATTGAAACATCAATAAAAATGATTCAAGAAAAAGTTGGAGATAACAAAATAATTGTACTTGTAAGTGGTGGAGTTGATTCAGCAGTTACAGCAGCATTACTTGTAAAAGCATTAAATCCTGATAATATATATGCTATCCATGTTGATTCAGGATTTATGAGAAAAAATGAAAGTGATGTAATATGTGAAAACTTAAAAGAATTAGGACTTAAAAATTTAATTAGAGAAAATGCAAAAGACTATTTCTTTAACACAGTAGTTGAAGTAGATGGTAAAAAAATAGGTCCTTTAGTAAATACAGTTGACCCAGAAGAAAAAAGACAAATTATTGGAGAAATATTTATAAAAGTAACAAATAATGTTATTGAGAGATTAGGATTAGATCCTAAAAATACATTTATTGCACAAGGAACTTTAAGACCAGATTTAATTGAAAGTGGTAACCCAGATATAAGTGGATTTGCACATAAAATTAAAACACACCATAATGATGTTGCTATAATTAGAGAGGCTCGTAAAAAAGGTTTAATAGTTGAAACAAATAGTGATTGGCATAAAGATGAAGTAAGAAAAGTAGCAAGAAAATTAGGATTAGAAGAAAGTATTGCATCAAGACAACCATTCCCAGGACCAGGATTAGCAATAAGATTACTTTGTCATGATAAATCACAAGAAGTTGTTATATCAAGTGAAGATTTAGAAAAAATGAAAAGTATCTTATCAAGTACATCTGATGAAGGACAAATATTACCAATTAAATCTGTAGGTGTACAAGGAGATGCTAGAAGTTATAGAAATTTAGCTGTAATATCAGGAAATGGATTAGATTTAGACTGGAATTCAGTTACAACTAAAGCAAAAGAAATTACAGACAAAATTCAAACAATTAACAGAGTAGCATATATTTTAAATAAAAATAAAGTAGATGACGAAATCAAATGTTTTGATATGAAAATTGAAGATGAATGTGTTGATTTATTAAGAGAAATAGATAAAATAGTAACTACAAATTTAGAAAAAAGTAAAGCTAATCAAACATTTGCAGTACTTGTTCCAATAGGAATAACAAAAAAATATTCTATAGCAATTAGAACATTTGTTACAAATGACTTTATGACAGGAAGACCTGCAGAGATTGGAAAAGAAGCTTCAAAAAGTGATTTAGAAAATATTGTAAAAGAAATAGAAGAAAAATTTGCTGATAAAATTGAATTTGTAATGTATGATGTTACAAGTAAACCACCAGCAACTTGTGAGTGGCAATAATGGTTAATATAAATATTATCTGTGTTCGGAAAATTAAAAGAAGATTATTTAAAAGAAGCTATTGCAGAATATTCAAAAAGATTGTCAAAATATTGTAATTTAAGTTTTACAGAACTTCAAGATGAAAAATTACCAAGTAAAATAAATGATAGTATTATAAATGAAATAAAATCAAAAGAAGCTTTAAAAATTATTAATAGTATAAAAAAAGATTCTTATGTAATGTCATTAGATTTAAAAGGAAAGCAATATACATCAGAAGAATTTTCTGAAAAAATAGAAAATATAACTGTTAATGGATTTAGCACTATAACTTTAATAATAGGTGGTACTTTAGGATTAACAGAAGAAGTTTTAAGAAAATCTAATGAATTAATATGCTTTTCAAAAATGACTTTTCCACATCAATTAATAAGAGTATTTTTATTAGAACAATTATTTAGAGCATTTAAAATTTCAAATAATGAAACATATCATTGGTAAGAAGGAGATTATGCAAGGAGTTATAATTATAAATAAACCAGAAGGTTTTACTTCACAAGATACTGTATCAAAAGTAAAGAAAATATTAAATATAAAAAAAGCAGGACATACAGGAACTTTAGACCCAATGGCAACAGGAGTTTTGCCAGTATTAATTGGAAACTATACAAAACTTTCTAAATATCTAATAGAACATGATAAAACATATATTGCAAAATTGAAATTAGGTAAAAAAACTGATACAGGAGACAAAGAAGGAAATGTTATAGAAGAAAATAAAGTAGATGTAGAAGTTTTAGAGAATGTAGAAAAAGTTTTAAATACTTTTTTAGGAAAGCAAAAACAGATTCCACCAATATATTCTGCTATTAAAGTAAATGGAAAAAAACTTTATGAATATGCAAGAGCAGGAGAAAAAGTAAAAGTAGAACCTCGAAGTATAGAAATTTATAATATAAAATTATTAAATGTAGATAAGGAAAAATTAGAAATTGAATTTGAAGTAAGTTGCAGTAAAGGAACGTACATAAGAGTTTTATGTGAAGATATAGCAGAAAAACTTGGAACAGTAGGACATATGAGTGCTTTGAAAAGAACACTAGTAGATAAATTCAAAATAGAAAATACAATTGATTTTGAAACTTTAGAAAAAAACAAAGATAATGTATCATTTTTAAATAATAATTTGATTCAAATGGAAGAAATCTTTGAAGATTTACCTAAAATTATTTTGAATAAAAGAAAAGAAGAATTATTTTTAAATGGTGTAATGTTAACATTTGAAAACACAGATGGATTATACAATATATATAATCATGAAAATAATTATTTAGGAACAGGAACAGTAAAAAATAAATTATTAAAAAGAGATATTATAATGGATTTGAATGATGATTAAAACCTATTAGAAATTGCAGAATAAAGTATTATTTTTTAATAGAATAGGAGAAAAATATGTATAAAAGAACTGATACAAGACCGATATATGTAAGAGATATTCAAATAGGTGGACAGGATAGAGTTGTTATACAATCTATGTGCAATACAAAAACTAAAGATGTAGATGCAACAGTAGAACAAATATTAAAATTAGAAAAAGCTGGTTGTGAAATAATAAGAGTAGCTTGCTTAGATGTTGAAGATGCAAAAGCTATTAAACAAATAAAAGAAAAAATACATATTCCAATTGTTTCAGATATTCATTTTGATTATAAAATAGCTTTAGCTGCAATAGAGGCTGGAGTAGATAAAGTTAGAATCAATCCAGGAAATATTGGAGATGAAGAAAAAACAAGAGCTGTAGTAGAAGCTTGTAAGAAAAATAAAATTCCAATTAGAATAGGAATAAATGCAGGTTCTTTAGAAAAAGAATTTTTAGATAAATATGGAAAACCATGTAGTGATGCAATGATAGATAGTGCTAAAAGACATGTGGAGATACTAGAAAAATTAGATTTTTATGATATAGCAATTTCATTAAAAGCATCTAACTTAGATATGTGTGTAGAAGCATATGAAAAAGCAGCAGAAGTTTTTAAATATCCTCTTCATTTAGGAATAACTGAAGCAGGAACAAGTTTTAGCGGAACAATAAAATCAAGTATTGGATTAGGAGTAATGCTAAGAGAAGGCATTGGAGATACAATAAGAGTATCACTATCAGATGACCCAATAGAAGAAATACCAGTTTGCAAAGAAATATTAAAAAATTGTAATTTATACAAAAATAGTCCAAAACTTGTAGCATGTCCTACTTGTGGTAGAATACAATATGATATGATTCCAATTGCAAAAGAAATGGAGAGTTTTTTACAAACTTTAGACAAAGATATTACAGTAGCAATAATGGGATGTGCAGTAAACGGACCAGGAGAAGCAAGAGAAGCTGATATAGGAATTGCTGGAGGAAAAAATGAAGGATTACTTTTCAAAAAAGGCGAAATAATAAAAAAAGTACCACAAGAAGAAATTGTATCAACATTAAAAAAAGAGATTTTAGAAATGTAGATATTGGAACCTAGACACGGGGACGGAGGTTTTGTCTAAAGAGGAGGAAATATGAATTATCCAGAAAACCTAAAAAAAGGAGATACTATTGGAATATGTGCTCCTTCAGGTGGAATAACGAAGCCACATAAAATAAGAAGATTAGAACCTGCTATAGAAACATTAAAATCAATGGGATATGATGTAATTGAAACAGCTAGTGTTAGAAAAGGTGAAAGAGGAAGAAGTGCATCAGCAGAGCAAAGAGCAAAAGAATTTATGGAACTTTTAGAAAATGATAAAGTTAAATCTATTATATTTGCTACAGGTGGAGACTTCTTATGTGAGATGTTAGATTATTTAGATTTTGATAAAATAAAAACATTGAACCCTAAATGGTTACAAGGATATTCAGATATTACTGGAATAAGTTTTTTATTTAATACTATTTTAGAAATTCCAAATTTATATTTTCAAACTATAAAAGATTACGCAATGAGACCATTGCATAAAAGTTTAACAGATGCTTTAGAAATTCAAAGTCGGAAAAGAAGTAATTCAAGAATCTTTTGAATTATATGAAAAAGACTGGGATCCAGATGAAGAAAACCCATATGTAACATATAATTTAACAGAAAAAGTTGAATGGAAAAACATAGTAGGTGGAGAAAAAGTAGTTATGCAAGGAAGAGCATTAGGCGGATGCTTAGATTGCTTACAATGTTTTTTTGGAACGAAATATGACAATATAAATAACTATATTGAAAAGCATAAAGAAGAAGGAACAATATGGTTTATGGAATGCTTTGAAAAAGCAACATCAGATATATTTAGATACTTATGGCAAATGAAAAATGCAGGATATTTTAAATATTGTAATGGAATTATATTTGGTAGACCATTAATGGTAAGAGAAGATTTTGATATCAGTTTTAATCAAACTGTAAAAGATGCTTTAGGTGATTTAAATATACCAATAATTTGTGATGCAGATATAGGTCATGTATCACCACAAATGGCAATAGTAAATGGAGCAATTTTAAAAATTACTTCTGAAAATGGAAAAGGTAAAGTAGAAACTTATTTGAGATAAAGTCATGTCATTAGAAAAATAATTTTAGTAAATAGATATTTAGGGGATTAACCAGTATGATAGTAAAAGAACGAGAAGAAGTACAGGAATCAGAAAAGCTTGATAAAGAAATACTTGTAAAAGAAGAAAAAGTAAATAAAAGAGATGTTTCAGTAGACTTAATAAGAGTAGTAGCATGTTTTATAGTTATATTAACACATTTATGCTTACAAGTATTAAATCAATGTTTTAATAGAATTGATTGGAGTAGATTGTTAGAAAAAAGTTTTTTAACTGATGGTGTACCATTGTTTTTTATGATTACAGGATTTTTCTTAGTTAATCGGACGTAGTTATAAGAAAATTTGGAAAAGTACATTTTTTAAGGTATTAATACCATCAATTATTTATATATTATTTGCACAAATATTCTATATGTTTATAACAAATAAAGAAAACATTATGTGGTGCTTAAAAAATGCAATAACAAATTTAAATCTTGTAGGAATTGTACGTACCACTTTAACAGGAGATATAACACATATAAATACTTTATGTGCGCATTTATGGTATATATATTCTTATGTAAAAATAATAATTTGGATACCAATATTATGGTTAGTATGTAAAGAGGAAAAAAACTCAAAACTTGCACGTAGAATAATTATTGCATTTGGAGTAATTGCATGTGTAATAACAGATATTCAAAGATTTGTAGTACTTCCAAATGTAGGAGCTATAAAAGTTCTAGAATTAGTAGATAGAGAAATATTATATGTATTATTAGGATATGAACTATTTATACATAAAGATAAAATAAAAAATAATAAAAAAGTATTTATTTTATCAGGTTTAGCATTTGTAATTGTAAACTTTATTAGATATAAAATTGAAATGCAATATATGGTATTAAATTCTCTTACAGATATAGTTGGAAGAGAAAACTTTATGGATTGGAGATGTACATCTTTAAATATTATATCAGCTATAAGTTTATTTTCATGTATTTACTCATTTGAGATTAAAAGCGAAAAAATAGGAAAATTTATAGTTTGGCTTGGAGATAAAACTTTTGGAATATATTTAATTCACTATTTAATACTTGCTAAAGTAGATTTATATAAATTTGAGAAAATAGAAAAGTTCTATCTTGAAATTGCATACTTAGTAGTAGGATTAATAGTAACTTTTATAACATCATTATTAATAGTAATGATTTTAAGAAAAATAAAAGAGATATGTGTGAAAGCTAAAATCAAGATTATATAAAAAATATTAAAAAAATATATCTTTTTTTGTAAAGTTATGATAGAATATGCGCAAAGTAAAAAAATGTTTAGGAGGACTATGTTATGGAACTAAAAAGATGTGCTCGTTGTGGTAAATTTTATGCTTCAGACGTAGATGTTTGCCATGAATGTGAAAAAAAAGATTTAGCAGATTTAAGTAAATTAAAAGGATTTTTTGCAGATAGTTATGTATATGGTGTTTCAAAAATGGAAATATCAGCATCAACAGGAATAAGTGCAAGAAACTTAAATCGATATTTAGGCTATGAAGAATTCAATGGAATAAACATTCCAGATGTAAATGCTAGTGATATAAATGGACAATATTCAGAAGGAAAAATTAGCTTATAATATTAGGGGGAAGATTGATGACAGATATAATAAAAGAACTTGAAAATAGAGGTTATATAGAACAATTAACACATGAAAAAGAAATGAGAGAATTATTTCAAAAAGAAAGTGTTAGATTTTATATTGGAATAGATCCAACAGCTAACAGTATGCATATAGGACATTTTGTTGCATTAATGGTTGCATCACGTTTGCAAAAAGCTGGACACAGACCAATTATATTAATGGGTGGTGGAACAGCTACAATAGGAGATCCATCAGGAAGAACTGATATGAGACAAATGCTTACAAGAGAACAATTAGATAGCAATGTTGAAGCAATAAAAAAACAAGCAGAAAGATTTGTTTCATTTGAAGGAGATAATGCAGCTATAATTGTAAATAATGCTGATTGGTTATTAGGATTAAATTATATAGATTTCATGAAAGAAATAGGAACTAAATTTACAATTAGTAAAATGATAGCGCAAGAATGTTATAAAAACAGATTAGAATCAGGATTAACATTCTTTGAAATGGGATATCTTTTACTTCAAAGTTATGATTTCCTATATTTACATGATAAATATGATTGTAAAATGCAAATAGGTGGAAATGATCAATGGTCTAATATCATAGGGGGAGTTGAATTAATAAGAAAAATTGGTTCAGAAGATTCTTATGGATTAACATTCAAACTTCTTACAACAGCTGATGGTAAAAAAATGGGAAAAACAGCAAAAGGAGCTTTATGGTTAAATTCGGAGAAAACATCTCCATACGAATTTTATCAATATTGGAGAAATATTGGTGATACAGAAGTTAGAAAAGTATTAAGCCTTTTAACATTTTTACCTGATGAAGAAGTAGATAGATTATCATCATTAAAAGATGAAAAAATAAATGAAGCAAAGAAAATTGCTGCATATGAAATAACAAAATTAATTCATGGAGAAGAAGAGGCAAAAAAAGCTGAGGAAGCAGCAGAAGCTTTATTTGGAAATGGTGGAAATATAGAAAATATGCCATCAACAAAAATATCTGATGTAAATATTTCTATACTTGATGCATTAGTTGAAACAGGAATAGCACCTTCTAAAGGTCAAGCTAAAACATTAATAGCTCAAGGTGGAATTACATTAAATGATAATAAAATAGAAGATGTTTCTTATAAATTAAATGAAAATGATTTTAAAGAGGGATATGCTATTTTAAGAAAAGGTAAAAAAGTATATCATAAATTAGAAAAATAATTTTTATTATTTCTTATTAGCAATATTTCACATAACATTAATAGAAGAGTAAGATGTATAAATAAAAAAATGCGACATATGAAAAAATTGTATGTCGCTTTTATAATAACTTAGAGGTAATTATGGAAAAAGTAACAGAAATTATAAGAAAATACAAATTAAATATAGTAGCTTTTATAATTATTTTTATGATAGCAATTTTTTTAAGAACATATAAATTAGCAAGCATACCATCAGGAGTGAATGTCGATGAAGCAGGAATGGCATATGATGCTTTTTGTATATCTAATTTTAGAGTTGATAGAGCGTTAAATAAATTACCAGTTTATTTTGTTAATTTTGGTGGTGGTCAAAGTGTTTTATATGGATATGTAACAAGTATTTTTATTAAATTATTTGGATTCAATTTGACTTCTATAAGAGCAACTGCAGTTATATTTAATTGTTTAGCAATAGGAGCTTGCTATTTAATGATAAGAAAAAATATAGGAGAAAAATCTGCTTTATTAGTTACATTGATTTTGAGCTTAAATCCTTGGAATATAATGTCATCAAGATGGGGCTTAGATTGTAATTTACTAGCTCCATGTTTAATAATTTCTTTATTTTTCTTATTAAGAGCACAAAAATGGTATGATTATATTTTAGCAGGAATTTCTTTTGGAGTTACTTTATACACGTATGCTATTTCATATATAATAGTTCCACTATTTTTATTACTTAGCTTAATATATATGTTATATGTAAAGAAAATAAATTTCAAAAACATAATTATTTTAGGAATACCAATATTTATTTTTGCACTTCCTTTAATGCTAATGCTTTTAGTAAATAATGGATTTATAGATCAAATAAATTGGATAATAACAATTCCTAAGTTACCAAATTATAGAGAAGCAGAAGTTAGTTTTAAAAATGTAATTACTAATTTAAAATCTTTAGATAAAGTTTTTGTATATGATGATTTGCCTTTTAATTCACTTCCAGAGTTTGGCACATTATATAATTTTGCAATAATATTATCAGTATGCGGAATGATAATTGAAGCATTTGAATTAATAAAAAATATAAAACAAAAGAAATTTAAAGCAAATTCGATTATATTTTTATTATTTGTAGCAGTAGCATGTACAATGTTACTTATAGCAGATATAAATATATCTAAGTCAAATGCAATATATTTTCCTTTAATATTTTTTTGTTATTCAAGTATACACTTTATATATCAAAGACAAAATACTAAGCTAAAAAATAACACAGAAAAAAATAAAAAAATAGAAATAATATTTTCTAGAATTATACTTGTAATGATAGCATTAATGTATATTATTAATTTTTCAATGTTTAGTTATTACTATTTTACACAATATGCAAAAGACTACGAACATCAACAATTTTTTGAAAAGGATTTAATTGAAGCAATAAGACAAGTAAATGGTAGAACAGAACTAAAAGATAAAAAAGTTTGTATATGTACTGGAGCTGAAAGACCACACATATATGCTTTATATGCTAATCCAATATCACCATATGAGTTTAATGAAACAAGAGACGAAAATGATAATTATGGAAGATTTATAGTGAATGAGAAAAAAATAGATGATACGTATGCATACATAGTAAGAGCAGATTCAGATTTTAGTTATACACTTGTACATGATTATGGATTTACATCAGAAGTAGTAGGAATTTACATATTATTGTACAAGATTTAAAATGTTATATAAAGTATAGAATTTTAAGAATTTTCGATTAAAATTTTGAAGAAAGGAATTAATCAATTAAAATAAATTAATATTTTATGGAATTGATTATACGAAAAATAATGGGTAAAAAAATAGGAAAAGCTATTATACTAATATTAATCATAATTGCATTTATATTAGGAATTGTAGCAATATATAGATTTACAATAATTCAAAGCATATTTAAAAAGATAAATGAAAATATTGCAATAAATAATTATTATTTAAAAACAACTTTTACTGATGGAAATAATGGTTCTGAAACAGAAACATTTTATAAAGATGGAATTGGAAAATGTATTACTTCAAATAATTTATATAGCTGGGCAGATGGAAAAGATGCATACTTAGTAGATGAAGATAATAAGAAAATTTATGTTTTAGATATTAATGATAGAAAAAGTTCAATTACATTAGCATCAAGTGATATGTTTTCAAGTGTAATTCCAGGATATAATAAAAATGTATTTCAAAGATTTTTATTAGCATGTGATTTGAAAACTAAAATAAAATCAGTTAAACCAGATAAACAAGAATGTTATATGATAGAAACAAGTGAAAATGGAATAAGTAAAACTGTTTGGATAGATAAAGAAAATAAAAATCCAGTTAAAGCAGAACTTAGAAATAGAAATCAAAGTTTATTAAAATATAATTATGAATTAAAATTTAATACTACAAATTTAGATGATATTAAGTTACCAAATATGAAAGATTATACAATAATAGATTATAAATCAGGAGATGTAATACTTGATAATTTTAATATAGATACAAATGTAGTTGATATAAATAATATAAGTAAAAAATAGAGGGAAAATATGAAAAGTCCAGAATTATTATCTCCAGTAGGAGATTTTGAATGTTTAAAATCAGCAGTTCAAAATGGAGCAAATTCAGTATATTTAGGAGCAGGAAATTTTAATGCTAGAGCAAAAGCTACTAATTTTGATAATGAAGAATTAATGCAAGCGATACGCTATGCAAAATTAAGAAATGTAACAGTACATTTAACTTTAAATACTTTAATTAAAAATGAAGAGTTTTCTGATGCAGTAAATTTGGCTATTAATGCATATAATTTAGGAGTAGATGCGATTATAGTACAAGACTTAGGATTAGCAAGCTATTTACTAGAAAATTATCCAGAAATACCATTGCATGCAAGTACACAAATGACAGTTCATAATTTAGATGGAGTTAAACAATTACAAAATAAAGGATTTTCAAGAGTAGTTTTGTCAAGAGAACTTTCATTAGAAGATATAGAATATATCAGAAAAAATACTGATATAGAATTAGAAGTTTTTATACATGGTGCTCTTTGTATATCATATTCAGGACAATGCTTATTATCTAGTATGATTGGTGGTCGTTCTGGAAATCGTGGACTTTGTGCACAACCTTGCAGATTACCATATGAGCTTTTGGAGAAAAATGTAGAAAATGGACAAGTTAAATCTTTAGATAAAGGATATTTATTAAGCCCTCGTGATAATTTAGCTATTGAACTATTACCAGAATTAATAAAAATGGGAGTGGATTCTTTTAAAATTGAAGGACGTATGAAAACACCTACATATGTTGGAACAGTTACAAGAATTTATAGAAAATATATTGATTTAGTTTTAAATAATATCAAACTTGATAATGAGACTTTAAGAAAAATGATACAAGACGGTTTAGATATAGTAAATGAAGAAACAGGTTTATCAGATAGAGAAGAATTAATGCAAGTTTTTAACAGAGGTGGATTTTCTACCGGTCATTTTAAACCTGCTGGAAATAAAGAACTTATTTTTAAGGACAAGCCTAATAATATGGGAATATATGTTGGGACAATATCTCATGTAAATGAAAATAAAGGACACTTAAAATTAAAATTAGAAAATACATTATCTATTGGAGATAAGATATCAGTTAATAATGAAAGTTATACAGTTTCAGAACTTATGATAGATAATAAAAATTTTGAAAGTTTAGGAAAAGATAATATAGTTAAAATCGGTAGAATGAAAGGAAAAATAGGAGTAGGTGCAAAAGTTTATAGAATTGAAACTGCAAAATTAAATAAATTCATTTCACCAACATTTAAAGAAGATAAAGAATTTAAAAAAGTAAAATTATATGGAAAAATAGTTATAAAAAGAAATCAGCCTATTTCTTTAAAAGTTGGTTCAAAAGAAGGCTTTTATAAAGGTTTAGAATTTACAGCAATATCTAATATAGAGCCACAAGAGGCACAAAATAATCCAGCAACAAACGAGCAAATTACTGGTCAAATTTCAAAAACTGGTAATACAGAATTTGAATTTGCAAATATTGATGTAGAACTTGAAAATAATTTATTTGTCCGAAAGAGTGTACTTAATGAACTTAGAAGAACTGCTTTACAAGGATTGGAAAATTTAGTTATTAAAGAAAATACTCATAATATTGAGCAAAAGATTAATATAGATAGTGAAAATAATGGTTTTATCGAAAAAAAAAGTTTAAATGATATAAATTTAGATACAGTAAATGACAATTTTAACTTTAATAGTGCAGGTGAAAAAGAAAACAAAATTTCACTACTTCTTAATATTTTAAATTTAAAATATGACTATAGTACAGTAGAAAATATTGATAGGTTATATATACCATTAAAATATTTTTTAGATTTCAAATATGAAAATTTAATAAAAGATTTTATATCAAAATTTGATACATATGTATATATGCCAAGCGTTTTAAGAGATTCAAAAATTAATAATATAAACTTTGATATAATAATTTCTAAATTTAATATAAAAGGATTTGTAGTTTCTAACATTTCACAAATAGAAAAACTATCAAAATATAATTTAGAATTAATAGGAAACTTTACTTTAAATATTTATAACAAATTTTCTGTAAGAACTTTAAAAGAACACGGACTAAGCTACTTTACAGTTTCACCAGAGTTAGATAAATTTGAAATAAATGATGTAATAAGTAAATCAAGTTTAAAATCAGAAGTTATTGTTTATGGAAAATTACCAGTTATGACTAACAACTATTGTTATCTTGGAAAATCAAACAAATGTTATGAAAAGTGTGATAAAAAATGCAAATTAGAAAACATTTATTATTTAAAAGATAGAATGAATTTTGAGTTCAGAATTATTCCAGATAATATGCTTACAATAACTACAATGTATAATAGTAAAATTTTATCAGTAGTAAAAAATGATGTCAACATGGATTTTGCTCGTATAGATATTTTAGATGAAAATCCAAACGATATTCAAAATATAATAGATACTGTAAAACAAGGAAAAAGATTTGAGGGAAAAGAGTATACTAATGGAAAATTTTAGACATAGGGACGGAGCTTTTGTCTAAATTTTAAATAAATAGACATAGGGACGGAGATTTTGTCTAAATTTTAAACAAATGTATAGACATATGTATAAAAATATGTTAAAGTAATGAAACATTGGGGCAAATAAATAATAAGGAGTGTTTATTATGCCTAGAGTAGCTAGAAAAAATTTAAGTAGTCCATATGTTCATATAATTGTACAAGGAATAAATAAGGAATATATCTTTAATAGTGATATGTTAAAAAATAAATATAAATCAATTTTAAAAAGAAATCTTAAAGATGTTAATGCTAGCATTTTATCATATTGTATTATGAATAACCATGCTCATATATTAATATATAGTGAAAGTATTGATGAAATAACATTATTAATGAAAAAGTCCAACACTAGTTATGCAAAGTTTTATAATAAAATAAATAATAGAGTAGGATATGTTTTTAGAGATAGATATTATACACAAACTATATTAAATGAGAAACATCTATTTAATTGTATTGCATATATTCACAATAATCCAGTAATGGCTGGTATTGTAAGTAACATATTTGAATATAAATATTCAAGCTATTTAGAATTTATTTATAAAAAAGAATTAATAACAAATAAAAGTATAAAATTAATATTTGGAAATGATAAATATTATATTGAAGATTTTCAACAAATACATAAAAATTATGTATCAGAAGATATTATGGATATAGATAATAATGAAAAGGAAGATTTTAAATTAATTTTAAATCGATATTTAGATAATTACGAAATGGAAAAAATAATTAAGGATGATATTATTTTTAGAAATGTGTTAATAGAATTAAGAGAGAAAAGTAAGCTATCTTTAAGAGAAATGAGTAAGATTTTTGGTATTAATAAAGACAAATTAAATAAAATAATTAATGGCAAATAAAAAATGGATATAAATCAGATAAAAAGTAACAAAAAAAATTAAATTTAGACAAAACCTCCGTCCCCATGTCTGAAAAAGTCTTTTAAAAAACTATAAAAAAAGCTTGCAATTGCTTAAAAATAAGTATATAATATCTATATCGTAATAAAAGTGACTAGAAGAGTGGGAACAAATCCCACTCTTTACTAATGTAAATTAAAAATGGAGGTGATGTATTGGCACAAAATAGTATTGAATCTAAAGTAGAAAAACTATTAGAGAAAACTATAGTAGATTTAGGATATGATTTATATGATGTAAGATACGAAAAAGAAGGTAAAGATTATTATTTAAGAATCATAATTGATAATGAAAAAGGTATTAATATTAGTGATTGTGAAAAAGTAAATAATGAGATAAATGATATTTTAGATGAAGCCGATTATATAAAAGAACAATATTTTTTAGAAGTTTCATCTCCAGGACTTGAAAGAGTACTTAGAAAAGAAAAACATTTTAAAAAGCAAATAGGAAATGAAATAAGTATAAAACTTTTTAAAGCTATAAATAAACAAAAAGAACTAATCGGAGTTTTAAAAGAATATAATGATAGTGAAATTGTAATAGAACTAGATGGTAATGATATGAAAATAGAATTAAAAGATATAGCTATTGCAAAAACAGTGTTTAATTGGGAAAAATAATAGAAACATATGATATAAAGTAAAGGTTTATAGGTAAAACCAAATTAAAAACCTAAATATTATTATGCAAGGATTGATATAAAAAAATGAAAAACGTTGATGTAAAAGAATTAATAGCAGTTATGGACGAATTAGAAAAAGAAAGAGGAATAAGCAAAGAATATTTAGTAAATGCATTAGAAGAGGCATTAGTAAAAGCATATAAACAAAATTTTGATGCTGACGAAAATGCTGATAATGTAAAAGTTACTATTGATAAAATAACAGGAGAAATGCACGTTTATTCTGCAAGAGAAGTTGTTCCAGAACTTGCTATTCCAGAATTAGAAATTACATTAGAAGATGCTAGAAAAATTGATAAAAACTATAATGTAGGAGATATAGTTAATATTGAAATCAAACCAAAAGATTTTGGAAGAATAGCTGCTCAAAAAGCAAAACAAGTAGTTGTACAAAAAATCAGAGAAGCTGAAAAAGATATGGTTTTCACAGAATTTAATGATAAAAAAGGTGAAATTGTTTCTGGATTAATTCAAAAAGCAGACGGAAAAATTGTTGTTATGGATTTAGGAAAACTTGAAGGTGTTATGCCACTTAAAGAACAAATACCTACTGAAACTTATAGAGTAAATGATAAAATAAGAGGTTATGTTTTAGAAGTAGAAAAAGGATTAAAAGGAACACCACAAGTAATAGTTTCAAGAAGTCATCCAGATTTTGTAAGAAAATTATTTGAATTTGAAATTCCTGAAATATATGAAGGATTAATAGAAATCAAGAGTGTTTCAAGAGATGCTGGTTCAAGAAGTAAAGTAGCAGTATATTCAAGAGATCAAAATATAGATCCAGTTGGTTCTTGCGTAGGACAAAAAGGTGTAAGAATTCAAAATATAATAAATGAATTAAATGGAGAGAAAATTGATGTTATAGAATGGAATGAAGATCCAGCAATTTATATAGCAGCAGCATTACTTCCAGCTCAAGTTATGGCAGTTGATGTTAAAGAAGAAGAAAAATTTGCACAAGTTATAGTTCCAGATGATCAATTATCTTTAGCAATAGGAAAATCAGGTCAAAATGCTAGATTAGCAGCAAGACTTACAAATTGGAAAATAGATATTAAATCAGAATCTCAAATAAGAGAAATATTATTAGCACAAGCTGAAGCAGAAGACGTAGAAGAAAATACAGAAACAGCAGAAGAATAATTTTAGGATGTGATTAATTTGGTAGTAAAAAAGAAACCAGCTAGAACATGTATGGCTTGCAACGAGCAAAAAGAAAAACAAGAACTAATAAGAATTGTTAGATCAAAAGATGGAATAATTGAAGTTGATTTAAGCCGGTAAGAAAAGTGGGAGAGGTGCTTATATTTGTAAGAATATAGAGTGTCTAGAAAAAATAATAAAATCAAAAAGATTAGAAAGAATTTTTGAGCAAGAAGTAGACTCAAATGTATATGAAAGTTTAAGAGGTGTAATTGTTGATAAATAAAGTTTATGGCTTACTGGGAATTAGTGCAAAAGCAGGAAAACTAATTTCTGGAACAGACATTATATTAGAGCATATGGCAAAGAAAAAAGTAAATCTTGTTATTATTGCTGAAGATGCTTCTGAAAAAACTATTAAAAATATGAAATATTATTGTGAAAAAGAAAATGTAAAATTAATAGTTTATGGAAGTATAGTAGAAAATAGTAAATCGATAGGTAAACATAATAGAGCAGTTATCGGTATTCTAGATAAAAGTTTGGCTGATAGCATAGAAAAAGTAATTCATGGAGGTGAACCACTTGGAAAAAATTAAAATTCACGAAGTGGCTAAAAAATTAGGAGTAGAAGCAAAAAAAGTTTTAGATGCAGCTAAAGAAGCTCGGAATTGATGTAAAAAGCCATTTAAGTTCTATTACAGAAGACGAAATGAAAAAAATAGAAAAATTATTTAAAGGAGTTTCAAAAACAAAATCTATGGAAAATAAGAAAGAAAAAAACGAAGAGCCAGTAATTATTAGAAGAGCAGTAATTATTAATGATGAAGAAGAAAAGAAAGAAGAAGAGAGAAAAAAAGCTGAACAATCAAGAAAGAAAGATGTTGGATTTATAGAAAATAAAAGAAATAAAGACTATAACATAGTATATAGAGATAAGCCAACAAAACCTCTTACTGTTAGTGAATTATTAGGGATTGGAAAGAAAAAAGAAGAACCTAAAGCAGTAGAGCCAGAAAAGGAAGAACCTAAAAAAGAAGAAGTAGTAGAAGTAAATGAAAAAGAAGAGAAAGTTGATGATGTAAAGATAGCAGAAACTTCTAATAATGATGCTCAAAAATCAAATGAAGAAAAAGTAGAAAAACCAAAATTTGATAATAGAAGAGAAACTCAAAATAATAATAAATTTAATAATTACAATAAAGATAGAAATAATAATAATGGATATAACAATAAAAGAAACTTTAATAATAATGGAAATGACCAAAAAGGTGGATTTAATAAAAGAGATGGAAATAACAATAATAGAAATAATGGTGGTCAAAGAAGATTAGATGATAGAGGAATAGACAAAAAAATTAAAAACATTATGGATGTTGAGATTCCTGCTGAAAAAGAAAATGTTAGAGATTACGGAAATAAAGCTAAGGATAAAGCAAAATTAAATAGACAACAAGATGAACAAAAATCTAAAAAAGTTAATCGTAAAGGTAATGGAAACGATTTTGATTCAGATAAATTAAATAATTTAAAAAGACAAAATAAATTATCTAACATGTATGATGGTGGAGAAATGTTAGATTATTATGATTTAAGTACAGAAAGAGGAAGAAGAGGCAAAAAGAAAAACAATAAACAAGAAAACAGAACAAAACAAAAAATCTTTAAATTAACTGAAATTACAATACCAGAAATAATTACAGTTAAGGATTTAGCTACCGAAATGAAAATAACAAGTGGTGATGTAATTAAAAAATTATTAAATTTAGGAATAATGGCAACAATAAATAATGAAGTAGATTTTGATACAGCATATTTAATTGCACAAGAATATGGAATCAATGCAGTAAAGAAGAATGTTGTAACAGATGAAGACATATTAATAGATGAAACAGAAGATAGAGATGAAGATTTAAAACCAAGACCACCAGTTATAGTTGTTATGGGACACGTTGACCATGGTAAAACATCACTTTTAGATGCTATTAGAAGTACAAATGTAATTGAAGGTGAGTCAGGAGGAATTACACAACATATTGGTGCATACCAAGTAAAAATCAATGATAGAGATATAACATTCTTAGATACACCAGGACATGAAGCTTTTACATCTATGCGTGCTAGAGGTGCTATGATTACTGATATAGCAATATTAGTAGTCGCTGCAAATGATGGTGTAATGCCTCAAACAATAGAGGCTATAAACCATGCTAAAGCAGCAGAAATACCAATCATTGTTGCTGTAAACAAAATGGATTTACCAGATGCAAACTTTGAAAGAGTACAACAAGAATTAATGAAATATGAATTAGTACCAGAAGCTTGGGGTGGAGATACAATTTATGTTCCAATCTCTGCTAAAAAACATGAAGGAATTGATAACTTATTAGAAATGGTATTATTAGAAGCAGATGTATTAGAATTAAAAGCAAATCCAACAAAACAAGCAAAAGGTACAGTAATTGAAGCAAGACTTGATAAATCAAGAGGACCAGTAGCAACAATGCTTGTACAAAGAGGTAAATTAGATGTTGGAGATACAATTATAGTTGGTTCTTCAATTGGTAGAATAAGAACAATGCAAAATGACAAAGGTAAAAAAGTTAAATTTGCAGGACCATCAACACCAGTTGAAATAACAGGTTTAACAACAGTTCCAGAATCTGGAGATACTTTCTATGAAGTAAAAGATGAAAGAACAGCAAAACATTTAATTGAAAAAAGACAATATGAAAAACATCAAAAAGAAATTAATGTTAGTACAGTTGTTACACTTGATGATTTATTCAATAAAATTGAAAGTGAAAACTTAAAACAATTAAACTTAATAGTAAAAGCAGATGTTCAAGGTTCTGTTGAAGCCTTAAAACAATCATTAGAAAAACTATCAAATGAAGAAGTAAGGGTAAAAGTTATACACTCAAATGTTGGTGGTGTAACAGAATCAGATGTAACACTTGCAAAAGTTTCAGGAGCAATTATAATTGCATTTAACGTAAGACCTGAAGTAATAGCAAAAACAATAGCAGACAAAGAAGGAGTTGAAATAAAACAATACTCTGTAATCTATGATGCTATAAATGATATAGAAGCTGCAATGAAAGGAATGCTTGATCCAGTTTATAAAGAAGTTGTTATAGGAACAGCTGAAATCAGACAAACATTTAAAGTTTCAAATGTTGGAACAATTGCTGGTACTTATGTATTAACTGGAAAAGTTGCTAGAAATGCAGGAATAAGAGTAATAAGAGATAACATAGTTATACATGATGGAAAATTAGTATCTTTAAAGAGATTTAAAGATGATGTTAAAGAAGTTGATAAAGGATATGAATGTGGACTTCAAATTGAAAGCTTTAATGATATAAAAGAAGGAGATCAATTAGAAGTATATGTTATGGAACAAGTAAAATAAACAGGAGTTGTTAAGGCTCTGATTGTTACAGTTCCTGTTGTTCTAAAAAAGCAGTTTGCTTTTTAGAACTTCATTATAAAAATTATTCTGAGACAAAGAAAGGATTATATAAAATGCCTAGCAATAGTAATAGAATGAATAAAATAGATGAGGAATTAAAAAAAGAAATTAGTAGTATAATTTCTTTAGAATTAAAAAATCCACATCTTACAGGATTAATAAGTGTAAGTAAAGTAAAAACTACACCAGATTTAAGATTTGCAAGAGTTTATGTAACTATGATAAATGAAAAAAGCAAAAAAGAAAATTTAACTATTTTAAAACAATCAAGTGGTTATATTAGAAGTGCCATAGCTAAAAAAATTAATTTAAGATATACACCAGAACTTATATTTGAATTTGACGAATCACTAGAATATGGTTCAAGAATAGATGAAATATTAAAAGATATTACAAAAGATTTTAATAAATAAGGAAGTACTAAAACTTTTTGTAGCTACAGTTTAACATTTAGAAACTGTAGCTACAATTAAAGCAAAGTAAAGGAGAATAAAGTTATGACTTTAGATGATATATTGGTAGAAATAAAAAAAGCTGAAAATATAGCTATAATGGTACACGAAGCACCTGATGGAGATGCGATAGGAAGTAGTTTGGCTTTTGTGCTTGCTTTAAGAAATATGGGAAAAAATGCATTTGTAGTAATGAAAGATGAATTTCCAGAAAATTTTTCATATTTACCTGGGAGAGAATATATAAAATATGATTTAGAGTTTGAATCACCAGATTTAACAATAGTATTAGATTGTCCTAATATAAAGAGAGTAAATGCTGATGCAAAAACATATTTTGATAATGCAAAAGTAACAGTAGAAATAGATCATCACACAAAAAATGATATGTTTGCAGATTATAATATTGTAAATCATGTTTCACCAGCAACAGCACAAATTTTAGTATCTAGTTTTGAATACTTAAATATTGAAATAACAAAAGAAATTGGAGAATGTCTATTAACCGGTATTATTACTGATACAAACGGATTTAGAAATACTAATGTAACAGTAGAGTCTTTTGAATTTGCTTCTTGGGCTTTAGAAAATGGATTAAATTTACCAAAAATATATAAACAATCAATGTTAACAATGACTCATTCAAAATTTGAAGCACAAAAACTTGCAATGAATAGAATGGAATTTTTTGAAGATGGAAAGATTTCATTTACATATATGACTAAAGCGGATGATGAGGTACTTAATGTAAAAGCAGGTGACCATGATGGAATAGTTGAAATAGGTAAAAGCATTGAAGGCGTTGAAGTTTCAATATTTTTATACGAAAAAGAAAAAGGATTTAAAGCATCGCTTCGTTCAAATGAATATGTTAATGTATCAGAAGTTTGCTTAACTTTTGGTGGTGGTGGTCATATAAAAGCTGCTGCAACTGCATTAAATATGACTTTTGAAGAAGCTAAAAACGCAATAATTTCAGAAGTAGCAAAACATTTAAAATAATTTTTTCTATTGGGAGTAATAAATGATTGATTTACATATTCATACAACAAATTCAGATGGAAAGTATACAGTAAAAGAAATTTTAAAAATGGCAGAAAATGCTGGAATTAACACGGTTTCGTTTTGCGACCACAATGTTCTTGAAGCATATGAAGATTTGAATAATATGAATATTAATGAATATTTTTCTGGTAAAGTTATAACAGGAATAGAATTTGATTTTGTACATAATAAAAAAGATTTTCATATGTTAGGTTATAACTTTGATGTAGAGATATTAAATAAATCAAAATATATAGATAGAAGAACTGAAAAAGAATTGTTAGAAATAGAAGAAAAACATTTAGAATTTTTTAAATCAGTATGTGAAAAGATGAATATCAAATTAAGCCCTGATTTACAAATAAAAAGTTTAGCAGAGCCAGCAAATGATATTATAAAAGCTGATATGCAATTACATAAAGAGAACGAAAAAATACTAGATGATATATTAGGAAAAGATAGAAAAAAGAGTTTTTGGCTTGGACACGTAACAAATCCGTTAAGTCCTTTCTATATAGATTTAACTGAGAACTTGCCAGAAGCAGTAGAAATTGCCAATCTTATTCATAGTGCAGGAGGAATAGTAGTATTGCCACATGTATTTGAGTATAAATCAGTAGACAATATTGAATTTTTAAATGAAATGTATGATTTAGGAATACTAGATGGAATTGAATGTGTGCATACTAAACATACTTTAGAACAAGTAGAATATTTAGAAAAATTCTGTAAAGAAAAAGATTTATTAATGAGTGGTGGAAGTGACTTTCATGATGATATAAGACAAGTTTTAGGATATACAGATTTAGGTAAAATTGATGACAAATATTTATTAAGAAAAAATATATAGAATCTTAATCTCTACATAATTTTATGTAGAGATTTTTGATTTTATAGGAAAGTGCTTCGCACTTCCTATCTTTTACAAAATGAACTAAAATTTCTCTTAATAAATTCTTAATATTTTCTCTATTTTTTCTTAATAAAGTTTTGTTATAATAATAATAGTCAATAATAAATGGGGGATTAAAAAATGTATAATATTTTAGTATGTGATGATGATAAAGAAATTGTTAAAGCTATAGAAATATATTTAACTAAAGAAGGATACAATGTTTTAAAAGCTTATGATGGAGATGAAGCTATAAAAGTTTTAAATAATAATACAATTCATTTAGTGATATTAGATATTATGATGCCTAAAAAAGATGGGATTGAAACTTTAAATGAAATAAGAATGAATACAAGTATACCTGTTATAATGTTATCTGCAAAATCAGAAGATGAAGATAAAATAAAAGGATTGAATCTTGGTGCAGATGATTATGTAACAAAACCTTTTAATCCACTAGAATTAATTGCAAGAGTTAATTCAGGAATACGAAGATATACGAAACTTGGAGCAATAGAAGAAAAGGATAGTAAAAGTATATATAGAACAGGCGATTTGATAATTGATGATAATTTAAAAACAGTAACAGTGGATGGAAATCAAGTAAAGTTAACACCTACAGAATATAATATATTAAAATTCTTGATAAAAAATAAAGGAATAGTATTTTCAATAGAACAAATATATCAAAATGTTTGGGATGATGAGGCGTTTGGTGCGGAAAATATAATTGCTGTACACATAAGACATATAAGAGAAAAAATTGAAATAAATCCTAAAGAGCCAAAATATTTAAAGGTAATATGGGGAATAGGATATAAAATTGAGAAAATAAATTAGAGAATAGGCACATAAACTTTGCTTAAAATTTATATATAATTATTTTAATAGATTAATTTAAGATAAAGAATTATAGAAATTTAGACAAAACCTCCGTCCTAGTGTCTAAAGTAAAGAAAGGAAAAAATTATGAGAGAAAGTAAAATTTTAAAAGTTATAAGTTACATATTAATACCTATTCTAGTACTTGCAATTATAGTATCTATATTTTATGAGTCTTCAAAAAATGATTTAAAAGATGAAAACAAATATGATAGTGAATATTTTGAATCAGATAATTTTTTATCTATTTATATGTCAAGATTATATAGTCAAACTAATAATTTAATTTATCATAATGACAGATATAAAGCAATTACAGATAATAATTACAAGATATTTTATTGTTCAACTCAAGGCTATTATGATGGTTATTATTATGTGGATTTTAAAGATTTCTATTATGTAATTTTATATGAAAATTTGGCATTAACAAATGTTGAATTAACTTCTGAAACAGATACGTTAGATAAAGTTATGCAATATATTAATACTAGGGATAATGCTAAAAAAGCTAATATAATTAATGGGGCTATTGAAGCAGATTCAGAAGTTATAAGGAATAAGGCTATACAATATTTTGATAATTTTCAAAATACTTATTATACAATAACTACTGAAGAAAATGTAAGTTCTAATTATCCATATACATCAGATTATGAGATGCCAAGCGAAATTATAGAAGAGCCAGATGAAGAAAATACAGATATACTTTCTACAGATTCAAGTAATACTACAGAAAGATTGATAAAAACTTTTCATACACAAACAATAAAAGATTTAAAAATATATACTACTTATAAAGAAGAAGTAATTGAAAGAAATGATGATATATTCTTTAAAGAATTAATAAGTAGGTTAGAACCTTATGAAGTACAAATGTATTATTTAATTCCTGCAAGTGCAATAATTGTAGTTATTTTATGTATATATTTAATTATTGCAATAGGTCATACAAAAGGAAAAGAAGGAATAGATATTAATGATTTTGATAAAATTCCTATAGAAATAATTCTTTGTGTTGCTACTATAATAGTAATATTTATAATAGGAGCTGCTGGAGAATTTATACGTGTTATTTATGATGAATATTATGATTTGGCAATAAGCTTATTACTTACAGGATATTTCGTAAGTTATATAGTGTGTGCTTTAACAGGAGTAACAATTATTAAAAGAATTAAAGCTAAAACTCTAATAAAAGATAGTATCACTGGAAGAACTTGTAGATTTTGTTTTAAAATTTTGAAAAAAATATTTAAACAAATTGATAAAGCATGCAAAGAAATTAGTAATTCATTAACAGTAACTGCAAAAGTAATAATATTTATAATAGGATATGCGGTAGGTATGATTTTATTAATTGGACTTTTTGAAGGTCTTGGAGCAGGAATAGCACTTATAATAACAGCATATTTTATTTATAAATTTATTGAAAGAATTAATTGTTACAAAAAAATAGAAAATCACTTGAAAGAAATGTATGAAGGAGACCATACTAAGAAATTATTTTCATCAGATTTTGTACCAGAATTTCAAGATGTAATAAAATATATAAATGATGTATCAAGCGGATTTGAAAATGCAATACAAGAAGGAATAAAATCAGAAAAACTAAAAACAGAGCTTATTACTAATGTATCACATGATATAAAAACACCTTTAACTTCTATAATAAATTATGTAGATTTACTAAAAAAAGAAGAAATAGATAATCCTAAGATAAAAGAATATATCGATATTTTAGATAGTAAATCACAAAGACTAAAGAAATTAACAGAAGACCTAGTAGAAGCATCAAAAGCCTCTTCAGGTAATGTTAAATTAAATATAGAAAAAATAAATATTGGAGAATTAATAAAACAAACAACAGGAGAATTTGAAGACAGATTTAATGAGAAAAAACTAGAAATAATAACTAAAATTCCAGAAGGAATTGTATATATAAGTGCAGATAACAGATATATGTATAGAGTAATTGAGAACTTATTTAGTAATATATCAAAATATGCATTAGAAAGCTCAAGAGTTTATGTAGATGTAGTAAGAGATGGTGGAAAAGTAAAAATAGCTATTAAGAATATATCAAAAGAAAGACTTAATATTTCAGCAGATGAATTAATGCAAAGATTTGTTAGAGGAGATAAATCAAGAACAACAGAGGGAAGTGGGCTTGGAATTTCAATATCTAAGAGTTTAACTGAACTTCAAAAAGGAAAATTTGATTTGCAAGTTGATGGGGATTTATTTAAAGTAGAATTAGAATTTGATATTGTATAAGAAATATTTTGTAAAATATATTAATATAGAAAAGTAATTAAATATATTATCATTCGTGCTTTGCTGGTCGCTTGTGCTCCCAAGGCTGCGCATCACTCAATTAAATATATTTAATTACTTTTAATATTTTTATTATAGCTTAAAAATATTATTAAACTAGTATTTTTGTATGCTAGTTTAAATTTTATAATATACCTTGACAGATAAGGTATAAAAATATATAATATATATCGAAGTATGGAGGTGAATAAATGTCTATCAGATCAGATATAATTAGAGGACATACAGAAACAATCATTTTAGCACATTTAATGAAAGGCAATAGCTATGGATATGAAATAAATAAATCGATAAAAGAAAAAACAGATGGAAAATATGAATTAAATGATGCTACATTATATTGTGCATTTAGAAGATTAGAACAATTAGGGTACATAAGCTCTTTTTGGGGAGAAGGAAACACAGGAGCTAGAAGAAGATATTATTCTATAACTAATCAAGGGATAGAATTTTATAAGCAAAATATAGAAGAATGGAAATTAACAAAAGAGTTAATAGATAAATTAATTTAATATGGAGGACTTAAAATAATGAAAAAGAAACTTTATAAAATAGAAAGAGGAAAGAAAATTGAAGGTGTATGCGGTGGAATAGCAGAATATTTTGATGTTGACCCAACACTTGTAAGACTTGCTTGGATATTTTTTGGTTGTCTTTGGGGCGGTGGAATAATTGCTTATATATTAGCAGCTATTGTAATGCCAAGAGAATCAGATATAGTATAGTTTATAGTTTTAAATCTAAAAAACTAAATAATTATTAAAGGAAAATAAAAATATGAATGATAAAATTAGAGTATATGTAAATGAATTATTTGAAGATGCTCCAAACACAAAAAGAGTAAATGATTTAAAAGATGAAATAATATCAAATGCAAATGATAAATATAGTGATTTAATAGCAGATGGAAAATCAGAAAAAGAAAGTTATGATAAAGTAATACAAGAAATAGGTAATGTAGATGAATTATTAAAAGAAATAGAAAGAGAAAATCCAATAAACAGTAGTTTAGATGATAAAAATAGAAAGAAAACAGCATTGTTTGTTTCAATATCTGTAGGATTTTACATTTTGAGTTTAATTTCAACTATAGTTTTAGATGAACTTGGAATGCCTGATTTTATTATAGCTAGTACATTTTTTACATTAGCGGGAATACCTACATGTTTATTAATATATCATTTTATGTCTAGACCAAAGTATAACAGATATGATGATACAATTGTAGAAGAATTTAAAGAATGGAAAGGCAAAAAAGATAAAAATAAAGAAATAAAAAAAGCTATTAATTCAATAATTTGGTCAGTAACAGTAATTATATATTTATTAATGAGTTTTAATTTTGGAAATTGGCATATATCATGGATAATCTTTATAATAGCATGTTTAGTAGAGAATATAGTTAATTTAATTTTCAAATTAAGTGAATAGAAATTGATAGAATTTATAAATACAAAATTTTTACATTTATAAATAAATTAATATAAAGTGTAAATTATGGATGTTGTAAGAAAGGAATAAATAAATGAGAAAAATTTGGATAATATGTTTGATAGCTATATTAAGTATGCTAGCATGTTCGTTAACTCATATTTTAATAAGCTCAGTAAATGGTAGAGAAAGTGGAAGTTTTTGGAATATGAAAAGTGTATCAAGAACAGAAAGTTCTAAAGTAAGAGAAGAAAGTATATCAATAGAAAATATAGAAGATTTAGAAATAAATTTTGCATCATCAGATGTAAGATTAATTATAACAGATGAAACACAAATTAAAATAGTTCAATATTCAAATTCTAAAGAAAATGCAAGAGAATTAAATATAGATAAAAGTAGTACAAAAATAAGAATTGAGGAAGAAAGAAAATTCTATTTCTTTGCAATTACACCAACAGATTTATATGATGTGTACATACCAAAAACATACATAAATAATTTTAAACTAGAAGCTGCATCAAGTACAATTGAAGCTAATGACGATATAACATTAAAAAATGTAGAGATAACTTTAGCAAGTGGAGATGTAAAATTTAAAAACTTATTAAAAGTTGAGAGTTTAAAAATATCTACAGCCTCTGGCAATGTAAATATTGATAGATTAGAAGGAAAAAATTGTAACATAAATACTACTTCAGGAGAAATAATTAGTAATACTTTAAATTGTGAAGAAGGAAAGATAAAAAGCATATCAGGAAATATTAATATAAGTAGTGTAACTGCTAATAAAATTGAAATGGAAACAACATCAGGAGATATTGAGTTTGATAATATTCAAGGTAAAACAAATGTTAAAACAGTTTCTGGAGAGATTGAAATAGAAAAGCTTCAAGGAAGTATAGATGGTAAAAGTACATCTGGAGATATAAGCTTAAATAAATTTTTAATTAATAGTGAAAGTAGAATACATACTGTTTCAGGAGAAGTTGAAATTTATTTAGATGAGACATCAAATTGTACTATTGAAGCAAAAACTACTTCAGGAGATACAAGTTTTCCAAATGGAAGAAATGTAATTGGAGTTGAACCATATAATAAATTATACATAGAAACAACATCAGGAGATATTAGAGTAAAAAATAATTAAATTTAAAAGATAATTATAGTGAGCTAAAAATTTTTGGAAAATTTTTAGCTCCTTTATTATTTATTAGGAAAGTTCTTCGAACTTCCTAATAAATAAGGGGTTTGCCAATATTGTATACAATATTAAAGCACAAATTTTAATTTCTAAAATTTGTATAATTTAAAAATATTTGTAAATAATACCTTTTATGAAGAAGAGTATTTTTTGGAAATTTTTAATTTATTTTATTATTTACAGTATAGCAGGTTTTTTATTGGAAACTGTTTATGCAATTTTTACTAAGGGAATGTTAGAGAGTAGGCAAAGCTTTCTATATGGTCCATTTTGTATTGTATATGGAATAGCTGCTATTGCTATAATTGTTACTTTAAGTAAATATAAGAAAAGTAATGTAAAATTATTCTTTTATGGAGTAATTGTAGGATGCAGTGTAGAGTATTTAGCAAGTTACATTGGTGAATTGATGTTTCATGTTAAATGGTGGGATTATTCAAATGATTTCTTAAATATAAATGGAAGAACTTGTTTATATTACGCAGTTTTATGGGGATTTTTATCTATAATACTAATTAGATATGTAAATCCCGCTTTAGATAAAGCTATTGATTTTGCTATAGATAAAGTTTCTAATAACTTATTAAAATTAGCTATTTCACTAATTACTTTATTTATGACATTTGATGGATTAATTACTTGTTATGCTTTAGATAATTTTTTAGTTAGAGTAGCAAATGAATATAATATAAATATTAATGGAATAGATGCAAAAGAAGTTGGAGATATTTATTTTGGAGAAGCATTTTCAAATGAAAAGATGATGATGACATATCCAAATATGATTGTTGTAAATGATAAAGGCGAGATTATACATCTTGAAACTGTTTTAAGTGATGTAAAAAATTATTATTATAAGTTTGGAAGTAAATAGCTATTATGAGCCTATAAGTTTGTTATAGGCTTATTTTGGTTAAGTTAATAGTAATTCATTTATGAAGAATAATTAATAAAAATTATTAGCAAGATGAATTATGTAACAAACTTTACTTTACATAATCAGTTAAATGTGATATAATTTAATCGCTTTATTTTTGAAAGAATGGAGAGCTTGGCAGAAAGGAATTGCTTATGAATCAAAAATATAGTATTTTATCAAAGAAGGAAGCTGAGCTTATTGGAAAGGCATCATCACCGTTTTATATCTACGATGAAAAAGGGATCATCGAAAATGCGAAAGAAGTTATGGAAGCGTTTTCATGGAATAAAGGGTTTCGGGAGTATTTTGCTGTAAAAGCAAACCCGAACCCGGACATCGTAGATATTCTGGTAAAACTCGGCTGTGGCTGTGATTGCTCTTCTGATACTGAGCTCACAATTGCAGAGAGATTGAATGCTCCAATAATGTTTTCATCCAATGTTACGCCGGCACATGAGTATGTTCATGCAAGAAAGGCAAATGCGATTATCAATCTTGACGATATTTCTCATATACCTTTTTTACAGGAGTATGTGAGTATGCCGGATACAATATGTTGCAGGTTCAATCCCGGCGGGGACTTTAAGGTATCGGAAAATTGCATGGGAAATCCCGGCGATGCAAAGTATGGGATGACAAGACCACAGATCTTTGAGGCTTTTAGGCAGCTGAAAGAAGCTGGTGTGAAACACTTTGGCTTACATGCTTTTCTTGCGAGTAACACGCTGGCGAATGAGTATTATCCAAAGCTTGCCAGGGTTCTTTTTGAACTGGCGGTTGAGCTGAAAAAAGAGCTGGCTGTGGATATTGCATTTGTGAACCTTTCAGGCGGTATTGGCGTGGCGTACAATCCTAATGATGACTCTAATGACATCTGGGCTATTTCGGACGGAGTATGGAAGGTGTATGAAGAAATTTTTACACCTGAAGGTATGGAGCCAGCCATATATACAGAGCTTGGACGTTACATGCTTGCCCCGTTTGGACAGCTTGTAATGAAGGTTTTGCACAAGAAAGATACCCATAAACAGTATGTAGGATGTGATGCGTGTGCGGCAAACCAGATGAGACCAGCAATGTATGGAGCATATCATGAGATCATTGTTTTGGGGAAAGAAGATCAGCCCAAAGATCACAAGTATGATGTCACAGGTTCTCTGTGTGAGAACAACGACAAGTTTGCCGTTGACAGAATGCTTCCGGAGATTGAAGTGGGAGATATTCTGGTGTTATGTGATTCAGGAGCACATGCTTCTGCAATGGGATATAATTATAACGGTAAACTGCACTGTGCCGAATATTTAAAGAGATTGGACGGAAGTGTTCAGCTTATAAAGCGGGCTGAGAAACCCTCAGATTATTTTGCAACATTCAGAATTGATCCGGAATCTGATAAGCCTCGCTGGTAGTAGCCAGCAAAAGCAGGAAGGCTTAATGATGTTAGTGCAGTAAAAGTAGTAAGGTAAAGTAGTAGTATATTGTTTAGCCAACGACTCTCCAAATCTAAAAAAAGTTATGGAAAAGGAATTCAGCAGTGTTTGCGGAGTTCCTTTCTGTTTTTTATAAAAATGTAACATAAGTTTAAAATAGATGTAAAGAATAATTAATTGTAAAAAGCATATCTTAGTGATAATATATAAAATGATATAATTGTATGAAGGGAAAATATATGTCTGCAAAAAAAAGTATTACAAAAAATTATATATATAATATGGTATATCAAGTATTAACACTTATATTACCATTAGTAACAACGCCATATTTATCAAGAGTTTTAGGTGCGGAGGGAATAGGTATATATGGATATACTTATTCTATTGTTACGTATTTTATATTATTTGGCTCATTAGGTGTTGCTTTATATGGTCAAAGAGAAATAGCATATGCTCAAGAAAATATTGAGGCAAGAAAAAAAGTTTTTATAGAAGTTAATATATTTAGATTTATAACTATAGCTATTGCAACTGTTTTTTATTACTTCTTTTTTATTCGTGGAGAAAGTTATCAAATATATTATCAAATTCTTTTATTAGAACTTATTGCTGCAGCATTTGATATTAGCTGGTTTTTCCAAGGTATGGAAGAATTTAAAAGAACAGTAACAAGAAATGTTTTAGTAAGAATTTGTAGTGTAACACTTGTATTTATATTGGTTAAAAATCCAGAAGATTTAGCAAAATTTACTTTAATATATTCATTAGCAGATTTGATAGGAAATGTATCTTTATGGTTTTATTTACCTAAATATTTAAGAGGAGTTAAAGTAAAAAATATAAATGCCTTAAAGCATTTACCTCAAATTGTTTTATTATTTATTCCTCAAATTGCAAATCAAATATATAAAATATTAGATACAACAATGATAGGAAGCTTAGTAGAAAACAAAGCTGAAACAGGATACTATGAACAAGGACAAAAAGTTATTCGTTTGCTTCTTACAATAGTTACTTCACTTGGAATTGTTATGGTTCCTAGAATGGCAAGCACATTTGCAAGTGGAGATAAAAAGAAAATAAACGAATATATGAGAATTTCTTTTAAATTTGTATTTTTCTTAGCGTTTCCAATTATGTTTGGAATAATTAGTATATCTGAATCTTTTGTTCCATTATTTTTTGGAAAAGGATATGATAAAGTTGTCATTTTGATAAATATTATAAGTCCTATTTTAATATTAATGGGTGTAGCAAATGTAGTAGGAACTCAATTCCTATTACCTACAAAAAGACAAAAAGAATACACTATATCAGTTACAATAGGAGTAATAGTAAATTTCTTTTTGAATTATATTTTGATAATAAATTTTGAGTCTATAGGAGCTTCAATAGCAACAGTATTATCACAACTTGTTGTTGATATTATTCAACTTTGGTATATTAGAAAAGAATTTGATATAAAACAATTATTCAATTTAAGTTGGAAATATTTAGTATCAGGATTAGTAATGTTTGCTTTATGTATGGGAGCAAAAATAATTTTAGATACAAATATGATATCAGAAATTATAAATAATATTGCTATGAATTTTGTTGAACATAAAGAACAATTTGTAAATATTATAACTATAGGTGCTCAAGTGGTAATTGGTGTAATTAGTTATTTTGTTATGCTTATAATATTAAAAGATGATTATGTATTTAAGTTTTTTGATAAAATTAAAAATCAATTAACAAAAGGAAAAACTGCAAAAGCATAAATTTTATATATGAATAATAGTGGACAATACGAAACATTTTTCTAATATGTATTTTTATAGAATACTTTGAAAGGATGTAGAATGAAAGAAAAAAAGTTAATAGCAGTTTTTGGTGGTTCATTTAATCCTCCATTAAATTCACATTTTTCAATTGCTGAGCAGATTATAAATGAATATGAAAATATTGAAAAAGTAATATTTGTGCCAGTAAATTCTAAGTATCAAAAACCAGGATTACTTGAAAATGAACATAGATATAATATGCTTAAATTGGTATGTGATAAAAATTCAAATTTTTTAGTTTCTGATATAGAAATAAAAAATGATAGGCAATTATATACAATAGAAACTTTAGAATTGCTGCAAAAAGAATATCCAGATAATATCATTTGTTTTATAATAGGAACTGATAATTTAAAAATTTTTTCAAAATGGTGGTCTGCAAAAGAATTAGTATCAAAATTTAAGATTCTTGTTGTAGAACGAGATGAAGATAATATGGAAGAAATAATTAAAAAGGATGAATTTTTACTTGAAAATAAAAATTCTTTTATAAAATTAAAAGAAAATATAAAAAGTAATATAAGTTCTAGTTTTGTTAGAGATAAATTAAAAAGAAATAAAAGTATTAGATATCTAACACCAGATGAAGTTTATTATTACATAAAAGAAAATGATTTATATAATGTATTCTAAAGAAGAATAAAGGAGAAAATTATGGAATTAAAAGAGGCTTACCAAAATTTAAGAGTTTCTGATGAAGAAAGAAAATCTATACAAAGATATTTAGGTTACAAACATACAAGTATAAATATTTTAGGAAGCTTAGATCCATCAAGTTATGCAAGATTACGTAAGGCAGGATGGTCATTACCACAAACAGAAGAAGAAATAAAAGAAGGTATTAACGATTTTGTTAATGTATATGCAGCAATGTATAAAGATTCTAAGGATAGAAAACCATATGGAAATTTAATAAGAGGAACATCAAATAAAGCAGTCAGTTCTTTATATAGTAGAACAGATCATTTTTTATCTTTTTCTTCAAGAGAAGATATTGCAAAAACGTTCTGCGAGTATGGAGATTCTGCATTAGTTAGAGTAGATATTGGAGATGGAGTACCATTTCTTGAAGCTGAAGGATATAGAGAAGAAAATTCTAAAGATGAGGCAGAAGTAATAATTTCACCTTTTTGTAAGATTAAATCACACGAACATCAAAGTACATGGAATGGTTATAAGTATTATAAAATTAGTTTAGAAAAACCAGAATTAAAAGAAAAAAGTCAAGAAGAAATAGATAATTTATTAGAAAAAGTAGTATCAGGATTTGCAGATAATATAAAAAATATGGAAAAATATAATCAGCTAAATGATAAAAGACAATGGCTTATGGAAAAGTATAAAAGGGCAAGTGATAGAAGAGATAGAGAAGAACTAAAAGCTATTTCAGCAGATGAAAAAAAGGTATCTGATGAGCTTTTTGAATTATATAAATCTACACATGAATTTGAAGAAAATTTACATGATTTATTAGAAGGAATGTGTAAGCAAAAAGAATTAGAATTAGATAAATCTCGAGAAGTAATTGACGAAGAAAGAAAAAGATTAGAAGAAGAAGAGAAAAGAAAACAGGAAGAAGAAAAAGTAAAACAAGAGGCCTTAAAAAAAGAACAAGAAAGGCAAAGTGCTATTTCAGATATTAGTTTCAAAAAAGAAGCTACACCAGTAAATAGCAGTAGATTAGAAAATACAATTAATGATGCATATGATAGATTGCTGATTTCAGAAAATACTTTTAAAAATCTTGCAAGTAGGCTTGGTATTGCTTTAACTAGAACTATTGCAGGTAGTGGTATAAATCAAAATATCGAAAATATAAAAGAGAATCTAAAAAATGTAAATTCTAAGGCTATAAATACAGATATTCCAGAGAATATTTCTTTAAAGGATGTTTCAGCAATTTCGAGAGAATTAACACCACTTGCAGATGGAGTAGCTTATAGTTTAGAACTTACAAAAAATTTTCCAGATATTATTAATATGTATAATCAACAAACAGATAAAGATATAAAAAGAAACTTATACTTAAAAGTGCAAGGAATAATTCAAGATGCAAGAATTCAAAAATTAACTCAAGAAAAACAAGCACTTACTGAACAACAAGTAGGATTTTTGGGTAGACTTACAGGGGCTGACAAATTAAAAGAAGAAAAAATTAAAAATATAAATTTAAAAATACAAGCAATTAAAACAGAAGTGCCACAAGAACAACAAAAATATAGTACAAGAGATATGTTAGCTGATATTCATGCTTGTGCAATTTCAGAATTATCAGGAAATCTTACTCCAGATATGAAAAGAATATCTAATGCTATTAGAGCTAATTTTGTAGATAAGGAAAGCGGAGCTTTTACAGACCAATACATACAGCAATTAGCTATGCAAAAAATTGAACAAAAAAGAAATAGCAATTTACCAGTAGTTCAAAATAAAAAGCCAAGACTTTTCAAAACAACGAAATCAAAAATGCAAGATTTAATGTTAGAAAATCAAGAATTACAAGGTAGAATAGCTCAAAATCAAATGTCTGGAAATAGATGGGCATCTTATGAAGTGCAAGAAGGAGATGCACTTGCAATATTTGAAAATCAATTAAAAGGTATTTCATCTTCTACAAAAGAAAAACAGCAAGAAAAAACAGATTTAGATAAAACAGCACCATTATGGTAATAAGGAGAAATTATGTTAGAAAAAGAAAAGCTGTTAAATGAAGCTGAAAATGCAATTAAATGGATAAAAGATTATGTAGAAAAATCTAGAGCTAAAGGAGTAGTAGTTGGTAATAGTGGTGGTAAAGATTCTGCTACTGTTATTGCTATGAGTGTAAAAGCTTTAGGTTCTGAGAGAGTTCTTACAGTTGCTATGCCATGTAATTCAATTAAAGAAGATTTAGATGATGCAAAGCTTGTTGCTAAAACTTTTAATGTACCCTATTTAGAGTTAGATTTAAGTAGTACATACAATGAGTTAGAAAATAAAATAAATTTAAAGTTAAATTCTATTAATAAAACTTTAAGTAAAGAAGCAAAAATAAATATCAAGCCACGTTTAAGAATGACAAGCTTATATGGAATTGCTCGGAAGTTTAGGATATTTAGTAATAGGAACAGGAAATTTATGTGAGAGAATGGTAGGATATACTACAAAATGGGGAGATAGCAGTTCAGATTTTAATCCTATTGGAAATTTTACAGTTGAAGAGGTTTTAGAAATTGGTAGATATTTAAAAGTACCAGATAAAATAATAAATAAACCTCCAAATGATGGTCTTGGTAGTTTAACTGATGAAGAAAAAATGGGAGTCACATATAGTCAAATATCAGAATATATAGAAACTGGTAAAACTGAAGAAAATGCAATGAAAATTATAGAAAGATTAAATAAATCTACAAAGCATAAAAGAAAAGAAGTTCCAATTTATACATTTGAAAGAAAAATAACAGTAGATTAAACTAATATATACTTAATAGTAGAGTTAAATCAAAGTAATAAAAATTATAATATAAGAAAAATCGAAGTAATAAAGCTGTTAACCTGAATTATACTATAAGAATTTATATTTAAAGAAATTACTATTATAAGAGAGATTACAAGTGAAAAATAAGGAAAATACTGTCAATTTTTATATAAATTTGTATAGACAAATAAGCGTTTTTAATATAAAATATAGCTATTAATTTTATAACAGTTAAACAAAGAGAGGATAAAAAATGGGAAATACTACAATAGATAAAGAAGAAGAGAAAGTTGTAAGAAAACATAGAAAATCAAGATTAGAAGAAGAAGGAAAATCATCAGGTAGAAGAAGCCAAAAAGCAAGTACAGAAAAAAATTCTGGAAGAAAAAAAGGAAAAAACAATAAGAAAAAAGTTAGTATAATACAATCAATATTTGCAGTATTATTTTCACTAGGTAGTATAGGAATAATAACAGTATTATTTTTATTATATGGACCAATTACAGGCTTTAGAGAATGGCTTGTAACTACAGCAATGACAACAATGACACATCAATATTTTGCAACATGGTTTTATGATGAAGCTACAATAAATTACATATTAGACAAAAATAAAGTAGTTGAAATTGAAGAAGAAACGGACTTAAATGCAATAACTTTTTCTTCAAATAAAGTAACAGAGTATAAAAACGAATATGAAAGAGCAATTTTAGAAAGAGACCCAAATAATAATGATTATAAAATAATAGAAATTTCAGAGAAAAAATTTGACGGATATTTAGTAGCAGTATATGATGCTTCAAGAATAAAAACTGTAGTAACAGATGGACTTGGAGTAAAAGGACAATATCTAACAAGAATGGCTGAAAATAATGATGCATTAATAGCTATTAATGGTGGTGGATTTAATGATCCTGGATTTAATAGTACAGGAGGTTCACCTTTAGGAATTACAGTTTGTGATGGTAAATATGTTACAACAGATACTTACAAAGGAACAGGTGGGGTAATAGGATTTACTGAAGATAATAAATTAGTAGTAGAAAAAATGACAGTGGCAGAAGCTAAGAAAAAAGGAATTAGAGATGCTGTAACTTTTGGACCATTTTTAATAGTAAATGGAAAGCCAGTAGAAGTAAAAGGTAATGGTGGCTGGGGTGAAGCTCCAAGAACTGTTATAGCTCAAAGAAAAGATGGAATAGTATTATTTCTTGTACTAAATGGAAGAAAAGGTGTTACTAAGCCAGGTGCTAGTATTAAAGACTTAATTGATATTATGGTAGATTATGGAGCATATAATGCAGCTAACTTAGATGGTGGAACATCAAGTGTTTTAGTAGTAGATAATACAATAGTTAACGACCCTATTGATAGCACAGGAGCACATAAAACAAGACCAATTGCAACTGGATTTATAGTAACAAAAGATGAAAGTGATGATAGTGATCATACATTAGTTGAAGAAAAGTTAAAATAAAAATGAAAACTCCTTTAATAAACTTAGAGGAGTTTTGTTTTTGATTAAATATTAATAAAAATACAGAAAAAGCGGCATTTGCCGCTTTTCTGTTTAACCAAGAATTCCATTAAAAACTGCGTTAAAAATTGTTGTAAATATAGCTGCTGCAACCACAGTACGATATTTTTTCTTACAGTCTTTTAATAACTCAATAGTTATCATTAAAACTGTAGCAAGTGAGAAACCTGTGAGTAAAGGCTCGAATCTTGTAATGTTTGTTGTGTGTGCAGCTGTAAATACTACAATCATTGCAGCAATCGGCTCGACAATTCCAGAAAGTACTCCATAACAAAGAGCCGAATTTTTCCCTTTAATTTTTACCAAAGGCATTGATACTACTAAACCATCTGGGATATTTTGAAGGGAAATACTCAAGATTAATGTAAAACTTTCAACAAAATTCCGATTGGCAAGAGCTATTCCAATAATGATTCCTTCAGGAATATTGTGAATCAGCATTGCCCAAAAAAGCTTTGAATTTATATTGTTAGTTTTTTCATTTTTCCGAGTAAAATAATTCATTATGAATATGAATAGGAAACCTATAAATATTCCAATGAATAAGCTGGGATTTTTTAGGCTTTCAAAAGCTTCCATAAATAAACTTAAAGAAATTGAAGCCAGAATTCCAGTAGCAACAGCCACTAAAACTTCTTCTTGGTCTTCAAATTTATTATTGAAGTTATTGAAGATACCTAAAGTCGACCCAATAGATGTCCCAATTAGTGGGACCAATGACAGAAAAAGAAATCTAATCATCGTACTGTTACCCCCTTAACAAATAATGTGCAGATTATATCATGAATAGTATAGTAAATCAATTGATTATGTATCAAAGAGCAAATTAAAGTATGTATATATAACAAAATTAATAAAATATATTGATTTATACTTGCTTTTTAAATATAATAATAAAGAATTTGTAAGAAAATTTGAGGAATAGATATGCCAGATTTTGAAATATTTAAAGGTAATACAAAAAAAGTATTAAAAATGTTTAGACATGATAACATATTATTAGTATTCGTAATATTACTTGCAATAGTAATAGGAATTCTTATAGCAAGTGGAATGATGTTTTATTATAATCAACAAAATAGTAGCACAATTCAATCAGGAGTTTATATAAAAGGTATAAATGTATCTGGTTTAAATCGAGAGGAAGCTATATCACTTGTTGAAAATGAATTAAAAAGTCAAATGAATGACCATATTGAACTTACTTATAAAAACTATAATTATTATGTTGAAGTTGAACAAATAGAAGCTAAATTTGATATTGAAGCTTCAGTGGATTTTGCCTTTAGTATAGCAAAAACTGGTGATTTTTTTCAAGATATGCAAGAATATATAAGTGTTTTAATGTCTAATATTGATATAGAACCAATACTTACATATAATGATGAAGCTTTAACAAAATATTTAGAAAATATTGAAGCTTTTTTACCAGATAAATTAGAGCAACCAGCCTATTATGTTGAAGACAAAGAGCTTATAATAACTAATGGAGTAAATGGTGTAGGTATAGAAATTGAAGATTTAAAAGAAATGATAGTATCAGCAATTCAAGATATTAGTTATTCTAAAAGCTACCTTAATATACCAACATATATACAATATCCAGATCCTATAGATGTAGAACAAATTCATGATGAAGTATATAGAGAAGTAGAAGATGCGTATTTTACAACAGAGCCATATGCAGTTTTTGCAGATGTTACAGGTATAGATTTTGATACTGATAAAGTAAAAAATATGATTGATGAAGAACCAGAAGCTGAAGAATATGTAGTTGATTTAATTTATACTACAGCAAATGTAACAGTAAATGATTTAGGAAAAGAAGCATTTCCAGATTTAATATCTACTTTTTCAACTAAATATGTAGCTAGTAATGTTGATAGAACTACAAATTTAAAATTAGCAGCAGAAAAAATTGATGGTACTGTAATAATGCCAGGAGAAATTTTTTCCTATAATAAAGTAGTAGGAAAAAGGACAATAGCAGCAGGTTATAAAAATGCAGCAATATATCAAGATGGTGGAGTTACAGACGGTCTTGGTGGAGGAATTTGTCAAATATCAACAACTTTATATAATGCAGCTATTGCAGCAAATATGGAAATTGAAGAAAGAAGAAATCATATGTTTGTACCTTCTTATGCTGATGCAGGAAAAGATGCAACAGTTGTATGGGGGTCAACTGATTTTAAATTTAAGAATAGAAGAGATTATCCTATAAAAATTGAAACATCTGTTAGTGGCGGAATTGCAACAATATCAATTTATGGATTAAAAACAGATGACGAATATGAATTATCTATAGAATCAAGAACAATAAAATCAACAGCAACATCTTTAGTAGTAGAATCATATAGAGCTTATAAAAAAGATGGAGTAGTAGTAAAAAGAGATAAATTATATACAGATACATATAAAAAGCATTAAAGATAGAAAATATTAAACTAGAAAGAAATGTACTTATCAGCAATTTTAAGCAGTAAGAACTTTTATTATTTATATTAATTTTAAGAGGTTAGAAATGAGAATTAGAAGAAAAAAATGGGCAAAAGAAGAACTAGAGAATTCTAAATTTTATATAGATAAACCAGAAGAATTTAAAGGAATTTGGAAAAGTAAATTTGAGCAAGAAAATCCTCTTCATATTGAGCTTGGATGTGGTAAAGGTTCGTTTATAGCGAACCTTGCTTCAAGTCATAGAAATATAAATTATATTGCAGTTGATATGATAGAGGCAATGCTAGGACTTTCAAAAAGAAATATTGAACAAGCATATAATTTTGAAAATCCAGAGAATTTATATTTAATAAGAGCAAATGTAGAACAAATCTCAAATGTATTTGATAAAGCAGATAAAGTAGAAAGAATATATATAAACTTTTGTAATCCTTGGCCTAAGAAAAAGCATAATAAAAAAAGATTAACACATACAAGACAATTAGAATTATATAAAGAGTTTTTAGTAGAAAATGGAGAAATATATTTTAAAACTGACTCTGATGAATTATTTGAAGCAAGTTTAGAATATTTTGAGCAAGAAGGATTTGATATTATTAAAAAAACATATGATTTGCATCAAGAACAAATATTTGAAGAAAATATAGTAACAGAACATGAAAAAATGTTTTCAGAGGAAGGTATAAAAATAAAAGCATTAATAGCTAAAATATAATTTTAAAAGAAAAATAAATTTTTAAATTTAGAATATGTGTCCCGCAAAGGACAAAATGTCCCAATTATCGGTATACAGAATGCATTCGCATTCTTCATACTGAGGATGTAAGAATTAAAATTCAACAGCCTCAGCAAAACGTCCCTAAAAGGACATATTTTTAATGTTATTTTAAGTTTATAAATATAAAATTCATATAAATAAAATAAAAGGAGGATAAGACTTTGATAGAGGTAAAAAATGTTACTAAAAAATATGGTGATTTTTATGCAGTTAGAAATATTAACTTTCAAGTCGAAGATGGCGAAATAGTTGGATTTTTAGGTCGTAATGGTGCTGGAAAGTCTACAACTATGAATATGATTACAGGTTTTATAGAGCCTACTGAAGGAAATATAATTGTAGGAGGTTATGATATTGACAAAAAGCCTAAAAAAGTAAAAGAACAAATAGGATATATGCCAGAAGGAACACCATTATATTCTGAACTAACAGTTAAAGAATTTGTAACATATATGGCAGAATTAAAATTAGTGCCAAGCAAAGAAAGAAAAGAAGCTGTTAAATCAGCTATTGAAAAAACAGGACTTGAAAAAGTACAAAATAATTTAACTAAGAATTTATCAAGAGGATATAAGCAAAGAGTTAGCTTTGCAGGGGCAATTGTTGGAAATCCTAAAATATTAATTTTAGATGAACCTACAGTTGGGTTAGATCCAAAACAAGTTATTGAAATAAGAGAATTAATAAAATCTTTTAGAAAAGATCATACTGTATTAATTAGTTCACATATTCTATCAGAGGTAAGTCAACTTTGCGAAAAAGTAATTATTATTGATAAAGGTGAAATTGTAGCTGTTGACACTCCTGAAAAATTAGAAAAAGATACAAAAGAGCGATTTACATTAAAAGTTATAGTTGATGATATTAATAATAAATTTGGAAAAATAAAAGACCAAATAAAAGATATAAAATCAGTAGAATTAATTAAAGAAAATGAGGATCAGAGTAAAGAATATATAGTTGAAACCTCTTCAAAAACAGATATAAGAAAACAAATATTTTCAATATGTTCAAAAGAAAATATAATAATATTAGAAATGAAAGAATCAGAAAATTCTTTAGAAGATGCATTTATAAAACTTGTAGAAAAAAGACCAGAATATAGTCAAAAAGAATTAAAGAAAATGCAATATGAAAAAGAAATTGAAATTTTGAGACAAGAAGAAAAAGCAAACAAAGAGAAAAAGGAAAATAAAAAACAAGCAAAAAAAGAAGAAAAAGCTCGTAAGAAATCTGAAAAAGTAGATAAGAAAGGAGATAAAGAATAATGATTTCAATAATAAAAAAAGAATTAAAAAGCTATTTACTATCTCCAATAGGATATGTTTTTATAGGATTATTTTTATTAATATTTAGTGTATTATTTTTAGGGTCAATATTTTTCTCACAAAGTGTACAATTTGAATATTTATTTAGATATGATGGAACTACAATATTAACAATGCTAGTACCAATTTTAACAATGAAAATGTTTTCAGAAGAAAGAAAAAATGGAACAGAACAATTATTATTGACATCTCCTAGAAGTATAACATCAATTGTACTAGGAAAGTTTATTGCAGCTGCAATAGTTTTATTAATTACAGAAATTTTTACATTTATGTATTTCTTCATTTTAAAATATTTTGGAGAACCATCACTTTCAGTAGCAATTAGTACTTTATTTGGATTTTTCTTATTAGGACTTGCATATATATCATTTGGTATGTTTGCATCAAGTCTTACAGAAAGTCAAGTAATTGCAGCAATAATTTCACTTGTTGTATTTGTAGCAATGATGCTTATACCATATGTAATTGATATACCAGAAATGTTTTCACTATTATATAGTTTTGATAAATTTCCAGCAGGATTAATTTCAATTCCTGAAATTGTTACATTAGTTTCTTTTGCGATATTATTTATTTTACTTACAATAATAGTATTGCAAAGAAGAAAAAGTGTAAAGTAGAGGAGGGGAAATAATGGAAAAAAATGAAAATAAAGTAAGTTTTGGCGAAAAAGTTTCACTTAATCTTAGAAAAAGATGGTTAATTAATGGGTCAAAAACTTTGTTAATAGTAGCAATTTTAATTGCTGCATATATTGCAATAAATTTATTTGTTGAAAGTATAGATTTACCAGAGTTTGATGTTACAGCAAATAAAATCTATACATTATCTGATGCATCAAAAAAAGCTATAGAAAGAGTAAATCAAGATGTAACAGTATATGTATATGGATTTGAAGAAAAATCTTCTTTAATAGATTTTATAAAACAATATAATGAAGTAAATGATAAAATAAAATATGAAATATTAACAGAAGAAACAAATTATCAAATGGTACAAGATTATGAATTACAAGAAGGATATTATGTAATTATTTTTAAATCAGGAGATTCAGAAAAAGTTATAGATGCTGCATATGATTTATCTTCATATAATTATGTAACAGGTCAAACAGTAGATACAACAGAACAAACAATAACTAATTCGATACTTGCATTAACAGAAGAAAATAAACCAAAGGTTTATTTTGTAGAAGGACATAACGAGTATACAATGGCTAATATAACAAACTTTACAACACTTTTAAAAAATGAAGCTTTTGAAATTGAAAGTTTAAACATAGCAACAAAAGGAACAATACCAGAAGACTGTGATGTTTTAGCAATAATGTCACCAGCAGCAGATTTCCTTGAAACAGAAGTTCAAGCAATAAAAGATTATATAAATAAGGGTGGAAATATATATTTTGCAATGGATGTAATATCACAAGATTTATCACTTCCAAACTTACAATCAGTATTAGATGAGTATGGAGTTTCTGTAAAAAATGGATGTATATTTGAATACGCAGAAAATCAATCTGTAGCAAATTCACCATATATATTTATGCCAGAAGTTTCTAGCACACATGATATAACTTCTGATATATATACAGATAGTAAACAACGTATGTGGCTTGCATTTTCAGCCAAATTAGAATTTAAAGACGCAGATACTTTAGCAAGTTTAGGAGTAGAAAAAGAAACTTTATTATCATCTTCAGAACAATCAGCTTTTATTACAGATTTATCTGATATGTCTTCAAAAAATGCTGTAGATACAGCAGAATATGGAAGTGCAGAAATAGGTTCTGCAGTTACAAAAACTATATCAAAAACAAATGAAGGTGGAACTACAAGCGATGTAAAATCAAAATTAATAGTTCTTGCTTCAGCAAGTTTTATATCTGACCAAAAAATATCTGCATTAAGTACATCATATCCATTATCATACTTAGGATGTAATACAGATTTTGCAATAAATTCAATGTCTTATTTAGGAGATAAAGGAAATAGTTTAACAATTAGAAAAGATATGTCAACATCAACTTATACACCAACATCTTTTGAAAATAGAGTTGTTGTTACAATAATATTTATAGTTCCTATTTTAATAATATGTATGGGAATTATAGTATGGAATTATAGAAGAAAAAGAAAATAGAAATATAGTAAGTAGTATTTGAATTAATTCTTAAATACTACTTATTTTTTATGCACTAATAAATTAAGTGCAAATGCTTATATACTAACAAAAATAAATAAAAATTTTTTAAAAATTCTATTGTAATAAAATAAAGAATATAATATAATGCAAAAAATGAAATATGGAGGTACCCTAAAATGGATTTTAGATTTGATGATATGGGATTTAAAGATGAAATAGAGCTTATGAATATTCAAAAAAGAATTGAACAAAATCAAATACACAATAATCAAGTATTAGGATTTAACTTAGATTCATTATATAATGAAATAGAAAAACAAAATGGTATTAATAATAAATAAAATACATAGGAAGAGCAAAGATGAAAAAGGTTGTAATAGATATACTAAAGAAATATAAATTAAGAATACTTTTGCAAATTACATTTATAGGAATTAATATATACCTATTAACATATCCACCAAAAATTGTTGGTCAAATTGTAGATATGTTATATGATTTAGAAATTAATAAAGAAAAAATTTTAAATAGTACATATTACTTGATTGGAATATGTATTATTTTGTTGATTGTAAGAGTTATTTGGAAATATTTTGAAACAGATATTTCAAGAGGATTTGAAAGAGATTTAAAAATAAATTTATTTAAAAGATTTTTAAAATTAAAACAAAAAGATATACAAAATATAAAAAATGGCGAAATAATGTCGTATTTTGTAAAAGATATAAATGAAATAAGATCAACGGTATATAGAATACTTTCTCATGGGGCAAGAATTGTTTTTACATTTATTATTGCAGCAATTCAAATGGCAAAAAATGTAAATATATATCTAACACTTGCTGTAATGGTACCTATTTTTATAGGTTCTTATTTAGTTACAGTAATTAAAAAATATGTAGAAAAAAGTTTCAAAAAATCACAAGAAATGTTTACACAGATGTCTGAATATATACAAGAAAGCACAGATAGCATAAGAACAACAAAGGCATATTCTTGCGAAAGAGATCAATTAAAAGAATTTATTAGAAAAAATAAAAGAGTTTATCAAAGTGACAATACAGTTGATGTTTTTTCTAGTTTATTAACTTTGTCTTTAAATTTATGTTTTGGAAGTTGTTATGCTATATCATTATTATTTGGTTCAAAATTAGTAGTAGATGGCAAAATGACAATAGGAGATTTAGTTACATTTAATGGATATATAGTTCTTTTCGTTGGACCAATTACTTGGCTTCCACAATTAATATCAAGATTTAAAAGAGCTCAAATATCTTATCGAAGATTAGAAAAAATTTATGATTTAGAAACAGAGAAAATTAATGAAAAAAATATTCAAGTATCAGATAAATTAGAAGGTAATATTGAAATTAAAGATTTAAACTTTAGTTACCCAGGAATATTAGATAGAGCCTTAGAAGATATAAATATAGATATCAAAAAAGGCGAAACAATAGGAATAATAGGGACAATTGGAAGCGGTAAAACAACTTTAATGAATTTACTTATAAGATTATATACAGTTCCAAATGGAAAAATATTTATAGATGGAAAAGATATAAATGATATACCTCTTGAAGTATTAAGAAATAATATTTGTTATATAACTCAAGATAACTTTTTATTTTCTACAAGTTTAAAAGATAATGTAAGTTTGTTTAAAGAAGAATATAAAGAAGATGAAATCAATGAGAGCACAAAAAAAGCAGTTGTATATGAAGATATAAAAAGAATGCCTGAAGGAATTAATACAGTAATAGGAGAACGAGGTGGAGATTTATCAGGTGGTCAAAAGCAAAGACTTGCAATTTCAAGAGCATTTTTAAAAGATAGTAGAATATTAATTTTTGATGATACTTTTTCAGCATTAGATAATAGAACATCAGAAACATTAATAAAAAATATAAAAGAATTATCAGAAGACAAAACCTGTATAATAATTTCTAATAAAGTATCAGATGTTAAATACAGTGATAATATTATAGTTTTAGATGGTGGAAACATTGTCCAAAGAGGAAAACATGAAGATTTAATTATAACAAAAGGAATTTATAATGAATTTTATAAACAACAATCTACCAAAGCAGAACCTAGCTTTTTAGCGTAATTTAATAATAAGCATAAGTTTTATATTTAAAGAATTTTCTCAAAATAAAAATATAACTTATGCAAAAAGTACAGTAAAAGCTTGAAAGGAAAAAAATATGAAAGATAAAACTTTAAATAGAATTTATAAAATGTTAAAACCTCAAGCAAAAGCTATTTTAATTATATCTATTTTAGCTATTATTATTAATGTTGGAGAAGTTGTAAAACCATATTTAATAAAAATAGCAATTGATGATTATTTATCAAGTGGAGTATGGCAAAAAGGTATAATGTCAATAGGGATACTTGGTAGTATTTATATTGCTATTGTTTTAATAGGAAACATTTTAGATTTTATAGTTAATACTACTACAAATATGATTGGTGAAAATATTATATATAATATAAGAAACAAATTGTATAAATATGTACAACATGCAAATATACCTTTTCATGATAGAACACCATCAGGAACTCTTTTTGTAAGAATAACAAGTGATGTAGAAGATATAACTAACTTTTTTAAAGATGTTATTACATCATTTATAAAAGATATTTTTATGATTATTGCTTTAACAGTTATGATGTTATCACTTGATTATAAATTAGCATTAATTTGTTTTATAATAGTTCCTCTTGTTATAATAACATCAGTTATAATAAACAAATTTGCAAGAGCTATACAAGAATATTCTAAAAAAGCAAAAACAAAATTAAATATATTTTTAGCGGAATCTATATATGGTGTTAAAATAATAAAAATATTTAATAGACAATATGAAAAAGAAAAAGAATGTTCAAAATTATGTAATGATTTTTATAAATCAAGAATGCCTACATCATATACAGAAGGATTGCTAGTTGCATTTATGCTAATATTTGAAAATTTAGGTGTTTCAATAATAGTTTGGTGCTGTGCAAATAATTTATTTAATATTAATTTAGATGTAGGGGTTATATATATTTTTATAACATATCTAAAACAAATATTTGAACCTATACAAAGAATAGTTGAAAACTTAGAAACAATACAAGAAGCAATTGTTTCAATTAATAAAATATATGACATATTAGACCACAAAGAATATTTAGAAGATTTTGAAAAAGGTTACGAATTAGAAAATATAAAAGGAAAAATAGAATTCAAAAATGTATGGTTTGCATATGAAAAAGAAAATTGGGTTTTAAAAGATGTAAGCTTTACAATAGAGCCAGGGCAGAGCATAGCTTTAGTTGGAAGAACAGGCTCAGGAAAAACTACAATAATAAATTTAATAAATCGTTTTTATGAAATACAAAGGGGAGAGATATTACTAGATGGAATAAATATTAAAGATATAAACTTACATTTTCTTAGAAAGAAAATAGGAATAATTCTTCAAGACCCATTTATATTTGCAAAAACAATTAAAGAAAATATTGAATTAAATGAAAATTTATCTGATAATTCAATTTGGGAAACAATTAGACTATCCTCAGCAGAAGACTTTATAAATTCTCTTCCAAATGGAATAGATGAAATAGCATATGAAAGAGGAAGTTCATTTTCGGCAGGTCAAAAGCAATTATTAGCTTTTGCAAGAATATTTGCACATGACCCATCTATATTTATTTTAGATGAAGCAACAGCGAATATTGATACAAAAACTGAAGAATTAATTCAAGAATCAATAGATAAAATATCTAAAGAAAAAACATCTATTTTTATAGCACATAGATTGTCAACAATTATTAATGTAGATAAAATTATTGTATTAAGCAATGGAGAAATAATAGAGCAGGGAAGCCATACAGAACTTATGAAAAATGAAGATGGATATTATAGTAAATTATATAATGCTTATTATACAAATTTAGTTACAGAATAGACATTTTTAGACACAGGGATGAAGATTTTGTCTAAATAAAAAAATAGAATCAAGCTTTTATACGCAATGTAAAATGTTACAAAAGCTAACTTCAGTTATAATTATATAGTACAGAAATTTATCCCACTATGATAAATTTCTTACTATATAAAAATATAGAAAGCCTTAGAAATTCTTATGTTAGGAAATCTAAGGCTTTTTTTGTTCCATTAAGAGTAAAATAAGATATACTTATGGAAATGATGATATTAAATACAATTTATATTCATAATAATATAGGTTGAATTTGTTCTTTATCTAATGCATATTCTAAAGTTTTCTTTATATATGTTGGATCAAATACAACAGAATTAGGTTTGCTTATAGGATTATCTTGTTTAAATGGAACAAAATAATAATTTTTTCTATTAAGTAATTTACCAATATTTTCAGCAGCACCAGATAAAGCATTATTTGTTGAAATAGCTATTACGACAGGTCTATCATTTCTAAGATGTGATTTTACAGCCATAGCTACAGGTGTATCTATTATATCATTTGCAAGTTTCGCGATTGTATTTCCAGAGCAGGGAGCAACTATAAGTATATCAAACATTTTTTTTGGTCCAATAGGTTCAGCATCTGGTATTGTATGAATTATCTTATTATTAGTAATTTCTTCAATTTTGTTTATAAAATCTTCTGCTTTTCCAAATTTAGTATCTAATGTATAACTATTAAAACTCATAATTGGAGTAATTTCAATATTATCAATCTTTTTCAAAATTTCAATTTGTTCAATGGTTTTTTTAAAAGTGCAAAAAGAGCCAGTGAAGGCAAATCCAATTTTCTTTCCTTCTAAGTTCAAAGTAAAAATAACCTCCTTTCCAAAAAGAACAAAAAACTTATATTAAGATAAGTTATGCAGTATTAGTATAATTACGCAAACGATTCTAAAATAGTTTTATATTTTACATATTAATAGCATTCACTATTGTTATATAATATAAGTAATGTTCATAATAATATATTTTATGAAATTATGTAGACTGAGGTTATATTTTATAAACATATTTTAAAATAAATTTAATAAGTAGAATAAATATGTATAGATTTAAAAATAGATATATGAGTATAAAACATATAATGATTGACTTACATTATGTAAAGTGATATAATATATGCATTGCTTAGAAATTTTAGCAATTAGTTACAACTAAATAGTAAACTTTTTTAGAAAGTGAGGATGGCAAATGGGTTACAGAACAATTATCAAAAACAGCGTTTTACCTCACAGAGTGAGTGTTCGGTGTGAACTTTTTGTACCGGATGTGTACTCTGATGAAAATGCTGCCCCAGCGATGGGAAAATGTGCGAGCGAAAAAAATGAGAACCTCGAAAAATTCGTAGAGGAACTCTGGGCGCCGCAGTATTTCAGACATGCTCGGAGTATCTTAAAAACATTTGAAAACAGCAAGCTTCCTATTAAATTTATAAAAGGACAAAGCTGGCTGCTTACACCGCTTTGGTCAAGGAACGATCAGTTAAGAGGCGTGTATGACAGGTATGAAGATACTGTCATAGAAGATATAGACACAACTCTGATGCCCCTTGGCGAGACAGTGTTCGGATGCGTTATAGGTGGCAAGATTCTGGCGGTGAAGGATAATGATTCAGTACGGAGAGCTGTTCGGGAAGCACATGATATAATTTCGCTTAACGATAAAAAGGATATTGAATTCCTTCTTGCGCATGCAGCGGGCAATATTGTTAAGCGTCCAGATGATGATGTACTTCTTAAAGTGATGTCTAAAAAATCTGCAGAAAGATTTGAGAAGATCATCTTACAGTTGGCATGGAGCGTGTAATTTTATCAGGAGTAATGGCAATAAAAGTCTTTTGATGTGTAAAAGCATCAAAAGGCTTTTGCCTTTTGCAATTGGTTAGTAATTATTCTATTATTGAATAAATTATGAAAAACTGCTATAATTTAAAAGTATTTTATATATTTTATTTTCAATGGTAAATAATTTTCTAACAGAAAGGAGTGGTATAATAATCAAAATTTAATAAAAACTTAATATGGAACCCGTAAACCTAGCAAAAACAAAATGGAGAAAATCATGAATATCCCAGAAAAAACAAAAGGTAGTGACAGAGACAAACTAAAGGTAGCTTTTTTTGTGATTATGGCGATTTTATTAATATTTTTGATAATAAAAATATTTACTACGCCGAGCTTTAGAGTAAAAGAAGATACCATAATAAAGGAAATTTCATGGATAGATACATTATTTATGGAATCTAATCCTACAGACCGAAATATTGCATGGCATCAAGAAGCGGTACCAAGTTTTATGGAAAAAGACATGAAGTATGCCGAGAAAAAAGATTATGATATAACATATATATATAAAGATGTCTATATAATACTTAATTATAATAAGGAGCATGATGAATGGTGGATAAATATTCATAACCCTGGTGATTTTTATATAACAGGGGAGTTTACAATTGCTGATTTCTCGATTTATAAGGGGGATGGATGCATTAATATATATGGATATGATGCTACCTACCGAAAATATTTCGGTAGAGTAGTAATTGATAAAGAAGGGGCAGACTTTACAGCTTTGACATACGATACAAATATTCCATTTGATTCAAAGGATAAAAGTATTGGAAGCAACCAAATAGGAGATTATTCTTTGGTTGTAGAAGAAAATATATTCTCGTTTTATAAAGATGGGATGCTTGTATCTTCTCAAGAATTTCCATATGGCATGTGCAAAGAAGTGGACCAGTACAATGGTTTTATTCTGAATAATAAAGGACAGTTATATATAGCGTATGCTGAAATGAAGGAAAATAATCCGTTTATAGAGTTTTCTTATGTTGGAGAAGCAGACAAAATTTTAAGAGGATTGCGTGGCTATTTAAAGTGTATGGATGAAGATATGCATATTAATTTACCAATTATAGTTAAAGATGGTAAATACTATGTAACTGTACCTGAAGATTGGCAAGTTATGAAATTATTGGGATTTGCCAGCAATAAACTAAATACGGAAGTTAAGAATCCTAACTATTCTATGAAACTGGTAGAAATAGAAACAGCTTTTGAAAAAGCGAGCTTTACATATACTGCAAACAAATTATGGTATACAACAGTGTTTTTTAAATTCAATGGTGTGGAGTTTTCTATTGACTATCAATTCGGAGGGTATGACGATTCGGTTGAACTGCCTGAGAAAGTGTCAGCTAAGTATCAGGGCATTGAGACTGATTCCATTTCTGAGCTTTGGAAAATTATCGAAGCATTAAGAATTGAATATTTTGATTATTATGATCACGAGGGGGGCTGACCCCCTTGTTTTTTTCTTGCAAATTAGATATTGTGTATGATATAATTTTTATGTTTATTGAAGAAAGGATAAGGAAATGTTTGTAGAAAATAAATTTTATATTGGATTAAGAGATATAACACCATTAAAACAACTAAAAAATACAAGTTTATTATCATACTTAGAAGATGTTGCTTGTATGCATTCTGAAATAGCAGGATATGGTGTTACTAATATGGATACTGTAAAAAGAACATGGATTTTATTATCTTGGAAAATTGAAATAAAGAAAAGACCAAATTTTAATGATTTTCTGAAGGTAAGAACTTGGTCAAGATTAATTGAAAAGTTTTATGCTTTTCGTGATTTTGAAATTTTTAATCAGAATGATGAGCTTATTGCAATTGCAACTTCAAAATGGGTATTTGTAGATATCGAAAAAGATAAATTAGTTAAAATTTCTGATGAGATTTCTAATAAATATGAACCAGAAAATAAATCAGTTTTTGAAGAAAAAGATTTACCTAAATTTAAAGAACCAGAAAATTATATAAATAAAATAGATTATAAAATTACTAAAAATATGATTGATATTAATAATCATTTGCATAATATATATTATATGGATATTGCAAAAGAAGTGTTACCAATTGGTATTGAAGAACCTAATAATTTTGAAATAATGTATAAAAAGGAAATAAAGCTTGGAGAAACTGTAAAAGCAATTTATTCAGAAGTTGATGGTTATCATTATGTAACTATTAAAGATGAAGAGGAACAAGCACTACATGCAATAATAAGACTAAAAGATTAATAATATGTAAGTAAGGATATTTTATGAATACAGAAAAAATAAAAAAGTTTTTAAAGAAGAATTTAAAATGGATAATATTATTTATATGTTTAGTATTGTTTTTTGATATAGCAAGACATGTATTTAGAAAAGAAATAATGAAAAGAGATATTATTGGATATCAATTTATATCAACTTATTTTATTTCAGATTTTGCTACACCAATAGCAAAATGTATTACACAATTAGGCGGAGTAATAGCCCTAATACTATTTGCAACAATATTATTTATTGCTATAAAAGATTTAAAAATAGGGATTTGTATATACTTAAATTTATTTTTGGTTGGAGCTTTAAATCAAGCTTTAAAATATATTATACAAAGACCAAGACCAAACGAACTTAGATTAATTTATGAGTCAGGATATAGTTTCCCTTCTGGACATTCTATGGCAAGTACAGCTTTTTATGGATTTTTAATTTATTTAATATATAAAAAAGTAAAAAATAAAACTTTAAAAATCACTTTAATTATAGTGCTTTCATTATTAATAGTGGCAATATGTGTAAGTAGAATATATTTGGGAGTGCATTATACAAGCGATGTTTTAGGCGGATTTTTACTTTCAATATCATATTTAACTATTTTTACAAATATAATAGATGATTTTATAGGTACAAGTAATTTAAAGGAAAGTAATGAAGAATAAATATGAAGTATATAAAATATTACAATACGCCATTTAAAAGAATAAAGATTGTTGAAGAGGATAGTAAAATAATAAGATTGTCTTTTGATAATGAAGAGGATTTTGGAGAATTTGAATTAAAAGATACTGTGTTATTAAATCAAACTACTAAGCAATTAGACGAATATTTTGAAGGAAAAAGAAAAAAGTTTGAATTACCTTTAAATCCAAATGGAACAGATTTTATGAAAAAAGTTTGGAAAGCACTTGAAGAAATACCATATGGAGAAACAAAAAGTTATAAACAAATTGCTGAGCAAATAGAAAATCCAAAAGCTTCAAGAGCAGTAGGAATGGCAAATAATAAAAATCCAATTCCAATTATAATACCATGTCATAGAGTGATTGGGGCTAACGGAAATTTAGTTGGATATGCCTTAGGATTAGAAATGAAAAGAAGATTATTAGAATTAGAAAAAAGAGAGATTTAATTAAAATAATTGTAGATATAGAAAAGTACTTCTAATATATACAAAGGAAAAACAAACAGCAAACATTTTTTCGTGAAATGTATTGACAGTAAAAAAATATCATGGTAGAATATCGATACAAGAACTTATGTTCGATATTTTGCCATTTTTATTTTCTAAAAGTATTTTGTATATAATATTAAAAATTAGTTAAAGGGGAAGAGATGGAAAGACAAATCTTACATGTAGATGTTAATAATGCTTTTTTATCATGGACTGCTATAGATATGCTAAAAAAAGGTCATCCTATAGATATTAGAACAATTCCATCTATAATTGGAGGAGATGAAGAAAGACGTTCAGGAATTGTTTTAGCAAAAAGTCCAGTAGCAAAAAAGTTTGGTATTATAACAGGTGAGCCTATTTACTTTGCAAGAAAAAAATGTAATAAATTAGAAATATATTCTGGAGATTTTGAAGTATTTAAAAAGTATTCAAATGATTTATATAATTTATTTTTAGAATATACAGATAAAATTGAAAGATTCAGTATAGATGAATGTTTTTTAGATTTAACTAATTTTATGCAAGGAAGAAAATTAATAGATATAGCAAAAGAGATAAATTTAAGAGTAGAAAAAGAATTAGGTTTCACAGTAAATGTTGGAGTATCAAGTAATAAGCTTTTAGCTAAAATGGCATCAGATTTTGAAAAGCCCAATAAAGTACATACACTATATGAATATGAAATAGAAGATAAAATGTGGACATTACCAGTATCAGAATTATTTATGATAGGGAAGAAAACAGTACCTAAACTACACAATTTAAGAATAAAGACTATTGGTGATTTAGCCAAAACAGATAAGGAATTTTTAATAAAAAGATTTGGAAAACATGGAAATTTAATGTGGAACTATGCTAATGGAATAGATGAAGATGATGTAAATTCAAAAGTAGAACTTCCTAAAAGTATTGGAAATTCTGTTACTCTTCCACAAGACATAAAAAGCATAGATGAAATTAATAAAATAGTAATTGCATTAAGTGAGCAAGTTTCTTATAGATTAAGAAAATATAATCTAGTTGCAAATACAGTAAATGTTCAATTAAGAACAAAAGATTTTGAAAATTATTCACATCAGAAAGCTCTAAAGTTTTCAACATCTTCAACAAAAGAAATAATTGAAACAGCTAAGCAAATAGTTTTAGAAATGTATAAAAATGAACCAATACGACTTATAGGAGTTAGAGTAGATAATTTAGAAAACAAAGATGAAGTTCAATTATCGATATTTGCAAATGATTTCAAACAAGATAAATTAGATAATGTAGTAGATACTTTAAAACTAAAATATGGTTATAATTCTATTACACGAGCTGGAGAACTTGATATTAAAGAAATTGTAAAAGGAAAAGAGAAAAAGATGAAATAAATATTTATATAGTAATTAAAAATAGAAAATATATTAATTAACTTTGCACAAAATTTTATAATTCTATTGTAAAAAATGAAAAAGATATATATAATTCTAAAAATAGAACTTTATAATGATTAATTAATAATAAAATTCAATTAATTAGTGAAGCGTTTTCATAGAAAAATATATAAAGGTTAGGTTAAAATATGATAAATCCAGAAGAAAATCCAGAATTCTTAAATGATTTTTTAGCATATAGTTCAACAATTTTAAATAAATCGGAAAATACGATAAAAGAATATAATTATGATATTGCACACTTTTTAAAATATATAAAGTTTAAATTTAAGCAAACAGATGTAAGTGATGAAGAATTTATTAAAACAATAAAGATAAATGATTTTGATTTAGAAACTTTAAAGAAAATAACTTTGCAAGATATACATTCATTTTTAGCATATTTAAAATCTTGCTATTCTAGTAAGCCAGCAACATTAGCTAGAAAAACAGCTAGTATAAGAGTATTTTTTAAATATATGTGTAATAAAACAAAAAAAATACCATCAAATCCAGCACAAGACCTAGAAACACCAAAATTAGAAAAAAGACTTCCAAAGTATCTAACTTTAGAACAAAGTAAAGAACTTTTAGAAACAGTTTCTAATCCTGCAAATAATGTTCGGACATGGTAATCATAATAATTCGGAAAGAAATTTTGCAATGCTAACTATTCTTTTAAATTGTGGTGTACGTTTATCAGAATTAGTTAATATGAATATAAGTGATATAGATTTTGAAAATAATAAGATTAATGTAATAGGAAAAGGAAACAAAGAACGTACAATTTACTTGAATAATGCATGTGTTAAAGCAATAAAATCATATTTGGAAGTACGTCCAAGAGATGCAGTTAAATTTAATTCAAGAGATGCACTGTTTTTAAGTGAGCAAAAAAAACGTATTAGTAGAAGAACAGTACAACAAATAGTGAAACAAGAATTACATTTAGCAGGAATAGAAAAAGCTGATAAATATTCTGTCCATAAATTAAGACATACTGCAGCAACTCTTATGTATAAATATGGAAAAGTTGACATAAGAGCCTTGCAAGAACTTTTAGGACATGAAAGTATATCAACAACAGAAATTTATACACACGTAGATAATGAACAAATTAGAAATGCAGTAGAAAGTAACCCATTAGCAAATTTGTAATAAAATAACTTCACTTCAATTTGAGGTGAAGTCTTTTTATTTTATAGGAACGTTAGTGACATATAGCTAAGTTATACAGATGAAAGACGTGGACATTGCAATAAGTTTTTTCTTTTGCAATTTTCATAATGTCCACTTTTGTTCTTTAGAAAATTCCTCTGTAATTATTTTAATATAATTTTGCAAAATTTATTAAAATATATGTAACCTTTTTTTTAATATAACTACTATATAAATGTAAGATATCTTAATTTAAGGAGTTATTTAATGAATACAATAAAGCAATTATATGATTATAAAAGTAATAATACTATTGATTTAGATAAAGTAATAGATGATTTTACTCCATATATAAAAACAGTAATAAATAATATGGCGTGTAATTATTTAAGTTTTGAAGATAAAGAAGAAGTTTTAACAGATACCTTTTTTGTATTATGGAAAAATCAGGATAAAGATATTACATATCTTGAAGCTTATCTTGCAGGAATTGCACGTAATTTAATAAAAGAAAAATTCAAGAAAAATAATATAACTTATAATATAGATGATTATGAAAATTTAATTGATTATTATAATAATGTTGAACTTTTTTCAGAAAAAAGAGAAAAAATCAATAAACTAAAAATTAGTTATAAAGAATTAAAAGAAGATGAATTCCAAATGATAAGTATGTTTTATTATTCTTCAAAATCAGTAAAAGATATAGCAAAAGAATTAAACATCTCAGAATCAAATGTAAAAACAAAACTATTTAGAATTAGAAAAAAATTAAAGAGATATCTAATATAACTTTAAGTAAATGCTGAGATTAATTTAATTAATATAAAATTTAATGATAAATGAAGATATTGAGATATAATCATTCATTTATAAAGATAGGAGAAAATTTTATGGAAGATAACAAAGAATTAAAAGATAAAATAAAATTTAAAATTGCTATGTCAGAAATTTATGATGAAGAAAATCTAAAATCAAAAACTATTAAAAATAATATATATAGTAAAATTGCAAGTGTTGCTTGTTTTATATTATTAATAAGTGGAGCTTTATTTGCAGATGCAATTTCTGAAAAAGTTGTTGATATTTATAATTTTAGAAAGAAATATAATATAGAAACTAAGTTACCAGAAGAAGTAGTAAACGATTCAGAAAGATTAGAAGAAGTAGTAAATAATAAAAATTCTATAATTCCATGGACTGAAGATGCTGCAGATACTATAGAAAGTGAAAATTTAAAAATTGATATATCAAGAGTAGATATGGATAATTATTATATGAGTTTTGAAGGAAGTATAAACTTTCCAGAAGAAGTAATAGCAAAAATGCCTATTGAAAATATTTACTTAGTTAGATTTCCAGATTTAGTAATTAGAGATGAGAATGATAATATTTTATTTTGTATGGAAGAAAATAAACTTAAAGAAATATTTAAAACAGATGATATAGAAGCAATTAAAAATAATCAAAAATACTGTATAAGTGAAGTAAGAGATTATGGTTTTAAAAATTATGAAAAATTAGGAAGTAATCCTTATGATTTTGAATATTGTTTAAATACAAAAATTCCAAGTATATATCCAAAATCTAAAAAATTAATTTTTGAATTTAATAAAATTGCATTAGATGCACCTGAAGCTTCTTATGGAATTGATGATAAACATTATTTACATCAAGATCAAAGTTTAACAGTACTTGGAAATTGGAAAATAGAAATAGATGTGCCACGTAAATATTATGAAAGAGAAGATATCATACCATATAAAATTGTTCAATCTGACCCAGATTCAAAGAATGAATTATATTATTGCTATTATAAAGATGATGCAATGCATGCATTTGTAAAATTATCATCAATTAATATACCTAGTGGTCCATGGGGATCTGTAAAAATTGAAGATATGCTTACTGAACTTGATGTTAACCCTATTATAAAGCAATATATTATATATAAAATATGTAGTACTGATGAATATAAACAAAGAGAAGCAGAGCAAGATAAAGTATATGAAATTGATGATTATTATGTAGAAAATTCAAATGGTAAAAGATCAAAAATGCCAGGTATTTATAGTAGAGACGGAGATGAAATGATTCCAGCGTCAAAAACTCATTGGTCTGGCGGAATTGGTGTAAGAAATGGAATATTAGATAGTGGTGAAATATCAGGATTTGATGAAAAAGGAAATTGGTATGCACCAGATGGTATGGTACTTGATATAGATAAAGAAGATTTGACTGATGAAATGACATTTCATGTTAAATATTTAGGAAAAGATATAATATTTAAGTTAGAAAAAATGAAAGGAGATAAATAAAATGTATAAAAAAATTAGTATAATATTAATAATATTTATTGTAATTTTGTTTAGTTTCCTATTAATAAAAACTAATAAAGTTTATGCAATTGATATGGATAAATATATAGAGCAAGAATACGATAAAATTGAAATTGAGGGTGAAACATTTTATAAACATAAAAAATTTGATAGGTCAAAATTTCATACAACATATTCTTCAAGTGGATATAGCCCAGAAGATGAAGATATAGTAAAAAGAATATATAATATTGTAGATACCAAAATGGGAGATTATTTGAAAAAGTATGCATCTAGTGAGTACCCAGAGGAAAAAAGGATTGCTGAAGATTTTGATGTTGGAATAACTAAGATGTATTTTTTAAATAATGAGAATAAATTTGTAGAAGGAGAAGATATTTATTTAATTGTAAGTATAAATGCTACCCCTATTAAAGGCGATGATAATTATTGGAAAAAAAATTTTTCAAGTAATGAATTATTTTATGATGGATATGAAGGAAAATATTTTCTTAGGACATATTGTTTCGTAAGACTTTCAAAATCTGAAGAAACTACCGACTATGAAATTGCATATATAGGTGCAAAACCAGAAAATTATGACCAATATATTTCAGAATTTAAAGAAAATAAAGGTGTAGACTTAGAAAATTTAGATATAGAAAAAATATTAAATACTGAGTATATTGATAAAATAAATGTAGTTTCAAGTAGTACTACATCAGCAGTTGGTGCAGAGAAAACAGAATATAATTCTAGTAAAATAGAACAAATTTCAAATACAGCTAGTGTTATTAGAATGTCTTGTGTTATAATCTTATTAGTAATTATAATTTTATATATTGTAAAAAAATCTAATAAGAGGAAATAATATAAAATTGGAGATAAACAAATCGCATATAATTGAAAAAAAATGATAATAGGACATTTTAGAAATAGAAGTTGTTAAAAAAATTATATATATTTTAAAAATATGTATAATTTTTTTTGATTTTTAATACATATTATTGTTACAGCTAATGATTTCATTTATAAAATGCTAGGATATTATTGCTTTTTTATCTATAAAAATAATAGACCAATTTAAAATAATATGATATAATAATATATGATGTAAATTGGAAAACATAGGCAAAATTAGCTAATCTTTCTGATTCAAATTAATCAAATGATATAGCTATACAAAATATATGTATTATTAAAGAGGAGAATGGAATTATGAGAAAAAATAGTTGCAAATCAAAGATATCTGCAAAAGCAATAACTATATTAATTTTTGGTTGTTTTATAATATCAGCTGTTTTAAATTTTAATAATATAGTTATGGCATATGAAAAAAGTTATAGTAACATAACAAGATATGATTTACAAACATTTTCGGAAAATATGTTACAAAATGATGCATCCATTATAAATACAATATCACAGACAAATGGGATAAATACAGACGAAGAAGAAGTTGTGTATTTGTCTGACCTAAATTATATAACAACTAACAATTGGTCATATAATGGTTGGAGTGGGCACTCAATTACAAAAGACAAAAATCAAGAAAACGGCCCTATAAAATTAAAGATAGATGGAGAAGTATGCACATTCGCTAAAGGTGTAGCAATTCATGCTACAGGTCAAGCAACTTATGATATTAGTGAGTATTCAACAAAATATCCAAGATTTATAACATATCTTGGAGTAGATGCTTCCAAGACTCAGGAAGCAAATTTTTGGATTGAAGTATCAGTCTCTCAAGATGGAGAAACATGGGATTCACTACATAAAACAGGAAATATAACACCAGCCTCTAATGCAGTTAAAATAGATGTAAATGTGGAAGGATATAAGTATCTTAGAATTTATGTAGATTCTAATGGTAGCAATTCTGCTGACCATGGAACTCTTGGAGATGCTAAATTTGTTATAAAAGATTATGAACCAGTAGAAATACCAGAATATGACAAAGTTCATCCATTAGAATATTATGACAATATATTAAAAGATAATGATGTAGAATATAATTACCAAAATAATTATAGAACTATTCTTGAAAGAGAGTTTGTAAGAAAAATTGGATATGATTATATTAAAACATTAACTTCTACTGAAACAAACAAATATAAAAATTTATTTAACTGGATTTTAAGTGACGATAATACAGTTTTAGAACAAATAATAGAAGTAGGGGATTTTAAAGCCACCCCATTTATAGATGATTTAGTATCAATATATTCAAAACACAAAGAAGATCTTAATGAGCAAAATGGATACGTATATCAAAAAGTTATGATAGCGCTTGCTGCCGCTCATAGTTCAGATACGATAATGGGACCAACAGTTTGGACGAATGAGACTGCTAGATATAATCCAGTAAATCGTTATGAACTTATTAAGGAACTCTTTGATAATAAAAAATTAAAGAGACTTAGTCAGAATGGTACAACTGGTACGTTGGTTGATAATGATTGGTTTAAAGATTATTCTATGCCATTAATGCGTAATGTTGTGCATGACTGGATAGATGATATAGAATTTAAATGGCTTAATGGATATAGTCATGATAAAATAAAATTTAATTATAATGCAATTAAATATACTTCAGCAAATGCTGGTGAAGCAAGATTTAAGGATGAAGCCAATAGAGAAACTTATACAAATAAATATTTATTAAATAATTATGGTGTAAATGTACCGTATGGCGCTGATAGTGGTACCCGTTATTGGATGGTACTTGAACATGGTGGAATTTGCTGGAATATATCTCGTTTTGGTCAAACACTATATCGTGTTAATGGTTTACCAGCAGTAGGTGGATATTCACCAGGACATGAATTTTTCTATAACTATTATCAAAGAGAAAATGGTGAAGGTTATTGGTCTCCAAGATATGGTTCTTGGAAGAATGGTGGTACTAAATGGGGAGGAATGCTACGTTTTAGATATCCATTAGATTGGGCCAATAAATCTTTTACAGATCAAAATATTGGTGGAAATAAAGGTGGTACTAGTTCAGGATATTTATATCTTGCACAATCAAATTTAAATAGATATGAGGATTATCAAAAATCATTATATTATAATATAACTGCTAATTCATATGCAGATAATAATGAGAAATTAAATACATATTTTGAATCATTAAAAATTAATAACATAAATTTAGATACTTATGAAAATATTATAAATTTATATAAAAAAATGAGTGTAAAAAATGAGGGAGGAACTATTACATCTAAAGACTGGCATGACTTAGCAGTTAAAATAATTGATGAATATACATATTATCCAGTTGCAATGTATGATTTAATAAAAGTTATTAGACCATATTTAGACGATACAGATAGAGTTATTATTGATGGTCTAGAAAATGAAGCTCTACAAACAGCAGCAACAAGTGCAACAGATGCTACTTCAAACTCCGGAGAAGGTGCTAAGATTCATGCTAACCAGTTATTAGGAAAGGCACAACCACAAGCAGTAACATTTTCTTTTGATGGAAATAATGCAGGTAAATTAGTTAGAAATCCTATATACCAAATAGCATGGGCATATAGTTTAGATGGTGGAACAACTTATTCTGAATATGTAAATGTAGATGAAGTTACTTTAACAGCAGAAGAATTAGATACTATTACAATAGATAATGATATTAAAATTGCATTTATGGGAGTAGAGAGCTATAATTTTACAATTGATATTACTAAAGGAACAAAATCAACCCTAATATATGCTAATGACTTAGAAGATGCATTTTTTGGTTATGATGGCAAAGATGAGTGGAGATATAGCAATGATGATGAATGGACAAAGTTTGTAGAAGCAGAGCCAGATTGTACAGGAACTAAACAAGTCCAAATAAGAGTTGATCGTACAGGAACAAAAATAGCTAGTGATCCTATAACAATTAATTTTAAACCAAGTACAGATACAAATGTAAAAACATATATACCAATATCACATTTATCAATACATTCTGTTTCAAGCCAAAATGAACCTGCTAGCAATATAATTGATGGAAACTATAATACTTATTACCATTCAAAAACTGGTCAAAAAACAGTTTCTATTATAATAAAATTAGATAGAAAAAAAGTAATATCTGCTTTAGATTTTAAGCAAAAGCTATATCAAGGTAATACAAATTATGCTATGTTAAATATTACTGCATCAATAAGCGAGGATGGAAATAGTTGGAAGCAAATTGGAAAACAGGCTGGTCAAGTTATTCCTGGAATATTAGAACTTCCAATACAAGATCAAAATCTTAGAACAATTAATTGTAGTAGTAATAAAGATTTTGCTCAATATGTAAGATTAGTCATAACTACTAATGGTGGAGTAGCTGGTTTATCAATAGTAAATTTATATGAAAATACTGAATATTCATCAATTGGCTCATTTTCATTTGATGGTGAAAATGCAGGAAAAATAATGATAGAAGACGAATATAAAGATTCAAATTGGGAATATAGCCTAGATGGTGGAGAAACTTGGAAGTTAGGAAGCGAAAATAAACTATCTGATGAAGAAATAGAACAAATTAATGCAGATGATGATATAAAAGTTCGTTTTGAAGAAAATATAAGTGAAGAACATGTTATAAATATAGAAAGGCAAGCAACACCACAGATTTCAGCATATGCAAATGATTTAGAAAATATGTTGATAGGAATTGGAAATGTGACTGGATTAGAGTGGAAATTAGAAAATGAGAATACTTGGAAGACTTATTCAGAAACAGAGCCAGTAGTTACAGGAAATAATAAATTACAAGTTAGAAAAAAAGCAACAGACAAATTTGTACCAAGTGATGTATGTGAATATACATTTACAGAGGATAATCAACCAGATACTGCAAAATATATACCAATTAAACATTTATCTATCAATAGTTTTTCTTCAGAAAATGTAAGACCAAACAATAATCAATATGAGTATGCTAGAAATTCAATTGATGGAAATATAAATACACAATGGCATACAAGTCGTGTAGCAACAAATGATCAAAAATTTATTGTTATAAAACTTGATGAACCAAAATATATATCAAAAATTCAATATGTAAAACAAGCAGGTTATGTATATGGTGTTCCAAAAAATGGAATTATATCTGTAAGTATGGATGGAGAAAATTGGGAAGAAGCAGTAGCTTTTGAGAATTTATATAATCCGGTAAACAAAGATGAACTTGCAGCAGCTGAAAATCAAAAAGATATAATAATTAATGAACCTAAAGAAGCTTTATATGTAAAAATACAAGTTACAAAATCATGTGACTATGTAAATGGAAGTAAAGATGGAGTTCCTTTTGATTATTTCTTTGCTGCAACAATGTTTAACTTATTCGAGGATATTACTAAAAAAGAACAAGAGGCACCAACAGCTGAAATAGAATATAGTACAGAATCATTAACAAATAGTGATGTAGTAGCAACACTTGTAAATCCAAGTACAGATATTACAATCACAAATAATGGTGGAAGTAATAGATATGTGTTTACTGAAAATGGAAGTTTTACATTTACATTTGTAGATGGGGATGGAAATAGAGGAATTGCTACCGCAAGTGTTGATTGGATAGATAAAGAGGCACCAGTTGCTACAATTGTGTATAACACACAAAATCCAACAAACCAAGATGTAATAGCAACAGTAACCTTTGATGAAGAGAATGTTACTGTAGAAGGTGGAAACACACATACATTTACAGAAAATGGAGATTATACATTTACATTTGTAGATGAGGCTGGAAATGAAGGAAACGCAACAGCAAATGTAGATTGGATAGATAAAATAGCACCAGTTGCTACAATAACATACAGTACAACTAATTATACAAACCAAGATGTAATAGCTAGCATAACCTTTGATGAAGAAAATGTAACAGTAGAAGGTGGAAATACACACACATTTACTGATAATGGAGAGTATACATTTACATTTGTAGATGAGGCTGGAAATGAAGGAACAGCTACAGCAAATGTAGATTGGATAGATAAAAAAGTACCAGTTGCTACAATAACTTACAGCACAACTGATCATACAAATCAAGATGTAATTGCTAGCATAACATTTGATGAAGAAAATGTAACAGTAGAAGGTGGAGATACATACACATTTACTGAGAATGGAACTTATGAATTTGTATATGTAGATAAAGCTGGAAACAGAGGAACAGCAACAGCAAGTGTAGATTGGATAATAAGAACATTACCAACTGCTAAATTTGAATACAGTACAAAAAGCTTAACAAATCAAGATGTAGTAGTAACAATATCATTTGATAGAGAAGGAACAAGAGTAACAAACAACGGTGGAAGTACAACATATACATTTACAGAAAATGGAGAATTTACATTTGAATTTGTAGGACCTTTTGGAAATAGCGGAGTAGCAACAGCAAAAGTAGATTGGATAGATAAAAAAGCGCCAGTTGCCACAATAACATACAGTACAACTAATCACACAAATCAAGATGTAATAGCTAGCATAACATTTGATGAAGAAAATGTAACAGTAGAAGGTGGAGATACATACACATTTACTGAAAATGGAGATTATACATTTACATTTGTAGATGAAGCTGGAAACAGAGGAACAGCAACAGCAAGTGTAGATTGGATAATAAAAACATTACCAAATGCTAAAATTGAGTACAGTACAAAAAGCTTAACAAATCAAGATGTAGTTGCAACAATATCATTTGATAGAGAAGGAACAAGAGTAACAAACAACGATGGAAGTACAACATATACTTTTACAGAAAATGGAGAATTTACATTTGAATTTGTAGGACCTTATGGAAATAGTGGAGTAGCAACGGCAAAAGTAGATTGGATAGATAAAAAAGTACCAGTTGCTACAATAACATACAGTACAACTAATAATACAAATCAAGATGTAATTGCTAGCATAATATTTGATAAACAAAATGTAACAGTAGAAGGTGGAGATACATATACATTTACAGAAAATGGAGATTATACATTTACATTTGTAGATGAAGCTGGAAATACAGGAAGTGCAACAGCAAAAGTAGATTGGATAGATAAAAAAGTGCCAGTTGCTACAATAACATACAATACAATTAACCCAACAAACGAAGCAGTTATAGCGACAGTTACTTTCGACAAAGAAGGAACAATAATAACAAATAACAATGGTTCAAACCAATATACATTTACGGAAAATGGAGAATTTACATTTGAGTTTGTAGATAAAGTAGGAAATAAAGGAACAGCAGTAGCAAAAGTAAATTGGATAAATACAGAAGAAGAATTTGAAATAACATCAAGTAAATATACAATAAAAGAGAGAATGATTCTAAATGTTGGAGAGAAAACATCAATAGAAACATTTAAAGGACTTTTAACAGTAAATAGACCAATAAAAGTTGTAGACAAAGAAGGTAAAGAACAAGTAGGAGAAGAAATAGTAAAAACAGGAATGAAGTTAAAAGTAGAAGAAGAGAATATCGAATATACAATAGTAGTAATAGGAGATTTAAACGGAGATGGAAGAAGAACTATAACAGACTTAGCGAAAGCAAAACTACATATTATAGAGGAAGAGATATTAGAAAATGAGAACTTACAAGCATTAGATGTAGACAAAAATGGAACAATAAGTATAACTGATATTGCAATTCTAAAAATGTCATTGATAGGATTAAAAGAAATAGACTAATTTAAATATAAATTGTATTGTAATTTTAGTTTTAAAAACGAGAGCAAATTTTATAGTTTGCTCTCGTTTAACAAATAGATTAGAAAATTAGAAAATTGGTGGTAAAAATGAACAATCAAGATATTGTAGATATATACGATGAGAATAAAAATAAAACTGGTAAAACTAAAATAAGACATAAAGACATTCTAGAAAAAGGAGAGTTTATAATAGGAGTTCAGGCAATTATAATAAACTCTAAAAAACAAATATTAATTAGTCAAAGATCAGCGTTAAAAGCTAAATTGCCTTTGAAATGGGAATGTAATGGTGGTGCCCTACTATCTGGTGAAGATGCTGTTGATGGATTGATTAGAGAAATATATGAAGAATTAGGTATAAGATTATTAAAAGAAGAAGCAATATTTTTAAAAACAGCTAAAAATGATCATAGGTTCAAAGAGATATATTTATTTAAAAAAGACATAGAAATTGATAAAATCCAATATAAAGATGGAGAAGCTATAGATGCTAAATGGGTTGATATAAATGAATTTATAAGCATGTTTAATAATGGAGAAATCGTATATAATGTTGATTTTGATATAAATGATTATGAAAATAGTCTATTATTATTAGGAATATAATAAAATAAAAATTTGTAAAATTTCAGTAGAGTAGGGGAAATAGGGCATTTTTTTCAAAATATAAAAATAAATGTAACAATATTTATTAGATTGAACAAAAAATTAAAAAAATATTACTAATACAACAATTTATAAAACTAAAATTGAATATAAAATAAAATTAAAAATATAAAAATTTAAAACAAAAATTAAATTTTAAAATTTAATTTTCAAATCTTAAATTTAGTTTTACAATTTTTGGTTAATTTTAGTTAGTATTTACAAATTAATGTAAGCTAATTTCAAAAACCGAACATTTGTATATTGAGATTTTTTTACTATAACTCATAAAAATTTTTGTTAGATTACAAATTAAATTATAATTTATAAATTCTAAAATCGTTTTTAAGCAATTTAATTTTAGTATTTGTAAAATTATTCATCTAAACTTAAAAATTGATTTATTTTCATTATATGAATTTATTATTTCTATAAATTTATTGTAATTGTTTATATATTATTATAATTTGTAAAATCCTTATAAATCCTGATATATCGTTAAAAATGTTTAAAATATCGACCTACGAAAATCGATTTTAAGCCATTTTAATTTTAAAGTAATATAACTTGTTGTCTAAAATATCAGCTTATCCTGATGCGTTGTTAATTTTAGTAATTTTATTATAAAAATTTCACATATATATAGTAAATTTATTAAGTTACAAAAATGCTCAAAAAGTGCTAAAATAACGACGCACGAGAATCGATTTTAAGGCGTTTTTAAAAAATAGCCATATAGTTTGTTGTCTAAAAATATAGACAATTATAGAGTTTCAAGCATTTTAGCAATTTTGGAAAAATTATAAGATATAAATTCAAAATAAGAATACAAAATTTTTAATCGAACAAGTTATAAGGATAAATAATAAAAATGGCTAGAAATTTATTTTAAGAGGTCATAAAAATATTGAAATTTTAGATAATGTTTGCAAAGTATGAGTAATACAGAATCTTAATGCGAAACTAAGTAATACAAAAGATTATATAAAGACAAATAAATATAAAGAGAATAAAGTAATATAAGTGAATAATAACAGGATTAAGACAGCTGAATACCAGATATATGTAAGAGTATAGGTATTTGGCTGTTTTATATATTAGTTCTACTCCTTTTTGCGCAAAACTTTGATTTTGTGCAATGTTATGTCATAGAGGATTAGCCCTGTCCTCTACAACCCCATTTTACAACTGGGCTTAGTTGTGAATATTATTAATAAGAAGGCTAATAATACTCATGGTCCTTAGTGTATTTTTATTTTATATTTATTGTCAAAATTTGTAAATAGTTTAAGCCAATTTGTAACATAATTGTTATCATTTTGTAAAATATTGTCATTTAAGTCAAAATAATCTTTTAATTTCATTTTCTGCTTTTCTGATAATTTTGATATATCAAAGTCTTTTTTCTGACAATACTGACTTTCAAAGCAATTATCAAAAATAGATTTTAAGTCAGTATCTATCATTAATTCTTCGTCTGCCCTCTTTAATCCTCTGGAGCAAAAATATATCTGATTATTATCAGTTCTACAGCATTGTTTTGTTATATATTTCGTTATATAACTACAGCATGCATTATAATCTTTTATTTTATCGAAAGAATTTCGTCCTAATTTGTCGAAAAAGTGACTACTATAAAATCCTTCTTTATTTTGGTAAATATCGTTTGGATCTATTCCCTTAACCATACCATGGAAATGATATGCTTTATTTTTATGTTGTTCGATAATATATAAAAATTTAAAGTCTTTTGTTTTTCTTTTATATGCTTTCATTAGTTTTTTTACATTATCGAGACAGTTTTCTAAATCAAATCTGTTATAATAATCAAATTTAGAACTAACAGTAAGTGTGATAAAATATTCAAAGTTATTGCATAAACATAGTTCTTTAATATTTGATTTACTGCGAGAAAGAGATATACGTTCTTTTTCTTCCTCGCTATACGATAAAAATTTCTTTTGGTACCTTCTCCCCTTTTTAAAACATTCGTCAGAGAGAGAAACTAAAGACCAATATGTATCATTATATCTAACTAATTTATTCATTAATTTTTAAAAATATAAAAAATGCTACATATATTGATAATACTAAAGTCTAGGTCTTTATGTGCGGTGGTATGTTCCTAAGTTGTTACTATGACAAGATATACGACAAAAATAAAAAAAATCCTGCAAAGTTTTTAATTTTTTTTAGCTATTCGTGTTTCGCTCCGCTATGACTTCGTCATACACGAATTACGCTCGCTTTTAGAGGTTTTTATTGTCTCAAAGGTATCATATGATTGTATAATAGATAAATTGCCTTTAGAGAAGTTTGTCGCAATTCTGGGAGCTACATATTCGTTTGCATCTTTGTCCCATTTTAATAGTTCACCATCATTTATATAGTTCAATAAAAATGCTGTCTTTAAAATGGGAAATGAGAACATATTACAATCTATTTGATATCTTACATACCTTCGGAATGTAACGTTAATTTCTAGCCACTCCTGTGCAGTTGTGACAAAGATTATTTTACGTTTTCTAAGCTGCGATATAAAACTTAAAATTTCTTTATTAATACGAGTTTGTTTTTCTAAAATAGTAAAAATTTCGTCAAAAAATATTATAATATTTGGTATTTCTTCATCAGAATTATCGACATAATCCAACACATATTGAATTAAATCAGATATATTGTCGATATAAACAGTATCGGTAAAAATCTTAAAACTTTCAACATTAGTTATTATCTTACAATCTGTATTTAATTTTCTATCAATACAAAACTTAATAGCAGAATAAGTTTTACCCTTCCCCTGCTTGCCGACAATAACAAAAAAGGCCAAACGCATTGTCTATCTTTCGAAATCCCTTACGATAAAGGGATTTCCAATCGATAGACAAATGCAATACGAATTTTAAATAATAAATTGATATTATAATAAAAAGTAAAATTAATATTTGCATAATACACCTACATCTTAAAATAATTATATATTTTTACAATCAAAGTATAACTTCTAACGATAGTAATTATTGCTAAACTAGCAGTAGCAACAGTTACCAAAACTTGTAAACACTCTTGAGGTATCATTAGCAATTTAAAGAAAAATGTTATATATGTAAATCCATAATTTATAAATTGCAAAATAGAACTAACAAAGCTAGAAAAATCAGGTATCAAAACAGAAATTCCAGCAATTAAAGGCGAAAGAATAATGTCGCCAAGCTTACCAACAAGAGTAAAAACAAAATTCATTAACATATTAAACATAATTTTATCTATAGCATTGTCGACGAAATGACCTCGTCATTAAAGCTAATACCCCCTATAATATTACCAGATTTTATTGAATTATAAAGTTTATTAACAAACTTAAATAAATATAAACCAAATAAATAATACCAGAGCAATCTAATAAAAGTTGATAAAAAAGTTCCTTCAATAATTGACGAAAGTATATTACTTTTTAATTCTAAATTATCATCAGTAAAAGGAACAGGAATTTGAATTGTTTCAACTCCACCATAATTACTAATTTTATTTGAAAAATTAGTAAATAATGTTTCAAATAAGCCAGTAACCGAACTATCGTCTAAATCTGCTGCAGATGTATCAATATTAACGGAACTATCGTCATAATCTGTAGATGTCATAGTATCTTTAATTTTATCAGTATTTTTATCTGCATTCCCCTCTATTTTATCAGTAAAAGATATACTTTGACGACTAACAAAAAATTCTCCACCAATTTCGGTCTCAATCATAAAATAAGGCTTACTATAAGGTCCAGTAATAGAAAAATCAATAATATCAGATTTTATAGTAGAAATGGGTATTTCTGCATAATCTCCTATAATAGGAACATTATTACGAGAATACCACCAATAAGCAAGCTCAGAAGAATTATAAGCATCCATACGATATGTATATTGACTATCAATAGGAAAAACTATAATCTGTCTATCTGGATTTGAAACTAATTTATGATTTGACATATCTACAGAAATACCTTCATAAACTTGATAATCAATTTGTTCTAAAACAGTACCGAAAAAAGCTTCATATAAATATTTATTCATATTTTCTATATTTTTATCAATATTATCAATTTTATTTAAAATAAGATTACATGTATTATTAATAGTATAAATCTTTTCATTAATTTCTTGTATTTCTTGTAAAATCTGAATATTAGTAGTACTAATAGAAGAAAGAGTAATAGAAAGATGAGAAATACTAGAAGAAATAGACATAACAGTATTATAAATATAAGAAACATTTGAGTTAATATAAGAAGAATTAGAAGAAATAGACTTCAAATAACTCTCAAATTTTAGAACATCATTTTTAATACTAGAAAGATTGATAGAATCTGAAACAGTAAAATCAGCTTGAGAAAAATTAGTAAAAACAAAAAATATAGTAAAAAGAACAACTATAATTGATATTCCTAATTTATCACAAAAGTCCACCAAATACCCCACCTTTCTTATAAATACTTGTAATTATATTAAAAACAAATATAAACATAAAAAATATAATAAAACATACAACAAATATTTTATCGATATCAGTTCTATACATCCAATTGTTAGATACTGTAATAGGTTGAAAATAAGTTGTATTATTTGAAAAAGTTTGTGTACCTGATGTATACATAAAATTATCATAATTTGTATAAATTCTAAAATATGATAAAGTCTCATTTCTAGCACTAGACTTATTATATAAAGTTATATAATCGCCATTAAACGTTGCATATGTATAATCTAAAGGAATATCTCCTATATATAAAGTATCCATATATCCCCCTAATCTTTAAATAATAATATTCTTGCATAATCAAAAATTATTCTAAATCCGAACAAGTGGCAAAATACAGCTTATACCACTAATAACTATTTGCTCTATTATTTGATACATATAATCACTCCTATAATTTAATAAATCTTTCAAAATCAAAATCTTGTATTTTATTTTCTTCATTATCAACTAAAAATTTATGATACCTAAAATTAAAAACTAAACAATTAATATGAAAATATAATCCGCTACATAATTCATAAAATCTTTCTGCATCTGTGCAATTATCAATTTGCACAAGAATATTTGATATATACGAAATTTCTTTTTTTAAACTCATAAATACCACCTAATAAAAAAAGTGAGCTGTTAGCCCACTTAAAATAGTAAAATTAGATTTTAGCTTTACCTTTTGATAAACCTTTTATCATTCTTCTCACAAGATAAAAACCGAAAGCTACAAGTACTACAACACTTATAAATGGTATTGCATCAGCAAATACACCCCATAAGCTATTTGCATTTACTGTAGTAGATAAAGCAGTTACAGCATTTTCCATATCTTTTCTCCCTTCTAAATATTAATCTTTGGTTGATAACATTTCAAATATTGATTATATTGAATATTTATATATTCTTTTAAATCTGTCTTGTTTTGCTTCAACATATCATTTAATTTAATTACTTGTTCTGGTGTTACTAAAATTCTGAGCAAATCGCAGTCAGTTTCATGCGATAATACTACTACAGCTAAATGATATATTTTACCTTCTTTACTTTCACGATTTAAAATCCTAATTAACTTATATGTTTGCAACTAAGGGCCTCCTTTCATAAAATTATACACTAATAAAAAAACATTCCGCAATCTTTGATTTTGCGCAATGTTGTGTATAACTTAAATAATGTCTTAAGACCCTTCTTCTCTATACTATTATAAAAATTTCATATATAACTTATCATTAACATTAGTAATTGTCAATAAATAAAAAAGAAAAAACCCCAGTCAGTTTGACTGAGGAATTTTCTCATAGGGTTTTTAATTGATATTAGCTATCAGAACTTTTTATTTTTTTATGAAATCTGCTGATATAACTCTTTTAATTCTTCTGCAGAAACTTTTTCATTTTTCAGCAACAATTCAGAAAGTTCATCCAGAAATTGACGATTTACCTTTATCATCTGTGTTGCCTTCTCCTCTGCTTCCTTTACCATCTTGGATACTTTAGATCCAATACGGTTAAATAAATCTTCGCCCAATATTTCCCTTTCAGATGTTGTACTGTTATTTATAGAAATTGGGCCAATCTCAGAATCCATTCCATAAACTGTTATCATTTCTCGTGCAAGTTGTGTAGCAACCTGCAAGTCATTTGATGCACCTGTTGAAATGTCTCCTATTACTATGTTTTCTGCAGCTCTTCCGCCTAATAAAACAATTAATCTCTCCTGCAATTCTTTCTTACTGCCATACATAGTGTCTTCAGTAGCATTATGTAACGTATAACCTCCAGCACTTCCCCTAGGAACAATAGAAACTTCTTTGATATCTGTTTGAGTTTCTAATAAATGTCCTAATATTGCATGGCCCGCTTCATGAACAGCTGTTATCCTACGTTCTTTTTCAGAAATCACTCGCCCATGTTTTTCAAGACCAATGGTTATTTTTCTTAGAGCTTCTTCTATTTCTTCGGAAGATATTGCTGTTAGATTCTTTTTGGCAGTAAGGATAGCTGCTTCATTTAGCAGGTTTGCCAGTTCTGCTCCAGAAAATCCAGCCGTGTTATATGAAAGTGCTTTAAAATCAACATCTTCCATAAATGGCTTATCTTTAGCATGAATGCCAAGTATCTGCTCTCTGCCAGTTATATCTGGCAAACTTACTTCTATTTTCCTGTCAAAACGACCAGGACGTTTGAGAGCAGAATCCAACGAATCTGGTCGATTCGTTGCTGCCAGAATAACAACATCATTTCTGTTTTTAAATCCATCGAGCTCCACAAGTAATTGTTCCAAGGTTTGATTGTGTTCTGATGAGCCACTAAAATTATCTCTTTTTGAACCAATTGCATCAATTTCATCTATGAAAATAATGCAAGGAGCATTTTTTTCAGCAGCTCTAAACAAATCACGCACTCTTGAAGCACCTAATCCAGCATACATCTCTACGAAACTGGATCCAGCGGTAGCTATAAAACTTACGCTGGCTTCTCCTGCAAGAGCTTTTGCAAGAAGCGTCTTTCCTGTTCCTGGCATTCCAGAAAGTAGTATGCCTTTAGGAATCTTTGCACCTAAAGTAATATATTTTTCTGGATTTTTAAGAAAGTCTACGACATCTTCAAGCTCTCCTTTTTCTTCATCCAGTCCAGCCACATCATCAAAACACACAGTGCTTTCTTTTACTATTTCAATATGGTTTGCTCCTCCACCTCCCATTATGCTCATGAGTGATGATGATGTTCCTGATTGACTTCCCTTTTTAAACATACTGGATAACCTGCCTAATGATATAGCTATGAAAGAAATATATACAAATATAAAAACAATGCTAAGTATATCCCAAATAGATGATGACCCATTTTCTGTTACAGAAAAATTACATTCATTGCCTGCTAAAATTTGTTCTTGCATGAATTGCAGAAAAATTTCTTCATTTGGTATTTTTATAAAATATTTCTTTGAATTGACGTCAGCAGAGCTATTATACATAATTGTTGCTTCAAGATTTCCAGAGTCATATTCTATTGAAATATCTTTGCCTGTCTCTTGACTATTGATTTCTTGAACAAAATTTGTATAAGATAATTCTTCTGGATTAGCGTTATCGCTAGCAGTTAAATACCGAATTGCAGCAATAGCTATGGTAGCTATTATAATTAATAGTAATATGTTGTGTTTTCTTTTTTTCATTGTCTTCCCTCTCCTTTTGATTTAACAGATTTCATTTTACATAAAAAGAATACCCTATTTAGTTTTCAAAGAACATAAGTCAAATTTTATTATATCACAATATTATGTAAATTACAATCTTAATATTTGAATTATTTTTATATTTCATCTTCATTAAAACTTATAACTGTGCGTATATCGTATTCACTAAGAGCCTCTCTCCCATTTAATTCTGGAAGCTCAATAAAACAACAAATACAAGCCACTTCTCCACCTAATTTTTTTACTAATCTTGTAATTGCTTTAAGAGTTCCGCCTGTTGCCATCAAGTCATCAATTATAACAACTTTTTGACCTTTTTTTATTGCATCTTTGTGCATCTGAAGAGTTGCAGTCCCATATTCTAAATTGTACTTTTCCTCAATAATTTCAGCTGGTAATTTTCCTGGTTTTCTTGCAAGTTGTAATCCTTTACCTTTAAGATATGCTATTGGGCTTGAAAAAATATGTCCTCTAGCGTCAGGTGATACAATTATGTCAAAATCAATATCTTTTAAAAGCTCATTCATGGCATCAATCGCTAATTTAAAAGCTTCATGGTCTTCAATAACTGTTGTAATATCCCTGTACATAACTCCATCTTTAGGATGGTTAGGTATGGTTCTCACATACTTCTTTAAATAATCAAATTTCATAAATTACTCCTTTCATATATTAATTTAATATACTTTTATCCTAAGCTTTCATAATAAGAATTGTACAATTTTGCATAATATCCATCATTTTTTAATAGTTCTTCATGATTTCCCTGCTCAATAATTCTACCATTTTCTAATACTACTATTTTATCTACATTTACAATAGTTGAAAGTCTATGTGCTATAAAAATAGCTGTTTTTTGAGCTGATAATACATCAATAGACTTTTGAATAAGTGTTTCTGTGTATGTATCAATATTTGCGGTTGCTTCATCTAATATAAAAATATCTGGATCATGAGCAAAAATTCTTGCAAATGCTAATAATTGTTTTTGACCTGCAGAATATGATTCGCCACGTTCTTTGGAAATTTCATTTAATCCTTCTGGTAAGCTATCAACAAAATCTTTTGCTGATGCCATATTTACAGCATTTTTTATGTCCGCGTCACTAATCTTTTTATTTAGTTTTATATTGTCTTTTATACTTCTAGCAAATATAAATGGATCTTGAAGTACAGTTCCGATATGTCTTCTTAAACTTCTTTTATTAATATCTTTTATATTTACACCATCTAAAAGAATTTCTCCTTTTTGTACATCATAAAATCTATTTACGAGATTTGTTATAGTTGTTTTACCAGAACCAGTTTTTCCAACTAAAGCTATAGTTTCTCCAGGTTCTATTACAAAACTTATATCTTTTAGTATCCAATTTTCATTTTCATATGCAAACCACACATTTTTAAATTCTAGTTTTCCTACTACATTTTCAAGTTCTATACCATTTTCAAAATCTTCTAAATACTCAGTTTGTTCTATGATATCATATATTTTATTTATTGAAACAAAAGCTTCTTGGACAATTTCTATGTTATCTATTGTTCTATTTATTGGCTCAAATAATGATTTTATATAACTTACAAAAATATAAATTGCACCTGCTTCCATAGTAATTCCAAACCAAGAATTTATGCATGCTGTAATTATGATAGTTATTGCCAAATTTTCAAATAATGACATAATTCCTGGAAATAATCCTTCAAAAATACTTGATGGCAATCTTTTTTCTATAAATTCTTGTGTTAAATCTTCGCATTCTTGTTGCTTTTCTTTTTGTATATTAAATATTTTTATTAATTTAGCTCCATAAATAGATTCAGCTAAAAATGTATTAATATTTGTTCTTGCAACTTTTGAAGCATCATATATTTTATTTAAAATCTTTGTTAATACTATTGAAGTAATTATTACAAAAGGTATTACTATAAAAGATAATAAACTTAACTTTATGCTTAAATATATCATTATACATATTACAGCTAAAATTGATATAATATCTTTAAAAAGAGTTGTTATTACATCTTTAAATAGTGATGAAATATCTTCTACATCATTTGTTATCCTTACAAATAATTTTCCAGCAGGCATTTTATCATGAAAGCTTATATTTGCATCTTGAGTATATTTATATATCTTGTTTCGCATTGTATATAATATTTCTTCGCCCATAATGTTAGTTTTTGTACGTGTTACAAAGTCAAGAACGTTTCCTATAACAACAATAATTAGATATGTAAAACCAATAATATTTATACTAAAAAATCCAATTTGAGATATTCCAAAACTTAAAAAGTTATCTATAATTATTTTTACGAGATATGGTTTAGATATTTCTAATAAATCAATAATTATAGCTATAATTGAAACTATTATTATCGTTTTTAAATGTGGTTTTATTATATTGTAGCATCTTTTTAAAGTTTTATTTTTCATAAACCATTCTCCTTCCTTATATTTACAAAATTTTAAATTATATAAATGGTGTAATTAGAATATTTCTTTACTATATGAACAAAGTAATATGCAGAGAAAATATATAGAAGATTTATTAAAATTTTGTTTTCTCATATCGAATTATTTCTAATATTTAACTTAAAATACTGTCTTCTTTAGAAGATTGTTGATTATAAAATTTATTATACAATCCTTTATTTTGTAATAATTCTTGATGTGTTCCATGCTCGATTATTTTTCCAGAATCTAATACAATTATGTTATCAGCAAATTTTACGTCAGAAATTCTATTAGAAATAATTATACAAGTTTTACCTTTTACTAATTCTTTTATATTTTCTAATAAGTATTCTTCTGTTTTATTATCTAAAGCAGAGAAAGTATCATCAAATATTACTATATTACTTTTATTTAAAAATGCTCTTGATATAACTACTCTTTGCTTTTGCCCACCAGAAAGGTCTATTCCCCTCTCTCCTATTATTGTATTTATTCCATTTTTCATACAACTTAAGTCACTTGAAAGCATAGCATTCTCTGTGCTTTTCTCTATTTCAGGATCATTAAATTCTTCTTGAAATAAACGTACATTTTCTTTAATTGTAGTTGAAAATAAAAAGTTATCTTGAGTTATATAACAAATGCTTTTTCTTAAAGATACAAGATTTAATTTGTTTATGTCTTCACCATTTATAAATATTTTTCCATCTTGAACTGGATATAATCTAAGTAATAAATTCATTAAAGTTGTTTTTCCACTTCCAATTGTTCCTATTATTCCAAGAGTTTGTCCTTCTTTTATATCTAAAGTAACATTTTCTAAAACAGTATCTAGATTTCCAGGATAATTAAATGTTAAATCATTTACTAAAATATCACCATGAATCTTTCCTTTTTCTACATCTGAACTTAGCATTAGATTTTCTTTTTCGAGTTTAAATACAGTATCTAATCTATTATAAGAAATTTGAGCTCTTTTAATTTTGGAAATTACTCCTGGAAGCCAAACTACTGGACTAAAAAACATATCTATGTATCCATTAAAAGCTACAAAGTCTCCTATACTTATTGTTTTATCTAAAACAAGTTTAGAGCCATATAATATTGTTATTCCATAGCAAAAACCAAAGCATATTGAAACCGATGTTGAAAGTAAAGTTGAATATAAATCAACAGCAACATTACTCATTTTTAATATTTTATTTCTTTTTATAAATTTTTTTAATTGATTTGTTTCTCCTGAATATGCTTTTGTAGTTCTTATACTATCTGTGCTTTCTTGTACATATTCAGAAAGATTAGTAAAATATTTTTGTGATTTTTTAAAGCTATTTTCTACATATTTTTTTAATATAATTATTATAAAAGCTGTTATAACTATTGGACATAGAGTTGCTATTGTTAGTCCTAAATGTACAGATTTCATTGTATATGTAGTAATTATGAGTACAAAAAATATTCTTGTTCCTTGAGATAATAATCTATACATTAGTCCTCTTATTTCTCCAACATCTTTTACAAAATAAGACATTAATTCTCCATTTTTTATATTTTGAATACTTGTTAATTTTATTTGTAAAAAATGTTCAAATAGCTTGTCTTTTAAACCTTTTTCAAGTAATCTTGTTGAACGTGCAATCATATATTTCCAAACAACTCTAAGAAATAAAGAAATTAATGTAACTCCTATTAAATAAAATATATTTTGAGTAATTAGTTCTTTGTTTATTTCTATATTTCCGAGTAAATCAATTATTCTTCCTAAAATTTTTGAAGGAAAAGTAAGAAAATAAACATTTAATCCAACTAAAATAAAAATTGATACTATTAATAAAATTTGTTTTTTTAATATTGATTTTATTGTTTGTTTCATTATTCTTCTCCTCCCTTCTTTTTTATTAGGAAAATGTTTAGAATTTTCTAATAAATTTTTTACTCAAATTTCTACAATTCTTTTAAAAAAGTAATTATATCTTTTGAATAATATAATTACTTTTTTTATATAGTAAAATATTTATTTAATTAATATTTCTATACAAAGATGTAGATATTTGTGATAAGTTCTTTCTTTTTTAAATTTCATAATGTCCACTTTTGTTCAAATTATTTTAAGTTTTTAGAAATTATATCTAAAAATTCATCATTATTTTTAGTTTTCATCATTTGATTTAGTAATCTTTCTGTTAAATCTGCTGTAGATAAGTTAGATAATCTTTTTCTTATTGAGTTTATAGTTTCATATTCTTTTTTTGATAGTAATAGTTCATCTCTTCTTGTACCAGATTTATTTATATCTATTGCTGGAAATACACGTTTTTCTGATAAGCTTCTATCTAAGAATACTTCCATGTTTCCAGTTCCTTTAAATTCTTCAAATATTACTTCATCCATTCTACTTCCTGTTTCTACTAATGCTGTTCCTAAAACAGTTAAACTTCCGGCATCTTCTGTATTTCTAGCAGCTCCAAAGAAACGTTTTGGCTTATGAAGTGCACTAGGATCAAATCCACCAGATAACGTTCTTCCAGATGATGGAATAACTAAGTTATATGCTCTTGCTAAACGAGTTATACTATCTAATAAAACTACAACATCTTTATGTTGTTCAGTTAATCTTTTAGCTCTTTCTATAACCATTTCTGCAACTTTAACATGATGTTCGGGTTGCTCATCAAAAGTAGAATAAATTACATCTCCTTTTATTGAACGTTTCATTTCTGTAACTTCTTCTGGTCTTTCATCTATTAATAAAACAATTAAATATACTTCTGGATTATTAGCTGTTATGCTATTTGCTATTTGTTTTAAAATAGTAGTTTTTCCTGCTTTTGGTGGTGCAACTATCATACCTCTTTGACCTTTTCCAATTGGAGACATTAAATCCATTAATCTCATTGTATATTCGTTTTGAGTTGTTTCTAATTTTAATCTTTCTACTGGATATATAGGTGTTAAATCATCAAAACTTTTCCTTTTCATTGCTTTTTCTGGATGTTCTCCATTTACTTCACCTACAAATATAAGTGCTGGAAACTTTTCACCCTCTTTTGGTGTTCTTTTTATTCCTTTTATCATATCTCCTGTATCTAATTTGAATCTTCTAATTTGAACAGGAGATACATATACATCTTTGTTAGTAGATAAATAATTATCTCCTCTTAAAAAACCATATCCATCTGGTAATAATTCTAATATACCTTCAACATACTCATCATCTTCACTATTTAATTTGTACTCTACTTCATTTGAAGCAGATTTTTCTTCAATGATATTATTCTCTTCAATATCTATATTAGGATTATCAGAATTTGAATTTTTGTTATTGTAATTTTCGAGTATTTTTTCAATAAGTTCTGCTTTTTTTAATTTAGATACATTAGGAATTCCTTTATCTTTTGCTAAATTTCTTAAATCTACAAGAGATAAACTTTCTAGTTCCATATAGTGGCCCCCTTTTAAAAACTATATTATCTATATTTATTTAATTTGTAACTGGAATTTTATTTAGAAAAAAATTAAAGAAAGTAATTTAATCTAAAATTAAATTACTCAAAATAAAAATATTAAAAGATTATTTGTTAATATCAATAATGTAAACAGTTTCATTTGGTAAATACATATTTAACTGTTTTCTTGCTACTTCTTCAATGTATTCCTTAGAATTTACATTTTCTTGAGTTGCTGAAAGTTCTTCTTTTTTTTCTTTTAATTCTTCTTTTCGAGTAGAATAATAAGAGATATCTTTTTTGTAAGAATTTAATTTAGATTGTTGATTTACAAAAGTTAATAGTGCATATGCAATAACTAAAATAAGTATGAAATTCATAATTTTATTAATTTTAAAAACATTCATCTTACGTGCATCTCTCCAATTTATTACTTCTAATTTAATATTCTACAAAAAAACTAAAAATCCTTTTTTATTATCTTTTTTGAACATTTTCTTATGTTTTTTATACAAGATATTGGGATTTCAAATATTTTTTTACATATATTTACAAATACGTATAAAATTATAACACATAAATTGCTTATTGTCAAAGAATATATCAATATACCTACAGAAATTCCTAAAAAAAGATAAAATCTTACTTCTCCTCCATTTAATTTTATAATACTAAATATAATTAATATACTTGTTAATACTAAAAAGATAAAATCTTCAATAAATGTAATGATATCTGGTGTTTTGAAAGACTTTCTTATAACTCGAAAAATATCAAATATAATTCCTATAATAATTCCTATAATAAAAAAGAAAATAAAAATTTGTTCTTGAGAAAAATTATACATTGACTCTTCCCCTTATTTAAAAATTTTTCCTAAAATATTTTTATTTTTCTTTATAGAAGTAGAATCAGAACTAGAATATGTTAAACTATCAATTTTTCCATCTACTATAAAATCAGATGTATCAAGACTTAATTTATTAATTTTCAAATTTTCTCCTTTTATTGTTAATAATCCTAATTCTGTTTCTATTATAATAATTTGATCATCAAAACTAAATACATCAATTATTCCTGTAACATTTAATTTTTCACGATTTTCTAATACTATATTTTGAAAAGTATTAGTTGCTTTTTTTAGTTCTTCCATATAATACCTCCGAAATAAATATATATATTATTTATTCAGAATTTTTTTATTTAGAACTATCTTATATTAAAAGTTTCTTTTTTATAATAAAAAGTTACTTTAGTATAACCTATTTCTTTTAGAATAATAGTGAATGATATTTATATAATTATAGAGAGCCTAAGATATAAAACTTAGACTCTCCTTATTTTGCACAGCAAGCATTTCTTAGCTCTAGGAACGTTAGTGACATAGATATCCTAGCTGTATGAACAACGTGAATTACAGATAGGTTAAGCTAAAGCTGATAAGTTATACAGAGTAATTACGTGGACGATTCTAGAAATAGTTTTAGCTTTTACATATCATATATCGTCCACTATTTTTATTTTATAGGAAAGTGCTCCACACTTCCTATAAAATAAAGGCTTCGCCAATATTTGTACACAATTTTACTTCGTAAAATTGGCACACAGAACAAAAACGTGGACATTTGCAATAAGTTTTTTTCTTTTGCAATTTTCATAATGTCCACTTTTGTTCTTGATTTGATATTTGTATATTATATAATACTCTTATAAAGTCTTTGAAACTTTATAAATATAAATTCATATTACTATTTAATTTTTAAAAAATTTATCATGAATTGCTCTAACTGCTAAATCAGCTTCTTCTGAATTTACTAATACTGATATTTTTATTTCTGATGTACTAATCATATGCATATTTATATTATTTTCATATAGAGCTTCAAACATGTCTGCTGCTACACCAGGTTTATTAGCAATCCCTACGCCTATAATTGAAACTTTTGATAAGTTTTCACTGTGTAATATTTCTTGAGCACCTAGTACTTCTTTGTTTTCTTCTAAAACATCTAATGTTTTTTGTAAGTCATTCATTTTTACAGTAAATGCTATATCTTTTGTTATATGTTCACCAAAGGATTGAACAATAATGTCTACATTTATTAGATTTTTTGACAATATTTTAAATAACTCATATGTTTTTCCAATTTTGTTTTCTAATCCTACTATAGTTATTCTTGAAATATAATCATCTTTTGTAACTCCATTTATTACTAGATCTTCAAGATTTTTATTATTTACTAATGTACCAATACTATTTTTTTCAAAAGTTGATTTTACATATATTGGAACATTATATTTTTTTCCTATCTCAACACATCTATTATGAAGTACTTTCGCGCCCATACTAGACATTTCAAGCATTTCATCATATGAAATTGATTTTAATTTTTTTACATCATTTACTATTCTAGGATCAGATGTATATACTCCATCAACATCAGTATAAATATCACATTTTTCAGCTTTTAAACTAGCTGCTAAAGCAACAGCGGTTGTATCAGAGCCACCTCTACCAAACGTCGTTATATTTCCATTTTCATCTACTCCTTGAAATCCTGCAATTATAACAATATTTCCAGAAGCTAAATAATCATTGATAGTTTCATTATGAATATATCTAACTCTACTATTAGAAAATTCGCTGTTTGTTACTATTGGTATTTGCCATCCTGTTAGTGATACTGCTTTGTAATTTTTCTTTATTAATAACATAGCAAGTTTTGCTATAGTTATTTGTTCACCTGTAGATACTAAAACATCATGTTCTCTTCTATCAGGATTTTTTGTGATTTCAGCTTCTTCTGAAATTAGTCTGTCAGTTGTTTTTCCTTGTGCTGAAACAACAACTACTACTTTGTTTCCTTTGTCTACTTCTTCAATAATATGTTCTGAAACTAATTCTAATCTTTCTAAATTTGCAACAGAACTACCTCCAAATTTTTGTACAATAATTCCCATTTGTTGTACCTCTTTTTATGTTTGTAATAGTAAATTTTAAATTTAAAAAATACTATGTAAATTATAAAATATTGTAATAACTGTAAATTTTACTAATAAAAAATTTTATATTAAAACTAAAATATATATTTTTGGCTCTCTTAATAGTATATTTGCTGTATAATTAGAAAGTTACAAATTATTTAAGTTATAAATATTTTATTAATTTCAAGTGTAATTATAACATACTTTTAATATCTTTAGTCAAGTTTTATAAAATTAATTATAAATTTTTCTATATAGTTATACCAATAGTAGTGGAATCTTTATTTTATAGGAAGTGCGAAGCACTTTCATATAAAATAAAGAATACACCTATACTCTAGGTGTATTTCTTATTATATTTATTTTTTTGCATATTTTCCGCAATCACAATCATCATTGTATTTTTTATATTTTCCAGTTTTGTCGCAATCAGCTTTTGTTGTAGTGTGATCACCTTTCCAATAATAACAATATTGACATTCTTGAGTTGCCATATTATTTCACCTCCAAATAGATGTTTTCTATAATCTATTTTAACAAAAATTATAAAAAACGTCAATATATCAAATAATTTTACAAATTTTCTCCATTTAAAACTGATAAAGCATTATTTGTAGTTAAATCATCTAAATATTCATCTGATACTAATTTAGATATTTTATTTAATGCTTTTGGAACTTGAGGATATATACTGCCTTGTCTATGTACATCAGTTCCTAAAAAACTTACAAGTCCATTTTTTAGCATCTTCTTTACAGTAGCTTTTGCAGAAAAGCCATATACTCCTAATATACTACCATAATTTGATTGAAATAAAACACCTAAATCACTAAGTTCATATAATAAATCAAAATCTTTTTGAATAATAGTATATCTTTCTGGATGCGCTAAAACTAATCTATATTCATTTTCTCTTAACTTGTTTATAACATCTTTGAAATTAGGAAAATGATGTCTTAAAGGTAATTCAAATAATATGTAATTTGTACCATTTATAGTAGAAGCCTTATATTCTTTTAGTAAATCTAAAATGTTATAAGTTATAAATATTTCGCTACCTAAAATAATTTCTGGATAATTTTCTTCATTATTAAGTTCTTCTATTAATTCTTTTCTTTTATATTCTGGAGTTTCAAAACAATCTATTGCATAATGTGAAGTTGAAATTATTTTATCAAATCCAACACTTTTAGCTTCCAAAATTAGATTTTTTGTTTCTTCTTCATTTCTAGATCCGTCATCTATTCCAGGTAATATATGTGAATGAAAATCTATCATAATATATTTTTCCTTTTATTTTCTTTGTTTTGGCTTTGCAGTTGACAATCTTTCTCCATAATAATAAGAATTATCATATCTTTTAGTTGTCATTTGAACTTTATTTAAAATAACCCCTGCTACTTTTCCACCAACATTTTCGATAGCTAATTTTGCTTTATTTAAGTCTTCCATTTTAGTTAAATTTTGTGCTGAAACTAAAATATTAAAATCAACAATTCTTGCTACAATTAGAGCATCAGCAACTATTAAACAAGGTGGTGCATCAAATATTATAACATCAAATTTATCTATTAAGCTATCTATTATATTTTCCATTTTAGATGAAACTAATAACTCTGATGGATTTGGTGGTACACTACCTGCTGATATTAAATAAAGATTATCTATATCAGTTTTTTGGATATAATTTTCTATATTTTCTTTTTCGCCAACAAAATCTTGATCAACTACCCCTGATAAAAAGTTTGATAATCCTGGTCTAGGACGTAAACTAAATAAATTATATTGACGACCTTTTCTCATATCAGTATCAACTATTAAAACTTTTTTATCTATTTGAGCAAATGCAGCAGCTAAGTTAGCTGATACATAACTTTTTCCTTCACCTGGTACTGTACTTGTAACAAGCATTACCTTTTTTTCTGAATCTGCATTCATGAATTGAATATTTGTTCTTAAATTTCTAAACATTTCTGCTTCTGGTGATTTTGGATTTTCAACAACAACGATTTCATTTTTCATTATTTTTTACCATCCTTTCTTCTAATAGTTCTTTTTGGAATATTAAATGATGAAGTACCACCTGCTATTTCTTTTTTAATCAATTCATTGTATGAATAAGGCAATTTTACTTCTCCGCTTGTTTTACTATCATTTTTCTTATAATTCCTATGCTTTTTTGCTTTGTGTTTTTTCTTAGTGTTTTCATCTGTTAGCATAATTGAAGCAAGTACTGGTAATTGTAAGGCTCTTTCTATATCTAAATCAGTTTTTACTGTTGTATCTAGCATATTAATTAATAAAATGTAAATAATTACTAAAACAGCACCAAAAAATGCAAAAATTACAACATTCTTAACTAAGTTTATATTTGAAGGCTCAGAAGGCACTTCTGCTTTTTCCCAAACATAAAGGTTGCTTGTTTTGTACATATCACTTACTTTTTCTACAAAAACTTCAGCTGTTTCATTAGCTATTTTGCAAGCTAGTTCTGGATTAGTATTTACTACTGAAATTTTTATAACTCTAGTGTCAGAAACTGATGAAACAGTTATACTATTTTGTATAGATTCTACTTCTTGTTCAAGTTTCAAATTATTTTTTACTTCTTCAACAATATTTTTACTTTTAGCCAAAACTCTATAATCGTCTACTAATTTTGAATTTATAGTTATATCTGTAGTAGAAATTGCACTCCCCTCTGCTGAATTTTCTCTTTCTACTTGAACTAATACTAAGCTTGTTTCTGATTGATATTCTGGAACTATAAATTTTAAAGTATAAATAGCTCCTAGCATTGCAAATATTATTACAACTAATATTATTAAAATTTTCTTTTCTAAAAAGATTGCAATTAATTCTTTTAAATCTAGTTCTTCCATAATTCCTCCAAAATAAAATATACTTATATTGAACAATAGTTTTTAAAGGACAGTAATAGATAAAATTAGATATTTTTTACCTTTTGTACTCTTATATCTTTCTTTTGTTCTTAAGTAAATAAATTATATTATATACAATATTTTTTTTCAACATTTTTTTCATTTTTGTAAATTAGTTTTTTATAATTAATTTTAAATATTCATACATAAAATCATTTAATTCGCCATTCATAACACTTTCAACATTTCCAATTTCATAATTTGTTCTATGGTCTTTTACTAATGTATAAGGACAAAAAACATACGACCTTATTTGACTTCCCCATGCAATATCTTTTTGCTCTCCTTTTAATTCTGAAATAGTTTCTTTGTTTTCTTTTTCTTTTAAATCTAATAATTTTGATTTTAACATTTTCATAGCTGTTTCTTTATTCATAGTTTGTGAACGCTCTGATTGACAAGATACAACAATATTTGTAGGTATATGAGTAATACGAACAGCAGAATCTGTTTTATTTATATGTTGTCCACCTGCTCCTGATGCTCTATATGTATCAATTCTTAAATCATCAGAATTGATTTCAATTTCAATATCATCTGTAATCTCTGGTAAAACTTCAACTGATGCAAAAGATGTGTGTCTTCTTCCACCACTATCAAATGGTGAAATTCTAACAAGCCTATGGACTCCCATCTCACCTTTTAAATATCCATATGCATTTTCTCCGGAAATTAATGCAGTAACACTTTTAATTCCAGCTTCATCTCCGTCTAAATAATCTAATTCTTTTAGTGAAAATCCATTTGAATTTGCCCATTTTCCATACATTCTATATAGCATTTGTACCCAATCCTGAGATTCGGTGCCACCTGCTCCAGGATGTAAAGTGATAATAGCATTATTTGAATCGTATTTTCCAGAAAACAATGTTTGGATTTCTAGAGATTCTAAGTTATTTTTGATAGTTTTTGAGTTGTTTAATAATTCCTTCATTAATTGTTCATCAAAATCTTGATTTAATAATTCATTCATTTCAATTAGGTTTTCAAGTTCAGATGCTATATCTTCATATAATTTTATTTTCTTTTGTAATGTTTTAATTTTTGAAAATACTAAACTTGAATTTTCTTGATTATTCCAAAAATTTTCTTCTAAAGATTTTTCTTCAAGTAGCTTTAATTCATTTTTTAAAGATTCAATTTTCATTGAATCTTTTATTTCTACTAATTGAATTTTTAATTCTTTCAAAAATTTAAGATTTTCTTCTAATTCTAGCACGTATTATTTTCCTTCCTTTTCCAACGAATCAATTTTTCTTAATTGTTCATTACAAGTTCTTGCTTTACCACTATCTCCACTTTTAATAGATTTTCTTAAAATATCTTGTATTCCTTGCTTTAACTCTTCCAAGTCATCTGGATTTTTTCTTGCTTCTTCTAATATTGAATCAAAATTAGTATTATTTAATTTATCAATTAAAGATACTTTATTTTTTAATTTCTTTTGTCTCTTCTTTTCTTCTTCATCAATATCTTTATAATGAGCATCAATATCTTTTTGCTCTTTAATTATTTTATATAATAAAAATGCAAATCCTATAATTGCACAAAAAACTGCTAATAATAAAAACCACATAAAAAAGTTAAACATACTTATACCTCTTTCTCTTTTGATTATTTCTATTTTTAATATTAAATAATCTATTTTATTTAATAAATCTATAACATTATATATTATTTTATTTTTTCATACAATAGTTATATTAATAATTATTTGATTAGTTTGAAAAGCAATATAATAAATTAATATATAATCCCAATATTTTATATAATATTAAAAACACCAAAAAGGGAGAGATTAAATGCTGTTACACATTCTTTCTCCCCCTCTTTAGGAAACTATGCCAAGTAGCAAAGTTTCAAAAAAGATTACTTAAAATTATAGGTATAAACCACAGGAGTGCACAAATCCCCACTCCCTGTCGTGAGGTCCATCCACGACGCCGCAAGATCTGTTTTCTGTCTCGGAGTTGTACCAAGCGATGCTTCACTGGAAAGATCACCAGATTCCATACGCTTCTGTTTCTCAATGGCAATAATCTCCTGTAACTGCTCCTGTGATGCATTCGGGTGTTTGCTTGCCAGAAACTTTAGCTTAACCTCATTCGGTGTTCCTGCAAGGCCTGATGTATACCCGAGTGTAGTTGTAGGGTCTGCAAGCTCCCAGATTTCTCCCACAGGATCCTTGAATGCTCCATCGCCGTATATCATTACCTCAACGTGCACGCCGTGCTCATCCAGAATCTTTTTCTGCAGTTTTTCCACGAACTCCTGACCATCCCTGGGCATAAGCTTCAGAACTCCGCCGTCCATCATGTTTGATCCATACAATCCATATGGGCTGTATCCAGAGCCATTTACCGATTCACTCAAAATATCATCCAGTGCGAATACAGTTGCTCCGTCTTCCGCAGCACACAATCTCTTATGCAGTTCCCGCTGTCTTTCTCTGATTGTACATACCAGCACATTATTACAGTACGTGGCAGTAGCGGTAGGATCATTTGAAAGAATTACATTTGCCTTGCCATTGCAGGCTTTTTCGAATTCCTCGATGTAATTCTTCCGTGTAAAAGGATGGCAGCAATCGCCAAATGTCCGATAGAAAAGCTCTGCTGAAAACGAATCCTTGTAGGGATTCACACCTGCCTGCAGAATTGCCTCATCAGACACAAGACGGTTTCCTACCTCGTCACACGGATATGAAAGCACGATATTGATTTGCTTGATCTGTTCCATTGCAGCAATCGCCTTCGGAATATTCATAAAGCGATTGCGGCTCTGGATAGGAAACAGCAGTGTAAGCTCTTTTGCACCGGGATATTTCCTTGCAATGTCAGCCTGAATATGTTCAGGTTTTGCATAATTTCCCTGTGCAATTGCAACAACTGCCTCCGTAACACCGATCAGAGCGCCTTCATGAATCTCTCCCATAGTTGCCAAACAGGAATCAATCACAATCCGTGCCAGATCATCTCCTGTTCTGATGATAGGGGTTTTTACGCCTACAGACATCCGTCCCATCCGTTCTGAATTGATACTAATTTTTTTCATCTTTTTGCCTCCTTTTTCTTTTATATTTATAAGTATGAAAAAAATCCACAACCCTGAAATCAGGTTGCAGAAATATTTTATCACATTTTTAAATTATTGTAAACTATTTTATGTTATTTGATTTAAAAATAATATAAATACCAATGAAATTATAATTTTATCTTTTAAAATTTTTATAATGTATACACTTCTGTTCATGAAAATTATTTTTTATCATATATTTTTAAATATTCATATATATTTTTCTTGTATCTATCAATTACTTTATTTCTCAAATTTTCTTCAATCATCATTAACGCCATAAATGGTGTGGTAGCCTCAATTTCTAATAACATTAATTCATTATTTTCTAATCTCAAAAAATCTAATCGTTGAAATCCTGTTTTAATATTGGTTTCTGCTAAGAAACTATCTATTATTTTTTCTTCCTCTTTATTTAATTGCACAACAATTGGTGGCGGATAATCTGGATATTTTGAAGGTATAAATTCAAGTGTATACATTAGTTCATTTCCAACAAAATAGCACTGAACTTCACTCTTAAATTTAATTTTAGGTTGAATTAGCATACCTTCTTCAAATTCTTTTTCTAAACTAGATTTATTTACAATCTTTTGTCCAAAAGCACTATTACAAGATTCGATTGATTTTAAAATAAATGTATCATAATCATTAAAATTTTCAATTTCATTCAAATTATTTGCTGAAGGAATTACTGATAATCCTTTTTTATAATAATCTATTAAATACATTTTTCCATAAGTATCAACTTCATAAAAATTAACTTTTTTTATTGGTTTATTTTTTAATCTCTTTTTCAATAAATTATTATATTTTTTATACTTTGGAATATTTTGCTCATTCTCTACCCAAACATCACGCATAAGAACAATATCAAATTTATTGTCTAGTTCTTCATCATAATCAATCCATTTAATTGATACATTATGCCCATCATTTATGAAACTTTCTGCAATCAATTCATCTTCTTCTTTTGCATATACACTATCTAAGTTTGATAAAATTAAAATATTATATTTATCCATAATTTATCTTTCCATATCAAATACCATATCTTTAGATAATCTTAATAGTTTTCTGCATTCTTGTTCTATATTATCTGCTGCAAAAATAGCAGAAACCATAGCAACACCATCTACACCTGTTCCAGATAATTTTGATATAGTATTTTTATCCATTCCACCTATAGCTACTACTGGGATTTTTACCGATTTACATATTTTTTTAAGTTCACCTAATGGAACATAAGTAGCATCAGGTTTTGTTGTAGTTGCATATATAGCTCCAACTCCAAGATAATCTGCGCCACCTGCTTCTGCCAATTTTGCTTCTTCTACAGTATGAGCAGAAACTCCGATAATCATATTATCTCCAACTAATTTTCTAACTTCACTTACTTCCATATCTGATTGTCCTACATGAACTCCATCTGCTCCAGATTTTATAGCAACATCAACATTATCATTAATTATAAATGGAACATGATATTTTTTACATAACTTATTTATTTCTATTGCTTCTGCTAAAAAAGATTCTTCATCTAACTCTTTTTCGCGTAATTGCAAACATGTGATTCCACCTTTTAAAGCTGATTCACATTGTTTTATTAATGGCTCATTACTTTCTAATTTACTATTTGTAACTGCATAAAGTAACATTGTATTTTTACTACATTTCATATTTAACCTCTATTATTAATTTAAATTTTATTGATAATATTTTCATAATTTATTTCATAAATTACTTAACACTATCCTAATTTTTTTCATATTGCATTTTATCACATTTTTATTTAAAAATAAACTAGTCTTTTCAAAATGTTTTGTACTAGTAAAAACTTTTTATAGTACAAAATATAACAACATTTAATATTAAAAAGACAAAAATTTATTTACATAATTCATTTATTATTTGTTTGTATTGATTAACTAATTTATCTAAACTTTCTTTTGTAATATATTCATTTGCTTCATGTGGATTTATTGGTCCAGTACCCAATATGTATCTATTTTTAGATTGTATAAAACTTGATTCTGTTATGAAATTGGTAGTTTTATTATTTTTACTTTCAGTTATAAAAGGATTGATATCATTTATTATTTTATATTCAAATTGATATTTATTTTTTAATCTATTTATTTCTTCAAAAATTTTTATTTTCTGCTTAATATTTATAACTCTAAAGTCTATATATGTTGTACAATTGTTTGGAACAATATTTATACTCATTCCACCATCTATTTTTCCTATATTCATAGTTGTATAAGGAATTTCAAATCTGTTATCAGTTTCTAGTTTTAAATTATTATAAAATTCTTTTAATTCATTTAAAAATTTTATACATTTTTCTATTGCATTTATTCCTTTTTCTGGATTGCTAGAATGTGCGGATTTCCCATCAAATTCAATTTTTAATTCCAGTAAGCCTTTACTTCCATTCATCACTTCATTATTAGTTGGTTCTCCTATAATCATATTTTCAGGAATTTCTATATTTAATTTATTTATTTCTTTTATTCCTCCAAAACCAATTTCTTCATCATAAGTAAAAAATAACTTAATTCCATAATTCAATTTGTTCCAATCTATATCTAATACCGCTTTTAAGATTGCCGAAATACCACCTTTCATATCACAAGTACCTAATCCATATAACTTATTATCAATTTCAGTTAATTCTAACGGATTATATATCCAGTCATTTACACTTTGTACTGTATCTGTATGTCCTAAAAATCCTAATTTACACTTTTTATTTATACTCATAATTAAGCATTTACTTTTATAATCTACTTTAAATCCTTTTTCTTCTAAAATTTCTTGTATGTAATTTATTATTTTTTGATTTTCATTATCTTTGTATGTGTCAAATTTAATTAAATTCCTTAATATTTCTTTTACTTGCATATTATTTCCTCCCTAACTATTCCTTTTACAATTGCATTTTTTATACATTTTTCTTTTATATCTAACTCTATATCAATACAATATCCAGATGGTTGGAGCAAAGTTATTTTCTTTTCTTCAGTTTTCAAATAATTATATATCGCTGTTCCTAAACTTCCACTGCCACAAGCAGTTTCATAAAATACTGTATCTATATCTTTTACCCATACAATCGGATTTATTTTTATTTTTTCTAGTGCTCTTTCTAATAATATTATTCCAATTGCTTTTTCTTTAGATTTTATTTGCGTTATCATTATTTCTTTTAATTGATTTTTAACAGTTTCTTCATTTTCTTTTAATTTTTGAATATATTTTTGCGATTTATTTTCATCTAAAATTGCTATTAATATTCCATCAAACTTTATACAAGTAAAATCGTTTTTTACTTCAATCAAGTCGTCTATATTTTTATCTATATCAAATTTTATCTCTATTTCATTATCAGATAATTTTCTACCTACCAATTTCTTATTTGTTCCTGATACTGAAAATTCAACTTTTTCTTTATTACTATTTTTCAAATATTCATAAACTGCACATCTTGAAGCATTCATACAAAACTCTCCTCCAGCCATTTCTAAACGATTTATTTTCTTACTTAAAAATCCAACTTGTTCTACCTGCGAATACTTATCCATTATCATTTTATTAATTAATTTCTTTTGTTCATTTGTATAATCGCATCCATTAATTAATGCAGTTACATTTCCTCCTGGATTTAATATCTTATACTCAATTTCTTCATTTTTCATAAAAATACCAACCTTTCTTTTCTAATAAATAAAAAACCAGAATCAAAATTTTGTACGCAATGCAAAATGCTACAAAATCTAATTTCTGCCATAATTATCTAGTACAGAAATTTATCCCAGTGGGATAAATTTCCTACTATATAAAAAAAAAGATATATCAAAAAACACTATCTATAGTTTTCCTACAAATAGTGTTTTTAATATATCTATAATTATATATTTTTAAACTATCGTAGGCACAATGCTTTTAGCCTGTACCTACCATTACAATTAGCAGTAGTTACAAGCTCCTACGATGATGATGTAATTCGTTTAAAAATATATTTGATTTCATTTTATATCCCTCTTTCTAAAGTTTTATAATTAAAATGATAGCACACTTTATATATGTTGTCAATTACTTTATGTAAATCCATATACGTGTTTAACAAAAAAATAATTTATAAGGAATTGCTATTACTGATTTTTACCACAACAATTCTTATATTTCTTACCACTTCCACAAGGGCAAGGATCATTTCTTCCTACTTTTGGTCCATCATTAACTATTGGTTGTGCTTTTTCTGTTTGATTTGTTTTTGGAGCAGTTTCTCCTTCAATATTCATACTTGATATAGCAGAGTTATCTAAACTTGCATTTGTTATGTTTGCTGCACTTTCTCTTTTTACTGTTCCTCCACTTGCTTTTACAACATGAAGCATAATTTTTGCAACTTCTAATTTGATTTGAGAAATCATTTCATCAAACATTTCTCCACCTTCAAATCTATATTGAACAACTGGATCTTTTTGACCATAAGCACGTAATCCTATACCGTTTTTTAATTCATCCATATTGTCAATATGTTCCATCCATTTTGCATCTACTACTTTTAATAAAACAACTCTTTCTAATTCTCTTACTTCTTCTCCAAATTCTTTTTCTTTTGCTTCATAATTTGCAATAGTTTTTTCTTTTAATTCTTTTAATAATTTATCACTACTAATTTTATCTTCTTTTAATGCATCAACTTCTGAAAGATTTAAACTTACTTTTATTTCATTTTCTAATGCTTCTTTATTTACTCCGCCATTATCTATTTCTTGTCTGTAAGTATCAACTATCATTTCGCAAGCAGATTCTATCATATCTATAATATTATCTCTTACATTATCTCCATCAAGAACTTTTCTTCTTTGAGAATATATAATATCTCTTTGAATGTTCATAACATCATCATAACTTAAGATATGTTTTCTTATAGAGAAGTTTCTTCCTTCTACTTTGCTTTGTGCACTTTCAATTGTTTTTGAAATTAATTTTACTTCAATTGGTAAGTCTTCTGGTATATTACCTTTATCAAATATTCTAGTAATCATATCTCCACCAAATATTTTTAAAAGGTTATCATCTAATCCTAAATAAAATCTTGTTTCACCTGGGTCACCTTGACGTCCACTACGTCCACGTAACTGATTGTCAATTCTTCTTGATTCATGTCTTTCTGTACCAATTATTTTTAAACCACCAGCTGATAAAACTTTTTCTTTTTCATCTTTTATTTCTGTATTAAATTTATCTTCTAATTCTTTAAATTTTTTTCTAGCATCAAGTATTTCTTGATCATCTGTTTCATTAAATGCTGTTGCTTGTTCTATTAAGCTTTCATCATATTTTAATTTTCTCATTTCTTGTTTTGCTAAATATTCACTATTACCACCAAGCATAATATCAGTACCACGTCCTGCCATGTTAGTAGCAATTGTTACAGCATTATATTTACCTGCTTGTGCTATAATTTCAGCTTCTTTTTCATGATTTTTAGCATTTAATACTTCATGTGGTATTCCTTCTTGATTTAATAATCTGCTAATTTTTTCTGAATTTTCAATTGAAACAGTACCAACTAAAACTGGTTGACCTTTTTCATGACTTTTCTTTATATCTTCTACTACTGCTCTAAATTTAGCAGCTTCATTTTTATATATGATATCTGTTTGATCATTTCTTATTAATGGTTTATTTGTAGGGATTTCTATAACATCTAAGTTATATATTTCTCTGAATTCACCTTCTTCTGTCATAGCTGTACCTGTCATACCTGCAAGCTTATTATACATTCTGAAATAGTTTTGGAATGTTATTGTAGCTAATGTTTTAGATTCATCAGCAATTTTTACATTTTCTTTTGCTTCTATTGCTTGATGTAATCCATCATTATATCTTCTTCCATACATTATACGTCCTGTAAACTCATCTACAATAAGAACTTCCCCATCTTTTACGATATAATCAATATCTCTTTTCATAATACCATTTGCTCTTAAAGCTTGATTTATATTATGAACTAAATCTGTATTTGATATATCATTTAAGTTTTCTACTGAAAATTCTCTTTCTGCTTTTTCTATACCTTTTTGTGTTAATGTAGCTGATTTTGCTTTTAAGTCAACTATATAATCATATTTTTCATTATCTTCAACTTGATCTATATCTTTTACATCTTCTTCAATTATAATTTTTGCTTTTAATTTTTTTACAAATCTATCAGCTGCTTTATATAAATCAGAAGATTTATTTGCTCTACCAGAAATTATAAGTGGTGTACGAGCTTCATCTATTAAAATACTATCAATCTCATCGACAATAGCATAATTTAATTCTCTTTGAACCATTTCTTCTTTATGTATAACCATGTTATCTCTTAAATAGTCAAATCCAAACTCATTGTTTGTTCCATAAGTGATATCTGAATTATATGCTTGTTGTTTTTCGTTATGAGGCATTCTACTATAAATAAGACCTACTGAAAGACCTAAAAATCTATATAATTTTCCCATCCATTCACTATCTCTTTTTGCTAAGTATTCATTAACTGTAACAACATGAACACCTTTTCCTGTAAGAGCATTTAAGTATACTGGTAAAGTTGCAACTAAAGTTTTTCCTTCACCTGTTCTCATTTCTGAAATTCTACCTTGATGTAATATGATACCACCTATTAACTGAACATCAAAGTGTCTCATTCCTAAAACTCTTTTTGAAGCTTCTCTAACTACTGCAAAAGCTTCTGGTAATATATCATCTAAAGTTTTTCCTTTAGCTAACTCTTCTTTAAAATAATTTGTTTTATTTGTTAATTCTTTATCTGTTAATTTTTCCATTTCTGGCTCTAAATTGTTAATTTTTTCAACTATAGGCATAACTCTTTTTACTTCTTTTTCACTATAGTTTCCAAAAATTTTACCAAAAAGTCCCATTTTTTCTTGCCTCCTAAATTTGTTTTATATAAATATTTTATTACACCATAAGACTATATCACTTTTTGATACTTTTTGCAAGGAAAATAATTAAGCTATTATCATTTTAGAACTACATATATTTTATTCTCATTATTGTTTGATTGGAAATTGAAAAAAGCCTAATTTTATGCTATAATAAAGATTAGCACATAAAAATTTGAATTCAATTGTTATTAAGGAGGTTTTATCTATGACACAAGTTTATCACAACGTTTCCAAATACTACAGTGATGGAAAAATCAGCATCTATAACTGTGACAATCTGGAGCTTTTGCGGGCACTTCCCACTGGCAGTATAAATCTTATCTACTGTGATGTGCTGTACAATTCTGGCAAGAAGTTCGATTACTACGAAGACGATCTTGGAACACCCAAAGAAGCTATTAAGTGGTATCGTCCGCGATTCGAGGAAATGAAGCGTGTGCTTACCAGCAATGGTAGTATTTATATTCATTGCAATTGGCGGCTGGATTCCTATCTTCGGATGTTGATGGACGAAATCTTTGGCTTTAAGTGCTATCGTAACAAGATTGTTCGGAAGCACAGCGAAGAACGTGGTTTTTACAGAAACTATGACTCTCAGCATGACAGCATTCTGTATTACGTTAATAATCCGGCGGATTTTGTATTTAACGAAACACATTCCAAAATGTCTCCTGTACTGATGCCACTGTTTGAAAATGGAGAAAATCCTGAACGTTCAGATGTCAGATGCTTAAATGGTAATCCTATTGATCTTGCTGCTTTAAATAAGCATTGGCTTGTTTCTACCGAAGAGTTCTACAGAATGGTAGATAATAATGAAGTAAGATTAATGGATGGACTCCCTTTTAGGTATACAACAGTAAAACCTATAGGAAACATCTGGGCAGAAACGGAAATGCTTGATGAATATTCACGTACAGTAAACTCACAGGCATTTGATACACCAAAACCATTGGCAATCTTAAGAAGAATTATTGCTACTTCCAGTAACCCCGGCGATACAGTTGCCGACTTTTTCATGGGAGCAGGCTCAACAGCAATAGTTGCAAAGGAAATGAAGCGTAACGGTATTTTTTGCGATATAAATCCTGTTACCTGTGAATTGGCTGCTAATCAGATTAAAGAAATGAAAAACTGAATAACGATTGATGTTACTTCTGTAAAAGTAACACTGGGAAGTCTTATAGCAAGCAATTTTATGCTATAGGACTTCCCTATTTTATTTAGCAGGAAAGTCTTCTGAACTTTCTACTAAATAGAGCCTTCGGCAATTTTGTACACAAATACAATTTTCATAATGTCCACCATTATTCTTTAGTAAGAAAGTATAGTTTTATATTTTTCTATTACTATTGTTATTTCTTAAACTTAATTTATATCTTTACAATTTATTTTGAATATTTGTATATTACATTGCATAAGATTTATCAAAATACAAAATTAAAAGAAAGAATATGTAAAAAAACATATTATGCGAGGAGACTAAAATGATTATTTGTAATTTTAAATTAAATAAAAAAGCTATATTTAAAACTGTTTTAGGAATAATGACAATAATTTGCATTAGTATAGGAATTGCTGGTATATACAATGTTTTAAATAGTATGGAACAGAAAGACAATAATTTTGTAAATGACTCTATTCCCTCTTCAGAGGTCGCTACTTTAACAGCTGAAAACTATACAAATATTTTAAAAGAAGTTCATGATGATATTGATACATATGTTGGACAAAAAATATCTTTTTCTGGTTATGTTTATAGAGTAAACGGATTTTCTGATGACCAATTTGTACTTGCAAGAGATATGGATATTGGAAATAAACAAACTCTAATAGTAGGTTTCTTATGTTCATCAGAAAAAGCCAAAGATTATAAAACTTATTCTTGGGTAAATATAACAGGAGAAATTACAAAAGGCTCTTATAATAACTCATATATTCCTATTTTAAAAATAACAGCTATTGAAGAAACAAATAAACCAGAAAATGCAAATGTTACACTTCCAGATGATGAATATGTTCCAACAGCTGTTATATATTAAATATCAACAATAGAATTAATTATTCCTTTATCTAAAATTTCGGCAAAAATATTTTTTAAAATAATAAGAATAATAGGTCCAATTAAAAGTCCTATTACTCCTATTATTTTAAAACCAGTATACATTGCTATTAGTGTAAATATTGGATGTATTCCTATATTTTTACTTACAAGTTTAGGCTCTAAAAATTGTTTTATAACAATAGTAAGTATATATAAACCTATAATAGAAAAAGCAAGTGATGTTTTATCATTAAGTAATAAAATTAATGCCCATGGAACCATAATAGTTCCTGCTCCTAAAATTGGAAGAGCATCAACAAATCCTATTAAAATTGCCATCAAAATTGGATACTCCACTTGCATATCAATTAAATAGAAAATATTTAACCCTGTTAAAACTACCATAAATGTGATTATACTTAAAGTAATTTCTGCTTTCAAATATCCACCTAAAGAAGTAGTGATTTCCTTTACATGTTTGATTATCTTCCCCATCATTCTTTTTGATAAATGATGTTCCATTCTATCTAAAATATAAAATTTATCTGATGTTATAAAATATGTTGCCAAAATAGTTATAACAATATTTATAAACATATTAGGTAATGATGTAATATAATTTAAAATCTTTGTTAGAAATTCTTTAAAATAACTTGTAATCATATTTAAAAAATCTGTAGTTGAATTTTCTAAAATATTAATTACCTCTTCTGGAATTAATTCTCTAAAATTAATTTTAGAGATATTTTGATTTATAAAACTAATACTTTTTTCTAAGTATGTATTTAAACCACTTAGCAAATTTGTTGCTTCTGAAATAAAATTGATTGTTCCCCACACTACTAAAGCTATAATAATTCCAAATAAAGTAACAAGCACAATTATACTACTAGTTTTTCTACTTAAGCTTGTCCTTTTATTTACCCATTTGATAACTGGGTCTATTATTAAAGAAATGATATAAGCGATTAAAAAAGGAATATAGAAAATAGCAACTTTGCATAAAAAAACTAATAATATACAAATTATAATTCCTATAATTCCTTTTTTAATAATGTTTAAATAATTGATATTATCCATATATAACCTCTTCTTTTGAAATTAATAGATTTTGTCTTTTGAATATTCACTATTATTTTTAATATATTCAAAAAAAGGTATAATATGCATAATTAAATATTTATTAGAAACATATACATAATCAAACAATTACGTAGAAAATTCTAAAAATAGTTTGGTATATATCCGCCATTGTTATAAAATTTCTTATTAACTTTAAAAGTTCATATTATTGAAATATGGATTTTGATTAAATGCTTGATTATTATTAAAGCTATTTCTAGAAATTAATTCTTTTAAAATAAGAATTTTGATAATATCTCTAAGTAAGCTATCATTTCTATTATTTCTTGAAACATTGGTAGTTTGATTTGTTGCTTGACTAGTTTCTGTTTGTCTTGTTGTAGTTCCAGAATTAGAAGAATTTGTTGTTACATTATTAGTGTTACTTTGAGTTGTAGAAGTTCTTGATGCTACTGGCTCTTCTTCGTCATATTCAATTTGACCTTCAACAATATTATATACTGTGTCTACCATATTATTTAAAACATCCTCATTAAAATATTGATAATTACTATTTTGAATAACTCTTGAAACTACTGGATTTATAATTCTATATATACTAGGATATAAAGAACTCATGCTTTGCATTTGATTTGGATTATTATTAAACATATTTGGATTTTGCCCCATACACATAGGATTCATATTATTCATCATTCCCATATTATTTGGCATTTGATTTGCAAAATTATTCATATTAGGATTATATGTATTTTGTGGTGTTTGATTGTAAAAATACAAATCCTGCATATAGTTATCATTGTTTGAATAAAACATCTTTTTTACCTCCTTTTTTTAAATTATATGAGGTGAAAATAAAAAATAGTATTATTTTATAAAATAATACTATTCTTTAATTTATTTAACTATTTCATTTACATATGATTTGAATAAATCTCCTCTTTCTGCAAAGTTTTTAAACATATCAAAACTTGCACTAGCTGGAGAAAATAATACGATATCACCTCTTGCAGCAATATTATATGCTGTTTGAACTGTTTCTCCTAAAGATTCACATTTATATATTGGTAAATCTTTCTTTTGCTTCTTTAATTCTAATCTAACTGCCTTTTCAATCTTCTCAGCTGTTTGACCTAATAAAATTAAAGATTTACAATTATCCACTATTGGTTTTGCAAGTACATTGTAATCTAAATTTTTATCATATCCACCTGCAATAAGATTTATATTTTTTAGAGCAAATGCATTTAAACCCGCAATTGTTCTAGTAGGACTTGAGCTAACAGAATCATTGTACCATTTAACTCTTGTTTTAGTTTCTTTTACTAATTCAAGTCTATGTTCTACCCCATTAAATTCTGTTAAAACAGTTTCTATTGATTCTTTTTTTACTAAATCTTTTGTTGCAAGAATAGCACAACATGCATTTTCAAAATTATGAACTCCACGAAGTTTCATATTTCTAGTATCAAATACATGTTTTCTAAGTCCATTTTCACAAACTTTTATTTTTCCATCTTCCGTATCTACTAAATATCCTTCTCGAATTTTATTTTTACTGCTAAAGAAAGTTACTTTTCCTTTTGCTTCTTTTGCACAATTTCTTGTTATTTCATTATCATAATTTAATATTAAAAGTCCATCACTATCTTGATATTTAAAAATACTTTTTTTAGCTTCAATATATTCTTCCATATCTGTATGAATATTTAAGTGATTAGGTGTAATATTAGTTATTACTGATATTTTAGGACTTATTTTCATATTCATTAATTGAAAACTGCTTAATTCTAAAACTACTATATCTTCTGGATTCATATCTTTTATTTGAGTAAATAAAGGTTTACCAATATTTCCTCCTACATAACAATTATATCCATCTTGTTTTAAAATTTCATATATTAAAGTAGTTGTAGTTGTCTTTCCATCACTTCCTGTAACTCCTATTACTAATCCAGGTGCAAGTTCTATTACCATTTCAACTTCTGTTGTTATAATCGCTCCTCTTTCAGCTTCTTTTCTAAGTTCTGGAACTATTGGCAAGCAACTTGGAGAACGAAAAATTATATCAAATCCTATTAGATTTTTAAGACAATCTTCTCCAAAAGAATATGTCATGCCATAATCTAAAATTTTATCCATAATTTTTTGGTCAATATCATCTATAGATTTATTATCAAAAACTGTTACAACAGAATTCAAATTATATAAATATTCAAGTAATGGTAAGTTACTAACTCCGACACCTATTATAGCAACTTTTCTGCCTTTTAAATATCTATTAAATTCTAACAATTTTTCATTTATGTAAGCCATCTTACCTCCTATATTTTAACCATTTCTGGTAATTTAATTTTACTTAATACCTTTTTGGTTGATTCTTCTACTGATTTACAATCTGTTACATCAATTTCTATAGTAATTGGACTATATTCATAAAAGCCAGCTTTTTCTTGAAGTATATCTCTTTTTACAATATTATCCCTTATTTCTTTTGGTGATTCTTTTTCTTCATACTGTATTAGTTTTCTTCTAACTCTCTCATCTAAACTTGCTGTAATAAAAAAGTGGTAATCACATTTAGGATATATTTTCATTAAACTTCTTCCTGAAACTATCACATTATAATTTTCTTTGTAAGCATCGATTAAATTTCTAGAAAATTCAAATAATGCTTTGTTATTAGCACTTCCTCCAACAGTTGAAACTGCTAGTGATGCTTCTTTTGACTGAATAGAATCTTCATCTACTTTTTTTCCATCTATATATACTATTGTTTCATTATTTTCAATTTTTAATTCAATTTTAAATAAATCCATCATTTCTTTTATATCAAGATTTTTACCTTTATTTTTTAACTCTTCAAGTTCTTTTCCATTTTGCATCATTGCATAAACTATTGCTCTATATAAATTTCCACCATTAAATAAAATTGTGTCTGGAATTAGATTTATAAGTTTTCTACATATACTTGTTTTTCCAGCACCTACTAATCCCTCAATTCCTATTACTAGATTTGCCATTTTTATATTCCTTTCAATTTATGCTATTATTTCATTTATATATTATTCATTATCACTTTACTAATTGCCATTATATCAGATTAACTACTTTTCTTCAAGGATTTTAAATTCATATTACAATAAATTCTTGTTTTTATTTTATAGTAATTTACTCTGTATCTTTTGCATATTAAATATCATTTCTATTAAAGCTATTTTTTTAATTGACCAAAGTTTTGCTTTTAATTTTTCAATTTAAAAATAAATTTTATTAATTTTTGTATATTTTCTTTTTTTTTACAAATACTATTTTTAATCAAAAGGAGGTGCTTCTTAAGATGTCAAAAAAAGAAAAATCAAAAAATAATAATTCAAAAAATTCTAACAATAATAACGACACAACATCAAATAACTAGTTTTTAAATAGTGACTTTTTAAGCTCTGCAAGTGATATTTTTGAATACTACATTTTTAGCTTTCTATTTATATTTTCAAACATATTTAATCTTATTATACTTATTTTTAAGTAAAATTTGATTTTTCTTGCATTGTTTAAATAGACACTTTTTAAGAAAAAAGAGAATATTCTTAAATACTCAAGAATATTCTCTTTTATTATATTGCATATTGTTTTCTTTATATATTAAAATAATTTTCTTTTCTATATTTTAGTAATATATTAAATTTTGTATAATATATTATTCTAAATATTTCTTTAAAAACTTTCCTGTATAAGATTTTTCGTTTTTACAAATTTGTTCAGGTGTTCCTATTGCTATTACTTCCCCACCATTATCTCCACCTTCTTGTCCTAAATCAATTATATGATCTGCTGTTTTTATTAAATCTAAATTATGTTCTATTACTAATATTGTATTTCCTGTATCTACTAATCTTTGAAGAATATCTACTAATCTATGAACATCTGCTATATGAAGTCCTGTTGTAGGTTCATCTAATATATATAATGTTTTTCCTGTTGCTCTTTTTGAAAGTTCTGTTGCAAGTTTTACTCTTTGTGCCTCTCCTCCTGATAAAGTAGTTGAAGGTTGTCCAAGTTTTATATACCCTAATCCAACATCTAATAATGTTTGGATTTTTTGTTTTATACGAGGAATATTATTAAAGAATTCAACTGCTTCTTCTACTGTCATATCAAGTACATCTGATATGCTTTTTCCTTTATATTTTACTTCTAAAGTTTCTCTATTATATCTTTTTCCTTTACATACTTCACATGGCACATATATATCAGGTAAAAAGTTCATTTCTATTTTTAAAACTCCATCACCTTGACATGCTTCACATCTACCACCTTCAACATTAAAACTAAATCTTCCTTTTTGATATCCTCTCATTTTTGCTTCATTAGTTCCTGCAAAAATATCACGTATAATATCAAATACGCCTGTATATGTTGCTGGGTTTGAACGTGGTGTTCTTCCTATTGGTGATTGATCTATATTTATTATTTTATCTATGTTATCTATTCCTTTTATTTTTTCACATTTACCTGGTTTTTCTGTTGCTCTATTTATTTCTTTAGCCAAAGTTTTATATAATACTTCATTTACTAATGTTGATTTTCCTGAACCTGATACACCAGTAACACAGTTAAATACTCCAAGTGGAATTTTTACAGTTACATCTTTTAAGTTATTTTCAGAAGCTTTTACTATTTCTATTGATTTTCCATTAGATTTTCTTCTTTTTTTAGGAACTGCTATTTTTTCTCTTCCACTTAAATATTTACCAGTTATAGAAGCTTCTACATTTTTAATTTCTTCTGCTGTTCCTTGTGCTATAACATTTCCACCATGAACTCCTGCTCCTGGACCAATATCTATTATTTGGTCTGCTGCATACATTGTATCTTCATCATGTTCTACAACAACTAAAGTATTTCCTAAATCTCTTAACTTTTTTAATGTAGCTAAAAGTTTATCATTATCTCTTTGATGTAATCCTATACTTGGTTCATCTAATATATATAATACTCCTGAAAGACCTGAACCTATTTGTGTAGCTAATCTAATACGTTGAGCCTCTCCACCTGATAAAGTTCCTGCACTTCTTGATAATGTTAAATATTCAAGTCCAACATCCATCAAAAATTGAAGTCTGGCATTTAATTCTTTTAATATTACATCTGCTATCATTCTATCTTTTTTATTTAATTCTAACGAATTCAAATATTCTTTTAATCTATTGATAGGTAAATCTGTAATTTCACTAATATTTTTATCTCCTACTCTTACAGCTAAAACTTCTTTTTTTAGTCTTGAACCATTACATGAATAACATGGACTATTACTCATATACATTTCATAAAAAGCTATCATACCTTGAGATTTTGTTTCTCTATATCTTCTATCAAGTGTTGGTAAAACTCCTTCAAAGGGTTGAGTAAATTTTCTTACACCTGCTGAAGAGGAGTATTCAAAATCAATTTCTTCATCACCTGTACCATAAAGTATTTTATCTAAAAATTCTTTAGGTAATTTCTTTATTGGTTTATTTTTTATATCAACTCCATAATGTTTTCCAATGCTTTCAAAGTACATTCTAGCCATTGTATCACCTTTTTTTAATGTACTAGAACCAAATGCTTTAACTCCATCATATAAAGTTTTACTTCTATCTGGAATTATTAAATCCTCATCCATTTTCATAAGGTAACCTATACCTGTACATTCTGGACAAGCACCAAATGGATTATTAAATGAGAACATTCTTGGTGTTAATTCTTCAAAACTAATATTACAATCAGGACAAGCATAATTTCCACTAAATAGTTTTTCGCCTTTTCCTGGAATATCAATTTTTACTAAACTATTTGAATGATTCATTGCTGTTTCTATAGATTCCGCAAGTCTGTTTCTAATCTCGTCTTTTACTACTAATCTATCTACTATGATATCTATATTATGTTTTTTATTTCTATCTAAATCAATATCGTCTGTAAGTTCGTAAATCTCGCCATCTACTTTTACTCTTACAAAACCTTCTTTTTGTTTACTTTCTAATAATTTTGTAAATTCTCCTTTTTTTCCTCTAACAATAGGACTTAAAATTTGAATTTTTGTTCCTTCTTCTAATTCAAATACACTGTCAACTATTTGATCTACAGTTTGCTTCTCTATTTTTTTACCACAATTAGGACAATATGGTACACCTATTCTTGCATATAATAAACGCAAAAAATCATATATTTCTGTAACTGTTCCTACTGTTGAACGAGGATTTTTTGATGTTGTTTTTTGATCTATTGAAATTGCTGGAGAAAGTCCTTCTATACTTTCAACTTCTGGTTTTTCCATCAATCCTAAGAATTGTCTTGCATATGAAGATAAACTTTCAACATATCTTCTTTGACCTTCAGCATATATTGTATCAAAAGCAAGCGAAGATTTTCCTGAACCTGAAAGTCCAGTTACTACTACCAATTTGTTTTTTGGTATATCTAAACTAATATTTTTTAAGTTGTGTTCTTTCGCACCTTTAATAATTATTTTATCGTTCATTTCTACCCCTCATTAATCTATTGCTTTTATATTTTTATTTATAATGTCAACTTTTGTTCCAATATAAAACTAATTTTAATATCTAAAATATGTTTAATTAGTTTATATATATTAAATAGCATTCATTACTGTTCTGTATCATATAACGCTTTTTTATTATAACACAAAAACAAAAGTTTGTATATATAATTTTTTTATTTTTTTGATTAACTTTTTTATGTACTTCTTTTTATTAAATAAAAAGAACAAAAACTGGTGTTTCTAGCTACTTCACTTTACTTTTTGCCAAAAACGTGCTATAATTTTCATGTTCAAAGCTTTATAGCATTTTGGCAAAGCATTAATTAATGAATGTTAAAAGGTTTTGGATAAACTGATAATAGGGATTTTCAAGAGAGGTGATTAAAATGCAAATTGTAAACAGAGGTAAGGTATGTGATATCTATCAGAATCCTGACCATCCGGATTTGATGTTTTTTCACAGAACAAACCGCTACTCCGTAGGAGATCGGGTATTTCCCGGAGAAATTCTCTATAAAGGTCTTATCTTGAATGAGATGAGCCTGAAATGGATGGATTTTCTTGAGAAAGAAGAAATTGTTCGGAATCACATTGTATCATATGATGCTGAAACACTTCTTTCCTATGGCGTTAATCCCGAATGGGCAGGCTGTGTAGTGGCAGCCAAGAAATGCATACCGCTCCCGCTTGAATGTATTGTTCGTGGGTATTATGTTCCAGAATCTAAAAGCTGGGACCCATATAAAACAACAGGTATGTTATACGGTAATAAACTTCCTGAGGGATTAAAGGAATCACAGATTCTTCCCTCACCAATCTACACGCCTTCTACTAAGGCAGGTGCAGGAGAGCATGATGAAAACATTGATTTTGACACAAGTGTTAAAATCATAGAAGCATTTATCACTAAGCATTTTGAGCTTCAGAACGGATGCAAGGTCACTGAAATTGCTTACACTATTGCAAATGATGTGAAACAAATTTCCCTCAAAGCTTATCGTGCAGCACATGAATATGCCATAAAAAAAGGTATCATTTTAGCAGATACAAAGCTTGAGTTTGGCATTTGCAAAGAAAATTCTGGCTGGCACATCGTGCTAATAGACGAATGCTTCACACCTGACAGCAGTAGATATTGGGATGAATCTGCTTATGCAATCGGAATGCCACAGCCTAGCATGGATAAGCAATTTTTGCGCAGGCATGTATATCAGGAACTCAAATGGGATGGCGAATCAGCACCTCCGTTCATACATGAATCTGTACTCAATACAGTATCAGAAATCTATGCTGATATTTATCAGAGACTTTTCGATGAGAGTGTTATAAAATTGAGTTCAGATATCGCTTGGAAGTGGAGCAAGGCTGAGAAACAGATGATCATGGCGGTATAAAAAAACAATCAGGAGGAATTATTAGTGAATCCAAAAATAAAAGTGGTTGGTGTCCTTTACCAGCCACTTTTACATTATAATATTTTATCTTCCATCTTCTGCAAATTCAGAGCTTTTTTTATGTACAACTCCATCAAAAGTTTTATTTTGATAAAGTTCTTTAGCAAAATTATATCTTGATTTATACATAGTTGTTCCAAAATCAATATAACATTGTGGTAATCCTTCACAATTTGATAAATATGTATGTACTCTTTTTGGTGTATTTACAGATAATGGTTTTTGTAAAGATAATATTGTTTCTTCTGGATATTGTTCCATTAAATATTTTAATACATCTTTATAGTTTGAAAATTGATTTTTTTCTTCTGGAACTCTCATTCTTGAAAACAATCTTTTTTCTGACTCTTCTTCAATACTCATATCCTGTATAGCTTTTTCAATAACATATTGATTTTCATAAAGTCCTAAAATTCGCTCATTATCATATAAAGGATACATTCCTATATTATCTTTTCCAACCCTCATTGCCCAGTTTTCATCATGTCTATCATTATTTCCATATAAACAATCATAAACCATCATTCTAATTGCATTAAATTTACTATCTTTTATTTTCTCTTCAACATATTCTGTTGGTAAAGAAGCTTCATCCATTTGCCTATAAAATCTTCTTATTCTTGCTTCTATTGCTGCTAAAACAACTTCAATATTATCACTTTCATAAGTTTTTCTTGTTTCATTTTTTGTTAATTCTTGATATTTATCATGGTTTTCCATTTTAAAAGATTCTACTACACTTTTACCATGGTCTAAGCTTTCACCATCTTCTAAAAGTTTATAAATAATGCAACCATCTTTTTCAACAGGTGTTCCTCCATTTCTTTCTTTGTGAATATGAGGATAATATTTAGATAAATGAGCAAGACTTGCTTCACAAGATGGAACATCTGATTCTAAAGCTAAAATATATCCTAAAAACTCTCCATAATGATTTGCACAAAAGACTTTTCTATCGCCATATTCAAATCTTTTGGGTTTAAATAATCCTTGTTTATCCTTAGATAAATCATGATACCATCTTTTCCCCTTTAACATACCAATTCTTTCAAAAGATTCTGGTATATAACTATCAATATTCATAAAACTAAACATTTTATTTCTCCTCTTCTACTATAAATTTATCTGTCATCAATATTCCTTTAGTTTTCCTTAAATATTCAAATTCGTCATACTTCTCCATGTTTAAATCTTTAAGCAAATCTTCTAATTCTTCATCAGTATAATGTTCAATTTTAGGTAGTCTTATTTTGAAAATTGCAAAAATTTCATCACTCTCATATATTTTATCATAATCTGAAAATGGAAGAATTGCTTTAGAAATTATTTTTTCTTCTAATGCCTTTTCTACATGAGATTTGCTTAGCTTAAAATAGTATTTTCCATTTTCTTTAAATAGTGCTCCTATTAAATACTTTTTATTAGTTTTGTAATCTACCCATTTTAAATATAAATATTCCATAACTATCTAACTCCTTCATCTGGATTTTCTGATACTTTTGAAACTTTATTTTCTGTAAATGTCTTTACTGTTCTAGCTATTTCTTGTTCCCTATCAACAAATATCTTCTTTGCAAATTCTTTATGTTCTATTGATAAATTTGGAAACAAACTCAAAAGTTCTTCCAAATCTTTTAATTTATATCTACTGATATCTTTTAAAGAATCTGCTATTTCTTTTGGGTAGTTTTCTAATAGATACATAAGAAATTCTTGTGAATCTATTTTTTGTACACTATTTGGTACTCCTATACAAGAAGTTAATTCTCTAATTTTAAATTTTTCATATTGACTATAATCTGATTCATCTAAATATTTTACAATATCAGGTTTATTTTCTTGAAAGCCTAATATTTGTTCATTATCAAATAAATGATAAAATTCCATTTCATCTGTTATTTGATTAATTCTTAAACCAAAATTTTCATCGTGTCTATCTCTATTAGCAAATTTTATATCAAAAATACACATATCAAAAAATTTCTTTCTTGCATCAGGAATTTTATATTCTTGTCCATTTTTTCTAAAAGCTTCTTCAATTGCACTTAAAATTATTTCAACATTTGTATAATTTTCAGCTTTATCTGTTTTTCCCCTTGGAGTCATTTCACGATATTTTTTTGGGTGTGTATCTTTATAATGCTCTATAATTACATTTATTGGTTGAAATATTTCTTCTTGACTCAACTGAAAATGACTTAATATTCCTTCTACTTGTATAGGTTTAGAACTATATGGATTTCTTATTTCAAGTTCTCCTATATCAACTTTACAAGCTTTTTTGCCAAGTTGTTTTAATATTATATAAGCTATATATTCTCCATAGTGGTTTGCATATTCTTTTTTATTTTTATATTTACCATTATATCCCGCTTTTGATTTAAAATATCCGAAAGAAATAGGTTGTTTTGTTCCTTTAAATGACAAATTCGACCTAATTTTAGATTAATATAATTTGATATCTTTTTCTCCTCTTAGGCTCATTTTAAAGAAACCATTAGCAGCATTAAATTGCTTAAACTTACCAATTTCTTCTCCAATTTCTTCACTTACTTCTTTTAAACTTTTTACTCTTTCAGACATATTATTCTCCTAAACAGTTTACGTAAAATGTAAACTACTTTACTATTTTACCACATTCTAGTAAAAAAATCAAGCAAAGCACCTAAATATTAGCACTTTTGCTTGATTTTAAATTTATAATATTTATCCAATAAAATTTCTAATTTTTATATTGAAAACATTCTTATAAATTAAATCATGTTTTCTAATTCTTTTATTTTGTCACGCAATTCCGCAGCTTTCTCAAATTCCATATTTTTAGCATATTTAAGCATTTCATCTGTAAGCTTAGATATAATATCTTCAATACTCTCATCTTTACCAATATCATATTTACTTTGAATATCTTCAACTATAGTTGCTTTTATAACATCCCTAACTGACTTTTTAATTGTTTGTGGTGTTATTCCATGATCTTCATTATATTTTTCTTGAATAGCCCTTCTTCTGTTTGTTTCAGTTATAGCTTTTTCCATTGATTCTGTAAGTTCATCTGCATACATAATTACTCGTCCTTCTGTATTTCTAGCAGCACGACCAATAGTTTGTATTAATGAACGTTCAGAACGTAAAAATCCCTCTTTATCTGCATCTAAAATTGCAACTAAAGAAACTTCTGGTATATCTAAACCTTCTCTTAAAAGGTTTATTCCAACTAATACATCAAATTCACCTATACGTAAATCTCTTATTATTTCCATTCTTTCTAAAGCTTTTATTTCAGAATGCATATAACGAACTTTTATTCCTGCATTTCTTAAATATGCAGTTAAATCTTCTGCCATTTTTTTAGTAAGTGTTGTTACTAAAACTCTATCACCCTTCTTTACTTGTATATCTATTTGATCCATTAAATCATCAATTTGATTTTCTGTAGGTTTTACTTCAATTTTTGGATCTAAAAGTCCTGTTGGACGAATAATTTGTTCTACAACATTTTCCTTACTATGCTCTTTTTCATAATCTGCTGGTGTTGCACTTACAAACACACATTGATTTACTCTTTCTTCAAATTCTTCAAATTTTAATGGTCTATTATCAAATGCTGATGGAAGTCTAAATCCATAATTAACTAAAGATTCTTTTCTTGCTCTATCCCCATTATACATTGCTCTTACTTGAGGAATTGTTGCATGTGATTCATCTATTAATAATAGAAAATCATCAGGAAAATAATCAAATAATGTATATGGAGGGCTACCTGCTTCTCTACCACTGATATGTCTTGAATAGTTTTCTATTCCTTGACAAAATCCTGTTTCTTTTAACATTTCTATATCAAAATTAGTTCTTTCTTCAATACGTTGTGCTTCTATTAATTTTTTATTTTCTTTAAAGTATTCTACTCTTTCTTCCATTTCTTTTTCTATTGTTTCTAAAGCTCTTTCAAGCTTATCTTTACTTGTTACATAGTGAGAATTTGGATATACCATAACATGTTCTCTTGTAGCATTTGCTTTTCCTGTTAAAGGATTTATTTCAGATATCTTTTCAATTTCTTCTCCCCAAAATTCAACTCTTATTGCTGTTTCTTCTTGATTTGAAGGAAATATTTCTAAAATATCACCTTTTGCTCTAAAAGTTCCTCTTTTAAAATCCATTTCATTTCTTGTATATTGCATATTTATTAACTTTTTCATTACTTTGTTTCTGTCAATTTCCATTCCTGGACGTAATGATACTATCATATTTTCATAATCAATTGGATCTCCTAAACCATATATACATGATACAGATGCTACTACTATTACATCTCTCGTTTCAAAAAGTGATGCTGTTGCAGAATGACGAAGTTTATCTATTTCATCATTTATTGATGCATCTTTTTCAATATATGTGTCTGAAGAGGCTATATATGCCTCTGGTTGATAATAATCGTAGTATGACACAAAGTATTCAACTCTATTTTCTGGAAAAAACTCTTTGAATTCAGAGTAAAGTTGTCCTGCTAGAGTTTTATTGTGTGCTAAAACAAGTGTTGGTTTTTGTGTTTTTTCAATTATATTTGCCATTGTGAATGTTTTACCAGAACCTGTAACTCCTAGAAGCGTCTGGAATTTCTTACCTTCATTTATTCCATTTACTAAATAATCTATCGCTTGTGGTTGGTCTCCTGTTGGCTTGTATTCAGAATGAATTTTAAACATTTTTAGCTCCTTTTTTATCTCGAATTAATGCAATTATTGCTGAAATTAATTGAGAGCTCTCTTGTATTGCTCCAACATAAGCTCTTACTATAATATCATATACTGTCCATCCTGCTCCTGCAATTCCTGTAGTTATTCTAATTACATTTACATTATCTTGCCATAATCCATATGTATAAACGACTGTAACAATTATAGGAATTATACTCCATATATTTTGCCAACTAAATGCACCACAAACTATTGCTATTAATTCAAATAAAATTAATACTATCAAAGATGGTTTCATATCTTTTTTCTTATAAAAATAAAATACTATACATCTTATTGCATTTATTACTGATATAACAGCTCCTGTAATAGCATTTAATAAAAAGAATTGTATTGCAACTACTATATTTGCAAATATAGAACACATTACTATACTTTCTTTTGTTTTAAATTGTACAGCAATTACTGTAAGTACTAATGCTATTATTCCGCAAAATTGTGCTAATATAAATATCATTTTATTTTCCTCTTTCTATCATTAATAATTTTATAAATCTTTTAAATATATCAAACAAAATTTAATTGTTTTGTCCAGTTATCTATAATATTCCTTGGAACTTGTAAGTTTCCTCTACCAATTCCAAGAGAAATCTCTGGTTTATTATCTCCATGATAATCTGAACCACCACTTGATAACAAATTGTTTTTATGACAATAATTTATCAATTCATTTATTTGATTTTCAGTAAAATTACTATAATAACACTCAATTCCATCTATATTAAAATTATTTATTATTTCATTTAACTCTTCTATTTTATCTTCCATCCAGCTATATTCATGAATATGCGCTACAAAGGCTAATCCTCCTGCATTATGAATTATTTCTAAAATTTTATCTAATTTAGGATAGTAATTAGAAACATTATTGTAAAACATTTTTCCTTCTATATGATAATAATCTCGTTTAAATGTTTTGAAAGATTCCCATAAATCTTCTGGTACTTTTAATCTATTTTCTTCATGTGACTTTAATTCTCTATAAAATACTCTGCTTCCCCAATCTTTTTTCTTATCCCATTCCAAATTTTCAATTGGTTTTAAAATTAATCCATACTCATTACCATATCTATAAAATTCTTCTAATTGTTTTTCTTGAATTTTTTCTCTACTTGTTTCTTTATAACATTCTTGTAAGTAAGTTTTCATTTTATTACAATCTATATTATAACCTAAAATGTCTATTATTTTATTTTTATATCGTGATTTTAATTCTATTCCCTCTATAATTTTTCCTGAATAAAATTCTTTTACATTTATTTTACTTAATTCTTCATATGCATCACAGGTTTCATGATCTGTTATAGAAATAGTATCTAATTTTAAAGTTTGTGCTTGTTTTAATATTTCTATTACATTTGCTGTACCATCTGAATATGTTGAATGAATATGTAGGTCTATCATTATATTATATCTCCTTTTATGTCTGATACATTAAGTTAAATTATTGCTATAATAAAATATCACAAAATAGCACTTAAATCAATACATAGAATATAAAAAAGCGAACTTAAGATTTTCTAGTAAATGTAAATTCTAAGAAAATCTATAGTTCACTATAATTATATTGTACAAAAAAAAGCTAGAAACTAGCTCACGCTAATCTCTAGCTATTATAATTATTTATTAATGTTTATTATTTTTATCTAAGATTCTAATTTTAGCATAGAATACAAGTGCTACAACAATTGCTATAACTACTATACCTAATACTACAGAAGTTGTTCCTGCTTTTGGTAATGATCCATCTTTTTTATTGTTTGGATTACTTGTATTTGCAACAATGTTTTTATTGTTGTTTTTATTAGTATTAGTGTTAGTATTTTTATTAGTATTTGTATTGTTATTATTTGTTCCTTGATTATTTCCGCCTTGATTGTTGTTACCACCTTGATTATTTCCGCCTTGGTTGTTGTTACCGCCTTGGTTATTTCCGCCTTGGTTGTTATTACCACCTTGATTATTTCCGCCTTGGTTGTTATTACCACCTTGGTTATTTCCGCCTTGATTGTTGTCACCACCTTGGTTATTTCCACCTTGGTTGTTGCCACCTTGATTATCATCATTTCCATCACCTGGAGTATTTGTAGCACCTTTTACAGTAATAGTTTTAGTTACATCACTTATTTTTACATCTCCTGTTGTTTCTCCTCCTGATGCTTCCATTTCTTTTAAAGTAATTGTAGGATTAGCTTTACTTCCTTCTTTTACTTTAAAAGTGATACTAAACATAGTTTCATCATTTTTAGTTAAATTATTTCTATCAGTTGCTAATTTTCCAGAATTTGAATTATAAGTTGGATTAGACCAATTTTCACTTCCACTCATTTTTACAAATTCTAAGCTATCTGTGTCATAATTTAAAGTAGCACCAAAAGCTATAAATCCTGTTTCAGATTGAATATCTGATATTGAAACACTAACTACGAATTCCTCATTTTTTTCAAATTCATTTTTTGCTGTATTTAAGTTTATTTTATAAGATGATGCTGCGTATACATTAGTTACTAATAATATCATTATAAGAGCTAAACTTAAACTAAAAGCTATTACCTTTTTCATATTTTTCTCCTTTGCTTATTTAAAATCTATTTTAATTTCCTTGGTTTTCTAAGCTGTTATTATAATCTATATAGATAATTTTAACTTGAGCTATATCTGTTGTAGATATTTTTCCATCATTGTTTAAATCTCCTGCTGCAAATTGAATACCTTCTAATATTTCTGCATCAATATAATGTAATTTTATAGCTGCTATATCTGTTACTGTTATTTTTCCATTTCCATCAACATCACCTGTTACAATAGTTGTAAATGTTAAACTTCCAACTTTTACAGTCATACCTGTTCCAATTATATCAGAATCTGTTAATGTATTTCCATCTTTATCTACTATTTCTACTCCTGGATATGCTACAACATTGTCTTTAAATGTAGCAACTGTTGTATCATGTGGAATTTGTGAAATCATTTTTTCTTCATTATTAACAGTATATACTTCTGATGTTATAGAATCTTCTGGCACTTCTACAATTACATCAATATCAATTTGTGCATCATTTGATTTAATATCTAATTCTCCATTACTTGCTTCAAGTTCTTTTACCATAACTTTAGTATTAGTTGTTTCAGCTATAGTATCATTTACTTTAAATTTCATTGAAAATGCTGTTTCTTCAGCACTAACATATTTATTACTATCTATTACAAATTTGAAGTTTTCTTCATTGTAAGAAACTGTTTCACTCCAGTTATTAACACCTTTTATTTCTAAAACTTCTAATACATTAGAATCATATTCTAATTTTCCACCTAAAGCCATTATACCTTTTTCAATGCTATCTAATCCTGTTATATTGAAATTAAGAGTAATTTCATCTCCTGGATGTATTTCTGTTTCTCCTTCTCTTTCAATTGTTGATGAGAAACTTGATACTGTAACTTGGCAAGGTTCACTTGTTACTTCTTCACTTGATGTATCTACAGTAGATGTAACTTTTAATACATAATTTCCTGCATCTTCACTTGTAGTATTAGCAATATCTAATGTTTTATTAGTTTTTCCTTCTAATTTTGTATCATTTTTATACCATTGATATGTTTGAATTCCTGGTGTTTCTGTTACTTCTGGTGTTATTTGTAATCTTGAATTTATTGTTGTAGTTTTTGATGCTGGCATTTTAACTTCTGCTGGTACTGCTGTTGGTTCAACTGCTATCTCACCTTTTGAAACTTCTTCTGCTACAACTGATTTTGCAACAAATTTAGCATCTACTATACAGTTACCATCTTTTATGTCAGAATAATTTACTATAATTTCCATTGTATCTTTATTTGTTACTTCTATTGAAGTTCCGCAAACATTTATTGATTCAATTTCATATCCTTCTTCTGGAACTACATTAAGTGTTACAGATTCGTTTTCTGCTAATGTAACAATATTTCCTTCTTCTCTATTTGCTCCATTTATAACTCCACCATCTGTAGCTGATACAATAAGAGCTTTATTTTCTGCTACTTGTGTTCCATCATTTTCTACTACTGCTACTGCAAATGGGCTGAATGCATCACATGTTATTATTAATCCATATTGTGTAACAACACATGGAATTTCTTCAACTCCTGTTACATTTCCTTTATCATCTCTCATGAAGTGATATGCTTTAAATGTAACACCTGCATCTTCTGGTCCATACCCTGCTGGGAATCCTACTGATACTCTTAATCTATGTCCTGTTTTTACAACATATTTTTTACATACATTTAATGAAATATTATATGTTTCGCTTGCTATTAATTCTTGATCTCCTAAATTATTTTCCATTAAATTATTCATTGATTCTTTTTCTGCATTAGTTGTTTTTGTTGTTACTAATGCAATTCTGCTTTTTAATTTATCTGATACTGCTGTTCCATCTGATGTTTGCCATCCATTCATTGATAAATCTTCATTTTCAAGTAATGTTGGTCTACCAAATACTTCCCAATTTTTAGAAGCATTCATACGATATGAACATGCTATATAATTTACTGCTCCATATGTTATTTCCATTGGTGCTTTTCCGCTATTTTTTCCTACTAATCCTGTAACATAGATTTTGTAAGTTGCACCATCATCTGCATACATTTCACTAAATTTTATATCAAATGTTATTCTACGATTTCCATCAAAAGTGAAGTTTGTTATTTCTGATTTTTCAGCTCCAGTATTTCCAGTTGATTCCATTCTGTATCCAACTTCTGTTACTCCTTTTTCAAATACCAAATCATCATCATAAGTAACATCTATATGATATGTTGGTCCAACTGTAAGAGTATCTGTTGCTGCTGGTGATTGAGATTTAATAAATGGTCTTCCTTTATATGTCCCATTTGGATTATATAATTTTTCTGATTTTGCAACAAAATCAGTTTCATCACCTTGATATGCTAAATATTGAGGATCATTTTTATAATCTCCTGGTGCTAAAGTTGTTACTGCAAATTCAACATATTCTGAATTTGGAACAGTTACATATACGTGGTCACCTCTATCATAGAAACCACCTGCATATACTTCTGGTACAAAATATGCCCAAGGACTTACTTCCCATTTTTCATCTGCTGGTTTATAATAATAAGTTTTTATTATTATGTATTTTCCTTCTTCGCTAGCTGCTTCATATCCTTTTCCGTTGTAACTTACAAAATAATCTCCTGCTTTATATTCTTCTGTTTCTGTTCCATCTTGTTTAAATTTAATTACTAATCCATTATTATTTGTAACTGTATCAATTCCATAATCTTCTTCATTTAATTCTGGATATTTGAATGTGTAATTTCCTGCTGCTTCAACTGTTTCTAAAGCAACATGTTCTTTATTCATAGTTTCTGTTCCAACTAAACAATATTTTGTATTTTCAAAACCTTCAACTATGTCTGAACCTGGTAATCTATCACCATTATCTTCTACTATATGATTACGTGTAAAAGGATCATCTAATGTAGCATCAACTGCATACCAAACTTTTTCTGATGCTCTTGCTACTGTTTCTTTTTCTATTTCAACATAGTTCCACATATGAGGAACTGCTGCTGAACCTTCAGATTGATGTGTTCCTTGTACTAAAATACAATTTATTCCTAATTTATCTAAAACTGTTTTGAAAGCTCTTGCATATCCTTCACATACTGATTCACCTTTTACAAGTGCTCCATATGGTGTGCTTATAAAACCTTCATTTCCTACAGTACAATCATCTTCTAATCTATAACCTGTATTTCTAATTATTTCGTTGTGTACTAATTTAATTTGTTTAACTGTTCTATTTTCATTTTCTTCTACTTCAACATTATTAGCTTTTTCAACGATTTCATTTACTTTATCATTAAATTCGCTAATAGCTACTTTTACTTCTTCTTCATTTTCAAATCCTGGTGTATAATAATTTGCATGTCTTCCAGAACCTAAATATGCATGATAATTATTATCAGCATCTTTTGTTATTCTGATTGTTAAATATTGGAAATTTACATAAAAAATTTCAGGATAATCTGCATAAAAAGCATATCTTGCAGCATTCATCGCTGAATTCATTTTAGCACTTCCATTTTCATATTCTTTGACTTGTTCTTGTGTCATATACCCATTTTCAACTAGGTCATAACTTTGATTTCCTTTTTGTAATATACCATCATTGTACATATCTACTAATGCATTATATATTACTTTTGAAGCATCATTTAATTGATCATAATGAAATCTTCCTTCTCCATTATTTTCTGCTCCATAAACAAAACCACTTAATGTAATCCAACTAATTTGAGATACAAAAAGTGCAATAAGTAAAAAAACAACTATTAATTTTTTTAACTTCATAAAATAAATCTCCTTCTTAAATTTTAATCTATTTTTTGGTGCTTTTTTCCAAACCCATAGACATTATATATTTTAACACATTTTTGCCTATACGTCAACAATTTTCAGGTTATTTTGTTTGCTTTTTCATTACAAAATAGTTGCTTTTTTACTTTTATTTTACTTTTTTCTTACAGAATACTGGTTTTGATGTTATGTTAACTTTTTATAAAAAAGTAATTATTTTAGATAAAAAATTTCTATATAAACATAAACGATTACAAAAAATCAATTAATCTAAAATAATTACCTCAAAAATTTATATGTAAACTATTCAAAATAGTTTTATCTTTTATCATTCTTTATTGTTCTATTCCTCTTTAATTATATTCTTGCTTCCAATATATGTAGCTAAGAAATATGCTCCATATATTCCCCCCATAATTATAATAGTAACTATAATTGAAGGTAATAAATCTTTTTCTGATGCTATTCCAGATAATATTCCAATAGCAAATTTTATACCAAACATTGAATGAATTATTGCAAGTAACAATGGCATTCCAAAAAATATTCCAATTTGAATGAACAATGATTTATTAATCATTCTTTCATCGCATCCTATTTTTCTTAAAATAGTATATCTTTGTTTATTATCAGAACTGTCTGTTAATTGTTTTAAAGCTAATATTGCACTACTTGCTATTAAGAAAATTATTCCTAAATAAATTGCTATAAATGTAATTATAGTAGCTAAACCTAAACTAGCTTCTATAATAGAAATCTTTGTAACTCCATCTATTTCTATTCCTTTATTTGCCAAGTTTTGTATTAAAGCAGAAAATTCGTCTCCTTCGTCATCTGAAGTACTTGTAAAGATTTTTTCAATTCTTTCTTTTTCTTCTTCAGTATTTGCATTATAGTTAGCTACTAAAAATTCTATTTTTTTCATATCGACTGTTAACTCACAATTATCTGGTACTAATATAATTCCTGTATTAGTATGACTTGTTGACATATTTATAAATCCACTCATACATTTATCATATTTTGATTTATACTCTTTTCCAGCAATTTCTAAAGTGTAATTTCCACCCTCTAACACTATATTTCTTAAGTTTTCCATATTTTCAAAATCACAAAGTATAATATATTCATCATCTTTTAATTCGTATTGCTCTAAATTATATAATTTTGCAATTTTGTTATAATCTGATATTTTTACAATATCTTCTGTCGTACTATAATTAAGCCTTGGAAATTGTTTTTTTACTTCTTCTGTTTTATCTCTAAAAAAATCTCCCCATGTTAACTCATCAGTTGTATACACAGATATTTCTATAACATCTTTTAATAAATTCATATCAAATCCGTTATTTACTAAAGTTTCACTGACAGGCACTCGTGAATCAGCTCTTTGCTCTTCTGTATATACTTTTTCTTTTCCATATCTATTTACTGTTTTTTCAGGTAAATTTGCTATTTTATATAAATTCAAATCTACTGGTGTCATTTCAATCAATTCTCTTTGCATTGTATTTCTTAATGCTAAACTTGAAGATAAAATAGTAATTGTCATAAATAACATTAAACAAATAACACTCATACTAATTACTGTTGTATTTATTTTATTATTAATTTGTCTTAAAATAAACATATTAGTATTTTTTAAATAAATACCTTTTATAGATTTTATAACACTTAATATAAAACCTGATAAAGACCAGAATATTAACAATGTACTTATAATTCCCATTAAAATTGGTGGTAGCATTTTATTAAATGTATCTAGTGATCTAATATCAGCAGTTACTTTCCAATATGCATATCCTAATATAGTACACGCCACTATAAACACTAATATAGAAAGTATTGGATTTTTGATTTTTACTTTTTCATTTTTCTTTGTAGCATTTAAAAGATTAATTAATTTATATCTTGAAATATTCATAGTATTAAATAGCATTACTGCTATATACATTACTGCAAAATATATACAAGTTTTAATACATGCATCTTTTGAAAACACAAATTCAAATTTACTCATATCTGCTTCAAATAGCTTACCTACTAATATTGTCATAAATTGAGATACAAATATACCTAATATAAGTCCTACACCTAAAGATATTATTCCTACAAATATCGTTTCTAATAATATAATTTTTGATATCTGCCTTTTCCCCATTCCAAGTGTCATATATATTCCAAATTCTTTTTTTCTTCTGTTAATTAAAAAGTTATTTGCATAAACAATAAGTAATCCTAGTACAACAGCAACAAACACAGATACCATTCCAAGCAATTCTATTAAAAGTTTTATAATTGATTTTTGTGATTTTGAAACTTCAAGCATTGCTTGTTGACTATCTAATGAATTAAACATATAAAAAATTGCTACGCCTAAAACTAAAGTTAAAAAATAAATAGCATAATCTTTAATACTCTTTTTAATATTTTCAAATGATAACTTAAATAACATCGTTTAGCTCACCTCCAAGAAGTGTTTGTACCTCTATTATCTTCTCAAAGAATTCTTTTCTTGTATCATTTCCTTTTATTAATTCATTAAATATTTTTCCATCTTTTATAAATATAATTCTATCCGCATAACTTGCTGTAAAAGCATCATGTGTTACCATAAGAATCGTAGCTTCCAATTTTTGATTTAAGTATTCAAAAGTATTAAGTAATTGTCTAGCAGATTTTGAATCTAAACCCCCTGTTGGTTCATCTGCAAGAATTATCTTTGGATTAGTTATAATTGCTCTTGCTGATGCTATTCTTTGTTTTTGTCCACCTGATACTTGATATGGATACTTATTTAAAATTTCTGAAATCTCCAAATCTTTTGCTATTCCTCTTACTTTTTTATCAATTATTTCTGGTTTTACTTTTTGAATTGTTAAAGCTAAAGCTATATTTTCATATGCTGTTAAAGTATCTAATAAGTTAAAATCTTGAAATATAAATCCTAATTCTTCTCTTCTAAATTTGTTTAAACTGTTTCCTTTTAATTTTGTAATATCTTCTCTATTAATCATAATATGACCTGATGTTACTTTATCAATAGTTGATATACAATTTAATAATGTAGTTTTACCAGAACCACTAGCTCCCATTATTCCTACAAATTCTCCTGATTCTACATTAAAACTAATGTTGTCTATGGCTTTTGTTAAATTTGATTTATTTCCATAGTATTTTTCAATATTTTTTACTTCTAATATATTTTCCATAAAAAACTCCTTTCCTCTTATAGCATTATTATAGAGTAATTTTGTTTTTAATGATATTGATTTATATTACAAAAACCTTACGTTTTCGTAAGGTTTATTAAACTTTATGTTCATATTTATTTTTATAAACTTATTAGATGCAATAATATTATTTTTATATAATATTAATTATTAGATTTTTTTAGTCTTTTATCTACATCATTTTTTAATACTGTATATATAACTGAGAAGAAAGGTACACCTAAAAGCATTCCTATAAATCCAAATAAACTACCACCTACTGTAACCGCAAGTAAAACCCACATACCTGGTAATCCTACTGAACCACCTACTACTCTTGGATAAATAACATTTCCTTCAACTTGTTGTAAAATTAGTACAAATATAACAAATGTTATTACTTTTATTGGATTTACAGATACTATTAAAACAGCTCCTACAATAATTCCTATAAAGGCTCCTACTACTGGGATTAGTGCAGTAACTCCAACTAAAACTCCTATTGGTACAGCATATGGTATTTTTAATATTAACATTCCTAATATACACAACGTTCCAAGTATAGTTGCTTCTAAACATTGAACTGTAAAAAAGCTTCTAAAAATTTTATTTGCTGTTTTTGCTGTTTCTATAATTTTTGTTGCGTACTTCTCTTTTAAATATGCTTTTAAAATTCTAGTACATTGAGTTTGTAACTTTTCTTTACCTGTTAGTATATATATTGCAAATACTATAGAAATAACTAGATTTACAATTATTCCTACTATACTTATTACTATTGATATTGATGAAGTTAATAAGCCTGAAATAATTCCCATTAATTCATTTTTAATACTTTCTTTATCAAAATTTATGTTAGACATTAACCCATCTAATTCTTTTAAATTTTCTGTATTATTTTCTAAGAATTTATTTATCTCTTCTGCATAATATGGTATGTTTCCAATTAAGAGTTCTATTACATCTATTAATTCTGGTAAAATTAAATTAATAATTATAAAAAGAATAAATCCAATTACAATGATTGCCAAAATTAATGAAATCATTCTTAATAATTTCTTATTTTTAAATAGCTCTTTTTTACCACATTTTATTTTTGATAGCTTTCTTTCAAAAAATGACATTGGTATGTTTAAAATAAATGCTAACGCTCCTCCTAAAATAAAAGGAAACATTATTTCTATTATCTTATTAACAACATTTCCTATTAAGCTAAGATTATTTATTAACCAATATACAATTATTGCCACTATAACTAAAATAAATAATTTTTTATAATCTTTTTTCTCCATATATTTACCCTTTCATTTACAAATTATAACATAATAAAAGGGGTTTGACTAGGTTTTATTACTAATTAATACAATGTTCACAATTATGTTCTTTCAAATTACATTTTTGTTTTATTTCTTCTTCTGATAATTTTCCTTCTTTTCTATAATAATCTGCAATTGCTTCATGTATAGCTTCTTCTGCTAAAACAGAACAATGTAATTTAACTGGTGGAAGTCCCCCTAAAGAATCTACTACATCTGTGTTTTTTAATTCTAGTGCTTCTTCTAAAGTTTTTCCTTTTATCATTTCAGTTGAAATACTACTTGTTGCAATAGCAGCACCACATCCAAAAGTTTTGAATTTTACATCTACTATTATATTATTTTCAACTTTTATAAACATTTTCATTATATCTCCACATACTGGATTTCCAACTTCTCCAACTCCTGATGCATCTTCTATTTTTCCAACATTTCTTGGACTTGTATAATGATCTACTACTTTTTCTGAATATTCCATTATCTATTTTCCTCCTCTAAAAATTTTTCATATAAAGGTGACATATCTCTTAATCTACCAACTATCTCTACTAAGTTTTCTAGTAAATAATCTATTTCTTCTTTAGTATTATATTTTCCTATTGTAATTCTTAAAGAGCCATGTGCTATTTCATGTGGTAATCCTATTGCAAGTAATACATGTGATGGGTCAAGTGATCCAGAAGTACAAGCACTACCACTTGAAGCACAAATTTCTTTTAAATCAAGGTTTAATAATAATCCTTCCCCTTCTATAAATCTAAATGAAATATTACTATTTCCTGGAAGTCTTTTTTCAATATCTCCATTTACTTTTATATATGGTATTTTTAATCTTACTTGTTCTACATAATAATCTCTTAATTCTTTAATTTTTTTATTATGTTCATCTAAATTATTATAAGCAAGTTCGATAGCTTTTCCAATTCCTACAATTCCTGCAACATTTTCTGTTCCAGCTCTTTTATTTCTTTCTTGATGACCTCCATCAACAAATTTTTCAAATTTTATTCCTGATTTTATATATAATGCACCTATTCCTTTTGGTCCATAAAATTTATGTCCTGATAAAGATAAACTATCGATGTTTAATTTTTGAACATCAATTTTTAAACTTCCAACAGCTTGAACTGCATCTGTGTGAAAATAAATATTATTTTCTTTTGCTATCTTTCCTATTTCTTCTATTGGCTGTATTGTTCCTATTTCATTATTTGCAAACATTATTGTTATTAAGACAGTAGTATCTTTGATAGATTTCTTTAATTCTTCTAAATTAATTATTCCTTTTTCATCTACTGAAATATATGTTACTTCAAATCCTTCTTTTTCTAAAAATTTACAAGTTTCTAAAACAGCTGGATGTTCAATTCTAGAAGTAATTATATGATTTCCTTTTAATTTATTTGCTCTTGCTATTCCTTTTATTGCTGTATTATCACTTTCACTTCCACCTGCTGTAAAATAAATTTCATTTGGTTTGCAATTTAATACTTTTGCAATCTTTTCTCTTGAATCTTCAACAGCTTTCTTTGATTCCCTACCTAATTTATAGATTGAAGAGGCATTTCCATAATTGTCTTTTAGATATGGCACCATTTCTTGCAATACTTCTTCATCTAATTTTGTTGTTGCTGCATTATCAAAATATATATTTTTCATATCAATCTCCTTTTTCATACTATTATAGTAGGAATTATACATCTTATTTCCTAGTATGTCAATAGGAATTAAAAATATACAAAATTTAAACTAAATATTTTAGAAAATAAATTCTTTTATTTAGTATGATTTTTTCTATTCAATAAAAAAAGAAGCTCATCAATTTGAACTTCTACTTTATTAAATCCTCTAATGTTTTACTATTAACATAGTTATTTATCACATCATCCAAACCTTTCCAAAAAGAATACGTCTTACATCCTTTTTGTCTATCACACTCTCCGTCCTCTGTTAAACAATAAGTTGGTGCTAAATCTCCTTCTGTAGCTCTTAAAATATCACCTACTCTATAATCTTTTGGCGTTTTTATTAATTTATACCCACCTGCTTGACCTCTCGCTGTATCTAAAAATCCTGCTTTATTTAATAATGAAATTATTTGTTCTAAATATTTATTAGAAATTCCTTGTCTTTTTGATATATCTGTTAATGATATGTATTTTCCATTACTATTTATTGCTAAATCTATCATTACTCTTAATGCATATCTTCCTTTAGTAGATATTTTCATTTCTTTTCCTCCAATCTTCGATTTTATTTTATATTCTATTACCATTTAAAACTAAAATGCAATTTTACCTTCTATTCTATTACCATTTCTTTTTTCTTAAAGCTAAAATGCAATAATATTGGAGTGATAAGAGTTACTAATAAAACTGTTATTATAACTATAGAAAATATTTCCTCATTAATTAATCCAATTTTCTTTGCTTCATCTGCCATAATTAAAGCTACTTCTCCCCTTGTTGCCATTCCTATACCAATTTGAATAGATTTTTCTTTTGAATAGCCACATATTTTAGCACCTAAACCATTTCCAATTATTTTACTTATTATTGTAATTGCTGTAAATATTAATATGAATAACCATACAGATATATCAAAATCAATTTTTCCTAGTTTCAAACCAACACTTGCAAAAAATATTGGTGAAAAAATCATATGCACTACTAAATCAATTTTTCCTTTTACTTTTCGTCCTTTTTCAGTATTTCCTATAACAAGTCCAGCTATATATGCTCCAATTATTCCGCTAACACCTAACTTCTCGGCAATATATGCTAGTATTAATGCAAAAGCTATAGAATATGTAGGCATTTGCTCTGTTTTAGTATCTTTTTCTTCTATCTTTTCAAACACTTTAAATAATATTAATCCTATAATTAGTGCCATTCCAAAAAATAAAAGTACTTTTAATATCATAAATGCAAATGTTGAAAAATGTAAATTTCCACTATTCATTACTATTGTTAAAAATAGTATTCCCATTATATCATCAGCAACACCTGCTCCAAGTATTGCTAGTCCTACACTTGATTTTATTTTTTTCATTTCTATTAGAGTTTCTACTGTTATGCTAACTGAAGTTGCTGTTATTACTGCTCCAAAGAATAAATTTGTTTTTAAATCTTGTATATATATTAAACTAAATAATGCTCCTAATATTAATGGAACCAACACTCCAAGTGCTGCTATTATCACATATTTATTACTATTTGATACAAATTTTTTTATACTTGTTTCCATACCTGCTAAAAACATTATTAATATTATACCAAATTTTGATAATGCTTCTAAAATTGTACTATTTTGTACAATATTTAACATTGCTGGTCCTAGTACTATTCCTGCAATTAATCCACCTAATACTTTAGGCATTTTAATTTTTTGAGTTATTATTGTAAAAATTTTTACTACTAATATTATTAATCCTATATCTAACAAATATTTATATTCCATTTTATTTTTTCATTTACTCCTCTTTTGATTACTATAATTAATTATTAACTATGTAATAAATTAACTTACATTTATTACTATATATGTCAATTTTATTCATACTTGATAATATCTTTAATTACTTCTCCTGAAATTATTAGTCCCGCAACAGATGGAACAAACGATATACTTGCTGGTATTTGTTTTTTCCCCTCAAGATTGCCATCAATTTTTATTGGCTCTTCTTTAGAATATACAACCTTTAATTTCTTTATCTCTCTTGATTTCAACTCTTTTCTCATAACCTTAGCAAGTGGACATACACTTGTTTTATATATATCTGTTATTTCAAATTTCGTAGGATCCAACTTATTTCCTGTTCCCATACTTGATATAATAGGAATTTTTAGTTCATTTGCTCTAACTACAAGTTCAATTTTAGCTGTAACAGTATCTATGCTATCTACAATATAATCTATAGTATCATCTAATATTCCTTTAGTTTCTGGCATAAAAAATTCTTGATGAATTTCTACTTCTGCCTCTGGATTTATTTCTAAAATTCTTTCTTTAGCTATTAAAACTTTAGCTTTTCCAATAGTTTTATGAGTAGCAATTATTTGTCTGTTCAAATTAGTTATACTAACTGTATCATTATCTACCAATACGAATTTTCCTACTCCTGCTCTTGCTAACCCCTCAACAACAAAAGAACCAACACCACCTATTCCAAATACTGCTACCTTTGATTTATTTAACTTTTCTATTGCTTCTTTTCCTATCAACAATTCTGTTCTTGAAAACTGCTCTAACATTTTTTACCTCGCTTTTACATCTTAGATTTCAATGATTTTTATTGATTTGGCACTACGCAAAACATAACTAATGTATCATCATTTTCATTTATAACAGAATGTGTACTTCCTTTTGGACAATAATGACACTCTCCTGCTTTTACAATTTCTTCTTTTCCATCCAATATACATTTTGCAACACCACTTATTATATAAATAATTTCACTACTTGTTGTATGAGTATGTTCTCCTATTGATGATCCTTTTTCTAACTCTGCTTTCATTATTTTTACGTTATTATCAATAATCATTCTACCTTTGGTTACTCCAGTTCCACCATTAAATTCTGGCAATTCAACTACTTCTATATCATCAAAATTTATCATAACTATTCTCCTTTACATTTTATTTAATTAATTTATATTATTACTACTTCATATACTATTTTTTATTTATATACTTACTTAAGCTTAGTGGCATATATCTTGGACCTCTAACAGAATTTACGCCAAATTCTTTTAACTTATCAAAAGAATATTTGCCCTTTTCATAACTCTTTAATAAATTAATCCTCATAACTTTTTTTATTTCTAAATTTTCATTTTTTTCTTCATAAGGTATATTTACTTCTATAACTTTAAATTTATGCATAATGCAAGAATATGGCTTTCCTTCGTATAAATAAACTATATCACCTATTTTAATATCTGTACTTTGTTTCCAAATTATTGTATCATTTTTTTCTAATGCTTTTTCAACATCAAAGTATTTAGGATTTGCAGGAATAAGCCACTCATTAGAATTGTCTTTTTTAGTAATTGTATATGAATAACTTTCTTCAATTAATTCCATTATCTTTTCATCCGAAATTGTATTATCAAGAATAATAGTTATCCAACTCTTTTTGTTCATATGATAAGCTGGATAAAAACCATTAATTTGTATCAACTTTTGTATTTTCTCAGGCTCAAGTTTTACATTCATTATTTCTATTATTTCATCTGATTTTTCATTCAATTTCATTTTATTAATAGTCATTATTATTCCATACCATTTTTTGCTAATTTTATTAGAAAAAGTAGCAGTTCCTGAATCATTTTCCCATTTGAATTCTGGTTCATCTCCATATTTTTCTTTTATCAAATTTGTTATTCTATTAGATTGTTCAAATATAAAATTCTCTTTCGTAAAACATTTACTTTTGATATCTTTTAATAAATTTTCAAATTCTTCTCTAACTTCTCCTGCAAAAGCTCCTCTAGGACCTTCAACACGAAAATTTGTATATTCGTCTTCAAAAGATAAATCAATAACTTTTCCTTTTACATTTCCTATTTCATCAATTTCTACATTAATTTCAAATGCTTCATTCATAATCTTTTTAGAATATTTATATATTTTTTTATCTTTTTTAAATCCATATTTAATTATCTTGCTAAAATCTACTTTTGATTTTTTAAATATTTCCTCTTCAATTGTCATGTTTCACCTCATAAATTAATACTTATTTTAACTATTTATATCAAACTCAATTGTTCTCCTTTATCATGAACAATAAAGCTAGCTTGTTTTGATTCTGTTATCGTATCTGTTTCTTTTAAATTTCCCAATAATAATGGAGAATTTTTATCATGAAATTTTATATTTTCTTTTGCTAAATCTGGTCTTTTATTTGCATAACAATATTTACAACCATTTAAACAAGTATCATATGCACCTATATCTCTACTTGATATGCAGTGGCATCCTTTTCTCATAGGTTTCGATTTTATTTCTTTATACTTTACGCTATTTGCTTTTTCTAATATTTCAGGTGTTGTACAACCAGATACATGAATACCATATTTCTCATTATTTTCATCAGTCCCACAAGTTTGAGTATATAAATTATACTTTTTTGAAATTTCCCCAATACATTTTAATATTTTAATTTTATCATCTTTCGTAAAAGGTATAATCTCAGGCATGTTATATTCTAATTTCTTATACATTTCTACAAAACTAAATATACATCTTTGAACATAAGGAGTAAGTCTTTTTGCCATATATTCAAATGTTTCTAAATGTTTTTCTACTGTATATTTTTTAGTTAAAAGTATTGGATCATATCTCCATAAAACTTTTTCTTTGCCAACAATTTTTGAAAGTTCTATTAAATTTTTAATAGATTCTTCTATACTTGGTACATTAGGCTCTACATCCATTCCATAAGCTGTTATTGTATAATGACATATAATTCTATATTTTTCATTTATTTCTTTCATATATTTTAACATAGGTTTATAGTTTTTGGAACAAAACATTAAACAATCTATATCTTCTGGTTTTAAACTTACTTTAGATACATTATTTTGAAATAGTGGATTTCTTGAGTATGCAAAACCTTCATGTATTCTATTCATTAGCCAATCACTATAATAATTTACTATATCTGTTCTTCCACCTACATTTACTATCATAATTGTTTTACTCCTACTTATTTTTTTATACAAAAAAAGTTTCTCTATTGTTATTCACAAAGTTTGTTTATAGTTATAAATATTTCTACTATTCAAAATAATTTCTTTTACTTTTAAAAAATTCATAAAAATATTTCACATTTTCTAATTCATACCATTTTTGTACTTCATAATTTTTAGTATCTAAATTATAAATCTTTGCATTTAAAATTCCTAACATAAATGGAGAGTGCGTTGCTATTATAAATTGAACTCCTAAAAATCTAGACATTTCATTTATTTTTTCAGCTAGTTGTACTTGATTTTGTGGAGACAAAGACACTTCTGGTTCATCCAATAAATATAAATTATCTGGCTCAATATTATCTTCTAAAATTTGCATTGTAGTTTCACCATTTGAATATTTTTCTTGTGCAAATTGAAATCTATCAAATTGCTTTTCGCCTTCATCAGTTTCTAAAAACTTTTTTGCATTTTCTAAACCTCTTTCTCTAGCTAAATTACTTTCTATGCTCTCTTGTAATACAGCATCCTGCTGTATTTTTCTTATTTCATATAAAATCTCTTCACTTTTTATGTATCTACTATTTTCTGGTATATTTATTATTTTTCTACCATTTTCATTTTCTCCAAGCTCATATTTACACTCTTTAGCATAATCTTCTAAATACGAACTTGAACCTATAACTGCTGGGTTACTTCTCTCTTTACCTTTTAAATTTAATTTATGTGCAATAATATTTAATAAAGTAGATTTTCCAGAGCCGTTGTTTCCATATAATACTACTATATTTTCAAATATAAAAACATCTGGTTCTTTATTTTTTAATACACTATATGGATATATATTATAATTTGATATTTTATTATCGCTTAACTTAAATGTCTTTAAATATATCATCCTATTTTCCTTTTTTCTTTCTAAATATTTTACTATATATTATCAAAAAAGAGAGTAATTATCAATATGTAACCACTCTCCTTAATTTCTAAGATTTATTTTCCAACAAATTTTGAAATTTATTACTAAACTCTGAATTATATTTTTTTAAATTAATCGGTTTTAAACTCTTATCTGTAAAACAATGTTTTGTTTCTCCTGTAAGAAATATCTTTCCTGTTTCTTTATCTTTCATTTCATAACCAACTGTCATTCTAACACCAGTATATTCTTTTGTAAACGTGTTAATTAATATTGTATCTCCAAAAGTTGCATGATATTTGTAATCACAATTTACTCCTAAAACTGGAATAGTAATACCATTTTCTTCTAAAGTGTCAAATGGCATATCTATATTTTCTAGCCAAGCACACCTTGCTTCTTCCATATATCTAATATAATTAGAATGATGCACTACTCCCATTTTATCTGTTTCATAATAATTAACTTTTCTCTCAAATATAAATCCCATAGTAATTCCTTTCTATACGTTATTTGCTAGTTATTATATACCTATTATTATATTTTTGTAAATAATTATGAAATATTCATTTTTTTAAAGAATACTGCAACTAAAGTACATGATAAAATAATACCAATTGTATCTGCTATTGGTGCTGCCCATAATGCACCATTTATACCTAATAAATTTGGTAAAAATATTACTAATGGTACAAAACAAACAATATCTCTTGATAATGAAACTATAGCTGCTTTTGTTGGTTCTCCAACAGCTTGGAAGAATATTGATATTACTTTAATCATACAAGTAAATGTTACAAACATTAAGAATATTCTAAATGTATTTATTGCAAATTCCATATATAATTCTGATTCTGTACCAAATAATCTTATAATTACTTGTGGGCAAACTTCAAAGAAAAATGTTGCTATTAATCCAACGATTATTGTGGATATTATTACATTTTTAAAAGTTTCTTTTACTCTATCAAATTTTCTTGCTCCATAATTATATCCAAGTATTGGTTGAGCTCCAAGAACTATACCTACAACGATGTTAATAACAATTGTAAATACTTTCATAGCAATACCTATTACTGCAATTGGTATATCTGCACCATATTTTGACATTGCGCCAAATTTTGCAAGCATTATATTGCAAACTAAAGAAATTATAACAATAGACATTTGAGTAATAAATGTAGAAATTCCAAGTTTAGTTACATTTCCAAATAATGAAAAATTCATTTTAAAACTATCTATTGATATTTTAAATGTTTTTGTTTTTGTAAGATATATAAGAGCTATAATGCATGATACAATTTGTCCAATAATTGTAGCCCATGCTGCTCCTTTTATTCCCCATTTAAGACCAAATATAAAAACTGGATCTAAAATAATATTAATTATTGCACCAGATAATGTTGATGCCATTGCAAACCTTGGTGAACCATCTGCTCTTATTATTGGACTTAAAACATTTGCTAACATATAAACAGGAATAGCTGATAAAATTATTATAAAATAATCTTTAGCAAGATCAATTGAAGTATCACTTGCTCCAAATAAACGAAGTATATTTTCTTCAAAACAAAATCCAAGTATTACAAATAAAATACTTATAATTATAGTTATTACAATACTATTACCTACTGCTTTATGTACATTTTTTGTATCTTTTCGTCCTTGTGATAATGATAAAAATGCTGCTGTTCCATCTCCAAAACACCATGCAAAAGCAACTGCTATAATTGTAATTGGAAAAACTACTGTTGTAGCCGCATTTCCTAAATAACCTAATTCACTATTTCCAATAAATATTTGATCTACTATATTATATAGTGAACTAATTAATAATGATAAAATACATGGGATAGAAAACTTTAATAATAATTTTGATATTTTTTCTTCTCCTAAGTACTTATTTTCTGTTTCCATTTTCTTTTCCTCCTTCTTTAACTTAAGAAACTAAAAAACGCAATAAATATCCTCCGGCTTAGCCGGAGGTATTTTACTTATAACGCCTAAAAGG
>CAMXJY010000003.1 GCA_947244325.1 uncultured Clostridium sp. | reverse complement strand
GAGATATATTACCACACATAGCTATTGCAGTAATTTCATTAGTAATATTGTTAAATATTATAGTAGTTCAAATCAGAAAAAGAACTAAAAAATAATTTTATGTATTAAAAAAGAGAAAGAGCTTAGTACAATACTAATATCTTTCTCTTTTAGTGTTTGTTTTAAATATAATTTAAAGATTTTCCAAATCCTCTTTTTTTAAATTTGTTATTTTTATAACTTCTTCTTTACTTATCCCAAATGAAATAAGTTTTTTCGCTATTTCTAATTTTTCTTCAAGTTTTCCTTCTAATTTACCGTTTCTCAATACCGTTTTTTAATTCCATCTTCCATACCTAAATCATAACCATAGGATTTAAAAGATTTTTCATCCATTATTGCTTTTTCTCTAAGTTCTGCAAGTTTTCTTTCATATGCATCTCGACTCATTCCTCCTAATTCGTCTTTTGCTATTTTTACATTTGGATTTTTCTTCAATTCAAACACCTCCAATCCATCTGGATTTATTAAAAACTTAGACCATATTGCTAATTTTCTATCTTCTTCTAATTCTATATAATTATCTATTACTTTTTCAGCTTTCCTTAAGTTTATTATATGTAGTTCAAAAACATTAGTCAATACGGTATTTTGATAATTTTTTTCTCTTATTTCCCATTTAGTATGAAATTTAAAATCCGTTTCTGCGTAAGAGATTTAAGTTTTATTAAAATTTTATTACAAATTGCTTGAATAAATAATTGCTTAAGTATATAATATTTTAAGTAATGATATTTTGGGAGAAAAGGATACTAAAGGATGTTAAAAAACATACAGATAAAAATAGTTTTAGCGTTTATGATTATTGGATTATGTGGTATTTCAATACTAGGGATATCATATGTATATAGTTTAGAAAATATGAATAGTCAAATAACTCAAGAACTAGGGATAGAAGAAATAAGCAATATTATAAATAATCAAATGTACCAAACAAGAACAATGACAATTATATCAATTGTAGTTTTTTTCTTGTTAGTTCTTATTATAGGAACAATAGTTGTAAAAACAGAAACATCACCAATAAAAAGTTTGATAAGAAGTGCTGAAAGAACAATAAAAGGAAAAAGAGAAGATTTTACTAGAAAAAATAGAGGAAAAGATGAAATTGGTGACTTAGTTTTTGCATTTGATTCAATAAATAATGAATTAAAAGAAAACCTTAATGAAACAACAAGGCAAAAAAAGCAAATGGAAACAATTTTACTTCATATGACAGATGGAATTATAGCGTTTGATATCGAAGGAAAAATTATTCATATAAATCCAGCAGCTCAAACATTTTTAGAGTTAAATGAAGAAAAAACTTTTGAAGAAATTTTTAATAAATATAATGTTGATATTAATTTAGAAAAAATTATTTACTTAGAAAATTGGACATCTTCAGAACAAAAAATAAATGTAGATGACAGAACTATAAATTTATTTTTCGCACCATTTAAAAATGAAAATGAAAGACCAGCAGGTCTTATTGTAGTTATACAAGATATTACAGAACATGTTAAGCTAGATAGTATGAGAAAAAGATTTGTTGCTGATGTGTCACACGAATTAAAAACACCAATCACTTCTATAATGGGATATGCAGATACTCTTATAGAATCAGATGTAGATGAAGCAACTAGCAAAAAGTTTTTAGATAGAATTTCAGCAGAAGCTGCAAGAATGTCAAGATTAGTTACAGATTTATTAGTTTTATCTAAATATGATACTTCAAAAGTTAAAGTTGAAAAAACAGAATTCGATTTAGGAGAGCTTGTAAAATATACATTTGAAGGATTAGACCTTGAAATGAAAAGAAAAGACCAAAGTGGAGAATGTTTTGTTACATCAAATGTTCCATTGGTATATGCAGATAAAGGTGGAATAGAGAGAGTTGTTTTAAATATACTTACTAATGCTATAAAATATACTCCAGAAGGTGGTACAATAAAAGTATATGTTGGATTTGTTTATAATGATGCATATATAAAAATTATAGATACTGGTATGGGAATTCCAAAAGAAGATTTAGATAAAATTTTTGAGAGATTTTATAGAGTAGATAAAGCACGTACAAGAGAGATGGGCGGAACTGGACTAGGCCTTTCAATTGCAAAAGAAATATTAGATCAGAATAATGGTATGATTGATATTAAAAGTGAACCTGGAAAAGGTACAGAGGTAGTTATCAGAATACCAACAAAACAAACTAAAGTAAGTAAAGAGCAAAATATGGTTTAATAAAGGAGAGATAAAAAAGATGAAAAAATTTAAGAAATCTTTAATATGTTTTATACTGTTTTTATTTTATAAAAATAGTATTTATGCAACTACTACTGGAACTTATACTGTTCCAGAAAGTAATATGCTTGATAAGGTTTTTATTTTAATCGTTGGAGCTCTATTGGTTTCTTTAGTTTTGTTTATAGCTTACAAAATGGATAAAAGTGAAGCTAATATTAAAAGAAGACAAAAGTTTATAAAAGAAAATAAAAAAGAAAATAATATACAAGATAATAATGAATATTCTGATGATATATATTCAAATATATATTCAACGAGAAGTTCAAATACTAGAAATAATATTAAAAAAGAAGATATATTTAAGTATGATTCAAAATTAGATAATGAAGAAGATATAGAAGATGAAGGATTAGAGAAATTTGATAATTCAGCTAATTACAATGGATTAGAAGATTATAATGAAATTGAAAATGAAGTGAATTTTGAAGAAGAATATACAGATGTTAACATTGATGAATCTCTTCTTGAAAATGATTTTGATGATAATTTTGATGATACAGAAGAAACTGAAAATTTTGATGATGTATATGAAAATGATTATGATGTAACTCAAAATACAATTAGTTTTGAAACACAGCTTAAATATGATAGTATAAATTATGAAAAAGAAAAATTAGATTATGAAGATGAAGAAGATTTAGAAGAAAATTTTAATAATGATGAATATATAGAAGAAAACTTTGGAAACGAAGATATATATACAGATATTGAAAATAACTATGAAGAAATGTATGAAGAAGAAAGTAATACAAATGAAGAATTAGAAGATAATTTTGACGAAGATTTTGATTATGAAGAAGACTTATATCCAAAACTTGAAAACAATTTTGAAGAAGAAATACTTGAAGATGCAGTAGATGATGAACTTTATGAAGAGATTCAGGAATTAGAAGATAATTTTGAGGAAGAATATAACGAAGAAAATGCAGATGAGTATGTAGAAGTCTTTGAAAACGAAGAAGAGATATATACAAATATTGAAAATAATTATGAGGAAGAAAGTAATACATATGAAGAAGAATTAGTAGAAGAGTTCGATAGTATTTTTGAAGATAAAAAAGAAGAAAATTCTATGAGTAGTACAATGTTATTTGATTCAAATTCTTTAAAATTAGGGAAAAATAAAGAAGATGATGATATAAATATAATTGTAAAAGGCTATGATTTTGATGAAGAAGATTTAGAAGACGATATAGAAGAAACTGAAATAGAAAATGATGAGGAACCAGAAGTAGAAGAATTTGAAGAATTAAAAGAAGAAATTTACGAAGATGAAAATAATATAGTTGAAAATGAAGATATACCAATTGAAAATGATGGATATGTTTATGATCAATATAACTATTATGAATATGAACAAAAGCAAATGCATCCAGTTAAAAGATATACTAGAAAAAAGAAAAAAGTTAAAAGATATACTAGAAAAAAAAGAAAAATTGAAGTTCGCAATAATGTAAAAGTTTTTAAAAGAGAAAAATTACCACTTCTTCAAGATGTAGTAGCACGTGCAAGATATAAATTACAAGAAGAGAAAAAAGCAAAAGCAGAAAAAACAAAAAGAAAAAAATTAACTAAAAAAGTAGATGTAGAAAATGAAGAAAAACCAAAAAGAGGAAGAAAACCAGCTACAAAAACTACTGAAAACGTAAAAAAGGTATCAAAAAAATTAGAAGAAGAACCTAAGAAAAAAAGTACAGCAAAAAAAGATGAAGATAAAAATGTAAAAAAAGTTAAGAAAAGTACATTAGAAATAGATGATATTTTAGGAAAAGAAACAGAGAAAGCAGTTAAAAGAGTAAAAAGAGTATCAAAAAAATCTGAAGTAGAAGAAAAACCTAAAACAAGAAAAAAAGTATTAGATGAAGAAGAAAAGAAAGTAAAAAGAGTTAAAAAAACTACATTAGAAGTAGAAGAAAAACCTAAAAAAATAAAAAAAGCATTAGGTGAAGAAGAAAAGAAAGTGAAGAGAGTGAAAAAATCTATATCTGAAGTAGAAGAAAAACCAAAAAGAGGAAGAAAGCCAGTAAATAAATAGAATGAAAAAATAATTACTTGAAAAAACATATAAAAGATAGTATAATTCCAATGAAAATAAATTTAGAAAGGCAAGAGAATGAACGAAAAGGTAAAAGACATTATAGAATGGGGATATTGTATAGTAATAGCCCTAGTTCTAGCATTGTTATTTAGATATTTTATAGGAACACCAACAATAGTACAACAAAGGTCAATGTTTCCTACACTTCAAGAGAATCAAAGATTAATATTAAATAGAACATTTAGAATAACAAAAAAGATGCCAGAAAGAGGACAAATAATAACTTTTGAAGCACCATCTTCTGAAAAATCTAAATGGGAAGCTGACCAATCAAATCCAGTAGCTATATATGATAATGAACCAAAAGGATTATTTAAAAAGTTTGTATATTATAGTTTAGAAATAACTAAAAAAAGTTATATAAAAAGAGTTGTTGGGCTTCCAGGTGAACATGTAAAAATAGAAAATGGAAAAGTATATATTAATGGAAATGAACTTGAAGAAGATTATTTAAGTAGTGATGTAGTAACAGAATCAGATGTATTTTATGATTTTATAGTTCCAGAAGGATATATATTTGCAATGGGAGATAACAGAACAAAAAGTACAGATTGTAGAGAATTAGGTTGCATACCATTTGAAAAACTTGAAGGAGTAGTATGTTTTAGATTTTGGCCAATGAATGTATTTGGTAAAATATAGAAGCTTTTTTGATGCAGTAACTTCTGAATTTTGAAAAAAATTAGAATTGCGGTATTAGCGAAGGAGTATAGGAGTAAATAATTGGAATTTGAAAATATTATTGGTAATACAGAAGTAAAAAACTATTTAGCAAATAGTATAAAGCAAAATAATATTTTACATAGTTACTTATTTTTAGGAACAGAAGGAATCGGCAAATTATTGATTGCTAAAGAATTTGCTAAAAATATATTGTGTTTAGGAGAAAAAAGTAAAACATGTACATGCAAATCGTGTACATGTTTTAATGGTAAAAATCATCCAGATTTTTATTCTATAAATGAAAATGGCGAAAATATAAAAATAGATGAAATAAGAAGTATTACAGAAAAAGTTATTGAAAAACCAATTGTTTCTGAAAAAAAGGTATATATAATAAACGATTGTGATAAAATGACTAAAGAAGCACAGAATTGTTTATTAAAGACATTAGAAGAGCCACCAGAATTTGCTATAATTATTTTGATATCTTCAAATGAAAATTTAATACTAAATACTATAAAATCAAGATGTATGACTATTAAATTTAAGAATATTGAAGATAAAGAATTATTAGATTATGCTAAAAATGTTTTAGAATATGATACTGTTTCTGAGAATTTATTAAAATCTTTTGATGGAAGTATAGGAAAAGCATTAAAGTTAAAAGATAATAAAGAAAAATATGATAATATTGATGCACTAATTTTGAGTTTAAATCAAAAAGATTTAGTTGATATAATGCTAGATGCAAAAATAATATATGACAAAGACAATATTTATGATATACTAGATTACATAATTGTATGTTTATATTCAAATTATAAACATAATGAAAAATATATAGATTGCATAAAACATGTTAATAAATGCTCTGAAAGACTTAGAGTTAATAGTAATTTTGATATGAGTATAGATAATATGCTTTTTGGAATGTGGGAGGAATTAAATGAAAATAGTAACAGGCGTTAGATTCAAAAGACCTGGAAAAACTTATTATTTTGATCCAGAAGATTTACAAATAGAAAAAGGTATGAACGTTATTGTTGATACAGCAATGGGAGAAGAGTTCGGAGAAGTTATAATTGCAAGAAAAGAAGTAGAAGATAACGAAGTTACAGAACCACTAAAGAAAGTAATAAGAATAGCAACAGAAAAAGATGAAAAAATGCGTCTTGAAAATAAAGCAAAAGAAAAAAGTGCATTTAAGAAATGTTTAGAAAAAATAGAAAAACATGGACTTCCTATGAAGCTTGTTGATGTAGAATTTAAATATGATGGATCAAAAGTAATATTTTATTTTACAGCAGATGGAAGAATAGATTTTAGAGAATTAGTAAAAGATTTAGCAGCAGTATTTAGAACCAGAATAGAACTTCGTCAAATTGGAGTAAGAGACGAAGTAAAAAGATGTGGTGGAAATGGAATTTGTGGAAGAGAACTTTGTTGCTGTTCGTTTTTAGGAAATTTTGAAACTGTATCAATAAAAATGGCAAAAGAACAAAATATTTCATTAAATCCTTCTAAAATTTCTGGAAATTGTGGAAGATTAATGTGTTGCTTAAAATATGAGCAAGAAGTTTATGAAGAAAAATTAAAAAGCTTACCAAAAATAGGAGCAATTGTAAAAACTTCTGAAGGAACAGGAGAAGTGGCATCTGTAGAGACTTTAAAAGAGGTAATTAGAGTTAAATATAAAGATGGTGATGATACTTACTTCAAAAAACATGAAGCAAAAGATGTTGTAGTAATTAAAGATGCAGTAGTTGATGATGAAAAATTAGATGTTGAAAATCAAGAAGATTTAGCAGAACTAGAAAAATTAGAGAAATTAGAAAAAGACGATAAAAAGAACACTACACAAGAAGATATTTAAAGAAAACAAAAGATGTACTTAAGGGGATTTCGTAGATGAAAACACTTGTTACAAATGCTTATGTATTAGACATGGTAGGTAATGTAGCTAATATTGAGAAAAAAGATATACTAATAAATGATAATATAATAGAAAAAATAGATAAAAATATAGATAAAACATCAGAAGAATGCGAAAGAATAAATGCTAGAAATATGCTAGTAATGCCAGGAATTGTAAATACTCATACACATTTAGCAATGAGTATTTTTAGAGGATATAAAACAGATAAAAAATTAATGGACTGGTTGGAGAATGCAATATTTCCAGTAGAAGAAAAGTTAAGACCAGAAGATATATATTGGAATTCATATTTATCTTGTTTAGAAATGATAAAATCAGGAACTACTACTTGTAATGATATGTATTTTGGAATGAATAAAACTATAGAAGCTATTAAAGATACAGGTTTAAGAGCAGTAGTTGCATGGTGCATAAAAGATGATGCTATAAAAGATAAACTTGAAAAAACTAGAGAATATGCTAAAATATATAATTATGATAAGAAAAGCAAAATAAAAATATATGTTTCAGCAGATGCACCACATACTTGTAATCCAGATACAATAAAAATGTGTGTTAATTTAGCCAAAGAATTAAATACAGGAATGCATATACATTTAGCAGAGACTATTGATGAAGAAACAAAAATAAGATGTAGATATCACAAAAGAAGTACAGAATATTTAAGAGATTTGAATGTATTTGATGTTCCAGTAATTTTAGCACATGGAATATATATATCAGATAGTGACATAGAAATTCTTAAAAATATAAAAGGTGGAATTTCGCATAATCCAATAAGTAATTGTAATTTATCTTCAGGAATATGTGATGTAGTAAAACTTAGAAAAAATGGTATAAACATAGGAATTGGGACAGATGGTATAGGCAGTACAGCAACAATGGATATGTTTGAAGAAATGAAAACAGCAGCATATTTGCAAAAGGTAAATACTATGGAACCTAGTTCAATTTTAGCTTATGATATATTAAAAATGGCAACAATAGAAGGTGCAAAAGTTTTAGGATTAGAAAATGAAATAGGAACTTTAGAGCCAGGAAAAAAAGCTGATATGATTTTTATAAAAATGGATAAACTTCATTTATGTCCAGAAAATGATATATGTGCAAATATAGTATATTCATCAAATGGAGCAGATGTCGAATCAGTTATGATTGATGGAAAAATGATAATGCAAAATAGAAAAATGATAAATTTAGATGAAAAAGAAGTTATCAGACAAGTAAAAAAAATAGCTAAAAGACTATTATAATTCTATGGAAATAGAAATAAAATAGAAAGGATGTATAAGAAAGGAGGAGTTTTAAATGGCATACAAAATTAATGAAAAATGTATTTCATGTGGAGCATGTGCAGGAGCTTGCCCAATGAGCTGTATTTCTCAAGGAGCTGAAAAGTATGAAATAGACGCAAATGTTTGTATTTCATGCGGAACATGTGCAGGAGTTTGTCCAGTTGAAGCACCAAATCCAGCAGAAGAATAAAAAATACATAAAATATTATTAGATTTTTCTAATAATATTTTTTTATCTTATTGACAGAACATATGTTTGTGTGGTAATATAGTTTCCTAAGAAGGGAAGGGATGTTTATGTATAACACAGATTTGGAAACAATACAGGTTAATCAATATATTCAAAACCATAGGAGTGAGTTTAATAAAGAAATTGGACTTGCAATTAGAAACTATAGAATAAATAATAATATTCCTATTCATATAGTTTCAGAAAGGTCAATGATGACCATTTCATATCTTAATCAAATTGAAAATGGTGCTAATGGAATAAGCCTTATAAAATTTATTTGTATTTGTAATGCGTTAGAGGCCAAACCTCAAGATATTATCGAAAGTTTTACTTTTGGTGGAAATAAAAATGAAGATTTAATTTATAATGAATTACAAAAAGAAAAAAATCTTTCTAAAAATGTTTTAGAATATATGAAACAAAAAGAAAGTGAAGTTTCTGAAGAATTTATATAATAAGATTTTGAAATTAAATATGTACAAAAGAAAAATTATATAAATGTTTAATAAAGATATAGAAAGAATTTGATAAAATAAATTTAATTTTAACGCTTGAAATTAATATTTAAAATATATAAACAAATAAAGTAATTTTCACTTTCTAAAAAATTATGGAAAGTTACTTTTTATATCTAATAAAATAAAACATATATATAATTGATTTTCTTGTATTTTAAAAGTGCTTATGATAAAATTAAAATGCAAAAATTATATATATTTAAGAGGTAAAAATGAAAGAAGAATTTATAAAAATATTACAAAGTACAAATAGAGAAGGAATGGATAAATTAATAGAATTTATAGAGAAAACAGACTTTTTTAAAGCACCAGCTAGTACAAAATATCATGGTAATTATGAAGGTGGATTATTAGAACATAGTATGAAAGTATACGAAATATTAAAGCAAAAAGTTAAAAACTCTGTAATAGAATTAAATGTTCCAGAAGAGAGTCTTGCAATTATAGCATTATTACATGATATATGTAAAGTTAATTTTTATAAAGTTGATTATAGAAATGCAAAAAATGAATTTGGTGAATGGGAAAAAGTTCCATATTACACAATTGATGATACAATACCATATGGACATGGCGAAAAAAGTGTAATGATGCTTACAGAATATATAAAACTTACAAGTGAAGAAAAGTATTGCATAAGATGGCATATGGGATTTACAGAACCAAAAGAATTATATGGAACACTTGGACAAGCTTTTAAGAAATATCCATTAGCATTATTAATGCATGAGGCAGACTTAGAATCAACATATTTTTTTGATATTTAATTGATATAAAATATGTGTAATGTTATAATAAAAAATATTTTAATTAGTATATAAAGGTGGTAAAATGGTTACTATTTATGATTTATTAGAAGTAGAAGAAAATGCTTCTAAAGAGGAGATTGAAGAATCTTATAAAAGATTAATTTTAGAATATCATCAAGATCCAAAATTAAGTGAACAAGAAAATAAAGAAAATGAAATGATTTTAAATAAATTAAAAATAGCATATGAAATTCTTAGTAATGATGAAAAAAGAAAAAAATATGATAATGATTTATCTAAAAAAAGAGCAGAAGATTTAATAAAAAGTGTATCAGTAGAAAATAGTGAAATCTCTAAGATAGATGATGAGAAATCAAATAAAAAAGAAGAAAGTAATAATCAAAATAGTAATCAAAACCAATATATTAAAGAGAATGAAGAATTAGAAGAAATTGAAGAAGAAGTAACATTAACAGAAGAGGAACAAGAAAAACTAAAAAAAGCTGCACAAAGAGAGTTTAATAATAACTTAAAAAAAGCTCAAAAAGCTGAAGAACAATATAAACAAGCTTATAATGAGGCATATAATGAATATTTAAAGAAAATGGGATATAATCAAAAACAACCATGGACATTAAAACGTATAAAGAATTTAGTTATTACAATAGCAGTAATTATTTTAGTATGTGTAGTAGCATGGTATATACCTCCTATTAGAGAAATGTTAGTAGGAATATATGAGGATAATATTATAATAAAATCTTTAGTTGATATAGTAGCAATGTTTGTAAAAGCTATATTAAGTATATTTAAAAAGTAAAGAGTGGTGATTACAATAAAGAAAAAAATTTCTAAAAAAGAAAAAGAGATTCGTGATAATAGATGGAGTAATATAAGATTAATTTTTTTCGGAATTATACTTTCTATTGCATTTTTTATTGTAGTAGGACATTTAGCAATAATTCAGTTTGTAGAAGGAAAAAAATGGAGTGATAAAGCTTATAATCAACAGATTAAAAATCAAATTATTAGTCCAAATAGAGGAACAATATATGATGCGAAAGGTGAGATATTAGCTCAAAGTATACCTGTTGATACAATATCTTTAAATCCAGAAAAACTTAAGTATTCTAATAATAAAAGTGTTCCAAATGAAGTTATTGCAGAAGGTATGTCTAGTATATTTAATGTTACTTATGATGAAATGATGGAAAAATTATCTAGTGGAAGATCTTTAATAATAGTAGAAAAAAAAGTAGAAACAGATAAAGTAGAACAATTGAAAAAATGGATGAAAGATAATAGTATAACTGCAGGAATAAATATAGATGAAGATTCAAAAAGATATTATCCATACAATGATTTAGCATCAAATCTTATAGGATTTTGTGGAACAGATAATAACGGACAGTTTGGTTTAGAAGAAAGATGGAATGATACTTTAACTGGAACAGCAGGAAAAGTTGTTACAGTTAAGGATATTACAGGAAAAGCAATATCAGATGAAAATGAACAATATATAGCAGAAGAAAATGGAAGTAACATATATCTAACAATAGATTCTGCAATTCAAGCAACTGCTGAGAGATGTTTAGAAAAGGCTGTTAAAGATAATAGTACATCAACAGGTGGAAATGTAATTATAATGAATCCACAAAGTGGAGATATTTTAGCAATGGCAACATATCCAGATTATAACTTAAATGAGCCATCAGCTATACCAATTGGATATACAGAAGAATCTTGGAATGCATTAGAAAAAACAGATAGAAGTAATATATTATTAAATTTATGGAAAAATAGAGCAGTTTCAGGTACATATGAGCCAGGTTCAACTTTTAAGTTAATAACAGCTTCAGTAGGATTAGAAGAAGGAAAAGTAGAAACAGATACAGAAGGAGATTTTTTCTGTAGTGGTTCATATGAAGTTGATCCAAATGAAAAACCAATTAGTTGTTGGGCGAGAAATCCACATGGGTCACAAACTTTAAGAAATGCTTTATGTAATTCGTGCAACCCTGCATTTATGCAGTTAGGTCAAAGAATTGGCGCAAAAACACTATATAAATATTTTCAAGCATTTGGATTATTTGATAGTGTTGGAAATGATATTGCAAGAGCATATAATGGAACATTTCATGAATTAGATAAAATAGTTCCAATAGAGCTTGCAACAATAAGTTTCGGACAAAGATTTGAAATTTCACCACTACAATTAGTAACAGCAGTATCAGCTATTTGTAATGATGGTGTTTTAGTAAAACCAAAGATTGTAAAACAAATAGAGAATACAGATACAGGAAGTATAGAGGTAGTAGAAACAGAGAAAGTAAGGCAAGTAATTTCTAAGGAAACAGCAGATAATGTTAAACAAATGATGTTATCAGTTGTAGAAGATGGTACTGGAAGACAAGCCAAAATTGCAGGATATTCAATTGGTGGAAAAAGTGGTACATCAGAGCCAAGAGCAGGAAAAGAGAATGAAGGTTATGTAGCATCATTTATAGCAATATCACCAATAGAAAATACACAAGTAGTAGTTCTTGTAACATTATATGGACTTCAAGAATATGCTCATCACCAAGGTGGAGAAACTGCAGGACCTACTGCTAGAGAAATTTTAACAGAGGTACTACCATATTTAGGAGTTGCTTCTAGTGATGTTAATAATACATCAGATGAACTAGATGATGGAAAATTAATATCTGTTCCAAATGTACAAAATCAAACTTTAAGTGAAGCTCGCAAAAATTTACAAGCTTTAGGATTTAATGTAATTGTTGCAAATGAAGGAGTAGATGCAAATACAACCTTAGTAGTAGATCAAGTTCCAAAAGCTGGTGTAGCACTTAGAGAAGATTCAGTAATTTGTTTATATTCATCAGAAGCAGATACGAGAAAAAAAGAAATAGTTCCTGATGTAACTGGTATGACATCAGCTGGAGCTATAAATTCTTTAAAATCTAAGAACTTAAATGCAACTATAGATGGAGAGAAAGGTACAGTTACACTTCAAGATCCAAGCTTTGGAACGGAAGTAGAACAAGGAACAGTTGTAAGAATAGTTATAGACGAAGGCTCAGCATATAATCAATAATAGTAATAAATTAATATTATTCTTAAAACTAAAATTAGAATAAATAAGAAATATAAACATACAATTGCTTAAGAGGTGATTGTATGTTTTATTTTTCAAAGATGCAAGCTACAGGAAATGATTTTATAATAATAAATTATTTAGAAAATAAATTAGAATACAGCTTTAAATTATTAACTAATTTTTTATGTGATAGACATTTTGGAGTTGGAGCAGATGGAGTAATTATTATAGAAGAGAGCAAAGTTTCTGATTTTAAAATGAGAATTTTTAATCAAGATGGAACAGAAGCTGAAATGTGTGGAAATGGTATAAGGTGCTTTGCGAAATATGTATATGAGAAAAAGTTAATAAAAGAAGAAGAATTTTACATAGAAACTTTAGCTGGGATAAAAAAGGTAAAATTAGAAATAGAAGGAGATACAGTAATATCAGTAAGCGTAGAAATTGGAAGACCTTGTTTTGAATTAGATAAGATACCAGTAATTTATTTAGATGATGAAAAAAATGGAAAAATAGCTATAGATGAATTTGAAGTTTATCCAGTTTCGATGGGAAATCCTCATAGTGTATGTTTTGTAGAAGATGTGGAGAATTTTGATGTTCAAAAATATGGTAAAATGATAGAAGATTATAAATATTTTCCAAATAAAACAAATGTAGAATTTGTACAAATAATAGATAAGGAAAAGATAAAAATGAGAGTTTGGGAAAGAGGAGTAGGAGAAACATTAGCTTGTGGAACAGGAGCATGTGCTTCTGCTGTTATTTCAAATAAATATAAATCCACAGAAAGTAGAGTAATTGTGGATTTATTAGGTGGAAAATTAGAAATAAATTGCTTAGAAAATGTAATTTTAAAAGGACCGGCAGAATTTGTATTTGAAGGTAGAATTGAGATATAGACACAGAGGAAGAGGCTTTCTCTAAAGTTTTAGACAAGGGGGGAGGTTTTGTTTAAAGTTTTAATTAATTAGACATAACCTCTTTTTTTGTGTCTATAAAAATTAGTAATAACCTAAAGTAATAACTAAAAAATAAATATTCATTTTACAGCTCTAAAAAACGATTATAGAATTAAATTAAGGAATTTAATTTTAAAGGATAGTAATATGAATATTTATATGATTATATTAGATGGTGCAGCTGATAGAAAAATAGAATTGCTTGGAAATAAAACACCATTACAAATAGCTAATACACCATCATTAGATAAGTTAGCTAAAAGAGGAAGTCAAGCTTTAGTTACTGTTATAGATGAACAAATAGTACCAGAATCTGATTCAGGAAGTATGGCATTGCTTTCATATGATCCAAAAATATATTATCCAGGAAGAGGGACTTTAGAGGGATTAGGTACAGGATTTATAGAAAAAGAATATAATTATGCAGCTTTTAGAATTAATTTTGCATCTTATGATAAAGAAAAAGGAATACTAGATAGAAGGTGTGCAAGAGCTTTAAATGACAGTGAGCTACAAACTTTAGCTAAAAATATATCTGACAATGTTAATTTAGATAAATTTGGTGTTGAGTTTAAATTGATAGCATTTGGTCATCATAGAGGAATAGTAGTATTTTATAGTAACAAAGTAAATTTATCTGGAAATGTATCAAATACAGATCCTGGTTTTAAGAAAAATGGTGTGTGGGGAATTCCTGTAAAAGATTATGAGCCAAAGCCATTAAAATGTTTTTCATTAGATCAAAAGGAAGATAGTATATTAACAGCTAAAATAGTAAATTATTTTGTAGAAGAATCAAATAAAATTTTATTAAAAGATAAAGTAAATACTCTAAGAAAAGAAAAAGGGCAATTACCAGCAAACTATTTAATTTTTAGAGATGGCGGAGAAAAGCCTAAGAAAATGCCAGAATTTAAAGAAAAATTTGGACTTACTATTTCTATGTATGGTCAATTGCCTGCTGAAAATACAATAGCCAAATTAATAGGTGGAAAATTTACTTTTTCTAAGTCTTTAGATTTACAATTAGATAAAGATTTTCTGATTAATTCTGAGAAACTATTAGTACAAGATGAAGCTGATGTTAAGTTTATTCATATAAAGGGACCAGATGAACCAGGTCATGATAATAAACCAAAAGAAAAGGTTAAAGCAATTGAATTTATTGATAAATATTTTATATCAAATTTAATAGAAGATTTATCAGAAGAGGATATTGTTATTGTAACATGCGACCATGCTACACCATGCGAATTAAAAATACATTCTACAGACAAAGTTCCAGTTTTAATTTCAGGAGGTAATTTTAAAAGTGATGGAACTATAAAATTTGATGAAGAAAATGCTTTTAGAGGAAAGTTACCAATAGAAAAAGCAATTGATATATTGCCATATATTAAGAAAATGGGGAATTTTAATGATTAAAATAAAAAATGTAAAATTAAGAAATATATTAAATTCAGAAGGAAAAGTAGCGATAGAAGTTGAAATGATAGATAATAGTAATTATAAAGTAATTGCATCATCACCATCAGCAATTGTTCCAGGTAGAAGAGAAGCAATAACAAAAAGAAATATTAATAAAAGTTGTTTTGATGAATTAGTTACAGAAATTTGTAATATAGAAATAAAAAATCAAAAGGATTTTGATAATGTTTTAAATAATTATATGAAAGATTTAGGATCTAATATTTGTTTACCATTTTCATTAGCATTTGCTAGATTGATGGCACACGAAAAGAATTTGAATTTAATGCAATATATTTCAAATATTGGAAATCATAATTTTGAAAAGAAAATGCCGATTCCGTTAATTGCAATATTTTCAGGAGGCGTACATAATAAAAAAGAAAAAGGTTCGATTCAAAATATAATGATTGCAGTAAATGTCAGGTCATTTTCAAAAGGAATACAAATAATAAGTGAAATTTATGGTTATATAGAAAATAAATTAAAAGAAAGTAATAATTTAAAAGCTTATGGTGCATCAAGTGGAATGATTGTAAATGATATGACGATAGAAGAAAAATTTGAAATGATTATAGATACAATTAAAATACTAAAACATGAAAAAGAAGTAAGTATTGCTATAGATGTTGCAGCAGAACATTTTTTTGAAAATGGATTTTATACATATCAAAGTCAAAAAATGAATTCTAAGCAGTTGAATGATATATTAAGTAAATACATTGAAAAGTATAATATTAAATATATTGAAGATCCATTTGATTCAGGAGATGTAGAATATTGGAAAAGAATGTTACTAGAACATAAAAATATACACATAGTTGGAGATGATTTATTTGCAACTCAAGAGAAATATATAAATAATAAAATTGCAAATGGAATTATAATAAAAATGAACCAAGTTGGAACTTTAACAGGAACAATAGAAGCATTTAATAAAGCTAAAAAAGAAAATATGATAACATGTGTTTCACAAAGATCTATTGAAACAGAAGATGTATTTATGTGTGATTTAGCTGTAGCTTTAAATTCTACATACATTAAAATTGGAGGACCTAGAAGAGGAGATAGAATAGCAAAATATAATCAATTAATAAGATTAGAAGAAGAGATTTTATAAATATGTTATAAAAAAATAAGATTCAAGTTAAAAATAACTCGAATCTTATTTTTTATTTTATAGGAAAGTGCTATGCGTATCATAATTTGTAAGAATTATTAATTTATAGCTTGTCTTTCTCCTGAAGCTATCATTTCATCAATTAGCTTAGCTATAACTTTTCTTTCATCATAAGGATATTTTACACCATTTCTTTCTAGGTATAAATCATGTCCAAGACCTGGAATAACAATAATATCTCCAGGTTTTGCAATTGAAATAGCATATTTTATTCCCTCAGTTCTATCTACTACAATTTTGTAAGGTTTTCCTGTTGGAATTATTCCAACTTCAATTTCTTTTAAAATTTTTAAAGGATCTTCAGTTCTAACTTGATCAGACATTAAAACTGTGTAATCAGCAAGACGACCAGAAATTTCCCCCATAATTGGACGTTTTGTAGCATCTCTATCTCCACCAACACCCCAAGCACATATAACTTTTCCTTTAGCATAAGTATTAACTGCTGTTAGAATACTTTCCAAACTAGAAGGTGTATGTGCATAATCTATCATAATTGTAAGACCTAATTTATTAGGTACTAATTCACTTCTTCCTAAAACTTTTAAATTTTTTAGAGCTTTTCTTATTTCATCTGCTGTAACATCAAAATAAGAAGAAACTGCTATTGCACCAGCAGCATTATATACACTAAATTTCCCTGGAATACAAGCTTCAATTTGTTCTTCTTTTCCATTAAATAGAATAGAAAAGTCAATATATGAGTCTGTTATTTTAAGTTCACTAGGATTTACTTTAAAGTCTGCTGGATTATCTATTGCAAATGTTCTTATATCTTTGTTTGGTAGTAAATTTTTTATTGTTTTTACTTTTTCATCATCATTATTTATAACGCCATGTTTAGCAAGTTTTAGAAGTTCTAATTTACAATTAAAATAATCTTCCATAGTTGGATGTTCTTTTGGACTTATATGATCTTCTGAAAGATTTGTAAAAAGTCCAATATCAAATTCGCAACCAGTAACTCTATCTAATTTCATAGCTTGTGATGAAACTTCGATTATTGCAACATCTACATTTTTTTCTACCATATTTGCTAGATGTTTTTGAATTTCAATACTTTCTGGTGTTGTTCTATCTGTATCTTCTATTTTTTCATCATTAATATATACAGCGATACTGCCTATTAGACCAACATTTAATCCATGTGCTTGCAAAATAGATTTTACCATGAAAGTTGTAGTTGTTTTTCCTTTTGTACCTGTAATACCTATAAGTTTTAATTTTTTAGAAGGGTTATCATAAAAGCTACATGCTGTTTGAGCTAAAGCTTTTCTTGTATTTTTTACAGATATAGCAGGTATATTAGCTGGAATATCTAATGAATTCAAATCAACATTTGGTTCTACAATTAATGCTTTTGCACCATTTTTTATAGCATCAGGAATAAATTGAACACCATCTTTTGAAAATCCATTTATTGCTATAAAAAGACCACCTTCTTTAATTTTTCTTGAGTCTGAATGAATATTAGTTATATCTAAATTTAGATCACCAACTGTGTTTATTGTTTCGACTTCAGAAATTAATTGTTTTAGTAACATAGTCATTCCCCCTTATCAAGCAAGATTACTATGCTCACATTATATATCTAATTAAATATGTTTGTAAAGAGAAAAAAGAAACCTGCATTTCTAATTTTAAAGAGTTATCTTTAAATCAAAAATGCAGGTTTTTGTTATGCAGTCGCATATGTCTTTTGAATGGGATGGCTACAGTATGAGCCGAATTACCCAAACAACGACCAAAACGGCTACCAAACACCACTTGTGTTTCCACAAGAAGTTAAGGAAGATAATCAGTGGCATCATCAGTAATATTATGAAAAAAAGCTTTACGGGAAGGGAAAAGCAAAATTCTAATATTACGTCGAAAAGCCATGTGAAGAAAAACATACTGTCACCTCCATTATATAAGAATTAGTAAAACTAATTAACATAATTATAGCATGAAAAGTTATTTATAACAAGGTTATATATAAAGACCTTAAAAAATGTTATATTTATAAAGAAATGTGCTTGCAAGTTTTTTTAGTAATAATAGTATTTACTAAATTAATATCTTTAATAAATTTTTTAAATTAGACTTTTACATAAATCTTTATTTTTTTTGAAAAATGAGTTATAATAATAACGATTTTAAATTATACGAAAAAAATAATAAAAATAGATTTTAAATTTATAAAACATGAAAGGGATATTATGTTAGAATTAAAAGATATATGTTTTGAAAGAGATGACAAAAAAATATTAGATAATGTTAGTTTAACTATCGAAAATGAAAAATTTATAGTTATAACAGGACCAAATGGGGGAGGAAAATCAACTCTTGCAAAAGTTATAATGGGAATAGTAAAACCAGATTCAGGAAAAATTATTTTTAATGGAGAAGATATAACAAATAAAAGTATTTCTGAAAGAGCAAAGATGGGAATAGGATTTGCATTTCAACAACCTGTAAAATTTAAAGGGATTACTGTTGGAGATTTATTAGAATTATCAGTTGGGAGAGAAACAAAATTTTCAGAAAAATGTGATATATTATCTTCAGTAGGATTATGTCCAAAAGATTATATAAAAAGAGAAATTAATTCATCACTTTCTGGTGGGGAATTAAAAAGAATCGAGATTGCAACAGTAGTAGCAAGAGAAACAAAATTATCTGTATTTGATGAACCAGAAGCGGGAATAGATTTATGGAGTTTTAATAGTTTAATTGATGTATTTGAGGACATGCATGATAAAATAAAAGGTGGCTCAATAGTTATAATTTCACATCAAGAGAGGATTTTGAACATAGCTGATGAAATTATTTTAATAGAAAAAGGAAAAATAAAAGAAATAGGTAAAAAAGATGATATACTACCTAATTTATTAAGTAATACATCAAAAGTTTGTAGTAAAGTTAAATAAGTTTAATTTACTAGGAGAATTCAAAATGCCAAGCTAAAATTATAATTAGCAATATTATATAAGGAGAAAGGGACTAATCGGTTACATAGATAATTGATTATACAGGAAAAAATGGATAAAAAATTAAATGATATAGAAAAAAATCTTTTAGAAAAAATTGCTGATAATTCTGAATTTAAAGAAGGAGCTTATAATATAAGAGAAAATGGACAAGGTATTGAAAGAAAGACAACAGAAAATATAAATATTATAAGTAAAACAGATAAACCAGGAATTGATATAGTAGTTAAAGAAAATACAAAACATGAATTTATTCATATACCAGTAATGATAACAGAAAGTGGAGTATCAGATTTAGTATATAATGATTTTTATATTGGTAAAAATGCTGATATTACTATAATTGCAGGATGTGGAATTCATAATGATCATCATTTATTATCTAGACATGATGGAATTCATACTTTTTATCTAGAAGAGGGAGCAAAAGTTAGATATATAGAAAAACATTATGGTGAAGGAACTGGAACAGGAGAAAGAGTACTTAATCCAAAAACTGTAGTAAATTTAAAAAAAGATTCTGTATTAGAGATGGAAACATGGCAAATTGAAGGTGTTGATTCTACAATAAGAGAAACAGTTGGAAATTTAGAGGAAAATAGTAATTTTGTAGTTACAGAAAAAATTATGACACATCAAGAACAATTTGCAAAAACAGTATTTGAAGTAAACTTAAATGGTAAAAATGCAAGTACACATGTTACATCAAGGTCAGTTGCAAAAGATAATTCAAAACAAGAATTTATATCTAAAGTTGCTGGAAATACAGAGTGTTATGGACATGTTGAATGTGATGCTATAATAATGGACAAAGGTGTTGTAAAGGCAGTTCCAGAAATATTAGCAAATAGCATAGATGCTAGATTAATTCATGAGGCTGCTATAGGAAAAATAGCAGGAGAGCAATTAACTAAATTAATGACTTTAGGACTTGATGAAAAACAAGCAGAAGAAAAAATAATAAATGGATTTTTGAAATAAATTATATCGAGACTAAAATTTTCTTTAAATTTATATTTGATAGAAAATATTGGTCTCGACTTTTTATGATAAAGTTATAATAAAAAAATTCAATAATTGACAGAATTTCTTTGATTTTCTATGGACATTTTGAAAAAAATTATATATAATGTGAAAGAAATTAGATTTTAAAGTGGAGGCATTTTTAGTATGTATGAAAGAAGTGCAATTGTATTAGAAAGATATTTCGAAAATTTATTAGATTATAGAAGAGAATGTAATTTAAGAGATAACTTTAACAATTATTGCGAATTAATTGAAAAATTAGAAAAGTTTCAAACAAACTATCAAAAAGAACTTGAAGCAACACAAGAATATAATGATAGTTTAAGAAAAATAAAATCAGTACAGTTAGCACAAGATAAATTATACAAAAAAAGTGCTAAAATGGAATATAATCGAAACTTATTATTTAACAATATTGATGGAAAAGTAGATGATACAAGAAGATGTATTGAAAAGATAGAACTAGATGTTGAAAAAAATAATGAAGCAATGAAAGATAATAAAGAAAATCTATTAAATGCTATGACTGAATTTAATGATAAAAAATTTGAACTTTCAAAATGTAGAAGATATAAAAAGATGGCAGAAAATGAATATAATGAAATATATGAAGTTGCCAAGAAAAATTTTGAAGGAATATCACAAGAAAATTTAGAAGTTGCAAAAGGATTTTCAAAATTTGATGATAATGATTCTATTATAGAAATTTTAGATAAAAACGGAAAAGGTGAAAAAATTCCATTTAATCCAGAAGTAATGAATAGTGCAACTAAATTAGGTGTTGATATGGCAAAAAAAGAAGTAGCATCATATTTAGTTATTTACGATAAAATGGCAAAATTATTAAGTGAAATAGAAAATGGAAGTGCTAGAGTAGAATTACATAAAAAATATGCTAGAAATGAAAAAGCAAAAGTAGATTTTGTATTAGCAGTAAAAGAATATATATTCCAGTTCTTAGACTATGAAAGAATGACAGTAATACATGGTAGAAAATCTCATAATAGATTAATGAGTGAAGCATGTGAAGGATTTAATACAGATATAGTTCAAATTAATAATTTATTTAGTTTATTAGTAAAAGAAATAACAAATAAAGCAACAAAAAAAGCATATAAAGAACTATATAATAAATCATATGTAATTGAAATAAAGCAAAAAGAAGAAAAATTCAAAAAAGAAAAAAATCGTGTAAACTTAAACACAGCTACATTAATAAATTCAAATTATTGGAGAATAGAAGGAATCAAAAATATATATACAGTATTCTATAAAAATGTTTCAGAAGTATTTGGAAAAGAAGTTGCTGAGTTTGATATTCCTAAAGAAACAGATGATGATATGCAAGAAGAGCAAGAGGAGGTAAAACCAGTTCAAGAAGAAAAAGCTAAAGAACCAGTAGTAGAACAAGAAGAAAAACCAAAAACTCCAAAAATGCCTTTTGAAATAAAAGAAAGAAGCTATACTGATGAAGAAGACGAATATGAAGAAGAACAAGAAGAATATGATAGTGAATATGATGATGACTATGAAGAAGAGGAATACGAAGACGAAGAATATAGCGAAGAAGATTATGATGAAGAAGATTACGGCGATGAAGAAGATTCAGAAGAATATGATGATGATGAATATGAAGAAGACGAAGATGAGGATGAAGAAATAAATGAAAATCCATATACAGCTTATGATGAAATAACCGAAGAAGAGATAGAAGAAGCAGAAAATTTTTCTGAAGAAGAATTTGATATATTTGGAGAAAAATATCAAGAAACTGATTTTATAGAAAAAAGTGTATTAGAAGCAAAGAAAAAAGTTGAAGCTGAAGAAATTTTTGAAGATGAGGAAGAAAGCATTTTTAGTAATCAACCAGTAAAAACAACTATTTTTGATGATGATGAAAATTTTGAAGATGAAGATATATTTGGAAATGTTAAAATTCAAAGAACATCAAGCAAAAACGAAATAGAAGATATGGAATTAACTAAAGAAGAAAAAAATCAAAATGGAATATTTAAAAAATTAAGAAAAATAAGTAGACCTAAAAAAAATGCAGTAGATAATATATGGTAATAAAAGAAGTAGAGTTTTTTAAAGACTCTACTTTTCATATAATATGTGAATTTCTATATATAAATATTTTTAAAATTGTACACATATTTGCTATAAATAAAAGTATAATTATTATAGAATAGTAGAAAAATTATTTAAAAAAGGAAAATTTATGTAATTTTAAAATCTTAAAAAAATCCCTTGATTAGCAAAAAATTAAATGTTATAATTAAATTGATATTGTGTAAGAAAGGTATGAATATGAACCAAATTTTAGTATCTGAGAAATTATATATTACACCTGAATTAAAAAGAAAGAAGAGAATGTATAAAATCGATTTCTTCATTTCTGTTTTTTTAGTATGTATTTTATTTTCATATTATATATATGCAGAATATGATAAAAATAAAAACGAAGCAATATCACAAGAAATATTATCAAATCTATCTTTTGAAGATAAAGTAGCAGATGATACAACAATTAAATTTGCAAATAATTCAATAGTTGTAATATTAAATACAGAAGATCCATTTGAAGTAATTTATTCTAAACCAGTTGAAGAACAGAATAAAGAAGATAATATAGAATGGCTAGAAACATCAGCAGGAACAAGATATTATGCTGAAGCAAAAATAAATATACCTTCAATAAATTGTACATATCCAATATTAAATGAAACAACAGATGAATTATTAAAAATATCACCATGTAAGTTTTGGGGATGTGACGTAAATCAAGTTGGTAACTATTGTATAGTAGGTCATAATTATAGAAGTGATAAATTCTTTAGTCATGTTCCAAAGATGAATATAGGAGATGCAATAGAAATAACAGATATGATTGGAAATACAGGAACAGTTACATATAAAGTATATGATAAATATGTTGTAGAACCTGATGATACAGATTGTACAACACAAAGAACAAATGGATTAAAAGAAATAACATTAATTACTTGTACTGATGATAGTAAACAAAGAGTTATAGTAAAAGCAAGAGAAGAACAATAAAATTTAATATAGTATATAAAAAAGCTTTAGGTAGAAATATCTAAAGCTTTTTTTGCAATTTTCATAATGTCCACAATTGTTTTTTAGTATATAAATTCTATAATTTTTATTATTATTTTTGATTAATTTAATAATCTAAATTAGAATATTTTAAATTGAAAATAATTATCGATTTCTTTTAAAAGTATATTAAAATAGATATGAAAATTAAATAAAAATATAAAAAACTCAAAAATGTAATAATAATGAAATAAAAAAAATGTAAATTTTTGGATAATCTTAGAGCGAACAAGTTTTCAGAATTTAACACAAATTTAATAAGAAAAATAATGAAAAAAGTAACTACGTATAACACTTGAAAAGTAAACGTTTCTAAGGTTTGGATACATAAAGAGTATGAATTTGACATTACTTTTTAAAATGGTAAAATACTTTTGGATGTGAAGTACAAAAGATAAAAATAATAAAGATAAATATAGTTCTATAGCGGGGGTCCAAAATGAAAGTAGTAAAAAGAGATGGAAGAAAAGTTGAGTACAATAGTGATAAAATAGTTATTGCAATAAGCAATGCTAATAAAGAAGTAGGTGGTAAAGATAAAATATCAAGATCATCAATAGAATTTATAACAAAATATATAGAAGGATTAAATAAACCATCAATGACAGTTGAAGAAATTCAAGATGTTATAGAACGTAAATTAATGGAATTTGGTAAGTTTACACTTGCTAAAAAATATATTTTATATAGAGATAAACATGCATTAATTCGTGAAGCAAACTCAACAGATGAAAGTATATTAAGTTTAGTTAGAAATACAAATAAAGAAACAATGGAAGAAAACAGTAATAAAAATGCTGTTTTAGTTTCAACACAAAGAGATTTAATTGCAGGAGAATGTTCAAAAGATTTAGCAGATAGATTAATGTTACCTGAAAGAATAGTAAAAGCACATAGTGATGGAGTTCTACATTTTCATGACAAAGATTATTTTGTTCAACCAATGCATAACTGCTGTTTAGTTAATATAGGAGATATGCTAGATAATGGAACAGTTATGAATGGAAAAATGATAGAAAGTCCAAAGAGTTTTCAAGTAGCATGTACAGTAATGACTCAAATTATAGCAGCAGTTGCAAGTAGCCAATATGGTGGACAATCTGTTGATATACGTCATTTAGGAAAATATTTAAGAAAAACTTATGATAAAGTATATAAAAAGAGATTTTTAGGATATGTTGAAAAAGGACTTTCAAAAGAAGAATGTCATGAAAGAGCAACAGAAGATGCAATAGAAAGAAGACAAGAAGATTTATCAGCAGGAGTTCAAACAATTCAATATCAAATAAATACATTAATGACTACAAACGGACAAAGCCCATTTGTAACAATATTCATGTATTTAGATAAAGATGATGAATATATTGAAGAAAATGCAATGATAATTGAAGAAATCTTAAATCAAAGATTACAAGGAATAAAAAATGAAAAAGGTGTATATGTAACACCAGCATTTCCAAAATTAATATATGTACTAGATGAACATAACTGTTTAAAAGGTGGAAAATATGATTATTTAACAAAACTTGCAGTAAAATGTTCTTCAAAAAGATTATATCCAGATTATATATCAGCAAAAATAATGAGAGAAAACTATGAGGGAAATGTATTTAGTCCAATGGGATGTAGAAGCTTTTTATCTCCTTGGAAAAACGAAAAAGGTGAATACGTATTTGAATCAAGATTTAATCAAGGTGTTGTAAGTATTAATTTACCTCAAATAGGAATTATAGCTAATGGAAATGAAGAAAAATTCTGGAAATTATTTGATGAAAGATTAGAATTATGTTTTGATGCTTTAATGTGCAGACACAATGCTTTACTTGGAACAATGGCAACAGCATCACCAATACATTGGCAATATGGAGCAATAGCAAGATTAAATAATGATGAAACAATAGATAAATTACTTAACAGTTGTTTCTCAACAATATCTTTAGGATATATAGGATTATATGAAGTAACAAAATTAATGAAAGGTGTAAGTCACACAGATCCAGTAGGAGAAGAATTTTCATTAAGAGTAATGAAACATTTAAGAGAAACAGTAGATAGATGGAAATCTGAAACAGGACTTGGATTTGCATTATATGGAACACCAGCAGAAAGTTTATGTTATAGATTTGCAAGAGTTGATAGAGAAAGATTTGGAGATATTGAAGATATAACAGATAAAGGATACTACACAAATTCTTATCATGTAGATGTTAGAGAGAAAATAAATGCATTTGATAAATTAAAATTTGAAAGCAAATATCAACCAATTTCTTCAGGTGGAGCTATTTCATATGTTGAAATACCAAATATGAAAAACAATTTAGAAGCTTTAGAAGAAATAGTAAAATTTATATATGATAATATTCAATATGCTGAATTTAATACAAAATCAGATTATTGTCACGTTTGTGGATTTGATGGAGAAATTATAATTAATGAACAAAATGAATGGGAATGTCCACAATGCGGTAATAAAGACCATAACAAAATGAATGTAACAAGAAGAACATGTGGATACTTAGGAGAAAATTTCTGGAATGTTGGAAAAACAAAAGAAATAAAATCAAGAGTACTACACATTTAATAAAATACGAAAGAATAAAAAAAGGATTACAAAAGAGTAATTTGATAGATAAGCCGTTTGAATTTAATATAAATTGTATTCAAACGGCTTATTGTAGGTCTAGCATAAATAAAAGGGGATTATGATATGAACTATGCAGATATAAAAACTATAGATGTACAAGATGGAACAGGTATAAGAGTTTCAATATATGTAAGTGGATGCCATTTTCATTGTAAAGGATGTCATAACAAAGAAGCATGGGATTTTAATTATGGAAAGAAATTTGATGATAGTACAATAGATTATATATTAGATTTAATGAATCATGATTATATAGCAGGACTTTCAATATTAGGTGGAGAACCAATGGAACTTGCTAATCAAGAAGGTTTATTACCACTTGTAAAAAAAGTAAAAGAAAAGTATCCAGATAAAAATATTTGGTGCTATACAGGATATAAATTTGAGGAAGACCTTTTAAACAAAATGTATAAAGAATTTTCATTTACTAAAGGATTACTTGAAAATATCGATATAATAGTAGATGGTCAATTTATAGAAGAAAAGAAACTTACAGACTTAAAGTTTAGAGGGTCAACAAATCAAAAGAAAATTGATGTACAAGCAAGTTTAAAACAAGGAAAAGAAGTAGTACTTAAATTTGGTGATGAAGCAAGATATGAAACACCTAAAAATCCAAAAATTATATTCTTTAAAGAATATAGTAAGGATGAAAGCCAGAGTAGTAAGGAAATTGCTAAAGAAAGTAGCGTAATTTCCATTGTAAACAATGATTCAGTAGCAGAGCTACCAGCTTATGAAATAAAAGAAGTAAAAGAAAAGATAGCAGCTACTGGAATTGAAAATAGAAGAGTAGAGCATACATAATATAAGTTTTAAAAGTTAAAAATTAATTATTATGTATGTATAAATAATAAACACAATATAAGTTTAAAAGATTAAAAATGTAATTGTAAAAAATTATCTATAAATATATGAAATTTATATAAAATATATAAATTAGGGATAATTCAAAGGCGTCTTTTTCAGGCACTTCGTGCCGTGTGAAACGTGGAGGTTGCTACAATGACCTTGCGTCTAATTACCCAGCGAGTGCACGTGATACATGGGTATCACCTACTAACAGCAACAACAACAGACGGGTGCCGTGCGTACTCTAATATTAGTTTAGATTATATGTTTTAAGGAACATGTACAATAACATATTAGATATTAAAGAGAATTATTCCTTCCTAGTATAGGTAAAAATGAATCTATTGGATTATGTATAAGTAGGGAAATCAGAACATACATAATCTAAGCCCAAAAGGGTAGAAAGTGTAATTATTAAAAGCTATTTATAAATATATGAAATTTATATAAAAATATATAAATTAGGGATAGTTCAAAGGTGGAGTTTTACAGGCACTTCGTGCCGTGTGTTCCGTGGAGGTGGCTACAACAATGCATCGTCTAATTACCCAGCGGGGTGCCGTAATACTTGGAATGCACCTACTAACAGCAACAACAATGCCGGGTGCCGTGCGTACTCTAATATTAGTTTAGATTATATGTTTTAAGGAACATGTACAATAACATATTAGATATTAAAGAGAGCTATTCCTTCCTAATAAAGGTAAAAAAGAATCTATTAGATTATGTATAAGTAGGAAAACAGAACATACGTAATCTAAGCCCGAAAGGGTAGAAGGTTTATAGGTTTCCTTATATAATACCTAAATAAAAAAAGGAGATACATTAATAAAATTAATGTAAAAGGAAAAATGGATAATTTAAAAATTTTCTCATGTAGTAGTTCAGCAGAAAAATTTACAGAAGAAATTTGTGATTACTTAAAAACTGAAAAAGGTAAAATTAATATGATGAAGTTCAAAAATGATAATAACTTTGTTCAAATTTTAGAAACAGTTAGAGATAAAGATGTATTTCTAATTCAAACAACAGAGCCACCAGTAAATGAAAGAATAATGGAATTATTAATAACAATAGATGCAGTAAAAAGAGCTTCAGCAAAAAGAATTACAGTAGTTTTACCATATTATATGTATTCAAGATCTGATAAAAAAGATCAACCAAGAATACCAGTTACAGCTAAATTATTTGCACAATTAATAGAAGCAGCGGGGGCAGATAGAGTTTTAACTTGTGATTTACATAATAGAGCAATACAAGCATACTTTAATATAAATTGTGATGTATTAACAGGACAAAGTTTACTTGAGAAATATTTTGATCAAAAAGATATAGATAATAAAGTAGTAGTTGCAACAGATGCGGGAAGCTCAAAAAAAGCTTACAAATATGCAGAACATTTTAAATGTCCAATAGCACTTGTAGATAAAAGAAGAGATGGAAATGATGATAGAGCAATATCAACAAGTGTTATAGGAGATATAAAAGGAAAGAATGCGTTAGTATTTGACGATGAAGTAGATACAGCCGGTTCAATAATGGAAACAGTATCAGTAATAAAACAGTTTGGAGCAAAAGATGTATATATAGGATGTACACATGGAATTTTATCAGGACCAGCAATAGAAAGAATTAAAAATTCTGAAATTAAAGAAGTGGTTATGACAAGTACAGTTCCATTACCAAAAGAAAAACAAATTGATAAAATAGTAGTAGTATCAATATCAGAGCTTTTTGCAGAAGCAATAAAAAGAATACACGAAGAAACATCAATAGGAGAATTATTTGAGATAAATTAAGTATTGACATTTTTAACCAGAGACTGTATAATATTAAGCAGTTAAGCATAAAACGAGAGGATTAATTACATAAAAAAATCAATCCCACAAGATGTTTTTTTGGCTTCGAAAGGAGGGGAAAAATAATGTCAGAGGTTAAAGTTAATAATGGTAATATAGAAGATGCATTAAAGAGATTTAAAAGACAATGTGCCAGAAATGGAGTATTACAAGAAGTAAGAAAAAGAGAACATTATGAAAAACCTAGTGTAAAAAGAAAGAAAAAATCAGAGGCTGCAAGAAAAAGAAAATTTTAATAAAATAAAAGGACAGTTTTTTAGCTGTCCTTTATTTTGTATAAATTTATATAATTAAAATAAATTTTTTTATCGAGTTATTCAGAATGTAGTTTTTTATTTTCCTACAAAAAGTTCTACAATAATTTTCCCATAAGCAATACTATCAACAATACCAATGCCAGTATAGTTATAATCATTACTTAAAATATTTTTCTTATGGTCTTCAGATTTTAACCAACTATCAAGAGCAGAAGAAACGCTGGTATTTCCAGCTATATTTTCACTAGCAGTCTTATATGCAATACTGTGCTTTTTTAGCATTTCAAAAGGAGTTCCATATACAGGTGAAATATGTGAGAAATAATTATTTTCTACCAGATCTTGAGCTTTAAGTCTAGCAACATTTTGCAAGTTTTCGTCAATCTCTAAATTTGATAAATTATTTTTTTGTCTTTCCATATTTATTAAAGAGAGAAGTTCAGATTCATCACTTGTTAAATTAGTGTTAGACACTTCATTTATAGTTTCTGTATTAGATACTGGGGCTTTTTGTTCACTGGTAGGAGTTATATATTTTACATTAGCTGTACCAATTTTATTTTCTTCATTTTGAATAATATACCATTCTCCAATTTTTCCATATACCCTTACATATTCATTTTTCTTTAAAAGGTCTATAGAATCATAATTTATTCCAGCACCACTTCTCATGTTTAAATAATCTGTATTAACGATTCCAAAAGAGAAATCAAGAGTTTGATAATCTTCCATACCAAAACATGTGGCAAAAAGACTTACCAAAAGAACTAAAATAATAAAAGTAAGTATTAAAACAATTTTGTTATTTGATAAACAATTTTTCATATAGTATCATCCTTTCTAGGACAGCACGTCCTCTTTTGTATTAAATTTAAAGAAGATATCTTCTTTAGAGAGATTTTACCCAATGAAATTTTTAATATACCAAATTATGGGAAAAATTGGAAAATATTTAACAATTATAATACATAAAAAGTATGCTTATTATATACACATACTATGAATAATAAAAAAATGACTATAAGTGCGGAATTCCCTAGAAAAAATATCAAATCAGTAAAAAATTAATCAAAAAGATATAATTTTATAAAAATTACGGAATAACAGACTATATAGAGTTTGGCAGAATTCAGCACTTGTATACTCTAGAAAAAAAGCGTATTATGAGTATATAAATTATACACAAATAATGTGTTCAAAAAATGAAACTAAAAAATAGTGTGCTTTTAAGAGGATACTATTTTAATTCATGATGGAAATAACTACCATGTAAAATGCTGAAAAAAAGTTTTATTATATAAAGAGAAGAAATAGAAAAAAAAGGAGAGCATGGAAAATGAAGAAAAAAGATTTACTAATTAAAGTGGTTTTTATTATGATGATATCTTTTTTAATACTTTTTTCTGTAGTAGAATCTAGTGTTGCAGAAGAAAGTAAAGTAGATAATGAAAATATTGCAGTTGAATTATCAGAAGTAATAGAAGCTACAGATATTAGAAGCTTGTTAAGGTCAGCATCAGATATAACAGTTGTAGATGTAACAGGATTAATTCTTGGAAAGGAAACTCAGCACGAACATCTTTGGAAAACAATGTATGATGAAAATATGCATTGGCAAGAATGTATGGCATGTGGAGAAAAGCAACAAGAAATTGTACATACATATACAACAACATGGGCGACGGGAGTCGAATCATGTGGAAAAAATAATTATTATACAAAAACATGCAAATGTGGATATTCATATATTGGATATAAACCTTGTGTATGGGATGGAAAAACTTATTCGCCATTTTCAGAGTATTGTAGTCATATAAAAATTTGTAAAGTTTGTAATGATGAGCCTATATATTGTTATTATTTAAATTCATATGGAGTTGGTGAGATATATAAAGCTGATACTAATGATGAAAGAAGATGTTATAAATCAGATGGTACAATAATAGATTGTAATAATTTAGGTAAATGTGCAATATGTGGTTATAATTACACTACTAACAAACATAAATTAATAGTATCAGCAGAGAAAAAAATAATTTGTGAATTTTGTGGAAATGAATATGGAACAGTAGATCTTACGATAACAAATAATTCTACTGCTCCAGCAACATATACAGTTATTACAAAATTTAAATTTTCAAATGGAGCAACTTATAAAAGAACAAGTGGAATAAGAAATGTAGGAGATCCTTATCAAACAAGAACAAATTCTGTTGATGGAACTGTTGGCGGAACAGATATAACTTTAACATCAACAGTAACATTTAAATCAACATGGAAATCATTATATTTTTGTTGGACAGATGCTTATGTTAATTTAGATGGAGGAGAAAGTAGATTGATGGCACAATTTTATATTGCACCAGATCCAATCGAACCAACAATAACAAACATAACATCAGATGATAGCTCTTTAATTGAATGGAGTAAAACAAAACCAATTACAATTTCAGGTACAGAAAATTATTGTAATACAGTAACAGTAGAAATATTAGATGATGAAGAAAACTCTTTATTTAAAGGTGAAACAACTGTAACAAATGGTAATTATTCTATATCATTCACACCAGAAATTGAGGCTGGGTTAACAGGTAGAACATTTACAGCAATAGTTACAGATGCATGTAATAATAGTACTACTCAAGAATTTACAATTAGAAAAGTTGATACTATTGCCCCACAAGCAATATCTGGTACAGAAATAATGGGAGATTGGGCAAGAGAAAAAGAATTTACATTTGAAGCAACAGATTATGGAATTGGAAATGTATCAATAGCATTTAATGATGTAAAGGATTATGCATTAGCAGATAGACAAGGAAATACATATTCAAGAGATTACAAATTTATTGGTGATGTTTATGAGCCAACACAAGCAAGAGTATTTTATAAAGATGAATTAGGAAATGTAAAAGCTCAAACAATAACAATTGATAAAATAGATAATACAGCACCGACAATAACAAAAGCAAAGTTAAATAATAATAAGTTAAATATAACAGTAAATGATAGACATGAAATACTTGGAGAAGGTTCAGGAGTTTCAAAATATAGATTTGTAGCAACTAAAAATAAATTAGCAACTCCAGTAGTATCAAAATATGATAGTACAGAAGTTGCAGTAGGCGAAGAATTAGTTATACAAAATATAAATGAGATGAAATACGTTTATGTAGTAGCAGAAGATAATGTAGGAAATGTAAGTGAAGTATATGAATTTAAAATACCAGAATTAGAATTAACAACAGAAGTAAATTTAACAGCAGCAAATGGAAAAGGTGGAGTAGATTTAGATTGGTCTACATATGATGCAGAAAATAAAGTATTTAGAGCATACCAAAGAAAAGATGATGAAGATGGAGCAGAATGGGAATCAATTTCAACAGTTAATTTTTATAAAGAAATTGAACCTATTAAAGTATTAAATGTATATCCCGAATCTAATAGTAATTATACTATACCAACAGTAACATTTAGGTATGTAGATGGAACATCAGAAAATCTTCCAAAGTCAGCTTCATTAAAAGCATGGATGGAAGGTGGAACTATGACTGAAGGAAGCACTACAACAACTTTTGATGCATATGGAAAAAATCCGATAACAGGGCAACAAATTATAAAAGTAACACCTATGAGTATGCAAGATTTTAATAATAATCCAGATACTATTTGGGATTATGATGTAGTTATGGTTGGAACTTGGGATGCAAATGGCGGTGTACATCCAAATAGTAGAGCAGTTGAGCTTTTAGAAGAGTATATTAAATCTGGTTATGGAATTTTAGGAGGACATGATGTAATAGGATATAACAATTATAATGTAGGACTTTCTAAAATAAGAAAATATTTTAATATAGAGGTAGGATATTACAATAATATGCCTTCAGATATAAATACTATTGATAAGGTAGGAGATTGGACATATACTTCAACAAAAGTAGAAGTAAAGAAAAGCGGATTGTTAACTAATTTTCCATATGAAATTCCAGTAGGGAGTAAATTAACTATTCCACAAACACACACAAATTCAAATGCAGCTTTAGGTAATGTATGGTTGACATTTGTAGATGGACTTGATGGTCATGGTTCTACTCGTTCAATAAATAATTATTATAATGCAGGTGGAACAGGAAGCCCAGTATATTATTTAACAACTTGGAATAATACAGCAATGATACAAACAGGACATTCAAAGTGTGAATCAACACCAGACGAGAGAAAAGTTTTAGCAAACACATTATTTTACTTAAAACAAAGAACAAAAGATATAGGCTTTACAGATAATTCAGCACAAGACTTAAAAGCACCAAATGCACCAACAATTTCTGCAGAAGGTGTAAAAGAAGTTAATAAAATAAAAGTAAATTATAATGCAGTAGATAATGGAAGTACATATTCATATTATGTAGAAGCATATGATGATACAGATAATAGCTTACTTCTTTCAACATCAAATCAAAGAACAGAAACAGTAACAACAGGAACAAAAGGATATTATTATATAATTGATACAAATAGTGAAAATACAGATTTTGATATAAGTACAGCAACATATGTAGAAGATGAAAGTATATTAGTAGAGCTAGTAAATAATGGAAAATATATTCATATAAAAGCAATAGACGTAGCAGATAATGTAGGAGAGCCATCAGTATTAAAAATAGAAGTAAAATCAAGATTATCAATAAACTTAGATGGTGGAACATTAGATGGAAATCCAACACCAGAAGTAGAACCCCAATTAGTAGGAACTACAATTGATGTTGGAACACCTGAAAAAGAAGGATATACTTTTGATAAATGGGAAGCTACAAAAGGTGAAGTAAATGGAACAGAATATACATTTGGAATAGAAGATGGAGAAATAACAGCAAAATGGATAAAAAATCATTATGATTATACAGTAGAATATTATTATAATGATGTAAAAGATAATGAAAAAACAGAAACATTAAGTGCAGAATTTGAAAGTATTGTAGAAGAATATACAGAAAAACCAAAAGATGGATATAAATTCAGTAGACTTGAAAATGTACCATTGAAAATAACAACAAATCCAGATAATAATATTATAAAAGTATATTATGTAACAGATGATAGTCAGGTAAAGAACTTAAGTTATACAGTAGAATATTATAAAGAAGGTATAAAAGTAGAAGAAGATACACAAACTGTATCACAAACAGTTCAATTATTAGAAGATGATATTTTAACAGTTAAAAAAGCTCAAATAAATATAACCGATAAATATTATGGATATAAATTAGTAGAGCTAAAAAATAATAACAATGTAATAACAAAATTACCAGATACAGTTGAAAATGGTGATGTAATAAAAGTATATTATGTAATAGATGAAAGCCAAACAAAAGAAATAAGCTATACTGTTGAATACTATATTTCAGGATTAAAACAAGATAAAGATACACAAATTGTAAAAAATACAGTACAAATATTAGAAGAAGATACTTTAAGAGTTGATAAAACAAAAATTAATACAGTTAATAAATATTATGGTTATAAACTAGATAAAACAACTCCAGAGCCAATCCCAGATGTAGTAAATAATGGAGATGTAATAAAAGTATATTATATAATAGATGAAGAACAAACAAAAGAAGTAAGTTATACAGTACAATATTTTAAAGATAATATACGTGTACCAGAAGATACTCAAGTAGTAAAACAAAATATACAAGTATTAGATGAAGAAATACTTGCTGTAAATAAAAATCAAATAAACAGAGTAGATAAGTACTATGGATATAAATTTGAAAGAACAGACCCAGAAGTATTACCAAATACAGTAGAAACTGGAACAGTAATAAAAGTATATTATGTAACAGATGACGAACAAACAAAGAACTTAAATTATAAAGTAGAATATTATCAAGAAGATGAGAAAGTAGAAGAAGATACACAAATAGAGAGAAAAAATGTACAAGTACTAGAACCAGATATTTTAACAGTAAATAAAAGCAAAATAAATATAGTAGATAAATATGTAGGATATAAATTAGGACATATAGAATTAAACGGAAAAGTAGTATCAAGTTTACCAAATACTGTAAATAATAATGATTTAATAAAGGTATATTATGTTATTGATGACAGTCAAACAAAAAATATAAGTTATACAGTAGAGTACTATAAAGAAAATAGAAAAGTAGAAGAAGATACTCAAATAGTAAAGAAAAGAGTTCAAGTACTACAACCAGATATATTAGATGTAGATAAATCAAAAATCAATATAGTAGATAAATATTTAGGATATAGATTAGACAGAATAGATCCAGTAGAAATACCAAGTACAATAGAGAATGGTGGAGTAATAAAAGTATACTACATGATAGATGACGAAAACACAAAGAACATAAAATATACAGTAGAATATTATCAAAATGATGTAAAAGTAGAAGAAGATACACAAGTAGTAAGAAAAACAGTACAAATATTAGATCCAGATATATTAAAAGTAAATAAATCAGAAATAAACATAGTAGACAAATATGTAGGATACAAGCTAGACTATATGAAACAAGATAATAGAACAATAACTGTATTACCAGAATCAGTACAAACAGAAACAATAATAAGGATTTATTATGTAACAGATGAAAGTCAAACTAAGAATTTAAGTTATACAGTAGAATATTATAAAAATGATGTAAAAGTTGAAGAAGATACTCAAATAGTAAGAAAAACTGTGCAAGTGTTAGAAGAAGATACTTTAGTACTAGACAAATCTCAAATAAATATAGTAGATAAATATTTAGGATATAGACTAGAAAACTTAAAGAAAAATAATAGTGATATTGTAGAACTTCCAAATATAGTAAATAATGGAGATGTAATAAAAGTATATTACGAGATAGACGAAAGTCAAACAAAAGAAATAAGTTATACAGTAGAATACTATAAAAATGATGTAAAAGTAGAAGAAGATACACAAGTAGTTAAAAACACAGTACAAGTACTAAAACCAGATACATTAAAAGTAGATAAATCTTCAATAAATACAGTAGACAAGTATATAGGTTACAAATTAGAAAAGTTAAAAACAAATGAAAATATAATTGATCATTTAGCAGATGAAGTAACAAATGGAGATGTAATAAAAGTATATTATGTAATAGATGAAAATCAAACAAAGAATTTAGATTATACTGTAGAATATTACAAAGAAGGTATAAAAGTAGAGGAAGATACTCAAGTTGTAAATCAAACTGTACAAATTTTACAGCCAGATATTTTAACAGTAGATAAATCTTCAATAAATACAGTAGATAAATATTATGGATATAAACTACAAGTTATAAAACAAAATGAAATTGAAATTTCTGAATTACCAGATACTGTAGAAAATAAAACTGTTTTACAAGTATATTATGTAATAGATGAAAATCAAACAAAAAATTTAAGTTATACAGTAGAATACTACAAAGAAGGTATAAAAGTAGAAGAAGATACTCAAGTAGTAACTCAAACTGTACAAGTGCTACAGCCAGACGTTTTAACAGTAGATAAAACTCAAATAAATACAGTAGATAAGTATCCAGGATATAAACTAGAAAAAATAGAACCAGCAGAAATACCAGAAGTGATAGAAAATAATGGAATAATAAAAGTTTATTATACAAAAGATTCTTTTGAATATACAGTAGAATATTACTATGATGGAGTAATAGATGAATCTAAAACAGATAAATTTACAGCTGTATTCCAAGATGAAATAACAACATATGAAGATAAAAATATAAAAGGATATAAGCTAGAAAAAGAAGAGAATTTACCACTTGTAGTAACTGAATATCCAGCACTAAATATAATAAAAGTTTATTATATAAAATGGGAATTCGATTATACAGTAAATTACTATTATGATGGAGTATTAGATGAAAAAAATACAGAGACAGAAGTTGCAACATTTGGAGATGTCATAGATTCATATATTGATAAAGTAAAAGATGGATATAGATTGGAAAATGTAGAAAATATACCTTTAACAGTAGTGGATGATCCAAGTCAAAATATAATAAATGTATATTATGTAAGAAAAGATGCTAATGTAGTAGTAAAATATGTAGATAAAGAAACTGAAGAAGAAATATCAGACGAAGTAATAAAAACTGGAAAAGTGTTTGATGAATTTGATGTAGCAGAAGATGTAAAAGAAATAGATGGATATACATTAATAGAAAGTCCAAATCCAACTAAAGGAAACTATACAGAAGAAGAGCAAATATTTACATATTATTATGCAAAAAATACAAGGGTAATAGTAAAATTTTTAGAAAAAGATGAAACTATTAATGATAACACAGACAATTTAGTATTAGCAGAGGAAGTAGTAATAGAAGGATATGAAGGAAAAACATATGAAACATCAGCAAAAGATATAGAAAATTATACGTTTGTAGAAGATAGTAAAAATACATCAGGAACAATGACAAGAGATGAAATAATAGTAGTATATTACTATTTACAAAATACTAAAGTAACAGTAAAACATATAGATAAAAATTCAGGAGAAGAGCTAGAAGTATTAGAACAAAAAGGATTGGTTGGAGATACATATACATCAACATCAAAAGATTTTGAAGGATATGTATTGGTAGAAAAACCAGAAAATGAAACTGTAATAATGACAAAAGATGAAATTATATTAGAATACTACTATGAAAAAATATCAGCAGGAGTAATAGAAAAACATATAGATATAAAAACAAATGAAATCTTAGAAAGTGTAGTATATGAAGGAAATGAAGGAACACCATATAAAACAGAGCCAAAAGAATTTGAAGGATATGATTTAGTAGAAGAAATGTATCCAGAAAACTCAGAAGGAACAATGACAGTAGATGTAATTGAAGTAAAATATTATTATGTAAGAAAAGCATCAGTTAGAGTAGAATACATAGATAAGATAACAGGAGAAAAAATGCCTGCAGATATAGAAATATCAGAAATACCAGAAAAAGATACAACAGAATATATTTATGGACATGAAGGTGATTTATATGAGACAGAAGAAAAGAAATTTGAAGGATATGACCTAGTAGAAGTACCAGAAAATGCTAAAGGGGAAATGACAGTAATAAGAAAAGAAGACGGAGAAGTAGAAACAGAAATTACTGTAGAGTACTATTATGTAAGAAAAGCAGAAGTAAAAGTAGAGTATATAGATATAGTAACAGGTGAAAAATTACCAGTAGATAAAGAAATACCAGAAACATCTGGAAAAGATACAACAGAATATATTTATGGACATGAAGGTGATTTATATGAGACAGAAGAAAAGAAATTTGAAGGATATGACTTAGTGGAAGTATCAGAGAACCATAAAGGCGAAATGACAAAAGAGCAGATAACAGTAACATATAAATATATAAGAAAAACAAATGTAATAGTAGAATACATAGATATAATAACTGGTGAGAAAATCTTAGAACAAGAAAAAGTATCAAATGGAAATGCTTATGTAAAAAAAGATAGTACAGAAATAATAGAAGGACATGAAGGTGACTTATATAAAACTAAAGAAAAAGAATTTGCTGATTATGAATTAGTACAAAGACCAGAAAATGCAGAAGGCACAATGATAGTAACAAAAAAAGATGATGGAACAGAAGACGTAACAACATATGTAAGATATTATTATGCACATAAATCAAGTGGAGTAATAGAAAAACATATAGATATAATGACAAATAAAGAAATAGCAGAAGATAAACTATATGAAGGAAATGAAGGAGATTCGTATAAAACAAGTTCAAAAGAAATAGAAGGATATGAATTAGTAAGAGAAAAATTACCAGAAAATGCAGAAGGAAAAATGAAAAAAGAGGTAATTGAAGTAAAATATTATTATAAAAAAGTAGAACAACCAGCACCAGCACCAGAGCCAGAAAAACCAGAACCAACACCAGAACCAGTAAAACCAGAGCCAAAACCAAATGAAAATCCAACAATTATAAAAAATATTTATAACTACATAATAGAAGATAGTGGGTCAAAAGGAAATGTTTCAAGTAATGGAAATTCAAGTGGAAGTGCAAATAAAAATACAATAACAAAATTATTAACACCAGGAACAGGAGATATATTACCACAAATAGCAATGGTTGTAATATCAGGAGTAATCCTAATGAATATAATAGTAGTTCAAATAAGAAAAGCTAAAAAACAAAATAAAAAATAGTTTGTGATTAGTAAAACTAGAACTTAGCAAATAAAAGTTAAGTTCTAGTTTTAATTTTATTTTTTGGAATTTTTATAATGTAAAATTTTGTTTTATGAAAGGTTTGAATATAATTATTTTTTATAAAAAATATCTCTGCTTGTAAAATATAGTAATTATTGTTAAAATTAACTTGCAGGAGAAATTTTATGGGAAAAAGAAAGAAAAATAATAAACTAAAAGAATTCCTTATTGCTATAGTTATAATAGCAATACTAATTTTTGCTGAAAAAGCAGGAATTTTAAAATATATAGATGAGACAATAGCAAATACAGGAATTGCAGAAATAGTAGATACTTCAAAAGAATCTAATATTATTACAGTTGCAGAAGTAAAAAAAGATGATAATATAATATCTAGTGTTTCTGAAAATATAAATATAGATAATAATAAATTAAATATATTATTTTTTGATGTAGGACAAGCGGATAGCCAGCTTATTATTTGTAATGGAAAAACAATGCTTATAGATGCAGGAAATAGTAAAGATGGAGAAAAACTTGTAAATGGGATAAAAGCCTTAGGAATATCAAAACTTGATTATGTAATTGGAACTCATGTCCATGAAGATCATATAGGTGGAATGAGCTATATTATAGATTCTTTTGATATAGGTGCTTTTTATTTACCATATAATACAACTACCACATCAAGCTATTACAAAAGATTGCTTACAAGTATTTCAAATAAAGGATTAGAAATAACAGAAGCAGTTATTGGAGAGAAAATAGAATTTTCATCAGCTATTTGTGAAATTATGTCTGTTGATAATAATGAACCAGAAAATGCAAATCTTGCATCAATTATTCTGCAGATTTCTTATGGAACACAAAAATATTTATTTATGGGTGATGCTGAAACTGAAAATGAGAAATCAAGAAATTGGGAAGATATTGATGTTTTAAAAGTGGGGCATCATGGTTCTAATACAAGTAGTTCTGAAAAGTTTTTAAAACAAGTTTTGCCAGAAATAGCTATAATATCAGTTGGAGAAGGTAATAGTTATGGTCTTCCAAAAGATAAAATTATAGATAGATTTGAAAAAATGGGAACAACAATTTATAGAACAGATGAAGATGGAACTATACAAATTGTTAGTGATGGAAATACAAATGAAATTATAAAAATAGAGTTAAGTTTTGATGGAAATGAATAAATTTGTTTTGCCTTTTTTATATTAAATATTGTACTCTATTGTTATATTTAAATATTGTCCACTATTGCTATTTTTTCTTTTTGAAGAGATTATCTACTAAGTTTTTAATCTCTTCTTTTTCTTTTTGAGTTTCAAATTTATCTAAAACATATTTACCATTCTCAAACTTTATAATGTCACCTTCTTTACATTCTTCGGGAAGTAGAGATTTTTCAATATTAATCATTTCATTAGTTTCTCTATTTTCGCAAATTGCAAAATCACCTTCAAATCTATCTATTGAAAATGAAGTATTTGTTTTTTTTATATAATTTTCAAGTTCTTCTGAAAAAGAATTTTTAGAAGATTTATTATCTAAAGTATTATTTATTTCTAAGTTCATAAAAACGACCTCCTATTTAATTTTAGTATATAATCAATATATGTATATGATTAAATTGAATTAATATTGATAAGATATAATTTCAAAGATTATAACACTTTTTTGTTTAATAAGAAAGTATTTTATGGGAATATTAAAATAAATATTTTACATTTACAAAATAAGAATTTATTGATAAAATTTAAAAATAGAAAGGAGAAAAGCATAAATGAAAAAGAAAACAATTATTATTTTGGTAGTCGCAATTATTATATTTTGTACAGCAATGGCATTTTTTATGTGGACATTAAGTAGTAAAGAAGATGAACCTGAAAATATTATAGATGTAGAAGAAGTTTCAAAAACAAAAGATATAGAAAATGATGAATATATAGATTTTACATTTTATAAAGAAGATGGAACAGAAGTAAAGTTATCAGATTATAAAGATAAAGCTACAGTTCTACTTTTTTGGAATACTAATAATGAAGATTCAGTAGAAGTTCTAAAAAAAGCAAATGGAATGTATGAACAATATAAAGAAAAAGTTAATTTCGTTATGATTAATACATCACAAGATGTAGATGAAAAAATAAAAGAAGAAGTAGATTTTGAAGTTTTCTATGATTTTTATAAAGAAGGAGTAATGAAATATAAAATTTCTGAATTACCTTCAATATTATATATAACAGAAGAAAATGAAATTTTAAATGCAAAAGCAGGATTTACAACTACTGATGCATTAGAAGCAAACTTAGAAATTATTTCTGATAAAAATAATAGAATAGATGATACAGAAAATTAAATCAGTAGCAGGAAAAGCATAAAAAATTCCTTTTACATTAAACATATGGTATCCTGCAAAAATTAAGATAATACAAACAGCGATTTTTAATAAAATTAAAGTCGCTGATTTTTTTTTGAATTTTTTATGAAATAAATATGATGGAATTAGTATTTTAAATCCATATAAACTGCTACTTACAAATAGAATTTTAGATGCATAAATTGCATAATTTACTACTCCAGAAGTATTTGAAAATAATGAAAAGATATTTTCTGAAAATATATAAAGAATGATAGATAATATTATTTCTATTATAGAACTTAAAATAAGTGCGAAAATAAAATGTTTTTTACTTTTATAAAAATCTTTTTTTAAAGAAATAATTATAACAGGAAAAATCATTATTAAATATACTATTAAATTCAAAAAAGTTCCTAATATTTGTATTCTATTCATGCATATATTTTATTATTTAAAAATTAAAAATTCAAGTAGTTAAAATTTATAAGTATTTTTTAATCTAATAAAACTATTTATAAATGTAATTTAAAAAATGGGTCAATTAAAAAAATATAAAAAAATTACAAAAAAAGCTTGCAAAATAAATAGTTATATATTAAAATCTAATTGAAGTGGAGAGAAGTGGTACAAAGTGGTAGAAAAAGGGAAGGAGTTGCATCAAGTTGCTAATAGGCGAATATGAGCATTCTCTAGATGCTAAGGGTAGATTAATAATGCCAGCAAAACTTAGAGAAGATATAGGTGAAAAGTTCATAATAACCAAAGGACTTGATGGATGTTTATTTGCTTTTTCACTTGAAGAGTGGAAAAACTTTGAACAAAAATTAAGGTCACTTCCTATTTCTAACAAAGATGCTAGAGCTTTCTCAAGATTTTTCTTCGCTGGTGCTATCGATTGTGAAATTGATAAGCAAGGTAGATTCCTAATTTCAGGTAATTTAAGAGACTTTGCTGAACTTACAAAAGAAGTAGTAATAATAGGAATGGACTCAAGAATTGAAATTTGGAGCAAAGATAAATGGCAAAAATGTGATGACGAAATTTCTGCTGACGAAATAGCAGAAAAGATGGAAATGCTTGGTATATAACTTGCTAAAGTTTATATAAATGCAAAAGAAAAAAGTTTAAAAGTACAAAAGAAAAAAATTAAAGATTTATACGAAAGAAAAAGCACACAAAAGATAAAAATTTAAAGATTTATACAAAAGAAAAAGCACACAAAAGATAAAATTTTAAAGATTTATACAGAAGAAAAAGCACACAAAAGATAAAATTTTAAAGATTTATACAAAAGAAAAAGTACACAAAAGATAAAAATTTAAAGATTTATACAAAAGAAAAAGTACACAAAAGATAAAATTTTAAGTTTATACAAAAGAAAAATCGCACAAAAGATAAAAATTTAAGCTTATACAAAGGAAAAAATCATACAAAAGAAAAATCTTTAGTTTATAAAGATAAAGAATTATACCAAAGAGAAATATATAATTTACTAAGGTAAAAGATATATAATACAAAAGAAAAATCGCAATTTTTTTAAAGCTGAGACAGTTGGTGAAAAAAATTAACCAACTGTCTATAGCTATATAAGCAAAAAATATCAAGAGGGTATAAATTTGGAGTTTAACCACAAATCAGTTATGCTTAAAGAATGCATAGATGGATTAGAAATTAAATCTGATGGAATCTATGTAGATGGAACAATGGGCGGAGCTGGCCATAGCATAGAAATAGCAAATCGAATATCTAAAAATGGGCTTCTTATAGGAATTGATAGGGATGAAGAGGCTATTTGTGTTGCTAAGGAACGATTAAAGAATTTTGATAATATAAAATTTGTACATGATAATCATGATAATATAAAATCTATATTAGAGAATCTTGAAATATCAGGAGTAGATGGAATTTTATTAGATTTAGGGGTTTCATCATATCAGCTAGATGAAAGAAATAGAGGATTTAGCTATATGGGTGAGGCTAAACTTGATATGAGAATGGATAGAACTCAACAGTTAACAGCAAAAGAAGTTGTAAATTCATACAGTGAAGAGAATTTAGCTAAGATAATTTTTGAATATGGAGAAGAAAAATTTTCTAGGCAGATTGCTAAAAAAATTGTTGAACAGAGAAGAGAAAAGCAAATAGAAACTACAGAAGAACTTGTAGATATAATAGAAAAGGTTGTTCCTAGAAAGGCAAAAGAAGGACATCCAGCAAAAAGAACTTTTCAAGCGATAAGAATAGAAGTAAATAATGAAATAAAACCACTATATCAAACTATAGTGGATTCAATAGATTCTTTAAAGAGTGGTGGAAGATTATGTGTTCTAACATTTCATTCTTTAGAAGATAGAGCGGTAAAAAATGCATTTACTGATTCAAGTGGAAAATGTATTTGTCCACCAGGATTACCATATTGTGTATGTGGAGCAATATCTAAAGGAAAGATTATTACTAGAAAACCAATGCTTCCTACAGAAGAAGAAATGGAAGAAAATTCAAGAAGCAAAAGTGCAAAACTAAGAATTTTTGAGAAAAAATAAGACAAATTTTGTTGAAGGCATTATTTAGTAAAAAGTTCATAGTACTTTTCTACTAAATAAAAATACTAATGAAAGGAGGGAAAAAAGAGTATGGCAGTAAGAAATTATGGATATCAATATGAAACAAGCCCTAGAAAAATAAGACCAGAATATAATACTCCAAGAGAAAAACAAGTAGCAAAAAAGACCAATAAGAAAACCATGGCAAGACAAGAATCAAATATTAGAAAAAGACAGCAAGAAGCTATGAAAGCTCAGAAAAAATTGTATAGAAAAGCAAAATTTTCAATTTTTACAAAAGCTATTTTATTGTTTGCTATATTATTTTTAGTACTCTTTAGAAACTCTCAAATTAGTGAAAGATTTGCAAAAATTCAAAATTTAAAATCTGAAATTACAACACTTCAAAAAGAAAATGATCAATTAGAAATAAATATTCAAAATAGTTTAAATTTGAATACTATTGAGCAAAGTGCAAAAGAATTATTAGGAATGCAAAAACTTACAAATAAACAAACTCATTATATAAGTATTCTTAAAAAAGATTATGTAGAACACAGAACAGAAGAAGTAGTTATAGAAGAACAAAAAGGATTTTTTGAAGGTTTAATAGAAAAACTTAAAAGTGTATTTTAATTGATAAAGACATGGGGACGGAGGTTTTGTCTAAATTTTTAATTATTTAGACAAAACCTCCGTCCCCATGTCTTAAATTAGATACTTAAAAAATTGTTCTTTTTTTTATTTTAGATAATAAAATTTACTATTAATATATGCAGGAGGATTAAATGCGAAGTAGTAATTTAGATTCTAAAAAAAGAATGATTTTTATATTGATAGTTGTTACTCTTATTTGGATAGTTCTATGTATAAGGGTAGGAATAATACAATTTGTAGAAGGAGAAAAATGGAAAGCAAAATCGGAAGAACAACAATATGCGAGTAGAAGCATAACTGCAAGTAGAGGAACAATATATGATGCAAGTGGAAAAATTGTTTTAGCTAAAAGTAGTACTGTACAGACGGTTACTGTTAATCCAGTAAATATAAGTAAAGAGAATAAAGAGAAAGTTGCTAAAGCTTTATCAGAAATTTTTGAATTAGATTATGAAAAGGTATTAAAAAAGGTAAAACGTAATAGTTCTATTGAGACAATTATAAAAAGAGTAGATAAGAATAAAACTGATAATTTAAGAATATGGATGGAACAAAATGACATTTATACAGGAATAAATATTGATGAAGATACTAAAAGATATTATCCATATTCTACATTAGCATCACATATTATAGGATTTGTAGGTAGTGATAATCAAGGATTAGATGGAGTTGAAGCAAAATATGATAAAGTATTAACAGGAGATAATGGAAGTATAAGTAAAATGCTAGATGCAAAAGGAAATTCAATTGGTGATACTGGAGAAAGTTATGAAAATCCAAATCAAGGGAATAATTTAGTACTTACAATAGATATGAATATTCAAGCAATAGTCGAGAAACATTTAGAAGAAGCTTGTATAGATAATGTTTGTACAGATGGTGGAAATGTAATAATAATGGATCCACGAAACGGAGATATTTTAGCAATGGCTACATATCCATTTTATGACTTAAATGACCCTTATACAATAAATAATGAAGAAGTTCAAAATATTTGGTCAGAATTAGACAGTAGTCAAAAATCTACATATTTACAGGGAATGTGGAGAAATAAAGCAATAGCAGATACATATGAGCCAGGATCAACTTTTAAATTAGTTACATCATCAGCAGCTATTGAAGAAAAAATAGCTGATCCTGATAGAAAAGGAGCTTATAATTGTTCTGGAAGCATAGAAATAGCAGGAACTAGAATAAAATGTTGGAGATATTATAGACCACATGGCTCACAAAGTTTAAGAGAAGGTTTAATGAATTCTTGTAATCCAGTATTTATTGGGCTTGGACAGAAAATAGGTGTACCAAAATATTATGAATATTTAAGAAAGTTTGGATTTTTAGATAAAACAGGAATAGATTTAAGTGGTGAGGCAAATTCAATATTTTTAAAAGAAGAAAAAGTTGGACCAGTAGAACTTGCAACTATAAGTTTTGGTCAGAGATTTGAGGTAACACCAATACAAATGATAACAATGGTTTCAACTATTGCTAATAAAGGATTATATGTTAAACCAAGAGTTGTAAAGCAAATAATAAATCCACAAACTGAAGAAGTTACAGAAATAGAGCCTGTATATAAAAATCAAGTAATTTCAGAAGAAACAGCAGAAAATGTACTTAGTATGATGACATCAGTTGTATCAGAAGGAACAGGAAAAAATGCAAGAGTTCAAGGATATAATGTGGGTGGAAAAACTGGAACTTCTGAAGATGGAGTAAATACAGGTAAATATGTTACATCTTTTATAGGTGTTGCCCCAACTGATAAACCAAGACTTTGCATTTTAGTAACTTTATATAATCCAACAGGACAGTCAGGACATCAAGGAGGAACAGTTGCGGCACCAGTTGCAGGTAAGATATTAAATGAAGTAATAAGTTATTTAGAAATTGAGCCAACCAATTAGTTACCTAAGAAAGATATTAAGATAAGTACATAGTATTTATTATTTATTGTAAATATTTTCTGTACAAAATAAACTTTTTACTATATAATAACGTGGAGTAAATATCAAATGTAAGTTAGTACAAAATTTTGTATTAATTTAAAAAAGTTCGGAGGAATAAGTTTTATGGAATTAAAAAAACTTTTAACAGGAGTCGAAAATTATAAATCAAAAGGAGATATGGAAATAGAAATAAAGAAAGTAGAGTGCAATTCTAAAAAAGTTGTACCAAATTCTTTATTTATAGCAATAAAAGGTTATGATTTTGATGGTCATGAATACATTGAAGAAGCAATTGAAAATGGAGCAATAGCAGTAATGCTAGATATGTCAGCTGACTTTAAAAAAATCAAATTAAAACCAGGAGTAACAGTAATTATTACAGATGATACAAGAAAAGCATTAGCAAGAGTTTCTTGTAATTATTTTGGTAATCCATCAAGATATTTTAAACTTATTGGAGTTACTGGTACAAAAGGAAAAACAACAACAACATATATGATAAAATCTATATTAGAAAAAGCAGGACATAAAGTAGGATTGATTGGAACAATAGCAAATTATATTGGAGATGAATGTTTAGGGTATAGTAATAGAACAACTCCAGAAAGTTTAGAATTACAAGAATTATTCTATAAAATGGCAAAAGCAAAAGTAGAATATGTAGTAATGGAAGTATCTTCACAAAGCTTAAAATTAAATAGAGTAGAAGGATGTTTCTTTGATTATACAATTTTTACTAATTTATATAAAGACCATATTAGCTTGAAAGAACATGCAGATATGAATGAATATTTTGAATCAAAATTAAAGTTATTTTCAATGGCACCAAAAGGTTTTGTAAATAGTGATGATTTTAAATGTAATAAAATAATAAGTAATTCACCAAAATGTGATATAAAAACATATGCTGTTGATAATAAAGCAGATATACTTGCAAAAGATATAACAATAACAAATATAAGTGTTGATTTTAAAGTAAAATTAGGAACAAAAAATGAAAGAGTAAAAGTAAATATTCCAGGAAGATATAGTGTATATAATGCATTGGCAGCGATTTCTCTTGCAACTTCTTTAGGAATAGATACTGAAAAAATAAAAGAAGGTTTGGAAAGCATTGTAGTTCCAGGAAGAAATGAACTTGTACCAAACAAAGAAGAATTAGCAATAATGATAGATTACGCACACACAGCTGAAAGTTTAGAAAATATATTACAAGCAACAAAAACATATACTCCAGGAAGAGTAATATGTGTATTTGGCTGTGGAGGAGATAGAGATACAGAAAAAAGACCTCGTATGGGAGAGGTAGCAGGAAGAGTTGCTGATTATACTATTGTTACAACAGATAATCCAAGAACAGAAAAACCAGAAGATATAATTAGCGAAATTGAAAAAGGTATATCAAAAACAAAAGGAAAATACGAAATAGTAGTAGATAGAAAAGAAGCTATAGCAAAAGCTATTAAAATGATGAATAAAAGAGATATAGTAATTATTGCTGGAAAAGGACACGAAGTTTATCAAGAAATAAATGGAGAAAAGAGACCTTTTGATGAAAGAGAAATTATAAAAGAAATATTAGGAGAGAAGAAATAATGATTAATCAAATTGTTTATTTAACAATATCTTTTGTACTTACAGCAATTCTTGGAAAGATAATAATTCCTGCGTTAAAAAAATTAAAAATTGGTCAAAGCGAAAGATTAGATGGACCAAGAGCACATTTGAAAAAACAAGGAACACCTACAATGGGTGGAATTATGATGATAATTTCTATATTGGTAATGACGGCAGTATATTGTATATTATCAGGATTAGATACTGAGACAGTTATGCCAATATTGGCAGTGTGTTTTTCAAGTATTGGATTTGGAATAGTTGGATTTATAGATGACTTTAAAAAGGTTGTATTAAAGAATACAGAGGGTTTGAATCCTAAATTAAAAATGTTAGGTCTTTTAGTAATTGCCACAATTTATACGGTATTTTTAGTACAATTTACAGAAAATGGTACAGATATAATAATTCCAATAATAAATTATAATTTAGTTTTACCACTTTGGATTTATGTACCATTTACAATACTTGTTATGTTATCAGCAACAAATGCTGTTAATTTAACAGATGGAGTAGATGGGTTAGCAGGGAGTGTTTGTGCAATAATGGTAACTGCAATATCTATAATTGCAATTAAATTAGGATATGAAAGTATATCAATATTTGGTAGCATAGTAGTAGGAACTTGTTTAGGATTTTTAATATATAATTTTTATAAAGCAAAAGTAATGATGGGAGATACAGGTTCATTATTACTTGGTGGAGTTATAGCAAGTATGACAATTTATATGAAATTACCATTAATTCTATTAATAGTTGCAATAATTCCAATTATAGAAACTTTATCTGATATATTACAAGTTATGTATTTTAGAAGAACTGGAAAAAGATTGTTTAGAATGGCTCCACTTCATCACCATTTTGAATTAAAAGGATGGAGAGAAAATAGAGTAGTTGCTGTATTTTCAGGAGTAACTTTAATAGCATCAATTATAGCAGTACTTATTGTATAAAATTTTGCATATTAATATTATTTACGATTATTAATAAAAACTATTTAGAAAGGTAAACACAAATGGCAAAAAAGAAAACAAAAAAGGTTGGTCTTTTTATTAATGGAAAATTTGATTATGTGCTTGTGTTAGTAACATTATCCTTGCTCGCTTTAGGATTAATCATTTTATTATCAGCCAGTGCGCCAACAGCACTTTCAGAAGTAGATAAAAACGGAAATAGTAACAGTTATAAATATCTTATAAAACAAGGGATAATGGCAGCAGCTGGTTTAGTAGCAATGGTAGCTTTATCTAAAATTGATTATAGAATTTATAGAAAACTTAAATGGCCAATATATTTAGGATTTATAGGTTTGCTAGTAGCAGTTGGATTTGTGGGTTCTGATGCTGGTGGTGCTAGAAGATGGATAAATATAGCAGGTTTCTCATTTCAACCTTCAGAGTTTGCAAAAGTAGGATTCATAATTTTTTATGCAGCGCTTTTAAGTGATATGAAAGAAAAAAATAAGATAAAAAAATTAGTACCAGGTTTTTTATATCCATTAATTTGGCTTGTACCAATTGTATTAGCAATATTTATATTACAAAACCATTTTAGTGCAACACTTATAATTGCTGCAATAACTATTGTTCAAATGTTTGTAGCAGGTTCAAGTTTGAAATATTTTATTGGAGCAGGAGCAATAGGCGTAATAGGAGTCCTTGGAATTCTTTTAAAAACTTCAACAGGAGAAGCAGGTGGTGGAAACTTCAGAGTTTCAAGAATTCAAACATGGTTAGATTTAGAAAATGCAAATCCTGTAGGTGAAGCGTGGCAAATTCTTAATAGCTTGTATGCAATAGGTTCAGGAGGATTATTTGGACTTGGACTAGGAAAAAGTAAACAAAAATATTTATATTTACCAGAACCACAAAATGATTTCATTTTTGCTATTTTAGCAGAAGAATTAGGATTTTTTGGATGTATAATAGTTATTTTATTATTTATGTTATTTATATGGAGAGGTATAGTTATAGCAATAAAAGCTGATGATAATTTTGGAACATTAATAGCAATAGGAGTAACAACAATGATAGGACTTCAAGCTTTAATAAATATTGCAGTTGTTACAAATACAATTCCTGTAACAGGAATGCCATTACCATTCTTTAGTTATGGTGGTTCAGCAATGCTTGCTGATTTAGCAGCTGTGGGTATATTGCTAAGTGTTTCAAGAAACAGTAAAACTAATAATTCTTAAGATAAAAATGTTCTATTATTTAGTAAGAAAAATTTGTACTTCTTAATAAATAAAAATTAATAGTTAACATATAAAGTATTTTTTTTGAAAGGAAAGAAAAATGAAAGTTATAATTTCTGCAGCAGGTACTGGAGGACATATTAATCCAGGTATTGCAATAGCAAATAAAATAAAAGAAAAGGATCCCACATCAGAAATTTTATTTATAGGAACAAATAGAGGATTAGAAAATGATTTAGTTCCGAGAGCAGGATATGAATTAAAAACAATAGATGTATATGGATTAAAAAAGGAACTTTCATTTATAAATTTAAAACATATTATAAAAACAATAAAAAGTAGAAAAGATGTAGAAAAGATTTTTGATGAGTTTAAACCAGATTTAGTTTTAGGAACAGGTGGATATGTTTGTGGACCAGTGTTTTATGTTGCGGTATCAAGAAAAATACCAACAGTATTGCATGAAAGTAACGCATTTCCTGGAAGAGCTGTAAAAATGTTTTCAAAAAAAGTTGATAAAATATTAATTGGATTTGAAGAAACAAAAAATAAATTAGAAGGAGCAAAAGATATAGTATTTACAGGTACGCCAACAAAAATAAGGAAACTTAATGTAAATAATCAAAGAAAAAAAGAAATATTAGAAGAATTGGGCATAAAAAATGATTTACCAATAGTATTAGTATTTGGTGGAAGCCAAGGTGCTCAAAAAATAAATGAAGCAGTAGTAGAATTAATAAAGTCAAAGAAAAATGAAAATTATCAAATTATATGGGCAACAGGAACAAAGCAATATGATGTTGTAAAAGAGGAATTTGAGAAAAGTAGTATTTCAATAAATAATGTTAAAAATGCCAAAATTTTACCATATATATATAATATGGAAGAAATGATGAATATATGTGATTTAATGGTATGTAGAAGTGGAGCAATGACAATAACAGAAATATCAATAGTAGGTAAACCAGCAATATTTGTACCACTACCATCAATGTCAGCTAATAGACAAGAAGACAATGCTCTTGTACTTAAAAAAATCGGAGCAGCAAAAATAATATTAAATAATGATGCAAATGGTGAAATTCTTTCAAAAGAAATTGATAGTATAATACATGATGAAGAAGAATTAGAAGAAATGGGAAAAGTGGCAAATTCAATTGCACCAAATGATGTGGAAGAAAAAATTTACAAAGAGATAGAAAAATTATTAAAATAAAGATATTTCAGAAATGAACTATGAAAATTGTTTTAAATAAATTATAAAATAAAATTAATAGATAAAAAAAGACTTGCTAAATTATATATATTGAATTACAATACATAAGGAAATAAAATAAGAGGGAGAAAATTAAATGATTGATAAATTAGTTATTGTGGAATCCCCAGCAAAGGCAAACACAATTAAGAAGTTTCTAGGTGGAAAAAGCAAAGTAGTTGCATCAATGGGACATATTAGAGACTTACCAAAATCAAAAATGGGAATCAATATTGAAAAAAACTTTGAACCAGAATATATAAATATAAGGGGAAAAGCTAGTTTAATTAATTCATTAAAAAAAGATGCAAAAGATGCAAAACAAGTTTATCTTGCAACTGACCCTGACCGTGAAGGAGAAGCAATAGCATGGCATTTAGCTTATATTTTAGGAATAGATGAAAACAGTGTATGTAGGGTAACATTTAATGAAATAACAAAAGAAGCAGTAAAAAACGGAATCAGTAATCCAAGAAAAATAGATTTAAATTTAACAGATGCACAACAAGCAAGACGTGTATTAGATAGAATAGTTGGTTATAAAATAAGTCCAGTATTATGGAAAAAGGTAAAAAGAGGTCTTTCAGCAGGTAGAGTTCAATCAGTAGCAGTAAAATTAATTGTTGATAGAGAGGAAGAAATAGAAAAATTTATACCAGAAGAATATTGGAATATAAATTTAAAAGTATCTGATAAAAAAACAAAGACAAGCTTTGATTGTAAATTTATTGGAAAAGATGGAAAAAAGCTTGAACTTCATTCAAAAGAAGAAGTTGATAAAATATTAAAAGATTTAGAAAATGCAAAATATAAAGTAGCTGATGTAAAAAAAGGAGAAAGAAAAAGAAATCCAGCTCCTCCATTTACAACAAGTACACTTCAACAAGATGCTTCAAGAAAATTAAATTTTGCAATTAAGAAAACAATGTCTGTTGCACAAGGTTTATATGAAGGTGTTAAATTACCTGATTATGGAGAAACAGGTTTAATTACTTATATGAGAACAGACTCTACAAGAATATCAAATGAAGCAAGAAGTGCAGCAAAAGAACATATAGTAAATAAATATGGTGAAAATTATTATGAAAATAGATTTTATAAAACAAAATCTGAAGCACAAGATGCACATGAGGCAATAAGACCATCACATATAGAACTTACACCAGAATCTATAAAAGATAGTCTAACAGCAGATCAATATAAATTATATAGATTAATATATAATAGATTTATGGCAAGTCAAATGTCATCAGCTATATATGATACAGTATCAGTATCAATAGATGGAAACAGTTATAATTTTAAAGCAACTGGTCAAATACTTAAATTTAAAGGATATATGACATTATATGTAGAAGATGAAGAAAAAGAAGAATTTGAGAAAATTCCAGAACTAGCTGTTGGTGAAGAGGTAAAAAAAGAAGCAATAGATGCAAAACAAAGTTTTACAGAACCACCACCAAGATATACAGAAGCAAGTTTAGTAAAAACTTTAGAAGAAAAAGGAATTGGAAGACCAAGTACTTATGCACCTACAATAACAACAATACTTACAAGAAGATATATAGAAAAAGTACAAAAACAGTTAATTCCAACAGATTTAGGAAGAGTAGTAAATAAATTACTAATTGAAAACTTTAGTGATGTAATAAATGTAGAATTTACAGCTAAAATGGAAGAGGAATTTGATAAAGTAGCAGAAGGAAATGAAAAATGGAAAAATGTAATTAAAGAATTTTACACACCATTTGAAAAAGTTATAGAAAAAGTTGAAAAAGAACTAGAACATGTAAAACTTGAATATGAAGTCTCAGATGTACCATGTGAAAAATGCGGAAGAATGATGGTAATAAAATATGGAAAATATGGAAAATTTTTAGCATGTCCAGGTTATCCAGAATGCAGAAATGCAAAACCAATAATTGAAACTATTGATGTACCATGTCCAGTTTGTGGTGGAGTAGTTCAAGTTAGAAAAACAAAGAAAAGACGTAATTATTATATTTGCGAAAATAATAAAGGTGAAAATGAAGGATGTAGTTATATATCATGGAATAAGCCAAAAGTAGGAGAAGAGTTTGTTCCAGCAACTGAAGATTTAAGTGAAATTAAAGCAGAAAAAAAGAAAAAAGCTGTGGCAGCTAAAAAGAAAACAACTACTAAGAAAAAAACAAGTACTAAAGCAGTAGCAAAAAAGAAAACTACAGCTAAAACTACAGCAAAAAAGAAAAAATAGAAAATAATTATAAAAAGAATACACTTTATTTTGATAGTGCAAATTAAAATAGATTTGCATTAATAAGATAGAGTGTATTTTTATTTATTCTCCACTATTATTCTTATAAAAAATTTATAATTATTTATTAAATAATAGATAATAAAAATATATTTTGTATTCATATAAATACCACAAAATGCGACAAAATATTACTTTTTTGTAAAAAATAAAAATGTAATAATAATGTAATTGAAAATAAAAAAGTTAAAAATTATAATAAAATGTATAATAATATATAATGTTGTATTACAGGGGATAAAATGGACGAGAACGAGAAAAAAACCGAAAAATTAGCAGGAAAAGAAAATAAAGATGTTCAAAGTGCTGCATATGATAAAAATCAAAATAAGTTATTAGATTTTGATGACCTTATGCAGGAAGACAATGATGTTGTAAAAAGATTAAAAAATCTTTTTAAATTTGGTGTAACTGAAGAACAAGTTAGAAATATATATAATATGTCATCAGATATTTCTATTGGTGGTAGTAAAGAAGAAGCGTTTAAAAATTTAGAAAAAGTATTTATAGCATTAGCAATAAAGATAACTAACTATCCTAATGGAATTGTTATTGATTTAAAAACAGGTGAAATAGATGAAGTATTAAGTAAAAATCAATGTAGAGAATTGAATATACCATATGAAAAAATTGAAGCAATTACACAAAGTAATAATATAACCCAAATGGCTGAAATTGTAGCATCTATCAAAATAAATGATATTAAGAATGCTAGTTTATTAAGTGATTTTAATGATATTAAAGATACTTTTGATGCAATTGGAGATTACTATAATGATAAGGAAGCTATAAGAAGAAGAAATATAGCACTTGGAATTACTGAAGTTGAATCAGATGAAATTAATAATTTAATGAGATATGGTTTAGTAAATGCAAAAGAAGATAGAGAAATTATATTTGATATGTTCAGATATAAATATTTAGAAAATGCTGGGGCATCTCAAGAGGAATTAGATAAAGCAGAGAAAAAAATTAATGAAAATGTAGAGTCAAAATATTATAAAGAATATATAAATGAATATGGAAGCCTAGACTTAAGCCATTTAGGAGAGTTCTTAGAAAAATGGAATGCAATACATAGTGCTGCACTTTTAGAACAAAATTTTGACCACTTTTTTATGGAGTTTGAAAAAGAACCTATACCATTTAATAAATTAGATAACCCAGAACAAAAGAAAAAAATAGTTAAAATTTTAGCAAGAGGTTTTGTTAGCGATGTTTCTGCAACACATAAATCGTTTTTAAAGGCTTGCCAAATGCTAAATGTAAAACCAGATTTTGAAAGTATTAAAGAATTAGCAGCTACTATAGGAATAGAAGTTAATAGTATAGATGATATAAAAGAAAAATTTAAAAAAGAAGTAACAATTGATAATTATGAAGAAGAAATAAGTAAGATTGTGTTAGGTTCTGAATATGAAAATGAAAGAGAATCTGCTGGTAAAACAGTAATGATTAATAGTAAGAGAAAAGAACTTGTTTATAAAGCATTAAATAAAAGTTTTGATGATAGAGAAAAAATGGGTGAAGCATCTGATAATGCACTAATTTTAATGGAATTATTCAGAAAATATGCTAAAGAAAAAGATTACAAAAATAAAAATATTATTAATAATTATATGAGACAGATGAGCCCATATATAGAAGAATACTTAAAAGCCTCAGGTTTATCAGATGAGAGTATTTTCAGGGAAGATGGAGATGTATCTATAAAAAAAGTTGAGAATATTTTAAAAAATGTAACTTTTTCAAAAAGTACTCAAAAAGCAATAGATAATCTAGAGAATGATATTACTGTAATTAATGAATATTTGGAAGAAGTTAGAGAATCAGAACAACCAAAAATAAATAAAATTAAAGAAAGTGTAGAAAATTTAAATAAGAATGCATTTGATATAGAGTCAGAAGAAGAGATAATAAAACAATTAGGAGAGTTGTCTGTTGGAGCAGTATCTAGTAAGATGATTGAAGATTTAAAAAAATTAGATTCAAAAAGAATTAATGATGTGCTTCAGTCAAAATTTACTAAAGAACAAAATGTTACAGTTTCAGAAATTTTTAAAGTAAATAGAGAAACTTCTAGTTATAAAGAAAAAATGATTTTTAATCTTTTTAATGAAGGGTTTGGTGAAAAAAGACCTTCAGAAGATAACAGGGCATTACAAGTAATTAGTATATATAAGCATTATTATGAAAAATCTGATAAACAAACATGCAATATATTGAAAGCTTATATTAAAGATGAAGCAGAATATTTTGAAAGATATTTTCAAACAAAGGGATTAAAAGAAAATACTATCTTTAATATGAATGGAACGGTATCTATAGATAAAATTTTTAAAATTTTAGAAAATTTAGATATAGGGAAAGAATCTAATAGATTAGTAGAATTATTTATAAAAGAAATTGATAAAAGCAATAATAGATTTGCTGGATTAAGAGAAATTAATGAAAAAAAATTACAAGACTTAAATACGCAACTTAATTTTTTAAAAGATGAAAATGCTATACTTGCTTTATTAGATACTATGAACACGCAAGCTTTAGATGCTGATGAGATAAGAAAATTAAAGGAATTACATTCTGATAGGATAGATCAAAAATTAAAGGAAAAATTAGGAAAAGATAAAGTTGCAGAGAGCATATTTTTAAGAGAAAATAAAAAAAATGAAGACATCAAAAAACGAGAAAATGTATTGCTTATGGAAGCCAAATTAGAAATGGCAAAAGGAACAACTAAATATACTAGCACATTAGAAGCAAGGTCTGAATTTTATAAAAATAATCCTGAATATCGAGAAATTGCAGAAAAAATGCGTGATAAAAAGGGTAATTTAAAAGATGGATGGAAAAAGGAAGTAAATGAATATACAAATGAATTAGTAGATAAAGTTATAACTCATAGTATAAAAAAAATAGATCCATTAGAGTTAGAAGGCGATGAGAAAAAGCGATATGCAACTTTATTATTACTTGGACTTGGAAGCAAAGATACAGAAGTTAAACAAAAATCTATGCAAACATTAAAAGTACTATATTCAAGATTTTTTGATTTTAAAGATGCAATCAAGCCTTCTGATATTTCAAGAACAGTATATACTTTAGAATATGAAGAGAATTTGACTGAAGAGGAATTAGATGAAAAAATAGAAGTTATGAGAAAAAATTTAGCTACTAGATTAGTAAGAAATAAAGAACCTGAAAAAGAACGTGTTTCTCTTCAAGACGAATTAAAAATGATAGAAAAAGTAACAGATTCGGATTTTCCATTTGAAGAAATGGCAGAAGAATTAATTACAGAAGTTGATTTAAGTAAAAACGAAATGGAAACTTTTAAAAATTTGAATGCAAAAGTAACAGTCAATTCTTGGATAGAAGATAAAAATGATGCAATTAAGTATCAATGTGCATTATTGTTTTCTGAAAGGGATAGATTACAAAATGCAGAAGTACCAGATGAGAGAGCTTTAAGAAAAGTAAATAATCAAATAATGCGTTTATCAACTAAACATCCAAGTGTAGTAAAAAAAATGAGTGAATTAGAAGGTGAAAAACTGAAAAAAATAGAACAAAGAGCTGAAAAGTTTTCTGAGGATAAATTAGATTCAGAAATATTAAGATTTTTTTCAAAAACCACAACAGTATCATATTCTGAATTAAGTTCAATTGAAAAAAGACGATATTTAGAGATTATATTATTGTCTAGAGAAAGAGTAAAAAATACTGATGATCCTGAAATAAAAGAAATATTTACAAAATTTTCAAATAGAAATTTAGAAGCATTAAATACTGAAGAAACTACGTATCTAGAATTTGATGAAAATGGTAATGCAGTTATAAATGAAGAAAATTTTATGCAAGAAATAAAAAACCAGTATTCTGTAATAAAGGATGTTGAAATAACTGATTTAGACGAATTACAGAAATTTAGTTTAGAGCAGGCTAAAATGAAATTTGTAATCACTAAGATGGGTCAGTATGCTAGAACGAATAAAGATGAATTTCAAAAATTAAAAGGTAAAACTCCACAAGAAAAACTACGAGAGATTGAAAAAATCAGACTTGAAAAAAGTCAAGAAAAAGAATTTATGAAATCTGAAAATAAAAAACGCGAAGAAAGAATAAAAGCTGCTAAGAAACAAGAAAATCAAAGAAATGAACAATCTAGTGAACATACATCTGAAGCGGTTATAAAACAAGCTGAACCAGAAGTTAAACGAGAATTAGAAACAGAACAAGTAAGAAAAGATGAAATAAAAGCTGAAAATATAAAACTACAAAAAGTAGGCATATTAGATAGAATAAAAAACTTTTTTAGTAGAATTGTAACTCCAAAATTACCTGAAACTACAGTAGACGAAAATATAGCAGGAGCAAGTTCTAATTTAGCTAATAATGGTCTTCAAGTAGAAGAAATTAACATGCAACAACCTGAAGAGCAACCTAAAAAACAAAATATTGTTTCAAAAATTTTAAATAGAATATTAGGAAATAGAAATAATTCAAAGATGCCAGAAGTAGAATTAGTAGAACCAGAGACAAGAAATAGTATTGCAAAATATAGTGATTTTGATGCTAGTTTAAAAGTACCTGGATTTACAGGTTCAGCTAAAGAAGTTGCGTATGCGAATAGAGCTAGTAATGATTTAGGAAAAGAGGTATACGGAAATCAAATTCCGGAAGGTTCAGGTTATGGTGAAGATGATGGAATAGGATATTAATATAAAAAATAAAAAAATTGAAATGACGTATGAACTAGGGAAATAAGCACTTTGAAGGAAAGTGCTTATTTTTGTTTGAAATGTAATCCTTTTGTTATTGTAAATGACAATTATCATATCTATAATAAAATTATTAAAATAGTTTTATGGTGAGATTTTATGAGTGAAAATGACGAAAAGAGTAAGAAAGTAATTAAAGAAGAAAGTAAAAATAATGTAGAGAAAGATAATAACTCTATAATTATTGATAATGAAAATAAAACTTTTGATATATTTTCTTTACTTGCTGATAAATCAAATATTGTTGTCATAAGATTAAATAATTTGTATAAATTTGGCATTACAGATCAGATGATTGCAAATTTATATAAAGATTCAAGTAGCTCAGTAGAAAATGAGAAAAATGCATTAGAAACTTTAGAAATTGTTTATAGAAATATAGTTAGAGGAATAAATGAAAGACCTAATGGAATAATTTTAGATTTTTCAGGTGAACAAAATGTTGAAGAAAGCATAAAACAAAAAAGAGCTTATGGAATTGATGGAGATTATGGTTTTATAGAAGTAGATAAGAATAAAAAAATAGAATTTATGTCTAAGGAAAATGCAATAGAAAAAATGTGGGAGGCAGCTGACAAAACTACTAGAAGTAAAATTATAAATGATTATGTGCAAAGTGCAGGAAATATTAAGAATTCTTTTGAAAATAAAAATAATAGTATAGAAGATAAAGAAGAATTAAGAAAAACTGGTATATCAGAATTAGAAATTAATTATATAAAAGCAAGTATGGGTTTTGTAAAAATAGACAGTATTGTAGATATTAATTTTACTAAAGCTGCATTTATGCTTACAGAAGTAATCGAAAGACAAAAAAGAGGTTATGCTACTGATTTAAGTGAAATGTATAATAAACATTTTGAAAAACTAAAAAGTGCTGAAGGCTCAAAATATTTTAGTATGATTTTAGATGAACAAGGAGAAATAGACCCAGATAAAGTTGTTAAATTTACTGAAAAGTGGAAAGAACAGGAAAATAAAGTAACATTATTTGAATACTTAAAAAATTATAATAAGATAATAGGAGATATGGGCGATAAGTATGATGTAGATTCTTTAGATGAAACTAATAAAAAGGATTTATTAACTGTTCTTGCCAGAGGTGTACTTTCACAAGATAGAACTATTAACAAAATGTTTGAACAAGTTTGTAAAAAATTAGATATAGGAACAAATTATCAAGATATTATTGATTTTTCTGTTAAGCATCAAATTGAGCCTATAATAGGAAAAGAAGACTTAGAAAAAATTGCAGCAAAAGGAGAATTCAACAATGTTAATGCTATAAATAAATTATCAGAAATTAAAAGAGGTTTTACATATACAGAAGAAAAGAGAATTGTTAATAGTGTTTTTAAATCAGCTGATGTATTTTCACTTGTAAAGGGAAGTAATGAGGATAGAACAAAGGCAATAGTACTTTTATATAATCAATGTTTAAAGGATGATAGTTATGGTAAGAATTCAAATCCTGCAAATTTTATAAAACAATATATGGTAGAACATAAAGAGCAATTTGGTGAATATCTAAAACAAAATGGAAATGGTGAAATAGATGTAGATAGAAGAAAAATTTATCAACTTGAAAATTTAAAAGGAAAGTCAAGAGAAGATTTGAAAGAATTTTCAAAAATAAATGTACAAATGAAAATTATGAAATCTCAAATTGATGTAAATATTCCAGAAAGAAAAGGAAAAAAACATGAAAAAAAGGTAGAGAAGTTTAGAGGACAAGTTAGTAAATTAAGTGAAAAATATGCAAAGATTTCTGATACTCAAATGGATAAATTATTTAAAAAAGCTGTTGTATTGGATGTTGGATTTGAAGACTTGGATTCAATTAGAAAATTAAATGAAACTAGGTTTGAACATAACATGAATACTGAAAGAAAAAGTAGTTTTTTTGAACCAGCAAGAAGGGCTATTATATCAGCAGCATTTTCAATACAAAATTTTGTTGCTATGCCCATTTCATATGTAAGAAGTATTCAAGCAAACAAAGAACAGTATGAAAGTCAAGAAAGTGACAATTTACCAGCGGTACAAGATGAGAAAAAAGGCTTATTTAGCAAAATAGCAAAATTATTTAAGAAAAAAGAAAGTGAAAAACAAGTAATTAAAAGTAGAAGAAATAAAGAACCAAGTTTTGATGAAAGATACAAATTAGAACAAACACCAATAATACAGGCAAATACTAATTTAAGTAACGAGCAAATGCAAAAAGCAAATGATGATATTAATAGAAGTAGTGCTCCAGATTCACAAGATGGTGAAGATTTTGAATATTAGTAAATATCGATTAAAAATATAAAAGAAAGTAATAAAATGATATGAAAGACGTAATAGTAATAGGAGGGGGCTTAGCTGGGTGTGAAGCAGCTTTGCAACTTGCTAAAAGAAAAGTAAAAGTAAAATTATATGAAATGAAACCAAATAAATTTTCAGAAGCTCATTCTAATGAAAATTTGGCAGAAATAGTTTGTAGTAATTCTTTTAAATCAAATAGTATTACAAATGCGTGTGGATTATTAAAAGAAGAATTACGACTGCTTGGTAGTGAATTAATACCTATAGCTGATAGTGTAAGTGTTCCAGCAGGACAAGCTTTAGCGGTAGATAGAGAAAAGTTTTCACAAGAAGTAACAAAAAAAGTAGAGTCAAATCAATATATAGAAGTAATAAGGGAAGAACTTACAGAAATTCCAAAAGATAAAATTGTAATTATAGCAACAGGGCCACTTACATCTAGAGACTTATCTGAAAAAATTTCAGAATTAACTGGAAATGATAAATTATTTTTCTATGATGCAGCAGCACCAATAATAGAAAAAGATTCTATAGATATGAATATAGCTTTTTATGGAGATAGATATGAAGAGGAACGCGGAAAAGATGAAGAATACGATGTATGGATTGATAGAATAAAAAATCAAACTGGAAGCTATATAAATCTTCCTATGAATAAGGAAGAATATGAAAGATTTTATGAAGAACTAATAAATGCAGAAGTTATTACACTACATGAATTTGAGAAAAGAGAAATTTTTGAAGGGTGCATGCCACTTGAAATAATGGCAAAAAGAGGAATAGATACATTAAGATTTGGTCCTTTAAAACCAGTTGGATTTACAGATTTAAGAACAGGAAGAAGACCATATGCGATTATACAATTAAGACAAGATAATACTCAAGGCAATTTATATAATATAGTAGGGTTTCAAACAAATTTAAAATATGGAGAGCAAAAAAGAGTATTTTCTTTGATTCCTGGTTTAGAAAAAGCAAATTTTGTAAAATATGGGGTTATGCATAGAAATACATATATAAACTCTACAACAATACTTGATAACACATATAATATGAAGAAAAATATTAATATATTTTTTGCAGGGCAAATAACAGGAGTGGAAGGATATGTAGAATCTATATCATCAGGATTTGTTGCAGGAATAAATGCAGCCATACTGTTTGATATATATAATAGTGAAGATAATATAAATCAAAGCTATGAAGAAAGAAAAATAGTGTTTGATGAAAATACAGTAATAGGTGCTTTAGCAAAATATATATCAACAGAGAATAATAAATTTCAACCAATGAATGCCAATTTTGGTATATTACCAAAATTAGAAGAAAATATAAAAGACAAGAAAATTAAATACTCGAAAATGGCAGATAGAGCACTAGAAAAAATAAAAATTAAAAAAGAATAAATATAAAAAGATATTATGGAAAATTTGTATACATAAAAAATCCCAAAAATGTTGACATAATATACCAGTTGTGCTATAATATCAAGTGAGATTGTTTATTCAAAAGAAGGAGGGAAATTTGGACCAAAGACAAAACATTATAAATAAGATAAATGAACTGCAAGAATTAATAACAGATTCTAAAGAAGAAGCTACAGCAACAGAGCTTGCTGAGTACTTAATGAAGGTAAATAAACTAGAAGCTTTATTGAAAACAATAGCAGAAAAAAATAAATAATAAAGGAGGAGTGTAGTTAATTTAAAATTAACTACCAAGAAAAAATGAATATTGAAAAAATATCAAAAAAAGATTTAGTTGGACCAAGACTACAAAGATTATTAGAAGAAATTGAAAATTTATCTCAAGATGGAGAAAAAGAATCTTATGAAAAACTAACAAAATTTGTTGCAAGTTTAATGAAAGTAGGATCAAAATTAGAAGTTACACCAGATGGAAGAAAAGTAATAGGTGTAAAAGTATCTGATGATTTAACAGAAGATGTTGATTTTATTGAAGTATTAAAATTAGTTGATGCAAAAATAACAAGTAATATTGACCATAATTCAATAAGTAGTGACGATGAGAAAAATGCTAGAAAAGCTTTAAAAGACAAAATGTCTAGTACAATAGGTGTTTTATTAAACGAAGATAAAATCGTTTCTGAACTTGCAGAAAGAGGAGTAACAGATCGTGAATTTGTAGATAATGCTGAAAATGAAATTACAAGAAGTCAAGAAAAAATTGATATGTTAACACCACTTTTAGATGAACAAAAAGAAATTAGAAAATTATTTGGAAATACAGTTTATTCAGAAGTTAGTAAAAAATATCTTTCAAAAAGTAAAATGCAAGAATTAGAAGATTGCAAAAAAGCTGAAAAATTATTTTCAGATATTGAAGAAAAATTACTGAAAATTAAATCTTATAAAGATATGATGGCTGGAATGGACCCAGATTCTAATGAATTTAAAGCAAATGAAAGAGCTATCGAACCTTTAGCAGAAGATGTAAAAGGAATGAGACAAGATTTAAAAGACTTAGAGATAAGTGGATTAGATTTAAAAACATTAAATAACTTAAATGTAAAAGATAGTTCAAGTATTGGAACAACAATTTCAGATGTACAAGCTAAAAAAGGAACTATAAAAAATAAAAATATTGCTGGTTTATATGCAGAAATGAGAAAAATTATCGAAAATAATTTTGATAAATTTGGATTATCAGATGCAGCAAAAGCTACAGCTTTAACAGATGCTGATATTGATAAAAAATTAGACGCATTAGGTAAAACAATTACATCTTATGAATCAGAAATAAGATATGAAAAAGAATATCAAGCACAAACAAGAAACTCAATAGACAAATTTAATGAAAAATTAGCTAAAAAACAAGAATTAGAAGATAAATTTGAAATAAAACAAAGACAAGCTATGAGACCAGTACTTCAAGAAAAAATGGTTGAAGTACTTGAACCAAAAATGAAACAAAAAAAAGATGCAAACGGAAGACCAGAAGTTGACGCAGATGGAAACCCAGTTATGGAAGAAGTTAAAGATGCAACAGGTCATGTTATAATGGTAAGAGTAAAAAATGATGATGGAAGTATAGCAATGGAACCAGAACTTGATGAAGATGGAAATCCAGTTATGGAATATGCAAGAGATGAAGATGGAAACGTAATTATGGAACCAGCTGTTGACGAAAATGGTAATCCAATTATGGAAAACTATAGAGCTATAAAAGATGATATTAGAAAAACAGTATTAGAAAATAATAGTATTGATAATGAAGCAAATTATGTACAAGGTAAAGTAGATGCTGCAAAAGCTGTTGTAGAAGCAGAAGAAGCTGCATTAACTAAAAAAGAAAAAAGAGATTTAATCAGAACATCATATAAGGCTGACGGAAAGAAACATCCATTTAAATGGCTTAGATCACAATTCTTTACTAATTCAATGTGGAAAAGTGGATATAAAAATAAATATTTAGCTGATAATATATCAGTTGCACAAAGCTCTGCTGCAAATACAGCAAGAGCAGAAATTGATGATATTGTAGCAAATGGAACAAAAGAAGATAGAACAAACTTAAATGTTGTAACTGCAGAACTATATTATGTAAAAGATGCAGTAACATCTGAACTTAAAAAAGCTGTTTCTCAACAAAAAATATCAGATAATTTAATGGATAAAAAAGAAGAACAATTTATTAAAACTTCAGCTACAAGAGCTGCAAGTGCATATGGATTAACACAAATTACAGCTGCTGAATATTATGTTGCTCAAATTAGATTCCAAAATGGTGAAATATCAGAAGCAGAATTAAACAGAATTAAAGGTGATTATGATGCATTTAAAAATAATTCAGTAAAAATGACTGAAGAACAAATGCAAAATAGAGCTTATTCTGATAGCGTAGGAAATCCACAAACATCAAGACCAAAGGGAGCAACTAACTTTAAAGATAGAAAAGTAGAAGATGAAGAAAGATAGGATAACCCTAAGTACATAAATAACAAACAAAGGAGGAAAAATTAATGAACGATGTAGAAAAACTATTAGAAGGTTTAAGATTAGTTAGTGAAATGATGACAGATGATGTTATAAAAAATGCATCAAATGAACAATTATTAGAATACAATAATCTTATAAACAAAATAAAAGCTAGAATAATTTCTCAAATGTAATCAAAAAATGTAAACAAAATAATTTATTAGTAAAGTAAATTCTATTTAAGTTTAAGAAAAATAAAATATATAATTAGCTAAGGCTAGTTATACAAGGAGAATATATGAAAGTTTCATGGAATAAAATAAACCAAAATATGAAACAAATTGTAGATGAGTTTGAAAAATTATACATAGATGAAAAGAATTTCTCAGAATGTGAAAAGATATTAAAAGATATTTTTAATATCTTTTCTTCTAAGTACAATATTAGATTAGATGAGAATGAAGATTTTAATCATGTATTTCATCAATTATTTGATGAAATACAAAATGTAATGAAATCATCTGAAAATCCTTTAACAACTTCTGAATATGCTGGTTTTAAAAATGTTAATAATTTATTCAAAAAGATGAGTGAGGATGTTTTTAAAACAGCCGAAATAAGAAACAGATTAAGAGAAATAGACCCTAATAATCAAGAATATAGGTTAGCATTGGAAAATGGGATTACAGAAGCTGAAGAAAGAAAAGCTGAAATTAGAGAACAATTATCAGGATTTAAGGCTATAAGTAATGAGATTTATGAAAGTAAGATACCAAATTTAAAAGTATTAACACGTAGTGAATTTGATGATTTAGACCATATATTTGATATAAAAGACAAACTAGCAGAAATTAAAAAATTACAAGATATGATAAGTGCTCATGGTGGAAGTTTAAGTCAAGGTCAGATAGATGCTAATAACAATAAAATTAATGGCATCTATGATGAAATCAAAGATTTGGTAGAAAAAATTAAACCTACAAAATTAGTTGATGAAAAAAGTTTTAATGTAATATTAAATAAAACAAATGTAGCAAGAGCGATAAAAGAAGCAGATAAGGTATCAAAAACATTAGATGCAAAAGCAACAGCTGATTTTACAGTATTATTAGATAATCTAAAAAAAGCAGCACAAAATCATTCAGATGTATATTCTTTAAAAAATATAAATTTCTCAAATAAACTAAAACCACGTACTAGAATGGGAAGAAAATTAATATTAGAAGCATGTGAACCTTTTAATAAAGATTTAGAAAGCTTAGAAGCTGATATAAAACTTTATAATGAAGAAATTAATGTGTATGAAAGTCAAATACATGTTTTAGATGAAGAAGATAAAGTATTAAACACAGAAGCTCCTTCTATCGAAGAAATAAGAGCTAATATACCAGCAAGTGTGCAAGATATGAAAAATCAAGATCTTGAGTATTATGCTAGTATGGTTAGAGCTCAAATGTATGGAAATAAAGAATACAAAGAAAAGTTTGATAGATATCTAGCATTATTTAAAAAATACATAAAATCAGATAATACTTTTATACTTAGAAATGAAGATGGAACAGCGATAATGGAAGAAGACGAAAATGGTAATCAAGTTCCAAAAGTAGGAAAGTATAGTACAGTTGATTATGTAGGAATGCAAACAGAGCTTAATACTTTACTTGCAGAACCAGAAAATGCTTCAAAATATGAAAGTAGTGTTGAAGGAATTGTAAAATTTCTTCAATTAGAAGAATATAAATCAAAACTTGAAAAATCTACAAAAATTACTGCAGGTGATAAATTAACACTTACAGAATATAAAGCATATGATGCTTATAAAAATGCTGATACTCAAGAATTAAAAGTAAATGCAATGAATGAAATAAAAATGGAAATGCTTAAAGATGGTAAGTATATAGATACTTTCCACAATACAACTAATGATTATATGTTCCATAAAGAGCATCATAGAACTGCTGGAAAATATGCAGATACTAATTTGCCATTAAAGAGAATTAGAGATGCAGAAGGAGTGCCAGCAAAAATTAAAACAGCAGCATATAATGTATATGCTTTTTCAAGATGGCAAAATCCATTAAAAACTCCAGGTGTAATAAGAAAAGTAGTAACTCTTGGAAGTAATATAGTTAATCTTGGAACAATGCCTGTTAGATTACCATTAAAAGGTATAGGTGTAGCAATATCTAATATTAAATATAAAGGAGAAAAAGACCCTAACCCATATAATGGAAGAGCTGATGCAAGACGTGGAGCTAGAGTAGATTATTATCAAGAAAATGGAAATAATAGATTTGTTGCAAGAGCAAAAGGTTGGTTAGATGAACTACCACTTATAGGTTCAAAAAGAAAAGATATAACAGAAAAAGCTATAGTAGATAGACAAATAAAAGAAATAGATAAAAATTTAGAGAAAAATTATATTGAAACAGCGGTTTCTGAAACACAAGCAGAATATCAAAGACAAAAAGATATAGTACTAAGCAATATTGAAATGAGAAAAAATGATGCAAGAATTATTGCTGAAACTCAAGAAGTGCAAGGTGATATATATAGACATCCAAAAGATGTAGATGAAAAAGTTTTAAGACAAAGAACTTTATCAAAATTAGCTTTAGAATATGAAGGAATAGATTCAGGTTATGTAAGCACAACTGGTTCAAGAAATCCTGCTGAAAACCCACATAGAAATACACAATTTGTTAAAGAAAAACAAGAACTTATGCGTAATATAAATGGAGTGCAAGCAGTAACTATTCCAGAAGGTGTAAAATGGACAAGATCAAAAGAAGCAGTTATTAGTGCTGATCCTATAGGTAGAGCAATAAGATCAAAAGAAATAAAAAATACATTAACTAGATTTTATACAATACCATATTTATTAGCTTTAAAAGGACAACATGAATTAGTTAAATTTGGAGTTTCAAAAATAAAAAATACAGTTCAAAAAACAGTGCCTACAGTAGAACAAATAGGAACAGAGCAAGTACAAGTTCCAAACGGTGGACATTGGGAAACAGTAGATAAAACTAAAGATACATTTATAGAAGGAAACACAGCAGGTAATATAAAACTTGGAGATTTAGAATATGGAGATTCTGCTATGTTTGAACATACAGGTACATATGGAAAAACAGTAGATTGGATTGAAGCACCAACTTCACAAAATATACAAGGAATGTCTTTAGATTTTGTTATACCAGATAATTTAGACGCACAAAGCTATGAAGCTTTAGCAAATTTAGGATATAAAGCAGGAGATAGAGTATATTATTCTGTAGCAGATGAGGCAACTAGAAATTTATGTCAAGCTACAGGAAGAAGATATGCAACATCATACATAGATGGACTATTTTCGTTTGAAGATAGTACAAAAATAGTAGATGCAGTTGATAAGTACTTTCCAGATAAAGTAAAAGATGCATTTGATACTATATTAGAAAGTGATGCATATGCTGGAAAAGCAGGTGTAGATTTTATGACAGATAGTTTTGCAACTTCTCACGGAATTACAGATATTATGGAATCAATGAAAAGTTGGGGAACTGGTTGGGCAACAGAAAGTGTAAAAGCAGAAGCTTTGGAATCAGCTAAAGTTATAAAAAAAGTTACTGAAGTAGTTAAGGATAAAGAATTTATTACTAATTATGTATTAAAAGACGAACCGATATATGGTTTAGTTGATAAAGTAGTAGATGTTCCAGTTGCAACTAAAACAGCAATTAAAGGTGTTTTAAATAAAGTTAATAACGGAATAACAGGAGCAGCAGCAATAGAGCCTGCATATGAATTATTTAGACAAGCAAAATTGTTAAAAAAAGAAAGTGGAAGAGAAACTTTTGATGATGAAAGGGAATAGGCTATGCCAGATATATTAAATAGTCAAAAATTACATCCATCAAATAATAAAGAAGAAATAGGATTAAAAGGTATTTTTAATCCTATTTATGGTTCTAAAATGGAAGAAACTTTAAGAGCAGTTATTAGTCAAATGGATGTATCAATGTTTGAAGAAAAAGAAAAAAGATTACAAAATAATAGTCAGCAGACTACTGAAAAAAAACAAGTGATTAAACATGATACAAGTAGTATAAATGAATATTATAAAAAGAATATTAATTTAGATTCAGCTATAGAGAAAATGGAGAGTGGAAATGATACTAAATTAGTTGTAAAACAGCAAAAAGAAACTCCTAGAAAAGTTGCACCAGTATTAGAACAGGAAAGAATGCAGATTGCAACTCAAACAGTAAAAAGAGCTTCAAATTTAACACATGCAGTAACTTTAGGAGAAAATTCTTATTATAGAAAAGTAGGTAACTTAGATGTAGCAATTAGAGATTTTGAATCAGGTGGAAGACCAAAAGTTGTAATTCCTGAAACAACTATTAAAAAGCAAGAATCTACAGTTAGAAAACCAGCGGATGTAATTAAATTTGATGATGCTGCCAAAACTATCAAATCTAAAGCAGAAAAACAAAGAATTGCTAAGACTAAAAATAATATAGCAGAGAAACCAAAAACTTCTAAGGTTAAGAAAGAAAAGCAACTTCGTGAAGAAAAGCCAAAAGTTATTAAAACAAAAAAGGAAGAGAAACCTAAAGTAGAACGTACAGAAGTTACTAAAACAAAAAAAGAAAAGAAACCTAAAGTAGAGCGTGCAGAAGTTACTAAGACAAAAAAAGAGAAGAAACCTAAAGTAGAGCGTGCAGAAGATATTAAGACTAAAAAGGAAAGAACATCTAAAGTAAAAAAATCTGAAACTGAAAAAAAGACTAAAAAATCCAAAAAAGAAAATATAGTTAATGAAGAAAAAAGAACAGTAAAAAATGCAAAAACACTTGAAGAAATGGGAAGATTAACAGAACCTAAAAAAAGAGGATTACTAGGAAGAATTATACTACAAATAAAATATAGCAGTGGAAGTTATGAGTTTATAGAAGATGCATATAAAAAAGGTATATTTACACGAGAAGGAATGGCATTTTATAAAGATGCAGAAGATGAGATAGATAGAGAAAATTATAAAGAAGTACAAGAATATGAAGATGCTGCAAACGATGTATCTGTTAGAAGAGGTTGGACAGCTTTTAGACTTGGTCTTGCAACAACATTGCTTGCAGGTGCAATATCATTTTCAAAAAATGTAATACAAGATGTTAAAAATTCAGCACCTGTTAAATCAGATAAAGAAATTACTATTGAAAGTATTAGTGAAGAACAGTTTGAAGCCATAAAAAAAGAAATAGGAGAGATTAAGACATCAAGTAATTATGATTTTAAAAATCTTACAGAAGAAGAACAAGTGCTTGCAGCATTAAAAATAAGAGTTATAGAAAAGGGATTACCTGCTAAAACTTTTGAAAGAGAATTATTAAGAATTAGGGATCAAGAATTTTTAAATGAAATACTTCAAAAAACTTTTTTAGAAGAATATAATGAATATTCAAATGAAAAAATACAAGATTTAAAAAAATTAGCTTTTGAATTACTTCCAGATGAAAAACAAAAATTTGTTAGAGATCCACAGGTCTTAATTGAACTAGAACAAAAGCCAAATGCAAAATCTACTGAAGATAATGAAAGGGATTAATTTTTAAGTAAAAATGAAAGAATTTAAAATAGGTGGAAAATTAACATTAAAAGATAATAAAGCATATAGGATTGTAGATATTGTAAATTATAATGAAGATGAATATTTCTTTTGTTGTACAGTAGAAAAACCAATAGAACCAAAAGTTTTTCAAAGAAAAGAAGTAGATGGAAAAACATTTATAAAGTTTGTAAAAGATCCAGAAATGTTAAAAAATATCGCATTAAGAATATTAAAATAGAATTATATAAAAGTTTTACTAAATAGTGTACATTTCTTAGATATACGAATTTAATGGCTATAGATAAGTAATGCACATGAACAAATTTACTTAAAAAATTCAGATTTTTTTAGATTTATTTTTAAAAAGTAAATATTGTGAAAGCTTAGGGAAATAAGGAAAAAATAAAAGTTAAAAAATATTGACAATATATGTTAAAAATGATAAAATAGATACGCTATTGTATAGGGAAACTTATATTATAGCGTATTATTAATTTAAAAGAAACGAGGTGAAAAAGAAGAATGCCAACAATTAATCAATTAGTAAGAAAAGGAAGACAAACATCAGAAACAAAATCAACAGCTCCTGCGCTACAAAAAGGATATAACTCAAGAAAAAAAGTTCAAACTGATCACAGAGCACCACAAAAAAGAGGTGTATGTACAGTTGTAAAAACAGTTACTCCTAAGAAACCTAACTCAGCTTTAAGAAAAGTTGCCAGAGTTAAACTTTCAAACGGATATGAAGTTACATCTTATATACCAGGAGAAGGACATAACTTACAAGAGCACAGTGTTGTACTTATAAGAGGTGGAAGGGTAAAAGATTTACCAGGTGTTAGATACCACATCATCAGAGGTACATTAGATACAGCAGGTGTTAAAGATAGAATGCAAGCTAGATCTAAATACGGTGCAAAAAAACCAAAAAAATAGAATTTAAAAGTTTAAACTAGCTTAATTTAAGTTAAACTTGTTTATAATTTGAATTTAAGTAAATTTATTAATTGATAATAGTGCATAAATCTTTTTTATGATTTTAAATATAAATAGAATTCTTGCACTATTACGGGAAAGTGAAATAATCTTTCCAGAGTACCTTTCTGCATTATGTGCAGAACATTAAAAGGAAATTCGTGATATATCTTTGCGATAAAAATAAATATCGCAGCTTCGAGAATTTTGAAAAAATTCTTGAAGTGCGGATAAATTTTTTCACGAAGTAAAAAAATTTATAGGAGGGAAGAATAGTGCCAAGAAAAGGATATATAGCAAAAAGAGATGTATTACCAGATCCATTATATAATAGCAAAGTTGTTACAAAATTAGTTAACAATATAATGTTAGATGGTAAAAAATCAGTTGCTCAAGGTATAGTTTATGGAGCTTTTGATATTATAAAAGAAAAAGAACAAAAAGATCCATTAGAAGTATTTGAAGCAGCTTTAGAAAACATAATGCCAGTTCTTGAAGTTAAAGCAAGAAGAGTTGGTGGTGCAACATACCAAGTACCACTAGAAATCAGACCAGAAAGAAGACAAACTTTAGGATTAAGATGGTTAGTTACTTATGCTAGAAAAAGACATGAAAAAACAATGGCTGAAAAACTAGCAGGAGAAATTATAGATGCTATAAACGGAAACGGTGGAGCATTTAAGAAGAAAGAAGATACACATAAAATGGCTGAAGCTAATAAGGCTTTTGCACATTACAAGTGGTAAAATAAAAAGTTTGATAAAGACATCCATATTAACTAACTGTAGTTCACTTTGTTCACACAGTTAGTAAAATTAAGATAGTTGTATGAAGCGTAGCAAATTACAAATATCTTATGCAATCTTAAGATTGCATACATTATTATAAGGAGGAAAAAAAAGTGGCAGGAAGAGCATATCCATTAGAAAAAACAAGAAATATAGGAATAATGGCTCACATTGATGCAGGAAAAACTACTACTACTGAAAGAATTCTTTTCTATACAGGAAAGACTCATAAAATAGGAGAAGTTCACGAAGGTGCTGCAACAATGGACTGGATGGCACAAGAACAAGAAAGAGGTATAACAATTACTTCTGCTTGTACAACATGTTTCTGGGATAATAATAGAATTAATATTATAGATACTCCAGGACACGTTGACTTTACTGTTGAAGTTCAAAGATCTTTAAAAGTATTAGATGGTGCTGTAACAGTTTTAGCAGCTAAAGGTGGAGTTCAACCACAAACAGAAACTGTTTGGAGACAAGCAGATAAATATAGCGTACCAAGAATGGTTTATGTAAATAAAATGGACATTACTGGTGCAAACTTCATGCTTTGTGTTGATCAATTAAAAAATAGATTAAAAGCAAACGCTGTTCCAATTCAATTACCTATAGGAGCAGAAGATAATTTCCAAGGAATCGTTGATTTAATAAAAATGAGAGCTTTTATTCATAAAGACGATTTAGGAAAAGAAGTTGAAGAAACAGATGTACCAGCAGATATGGTAGCTCAAGCAAATGAATATCGTGAGAAAATGATAGAATCAGTTGCTGAACAAGATGAAGAATTAATGATGAAATATTTAGAAGGTGAAGCACTTTCTGAAGAAGAAATCAAAAGAGGATTAAGAACAGGAACTATAGCTAATAAAATAGTACCAGTTGTTTGTGGTTCTTCATATAAAAATAAAGGTGTTCAAGAATTATTAGATGCAATAGTTGCTTATATGCCATCACCATTAGATATAGCTCATATTAAAGGTGAAACATTAGATGGAGAAGAAACAGAAGCTAAAACTTCAGATTCAGAACCATTTGCAGCATTAGCATTTAAAATTGCTACAGACCCATTTGTAGGAAAATTATGTTTCTTTAGAGTTTACTCAGGAACATTAGAATCTGGATCAACAGTTTTAAATTCAAGTAAAGATAAAAAAGAAAGAATTGGTAGAATTCTACAAATGCACTCAAATCACAGAGAAGATATTGAAAAAGTATATGCTGGTGATATTGCAGCTGCAGTTGGATTAAAAGAAGTTACAACAGGAAATACATTATGTGATCCTGATCATCCAATTATACTTGAATCAATGGAATTCCCAGAACCAGTTATTGATATAGCTATCGAACCAAAAGATAAAGCTAATCAAGAAAAAATGGGAATTGCACTTGCAAAACTTGCTGAAGAAGATCCTACATTTAAAACATATACAAACCATGAAACAGGTCAAACTATTATCGCTGGTATGGGTGAGTTACACTTAGATATCATCGTTGATAGATTAAAAAGAGAATTTAAAGTAGAATGTAGTGTTGGTAAGCCATCTGTTGCTTACAAAGAAACAATTAGAAATCCAGTTAGAGTTGAAGGTAAATTCATTCGTCAATCTGGTGGTAGAGGACAATATGGTCACGTTTGGTTAGAAATGGAACCATTAGAACCAGGTAAAGGTATAGAATTTGAGAGCAAAATCGTTGGTGGTGTTGTTCCAAAAGAATATATCAAACCAGTTGAAGAAGGAATTAGAGAAGCTGCTGAAAGCGGTACACTTGCTGGATATCCAGTTATCGATTTCAAAGCTACATTAGTAGATGGTTCTTACCATGATGTTGACTCTTCAGAAATGGCATTCAAAATTGCTGGATCTATGGCTTTCAAAGAAGGTTGTAAACAAGCTAAATCAGTTATATTAGAACCAATTATGAAAGTTGAAATAACAGTTCCAGAAGAATACATGGGAGATGTTATAGGAGACGTAAACTCAAGACGTGGAAGAATGGAAGGTATGGACGGAAATGATGGAATGCAAGAAATTCACTCATTTATTCCATTATCTGAAATGTTTGGATACGCAACAGACTTACGTTCAAAAACACAAGGTAGAGGAACATACTCTATGGAACCTTCTCATTATGAAGAAGTTCCAAAATCAGTTCTTGAAACAATCGTTGCTTCTAGAGCAAAGAAAGATGAGTAAACGAGCGCGTCCAGTGGACGAAGCAGCGAGTTTGCGAATACGCAGAAACTTTAATTTTAGAATTTGCGTAAGCAAATAATAAAATTATTAGTTTCAAGCCGTGCCCAGTAAACTAGCATGTCTTGTGGGCGTATCAAATAAAAAAATAAACACTTGCATTTTTAATAAATATAGTGTAAAATGCAGGTAATTATAAAAGTCATTAAATTTTAAAAATTAAATAAAGAAGAGAGAAAATCTCAAGAAATTAAAGGAGGATTTAAAAATGGCTAAAGCTAAATTCGAAAGAACAAAACCACACGTTAACATTGGTACAATCGGACACGTTGACCATGGAAAAACAACAACAACAGCAGCTATTACAAAATATTTAGGATTATTAGGAAAAGCTCAATACGCAGCTTATGATCAAATCGATGGAGCTCCAGAAGAAAAAGCAAGAGGTATAACAATTAACACAGCTCACGTTGAATATGAAACAGATAACAGACACTATGCACACGTTGACTGCCCAGGACACGCTGATTATGTTAAAAACATGATTACAGGTGCTGCTCAAATGGACGGTGCAGTATTAGTTGTTTCAGCAGCTGATGGACCAATGCCTCAAACAAGAGAGCACATCCTTTTAGCAAGACAAGTTGGTGTTAAATATATCGTTGTATACTTAAATAAATGCGATATGGTTGACGATCCAGAATTATTAGAATTAGTTGAAATGGAAGTTAGAGACTTATTATCTAAATATGATTTCCCAGGAGATGATATTCCAATTATAAAAGGATCTTCATTAAAAGTATTAGAATCAACATCTACAGATCCTAATGATGCTGTATATGCTCCAATGAAAGAATTAATGGATGCAGTTGATTCATATATCCCAACTCCAGAAAGACCAACAGATCAATCATTCTTAATGCCAGTTGAAGACGTATTCACAATCACAGGTCGTGGTACAGTTGCTACTGGTAGAGTAGAAAGAGGAATTGTTAAAGTTCAAGACGAAGTTGAAATCGTAGGATTATCAGCTGAAAGAACAAAATCAGTTGTTACTGGTGTTGAAATGTTCAGAAAATTATTAGACCAAGCAGAAGCTGGAGATAACATCGGTGTTCTTTTAAGAGGAATCGATAGAAAAGACATCGAAAGAGGTCAAGTTATTGCAAAACCAGGAACAATCAACCCACATACAAAATTCAAATCAGAAGTATACGTTTTAACAAAAGAAGAAGGTGGAAGACATACACCATTCTTCAATGGATATAGACCACAATTCTATTTCAGAACAACAGACGTTACAGGAGTTATTGATTTACCAGCTGGTGTTGAAATGGTTATGCCAGGTGATAACGTTTCAATGACAATCGAATTAATTACACCAATCGCTATCGAAAAAGGATTAAGATTCGCTATTCGTGAAGGTGGAAGAACAGTAGGTTCAGGTGTAGTTTCTGATATAATTGAATAATCAAAAACTTAAAAGTATTAATATAAAAGGAGCTCTCTATTAAATAGAGAGTTCTTTGTTCTTTTATAGGAAAGTGCTTCGCACTTCCTATAAAAGAAAGGCTTCGCCAATATTTGTGTATATTTTTAGTTTAATGAAAAAAGACCGTCGAAACGGTCTTTTTCTCTTCCCAAACGTACAGTGCTTGTTTAGGCTGGCTTTAAAATTGTCAAAATCTCTTAGAATATTAATTTCTTAAGAGCTGGCAGTATTCATCATAACGAGACTTTTCCATCGGTGTTCACATTCTTTTGGATAGTCTCCGTTACTGAAAGGAACAAAAAACATTTCCTCTCTAAATCCTAATTCTGCCAAACTGTGGAGCTTACTCAGATTCATCGGTGTAACATATACCTGATAATCATGAACAAAACATACAACAGAGTTATTAGTTGCATAGCAGTTGTTGTAATTTTCTTGCAGGTTATCAATGTTATTGGCATATGGTGTGTCACCACACACACCTCCGATAGACAGCATGCCGTTCCAGACCTTAATAGAAGCCTGAATCAATGTTTTCAGTGACAATTCATTTGTGTTGTTAGCCATAATTATCCTCCAAAATTATTTTAGTTGTATTAGTAGTAACTGAATTCTCATTTTAGATAATGTTTTCAAAGAACTCTAATTTAATTGTAATCTATGTACATAAATTTGTAAAGAAAAAAGTAGTTAAAATTTATACATTATAAAAGAAATTATAGAAAAGTGTTCTGCACTTCTTACAAAATAAAGGCTTTGTCAACTTTTGTTCTAAAGTTTAAAACTAATCAATTAGAAAAGTAATGCAAACTTTTAAAACTTTAAATTTTATAAAATACCGTATTTACAATATGATTATTTTTGTATAGAATATAAATAATTATTAGAAAGGGAAAAAATATGTCAAAACTAACTATAAAAGAAATATTAGATATACCACAATTATCTTTTTACTTAGAACCTCATGAATTTTCTTTTTTTACTAGCAAAGTAAGAGATTTTGAAACTATAGCAAATTTATATAATGCTGAAAAAGTAGACGCTTTAATGAATATGAATGGAAGTATGTATAGTGAATATGAGGGATTAGAAAATGCAAATATTGATGCTAATTTTATACAAGAAAGATTAAATGCCATGCCAGATACTAGAGATTCACAAGTAACAAAAGCATATGCAGATTCTATGAAATCAGTTCTTATTTCAAATTCAAAAATGGTAAATAGAGATAGTTTATTATTATTTTTAGGAGGACTTGCATCCAAGTATTTGAAAGATGTTAGTACACCAAATAAATTTACAGAGATAGTTTATACCAATGGGGATATTATAAATGTAAAAAATGATAATGCTATTAAAAAAGATGCTGTAGTGGGGAAGCAAAAAACATCTATAAAGGAATTAAAAGAATCTTTAGCTGAAGGTATATTAATTACATTTAGAGAATTACAAGAAAATTTAAAAAGAAATAAAAATTTTTCTGTAAGAGGAACATATCTAGGTAGAGGTTTAAATGCATCACCTGAAAAAATTAGTTTTAATTTAGAAGAATTAGAGTCAGTAAGTAGAAGTAAGTTAGTTTTTGATAGTCTGGGAATAGAGAAAATTAAAGAATTACATAGTCAGAAGTTAATAACATATTCTGATTTGATAAAAGCAGCTAGTAATAATCAAATTTCAAGGACAGATGTTCTATTACTATATAAAGAAGGAATTTTAAAAAGAGATGATATTTTAAAGAAAGTTTTTAAACAAAAAGATTTTATAGTTTCAGGAAAACAAGAAGATTTAGATATTAAATTATTATTATATACAATAGGTGAAATAGATATAAATACTTTAGAAAAAAATTTTAGAGTTACAGAAAAAGCTAAAGAGAAGGAAGTTTCAATAGAATTTTTAAAAAAGATTTCTAAGTATTATGACCATAAAAAAATAGGAGAATTATTAACACATAATGTATTAAATTATGCAGAATCAAAAGCTTTTTTAGAAGTACTTATTGAAGATAAAGTTATAAATAAATCAGAGCAAACATATTTTGAAAAACTAATGGAAGATTTTAAATGTAATGAATTATTAAATCAAGTGGAAGTTGAAGGATTAGAAAAAACAGAAAATATAGGAAAAAGATATCAACATAGAGCTGGAATTACAATAGATCCACAAATGAGATTATCATATTTAGAAAGTATAGGGTCTGTAAAAAGAGTAAAAGTAAATGGACAAATGTGGATTACAGAAGATGAAAAAAGTAGAAAGAAATCTAATTCTTTGGATGGATATGAGCTTTTAATAATACCAGATAAAAAAGTTGCAATTCTTGAGAAATTTTATGAAGTAACCAGAGATTCAAATGGAAACATACAATATAAGAAAAATGAAAAAGGAGAATATATTCCAGCTATTTCAAATGCAACATATATAATGCCAATAGGACTTGCAAAAGATTTGGTTGAAAATAAAAATAAGAAAGATTTGATACAATCAAGATTTGTACATAGAAGTTTTCATACAGCAGATTGGGTAAATGCTACTGAAAGCAAATGCTTGAGAATAAATCCAGAAATAGAATTTGAGAAACAAAATACTAATATATGGGCTAAAAAAATATCAGAAAATTATAAGAAAAATAAAGAAATTAGAAGTTTATAGTTTTAGTATAAATTAAGAATAAAGGAATAAAAATATGAATATAGATACATTTAAGAAGATTGTAAAAGAAATAGAAGATAATTTTATATCTAACCAAAAGATTATTAATGAAGCTATAAATGAAGAAATAGAAAATGGTTATATAGTCAATTTTAATGATATTATAACAGAAATTCGGAAGAGCTAAAAATGATGTTATAGAAAACAATGATAATGAAAATAGAAAAATAGCAGTAATTTATAAAGGCTATCCAGAGGTTACTGTTAATTATATTATTAATTCTATATTTTTTAATACTAAAGTAGCTTTTTGTCCAGAAGGATACAAAATTATATCTACAATAATAATAGAATTAACAAATAATATTTTAAAAGAATTTAAAATAAATAATAGTTTTACTATTATAGAAGATATTGAAGATTTAATTTCTAAACAAGATAATTATGATAAAATAGTTTATATAGGTGATTATTTTGAATATAAAAATGAACAATATAATTTTAATAAAAGTTTAAAATATAACTCTTATGGCTTTTTAAAAGTTTATATTGATAAAGCAAAGTATAAAGAAGAATATAAAGAATTAACAAAATATTCATATAAAAAAAATATCAGTATAGAATATTATGAAGATATAAATGAGTTTCTTGAAGATGTAAAAGAGGAAGATACTGTGATTATATATGAGGCAATAGAAAATATAGATAATATTTTAAAAAATATTAGAACAGAAAAAATATATACACATGAAGAATTTTTTAATAATTATAGATTTATACAAAATTAAATTTTGATCAATAAAAAAGTAAATTCAATTTTAAAAAACCGAATTCTTGGTCAAATTATAAGAAAAGTATTGATTTTTTTTGATAAAGACTTTACAATAATAATGTCTCTAATAAATCATTTTATAAAATGTTTAGGAGGTTATAACTTTTGAAAATATTATTAGATGCAATGGGTGGAGATAATGCACCAGACGCAGTAATTAAAGGAGCAATAAAAGCTTCAAAAGAAATAGAGTCAGATATAGTTTTAATAGGTAATGAAGAAGTAATAAATTCTAAATTAAAAGAATTTTATGGAAAAGATAAGATTTCTGATATTACTAAAAAAATTACAATAAAACATACAACTGAACAAATAGAAATGGAAGATATACCAACAGTAGCAATAAAACAGAAAAAGGATTCATCGATGGTAGTTGGTTTTAAAATGCTAAAAGAAGGTGAAGGAGATGTATTTATATCTGCTGGAAATTCGGGAGCATTATTAACAGGAGCCACACTTTTAGTTGGAAGAATAAAAGGAATAGATAGACCAGCTATAGCCCCAGTCTTACCTGCTTATAAAAAAAGCTTTATGCTAATGGATGCAGGTGCTAATACTAATTGCAAACCATTAAATTTAGTTCAATTTGCTCAAATGTCTACAATATATTTAAAAAATACTTTTGGTATCGAAAATCCTAGAGTTGGATTATTAAATATAGGAACAGAAGATACAAAAGGAAATGATTTGGTAAAAGAGACATATAATATTCTAAAAGAGCATAGTGATGAATATGGAATTAATTTTATTGGTAATGTAGAAGGAAGAGATTGCTTTTCAGGAGAGGTAGATAGTGTAATAACAGATGGATTTACTGGAAATGTATTCTTAAAAACTACAGAAGGTGTTGGAAAGCTAGTTAAAAGAAATTTAACAGAAAGTTTAAAAAGAAATATACTAACAACACTAGCTGCGATACCATGCTTGCCAGCTATAAAAAGATTTTCTAAAACTATGGACTATAAAGAATATGGTGGAGCATTATTTTTAGGAGTTAAAAAACCTGTTGTAAAAGCACACGGAAGTAGTGATGAAAACTTATTTTATTTTACTTTAAAACAAGCTGAAAACTTTGTAAAAAGTAAGGCAGTAGATAAAATGAAAGAAGAATTTGAAAAAAGCTAAAAAAGACTTGACAATTTAATAAACATATAATAAAACTAAAATATAAATTTTAGGAATTTTAAAAGGAGGTATAACATAAATGAACACAGAGGAAGTTTTTGAAAAAGTTAAAGCAATAATAGTTGAACAATTAGGAGTAGCTGAAGCATCAGTAACAATGGAAGCATCTTTTATAGATGATTTAGGAGCTGATTCTTTAGATATAGTTGAATTAGTTATGGCTTTAGAAGAAGAATTTGACATGGAAATTCCAGATGCAGATGCTGAAAAAGTAGTATCAGTTGGAGATGTAGTTGAATATATAAAAGAAAATGTATAATCAAATGAAAAAAGATTGAAAGGTGAATAACCTTTCTTTTTTTTATTTTATAGGAAAGTGCTTCGCGCTTCCTATAAAATAAAAGCTTCGCCAATATGTGTACACAATTTTACTTCGTAAAATTGGCACAGCGAACAATTACGTGGACGATTCAGTATAGTTTTGTCTTTTACATATTAAATATCGTCCACTATTGTTCTATAGTAGGGAATTTATTTCAGTGGGATAAATTCCTGTACTAGATAATTATGACAGAAGTTAGATTTTGTAGCAGTTTGTACTGCGTACAAAATCTTGATTCTGTTTTTTTCTTAAAATACTTGTAAATACTTATAAATAGGGATAAAATATATATGATTAAAAGGAGGTGACAATATGTATTTAGGATTAGACAAATTTCAAGAAAATATTGGTTATAAATTTAAAGATGAATTCTTACTAAAAACTGCATTAACTCATACATCATATGCGTATGACCATAATACTAAAAGTTATGAAAGATTAGAATATTTAGGAGATAGTATATTAGAATTTATAACAAGTAAATATTTATTTGAAAATTATGAGAATTTATCAGAAGGAGAAATGACTAAAGTTAGAGCTTATTCTGTATGTGAAGAAAGTTTATATAATATAGCTTTAAAGCATAATTTTAGTGATTTCTTGTATCTTGGAAAAAGTGAGAGAGCTACGAACACAGATAAAAAAGCCATTTTAGCTGATTCAGTTGAAGCTGTTATTGCAGCAATATATTTAGATTCAAGAGATATAGATGTAGTTCAAAAATTTATTATTGACAATATAAAGGAAAAAGTTGAATTTGGAAGTCACAATGTAGGTGTAAAAGATTATAAAACAGCATTGCAAGAAAGATTACAAGAACATGGAGAAGTTGTGATAAAATATACAATAATAAAAGAAGAAGGACCAGATCATAATAAAACTTTTACTGCAGAGGTTGAATGTGAAGGTAAGAAACTTGCAGTAGGAGAAGGAAGAAGTAAAAAGGCAGCAGAAATGGAAGCAGCAAGAAAAGCAATGGAAGCAATGAAATATGGAGGTATCAGAATATAATGAAAAGAAAATATATAATTCCAATATTTGTACCACATTTAGGATGTCCTAATGACTGCACATTTTGCAATCAAAGAAAAATTAGTGGGCAATTAAAAGAAGTAACACCAAATGATGTAAGAGAAACTATAGACTTTTACCTAAGCAATTTCAAAGAAAAAGAAGCAAAAAAAGAGGTAGCTTTTTATGGAGGCAGTTTTACAGGAATAGATGAAAAAATTCAAGAGAGTTTGTTATCTGCAGTATATGATTATATAAAAGATAAGAAAATAGATAGTATAAGAGTTTCAACAAGACCTGATTACATTAATAAAGAAATTTTAAAAAGGTTAAAGAAATATAAAGTTAAAACTATAGAGCTTGGAGTACAATCAACTAATAATTATATATTAGAAAAATGTAAGAGAGGTCATACATATGAAGATGTAGTAAAAGCTTCAAAATTAATTAGAAGATATGGATTTAATTTAGGACATCAAATGATGATTGGACTTCCAGATAGTACAGAAGCAGATGATATTCAAACAGCTAAAGATTTAATTAAATTAAAACCTAAAATTGTTAGAATTTATCCAGTTTTAGTTATAAAAGGAACAGAACTTGAAAAAGAATATAAAGAAGGTACATATGAACCACTAACTGTAAATCAAGCTGTAGAAAGATGTAAAGAACTATGTTATTTATTTGGAAAGAAAAAAATAAATGTTATTAGAATAGGACTTCAAAACACTGATACAATCTGTTCACCTAATAATGAAGGAAGTGAAGTAACAGCAGGTCCATATCATGAAACTTTTAGACAGCTAGTAGAATCATCAATATATTATGATACAATTTTAGAAAAGATAAAAAAGATTAATACTAAAGTAAAAGAAGTAGAAGTAATAGTACATCCTCAAAATGTTAATAATGTTGTTGGATATAAACGCGAAAATATTACAAAGCTTAAAGAAATGTATGATGTTGATGTTGTAGTAAAACAAGATATAAAACATGCAGAAAATAAAATTGATGTTAAGATTTCAAAAAAATATAAAGATTTTCTAGATGATAAAGAAAAAGTTGATTCTAAAAGATAATATCTAATAAGAATAGTTTTATTGAATAAAGTATTTGGTAAAATTTATTAATAAAATTGTATAAATTTTGAAAAAACACTGATACTAAATGTATGAGTGTTTTTAAATTTTTTTATCAAATTATAGTTATTGTACTTGGTTGTGGTTTGGCAGCATTCGGAACAACAAATTTCCTTTTGCCAAATCAATTATCAAGTGGTGGATTTGCGGGTATTGCAACAATTTTATATTATTTCTTTAATGTTCAAATGAGTACTACTATTCTAATTTTAAATATTCCTATTTTTATAATAGGATATCTAAAACTTGGAAAAAAATTTATATTTAAAACAATTTTCGCAACTTTTTTATATTCAAAATTTATAGATGTATTTGAAGGATTTGGAACATTTACACAAGATAGATTACTTGCTAGTTTATATGGAGGCTTTTTTATAGGAATTGGACTTGCTCTTACATTTAAAGTAAATACTTCCACAGGTGGTACAGATTTGATTGCACATTTAGCACAAAGTTATAATGCAAATATGAGAATAAGTAATGTGTTAACATTTATGGATATAGTAATAGTTATATCTAATTTAATTGCATTTAGAGAATTTGAAGTAGGATTGTATTCGACAATAGCTATATTTATTATAGGTAAAATGATAGATGTTGTTTTTGAAGGAATAAATTTCTGTAAAATGATATATATTATTTCAGATAAGTATGAAGAAATAATGGAGATTATAAATTCAGAAATAAAAAGAGGAGCTACAGCTTTATATGCTAAAGGTAGCTACAGTCAAAAGAATAAGATGGTAATAATGTGTGTTTCAAAACGTAGAGATATTGAAAGAATAAAATCAATCTCTAGAAAAATTGATGATAAGTCGTTTATAATAGTAACTGATGCAAGAGAAGTGTATGGTCTAGGATTTAAAAGTTAATTTATATTATTTCTATGAGGAGTTATTTCATTGGTATCTCCTATTATGAAATCAATACTAGTATTATACTTTTTAGCTAATTTATAAATCAAAGATATAGGAATAGGTTTTTTTCCTGATTCATAAATTGAATATAAACTTTGAGATATTTCTAATATTTTAGAAATATCTTTTTGAGTTAAATTATTTTGAATTCTTAAACTTTTTAATCTATTATACATAAAAAAAATCCCTTCTATAAATATATATAAATTATATATATTAAGAAAAGATTTGACAATATGAGATTTTGATAGTAAGCAATTATTTTCCTTCTGGATATCTTTCATAAACGTCTGTATCACCAACAATATAATCAATACTTGTATTATAATATTTAGCTAAAACACTTAATAAATCAACTGGAATATCACGTTTTCCAGTTTCATATAAACTATACTGTGGTCTAGTAATTTTTAATATTTTAGAAATTGATTCTTGAGATAAATCATTATCTTCTCTTAAATCTTTTAAACGCTTAATATACATATGATACCCCTCCTGATTCATTAAAATTTTATTTACATTTTAATTTTATCATGTATTCAAATAAATACGTTTTGTTGTATTTATTTAGATACTATTATAAAAAGTTTAGGTTTATTTTTCTATTGATTATTTAACCAAAGTGTAATACAATAAAGTAGAAAAATTAGGTAAAGGATATTTTTTTATGGAAGAATATATATTAGAAAATCAAGAATCTTTTAATCTTACTCATATATTTGAATGTGGTCAATGTTTTAGATGGAATAGATTAGAAGATGAAAGCTATATTGGAGTAATAAAAGGTGGAGTTATTAAAGTAAAAGAAGAAAACGGAAAATTTTTATTTTCTGGAAAAACTGAAAAAGGCAATTTAAAAGAACTTATTAATTATTATTTTGATTTACAAACAAATTATTCAGAATATAAAAAAATATTATCAGGTATAGATGAATATTTAAAAGAAAGTATAAGTTTTGGTGAAGGAATTAGAATTTTAAAACAAGATTTATGGGAATGCATTATTTCATTTATAATATCTGCAAATAATAATATTCCTAGAATTAAAAAAATTATTGAAAGATTATCTAAAACTTATGGAAAAGAAATTGAATTTGAAGGAGAAAAATATTACACTTTTCCAACACCAGAAGAATTATCAAAAGCAAGTGTTCAAGATTTAAGAGATTTAGGAGCAGGTTTTAGAGATAAAAGAATATATAATACAACTAAAATGATAATTCAAAATCAAGTTGATTTAGAGCAAATAAAAAATATGCAAAATACAAATCAAATGAGAGAAGAATTACTAAAACTTGACGGAGTAGGTCCAAAAGTTGCAGATTGTATATTGCTTTTTGCTTTAAAAAGAGTGGATGTTTTTCCAATAGATGTTTGGGTAAGAAGAGTAATGAATGATTTATATATTCATAATGAAGATGAAGAAAAAGTAAATAAAAAAGAATTACAAAAATTAGCAGAAGAAAAATTTTGTGGTTTATCTGGAATTGCTCAACAATATCTATTTTATTGGAAAAGAGAAGATGGAAAAACCGCTTAGGAGATATATATGAAAAAATTTATTGATAATATAATTACATTTTTCTTAAGTATACTGATGATTATTATTTCAACAGGAACAGTATATTTTTGTTTAGATGTATTTGGAATAATTGAAGTTCCGCAAGAATATAGTATTGCATCATTATTTTATTCACAAATAGAAGTTATAGCTAATAATGGAGAAATTTTAACTGAGGATACATTTCCAGTTAAGAAGATTAGAAGAAATAAGGAAACTACTACAAATGCAGAACAAGTAGTAGTAAAAGATACAAGAGACCCATTAGAGGTAATGGAAGAAATAAAGGCTAAAGAAAAAGAGAGAGAACGAGAAAATTATATCAATGTAGAAAATTATTACTATGAGCAATTAGATTATTATGGAAGACTTATTTATGAAGGCTTATATAATAATTTAGACAAATTAAAAACAGGAACATTTACAGTAAATTATGATAAGGCGTTTAATGATTTATTGAACGAAGAAAATGGAGAAGAAACTTTAAAAAATTCTTTTCAACTTGCTATAAATGCTTTAACTTTTGATAATCCAGATTTATTTTATATTGATGTAACTAAAATGTATTTACTTATGGAAAGAACAACAAGAGCTTTTTCTAAAACATATAAAGTATCAATTGGAGCAGGAGAAGAAGGTAACTATTTGGCAGAACAATTTAGTAGTGAAGAAGCAGTAAATGATGCTATAAATACTGTTGAAGAAATTAAAAATGCAATAATCCGTGGGATAGAAAATGATCCAGCTAAAAGTCAAATAAAAATAGTACATGATTATTTAGTAGATACTATAGATTATAATTCAGATGATGGAAGTAATATATATAATGTTTATGGTGCTTTAATAAATAAAAGAGCGGTTTGTGAAGGTTATGCTAGAGCATGCAAATACATATTAGATGAGTTAGGAATCCCATGTATAATAGCATGTGGTACAGGAGAAAACAGATCAGGAGTAACAGAAAGTCATGCATGGAATTATGTTATGTTAGATGGACAGTGGTATGCTTTAGATGTTACTTGGGATGATCCTGTTGTACCAGAAAATTTTAGAGTAAGCAAAGAAAGTAGATATGCATATTTTTTAAAAGGCTCAGAAAATTTTTTTGAAGATCATATAGAAGACGGAAATATTGTAGGAGAAGCAGGTTTCAAATATCCTCTTTTAAGTGAAAATGATTATAATAAATAAAGGAAAAATTTATGAAATTAAATTTAATTTATGGAAGAAGTGGAACTGGAAAAAGTGAATATATATATAAAGATATTACAAAAAATATAGGAAAAAGAAAAATATTTCTTGTAGTACCAGAGCAATGTAATCTTTCAGCAGAAAAGAAACTTTTTGAAATGTCACGGAAAAAGTAGTTTAATAGATGTAGAGGTATTAACTCTAAGTAGAATGGCGTATCGTGTTTTAGGGGAAATAGGTGGTGACCAAACGTGCCACCTTTCAAAACCTGGAAAGGATATGCTTATTTTTGATTTACTAACCAAAGAAAAAAATAATTTAAACTTCTTAGGAAAGTCAGAGAAAAATGTAGAAATTGTAAATAGAATGTTTACAGAATTTAAAAAGCATAATGTATTAGTTGAAGATTTAAAAAGTGCAAATGTGCAAAGTGAGTATACAAATTTAAAATTAAAAGATATATCAAATTTATATGAAAAATATGAAAATAGATTAAAAGATAATTTTATTGATGAAAATGATAGTTTAAGTTTACTTGCAGAAGGTTTAGATAAAACAAATACATTTGATGGTTCTTTAATATATATAGACGAATTCTTAGGATTTACTCCTCAAGAATATAAAGTATTTGAAAAATTGATAAATAAAGCAGAAAAAATAACAGTAGGAATTTGTGCAGATAATTTGCAAACTGTAAATTCTAAAGAAAATGATATATTTTATTTTAATAAAGTTTATGCAAAAAAATTAATTGAAATAGCTAAAAAATCTGGAAGTGAAATAGAAGAACTTTTTTTAGAAGAAACTGTTAGATTTAAAAATGAAGAGCTAAAATTTTTAGAAGAAAATCTTTATTCTTTAAATAAAAAATATAATAAAGAACTAAAAAACATAAATTTATTTTTAGCAAATAATCCATATACAGAAATTGAATATGTTGCACAAAATATCCACAATTTGGTCAAGAAAAGTGGATATCATTATAACGAAATTGGAATTATTGCAGAAGATTTAGAAAAATATTCTGAAGACGCAAAAGCAATTTTTAATAAATATGAAATTCCGCTTTTTATAGATGAGAAAAAAGAGCTTAATCAAAATATTTTAATAAAGTTTATTATAGCAATGCTAGAAATCTTTTCAAAGAATTGGTCATATGAGGCTGTATTTAACTATGTGAAAACAGGACTATTGGATATACAGCCAGAAGATATATATAGTCTTGAAAATTATTGCTTAAAATGGGGAATAAAAGGAAAAAAATGGTATGATAAAACTTTTTCATATGAAGAAGTAAATGATAAACAAGAAAAGTTAGAATCTATTAGAAAACAAATTGTAGACCCATTAATAGAATTTAAAAATAAAGTATCAAAAAATAAGTCAGCTTCTGAAATAACAAAAGAAATATACAATTTTTTAATTAATAATAAAGTAAGCGAAGTATTAGATAGAAAGCTTAAAAATTATGATAGCATTGAAATATCAGATGAATATAATACAAGTTATAAACTTTTAGTTAGTGTACTAGAAGATATTTGTACAGTATTTAAAGATGAAAAAATAGGTTTTGAAAGATATAAAGAAATATTGCAAATTGGTTTAAGTTCATGTGAACTTGGAAAAATTCCAGCAACACAAGATCAAGTTGTTTTAGGAGATACTGAAAGAACAAGAAGTAATAAATTAAAAGTAGTATTTGTAATTGGAATAAATGATGGAACATTTCCAAAAGTAAACAAAATGGAAGGGTATTTAAATGATAATGATAGAGCAGAGCTTACTGATATAGGAATAAATATAGCAAAAGATTCTGTTGATAGTTTATATGAAGAACAATTTAACATTTATAGAACATTAACAACACCAGAAGAAATTTTATTTTTATCTTATACAGGATCTGATAAGCAAGGGTTATCTGTTAGACCATCAATATTAATTAAAAAAATAAAAAGAATTTTTCCAAAGTTAGTAGAAGAAAGTGATATAATCGAAAGAAAGTATTTCATAACAAATGAAAAAGCAACTTTTGAAGAAACTCTTAATTTATATAAAGAATATTTAGAAGGAAAAGATATAAAAGAAGAGGAAAAAGATTTATTAAGATATTTTTATAATTTAGATAAAAAAAGGTTTAAAAGAGCTGTTTCTGGAATATATTATTCTAATAAAGCTCAAGATATTTCAAAAGAAAATATTGAAAAATTGTATGGAAATTATTTGAAAACAAGTGTATCAAGATTAGAAAGCTATAGAAGATGCCCATTTTCTTTTCACTTGACATATGGTTTAAAATTAAAAGAAAAAGAAGAATTAAAAATTGGTTCTATAGATACTGGTTCTTTTATGCATGAAGTAGTAGATTTGTTTTTTAAAGAAATAGATGATAAAGCTTTGAATATAAAAGAAATTACTGATGACGAAATTTTAAAAATAGTAAATAAAATTGTAAATGAATTATTAGAAACAAGTAGATACTATATTTTTTCTAGTTCAGCAAAATTTAGATTATTAACAAGAAGATTAAAAAAAGTTATTTATCAATCAATTTGTTATATTGTATATTCTTTAAAATACAGTGATTTTAAAATATTTGGACATGAAGTAGAATTTAGCACTAATGGAGAGTTTAAGAATATAAAATTAGAAATTGATGATAAGAAATTAGAAATTACAGGTAAAATAGATAGAATAGATACAGCAAAATTATCAGATAAGCAATATGTAAGAATAATAGATTATAAATCATCTGCGAAGGATTTAGATTTAAAACAAATTGAAGCAGGACTTCAAATTCAATTAATTACATATTTAGATGCAATTTCAGAACAAACAGATTTAACTCCAAGTGGAATTTTATATATGGGATTAATTGATAATGTAGTTAAAAATGCGAAGAACTTATCGGAAGAAGAAATTGAAAATAAAATTAGAAATAATTTTAAAATGAAAGGTCTTATATTAGCTGATATATCTGTTGTAAAAATGATGGATAATAAACTAGAATCTGGTGCATCTGACATTATTCCAGTATATATAAGTAAAGATGGAACTTTAAGTGAAAAAAGGTCAAGTGTAATATCAAAAGAAAATTTTGATGGACTTCAAAAAAGAGTAAAAGATATTATAAAAGAAATATCAAAAGAAATTTTAAGAGGAAAAATAGAAATAAAACCGTATTATTATAATAAGAAAACAGGTTGTGATTATTGTGCATACAAAACTATTTGTATGTTTAATACTAACATCAAAGGAAATGAGTATAACTTTATTTAATATATATGTTATTAGACTAAAAGTAATTATATAAGTATATATATTAAATAATGTTTTAAATTAAGGAGGATTATTTATGGAAATTAGTAGACCTACTGTTATGGAAGTTGATTTAGAGGCATTTAAGTATAATGTATCTCAGATTCAGAAATATGCTGGAAATTCTGTGAAAATGATGCCAGTTATAAAGGCAAATGCATATGGAACTTATATAAATACAAGAAATGATATTATAAATAATTTTGAAATTGTTGCTGTTGCAGTTGTTGACGAAGCAGTAGCTTTAAGAGAACAAGGATATAAAAAAGAAATTTTTGTATTAAATCAGCCTTATAAAGATGAAATAGATAAAATAGTAAAATATGATATAACAATTGGTGTAAGTTCAGATTCTTTTTTAGAAGAGATAGGAAAAAGAAAAGAGAAAATTAAAATACATATAGAAATTGGAACAGGAATGGGAAGAACAGGAATAAATCCATTAAGAACTAGAGAATATATAGAAAAAGTAAAAACTTATCCAAATATCGAAATAGAAGGAATATATACACATTTATCATCAGCAGATTATGATGAAGAATATACTAAAAAACAATTAGAATCTTTTGAAAGCAGTGTAAAGGTAGCAAAAGAAATTTTAGGTGATATAAAATATATACATTCTTCAGCATCAAATGGAATTTTAAATTGTGAAAATAAATGTTGTAATTTAATAAGACCTGGAATTATATTATATGGATATGAAGCTTGCAAGACTACTTTTGATAAAATTGATTTAAAACCTGTTTGCAAATTAAAATCAAAAATAACATTTTTAAAAGAAGTAAGTGAAAATACTTCTATTGGGTATGGAAGAAGTTATATAACTAAAGGTAAAACAAAAGTTGCAACTATTCCAATTGGATATGCTGATGGTTTAAGAAGAAGACTTTCAAATAAAGGTGAAGTAATTATAAATGGTAAAAAAGCTCCTATTATAGGAAGCGTTTGTATGGATGGATTTATGGCAGATGTAACTGAATTAGAAAATGCATGTGTTGGAGATGACGTGTATATTTGGGATAATGATATTATTACTTTAGATGAGATTGCAGAAAGTTTAGATACAATTAATTATGAAATAATGTGTACTATTTCAAATAGAGTTCCAAGAGTATTTAAGTAGAATGAAATAGATATACAAATGGAATTAAATTTTTAGTAAATATCAAAGACCAAGAAATAATTAATATTTTAAAAAGTATAATTTTAGTCAGGAGAAGAAAATTTGAGTATTTTAGAAAATGAAAATATAATATATAAAAAAGGTGACGGAATAGAGTATATACAATTTAAGAAACTCTTAGAGTATGGTATTAAGCATGCTTATACTTTAAAAGGAGAAGATATTAATTTTAGAAGTAACTCTAAAGAGGAAAAAGATAGTTATAATAAAATATTTAAGGAAATAGGATTAGATGTAAATACCTATGTTAAACCGCTGCAGAAACATACAGCAAATGTAAGATGTATAGATAGAGTTATGAAAAAAGAAGAGCTTGAAGATACTGATGGCTTAATAACAGATAAGCCTAAAATAGCACTTACAACAACCAATGCTGATTGTATTTTATTCCTTTTTTATGATCCAGTAAAAAAAGTTATTGCTAATGTTCATTCGGGGTGGCGAGGAACTTTTCAAAAGATAGCTCAGAAAGCTGTAGTAAAGATGATTAATAATTATAGGTGCAATCCAGAAGATATTAATTGTTTTATAAATCCATGTATACGAAAATGTCATTTTGAAGTAGGGGAAGATGTAAAACAGTTATGTGAAGATATATTCTCATTTACAGAAAGAACAAATGAATTTATAGAAACAGGAAAAATAGTAGAAGGGCAGCAAAAATATTTTATTGATACTGTTTTAATAAATAAAATACTTTTAAAAGAAATAGGAATAAAAGAAGAAAATATATTTGACCCTAGAATATGTAGTGTATGTAATAAAGATAAAATTTCTTCTTATAGAGTAGAAGGAAAAGATTTTAAGCTAGCAACAGCAATAATAAGTTTAGACATGGGGACGGAGGTTTTGTCTAAACCTATTATATAATAAGATATAAATAGATTATTTTTAGTTTAGACAAAACCTCCGTCCCCATGTCTAAACTTATTTAAGGGGTAATTATGTACGAAGATTTGAATGAACTAAAAGAAATAGTAAAAAAATGTAATAAGTGTAATTTATGCAAAGGAAGAACTAATACAGTGTTTGCAGATGGAAGTGAAAATGCAAAAATTATGTTTATAGGAGAAGGGCCAGGTGCAGACGAGGATAGAGAAGGTGTGCCATTTGTAGGAAAAGCTGGAAAATTAATGAACCAAGCTTTTATTGGACTTGGGATTTCAAGAGAAAATATATATATTGCAAATATAGTAAAATGTAGACCACCAAATAATAGAACACCTCTAAAAGAAGAGGCTATGGCTTGTTTAGATTATTTAAGAAATCAAGTTTTAGTCTTGCAACCTAAAATAGTCGTATTACTTGGAAATACCGCTTTAAAAAATATTCTTGGCGATGAGTATGGAATTACAGCATCACGAGGAAAATGGATTGAGAAAAAGGGAATAAAGTATATGCCAACTTTTCACCCTGCAGCACTTCTTAGAGATGAGAGTAAAAAAATTGATTTTTGGAAAGATTTGGAATTAGTTAAAGAAGAAGCAATAAGAGAAAATTTAGAGTTTTAAAATTTTATAAAAAATAATATACAAATAAAAGCAATTATATATATTATCATTTGTTCTTTGCTGGTCGACATTGCTTTGCAAGTCTCCCAAGGCTGCGCAGAACTTCATTCTAATATATATTAATTGCTTTTTTATTTGCATAAAAGTATTTTATAAATTTATTTATCTACTTCTTTTTCTCTTACTGCTTCTTCAAATAATAATTTTAGTTTACTAAATAAATTTTTGAAGAATTGGAATCCGTATGTGTTTGATTCTATGGTTGAAAGTTCGTTTGTTAGTGAATCGAGTGTTAATATGTTTCCATATTTTAATATGAATTCTTTTCTTTCTTCTAATTTATTCATCATATCTATATAAAAATCATTAAAGAAATTATAATTGTTTGTTGATATTAAAACATGTTTAAAATTATACAAACTGTATTGAAAATTTTTAACATCTTCTAATGTTTTAATTGAGCTTAATTCATGATTAAAACAATTTATAACTATTAAATTTTGTGTTTCTAATGTTTTTTCAAAAATTATAGCTTTTAAATCATCTATTCTTGAATTTATTTTCTTTATTTTAGGTAAATTTTTTATTTCTTCAGATGAAATTGATAATCTATAAGTTTCTTCTGCAAGTTTTGCTTCGTATTCAAAAATTAAATCAAAGTTTTTTTCTATTTTGGCATAAGTTTTGCTACTAGATTTAGCAATAAAAGTATTTTTAAATACATCATTACTATATAAAGTACTGTGATATAAAGAATATGTACCTGTAAAATACATCATTTGATTTAATAATGCTGTTTGTAATGGATAAAAGTCTGGGCTTTCTGTAGATAATTCCATATTATAATATTTTACTGTATCTAAGTTTGAATTAGTTGCTATAGCAGCCATATGTTGAACAGCTGCTTCATTTAAAGCCATTCCATTATTATTAGTACCTTGCAAATTATAAAGTCCAAGACGTAATAATTTTCCATTTTTATTTGTTAAAGCTTGAATAAAATGTATACATTCATGAACAGCTAAAGAATTTATATCATCTAAATTCATATTTTTACTAAAATAGATTGAATTATTTTTATAAAAATATTTAGCCATTGCATCATTTGGCATTTCTGCTATATACATATTAAGTCTAGCAATCGAAATAAATAAATCGCTTTGGTTTATGTTATGCTCTGGAAAAGCTTTAGATATAGATTCAGAAATGTTTGAAGCTATTTTATTTATTTCTAATGTATTTAATTGACCTATTACTTTAATACCTTCTTTTTTTAAGGCAGAATTTATGCTCATCTAAAACTCCTTGAATCTTTAGTATAAGTATATTATACAACAAAAAATGCAAATATACATATCAAGACGATTAAGAAACTATTACAATTTAGTTACAAAAAGAGTGTTATTAAAATTTAATATAAGAAAAATAAATCTCGTAAAGCTGTATTTTCCGTAGTTATAACTATAAGAAAAATGTTATCAAATGCTTGAAAATACTGAATTATAGGTTGATTTTGCAAAAATATAAGATTATACTAATAATAGATTTTAATTTAGAAAGAGAGTATATAAATGAAAAAATTCAAATTTCAAAAGGAAAAAATAAAAACATTAGCTGTAGCAAGTACATTTCTTTTTTCTTTTATATTTTCTGGAAAAGTTTTTGCAAGTGATTTTAATGTAAATCTATCAGAAGAATATAAAAAGTGGAATGAACTTAGTATAGAAGAAAAAGAAAATACATTAATGCCACAAACTAATTATTCAGAAGCACCAGATAGTATTTTAAGTAAATATGAATTAAATGCAGTTCCAAGTTTATTGAATACATTATTAGGAAGTGAGAATAATAGATTAGAGAATGTTTCTGCAGTTGTTAATAATTCAAGATATAATTTAGCAGATAAAATGAATATGAGAGTTGAGCATCAAGGAAATACTACAGAATGTTGGGCATTTTCTACAATAAAAGCTATGGAAACAAATATTGCACTTTTAAGTGGTAATTCAGAACTTGAAAATTTCTCAGAAAGACATATGGATTATGCTACATCTAGAACTTTTTTAGATGGAATAAATGAAAAAGGTTTTAGTAGAGAAGTTGGAAGAGGTGGACTTCCTATTTCAGGACTTGGATATTTAAGTAATGGACAAGGTGCAGTACTAGAAAGCGATATGCCTTTTGAAAATAATGAACAAAAAGTAAATTTAAGTGAAATAGATAAAAGAGTTGATACAATAGTAACTGATTATACAATTTTACCAACAATTTCTAAAAGATATGAAAAAGATGCAAATGGTAATACAATTTCAGTTTCATATTATAATGCAAATGGGGAAGAATATACAAAAGATGAAGTAGAAAGTATTAGAAATATAGTAAAAGAGCATTTAGTAGAAAAAGGTGCACTAGTATCAATGACAGGTGGTAATTATGCAAAATATTATAGTAACCCATCATCACCTTTTAAATCAGTTGCATATCACTGTAATGATAATACAATAGTAAGAGATCATGCTATTACAATAGTAGGATGGGATGATAATTATTCAAGAGATAATTTCGCAGAAGGAGCAAAACCAACATCAGATGGTGCATATATAGTTTTAAATACTTATGGAACAGAATCTTTTGATAATGGATATATTTATATATCTTATGAAGATACTTTTATAGAAAATGAAATGTATGGAATTGAATCAACATCAGATGTTGATTATGATAAAATTTATCAACATGATTATTATGGAGGAGTATTCCAAATAGGTACTACAGCAATGGACACAGGATATTATGGAGCAACTTTTGAAAGAGAAACTATAAATGAAAATGAAGTTCTAGAAAGTGTTGGTATAACATTAGCAGATTATGCAAAAGTAGAAATTTTTGCAGGAAGCACATTAGTTTCAGATGATGTAGTAAAAATAGGAGAGTCTGATGGAGTATTATCACCAGGATATCATAGAATAAAAGTAGATTCAAAAGAGTTAAGTGGAAGTGAATTTGCAATCTATGTAAAACAAACTTCAGAAAATGGAAAATTCTATTTCCAAGTTGAAGCAAATGCAGCAGGAACAGCATATGCTGATGTTGATTCAGATAATAGAAGTTATATATCAATGGATGGTGGAAAAACATGGACAAACTTAGCTAATTTCAATGTAGGAAATATGGATATGAATAGAGCTGATGTTTGTATAAAGGCTTTTACTAAGATTAAAGAGAATGTACCAGGACCTGATATTGGAAATAATCCTAGTGAAGATGATGATAATAAAGATGACAATAAAGATGATAATGACAATAAAAACGATAATGATGATAACAATAATAAACCAGATGAAGATAATAAGAAAAATGAATTAACTACAGAAGTATATAAAATAGAAAATGAATACATAATGAATATACCTGAAGAAACAAAAATAAGTACATTTTTAGAAAATGTAAAAACAGATTTAGACAAAAAAGTTATGACTGAAGATGGAGAAGAAGTTTTAAATAATAGTTTTATAGTAACAACAGGAATGAAATTAAAATTATCAGATGGAAAAGAATATATCTTAATAGTAAGAGGAGATATAAAACCAGATGGAATAGTTGAATTAACAGATATATCAAAACTTATACTTCACTATAATGAGTATAAACAATTTCAATTAACAGGTAATGCATTAAAAGCAGCAGATATGAATTTAGATGGTATTATTGATTTAACTGATGTATCACAAATGATAGTTTTATATAATTCAAAGTAACTTGAAAAATTGAAATAATTATGTTATTTATGTTATCAAAATGTAATATAAAAAAACGCATTTTCACTTGATTTTTATATTGTGAAAAGTTATACTAAAGTAAAAGGAGAGTTCAAATGAAAAAGAGAGTTTTTAAAATTATTTTAATAGCAATGATGTTAATTTTTGTATATGCCACTGTAGTAAGTGCATTAAGTTTTACAGCTACTATGACACCAAGTAGTACAGCAGTACCAGAATCAACAGAATTTACAATAGAAGTTAAAATATCTAATCTTGATGTAGGAACAAATGGTGTAAACTCATTAAGTGGATATTTAAAATACGATGAGGAAGTATTTGAACCGATAAATGATTCAAGCATTGATGGTTTAAATAGTTGGAAACCAGATTATGGAACTGATACAGGAAAAATTACATTAACAAAGCAAACTTTCGTAAAAACAGAAGAAAAAGTTTTCCAAATAGCTTTTAAAACAAAAAGCGGTGTAACAGGTAAAAGTGGAGAAATTAAATTTACAAATATAGTAGCATCAAACAGTGAAACAACAATAGCTGCAGCTGATATATCTACATCAATAACAGTAGGTAACGCAGGAGAAGGAAATACAGCTAATGTAACAAACACACCATCAAATGGAAGTATAATTGCTTTACCAGTAGCTAATAACACAGCAAACAATACTTCAAATACAAACACTAATACTAATACAAATAGCAACATAGTTTCACCTTACACAAATAATACAAATACAGCTGGAGACGATATTCCTTATACAGGAGTTGAAGATACAATAATGTATTTAGGAGGAGCTATATTAGTTTTAGCAATAGTATTTTATATAAAGTTTGAAATAGTAAATAAAGAAATAAAATAATTTTACAAAAAAATCAGAGTAGCCAAAAGCTACTCTTTTTTTGTTGAAAAAAAATATAACTTAATATATAATACAAATATTATAGTATAAAGGATGTTATTAATGAAATTACTAATTGCAGAAAAACCATCAGTAGCAATGGAATTTGCTAAAGCATTGAAATTAAATATGAATAGAAAAAACGGGTATATAGAAGACAAAGATTGGATTATAACTTGGTGTGTAGGTCATTTAGTAACAATGAGTTATCCAGAAGCATATGATGAAGACTTAAAATTTTGGAGACTAGATACACTTCCATTTATTCCAGAAGAATGGAAATATGAAATAATACCAGCAGTTGCAAATCAGTTTAATATTATACAAAAATTAATGCAAAGAGAAGATATAGAAGAAATATATAATGCAGGTGACTCTGGGCGTGAGGGAGAATATATACAAAGACTTGTATTTATGATGGCAAAACCAAATCCAAATGCAAAAATGAAAAGAGTTTGGATAGATTCACAAACAGAAGAAGAAATTCAAAGAGGTATAAGAGAAGCAGAAGATATGTCAAAATATGATAGTTTATCAGATTCTGCATATCTTAGAGCTAAAGAAGATTATTTAATAGGAATAAATTTTTCAAGATTACTTTCTATTATTTTTGGAAGAAGAATTGCAAAAGATATTAATGAAGAAAAAGTCTCTATTTCAGTAGGAAGAGTTATGACTTGCGTTTTAGGAATGGTAGTTTCAAGAGAAAGAGAAATAAGAAATTTTGTTAAAACAAAATATTATAAAGTGATTGGAAATTTTGGAGATGAGAGTTCTTCTTTTAAAGCTGAATGGAAAGTATCAGAAACTTCAAAATTGTTTAATAGTAATCTTTTATATAATGATAGTGGTTTTAAATCAGAAGAAAATGCGAAAAAATTTATATTAAGTTTAAAAGATAAAAAAGCAGTTGTATCAGAACTGAAGAAATCAAAACAAAAAGAAAATGCACCATTGCTTTTTAATTTAGCAGAGATTCAAAATGAATGTACAAAAGTATTCAAAATAAAACCAGACGAGACTTTAGAGATTATACAAGAATTATATGAGAAAAAATTAGTTACGTATCCAAGAACTGATGCAAGGGTTTTATCAACAGCTATAGCAAAGGAAATTGGAAAGAACTTAAATGGCTTGTATAAAAACTTTAAAGATGAAGAAATAAATGGATATATTTCAAAAATGATTAATGAGAAATATAGTACCAATTTAGTAAAAACTAAATATGTAAATGATAGTAAAATAACAGACCACTATGCAATTATTCCTACTGGTCAAGGTTTAGAAAATTATGATAAACTTCCAGATTTAAAAAAAGAAGTATATAAACTTATAGTAAAAAGATTTATAGCGATTTTTTATCCACCAGCAGAATATAATAAAGTTAATTTAAGCATAGATGTTGAAGGAGAAATTTTTAATAGTAGTGGCAAGGTTTGTACAAAACAAGGATTTTTAGAAGTATTAAAAAATAGAATAAAAAATGATGAAGAAGATGATAATTTAAGTATTTTATCAGCTCTAAAAAAAGGTCAAGAAATAAGTGTTTTAAATTATGAAACAAAAGATTCTGAAACTTCACCACCATCAAGATACAATTCTGGTGGTATGGTTTTAGCAATGGAAAATGCAGGAAAACTTATAGAAGATGAAGAATTAAGAGAACAGATAAAAGGAGCTGGAATTGGGACATCAGCAACTAGAGGAGAAATAATAAAAAAATTAGAACGTATAAAATATATAGAAATAAATTCAAAAACTCAAATAATTACTCCTACAATAAAAGGAGAAGCTATATATGATATAGTAAGCAAATCTATTCCAGATATGCTTAATCCAGAATTAACTGCTAGTTGGGAAAAAGGATTAGACATGGTAGCAAAAAAGGAAATAAAACCAGAAATATTTATGGATAAATTAAAAAAATACATAAATTCAAAAATAGATAAATTAGTAATAAAGTAATTAGAACTATTTATGTAAAACTCTCATAATATGTAACATAAAATATTATGAGGAGGTTAACTAAAATGTATAATTACATAATTAAAGGTGGAAAAAAGCTACATGGCGAAGTTGACATTTCAGGTTCAAAAAATGCAAGTTTGCCTATTTTAGCAGCTACCATTATTAGTGGAAAAACTACAAAATTATATAATGTACCTGATATAGAAGATGTTAGAACAACTCTTAAAATATTAGAAGAGCTTGGTTGCAAAATAAAAAAAGACAAAAATAAAATTATAATTAATTCAAAGGATGTATGTCAAACTACAATATCAGATAATTTAATGAGGAAACTTAGGTCATCAGTAATAATAGCAGGAGCAATCATTAGTAGATTTGGTAATGTGAAATTCTCATATCCAGGTGGATGTGATATAGGAGCAAGGCCGATTGATTTACATTTAGAAAATTTTAAAAAAATTGGAATAAAAATAGATGAAAATTGTAGATATATAGAGTGTAAATGTGATAAAATAATATCGACTAATATTGAACTTGATTTTCCAAGTGTAGGAGCTACAGAAAATCTAATACTAGCAAGTGTTTTGGGAGATCATGAAGTAACAATTAACAATAGTGCAATGGAACCTGAAATAGTAGACTTAGCAAATTTCTTAAATAGAATGGGAGCAAAAGTTTATGGAGCAGGTACAAATGTTATAAAAATAAAGGGAGTTGAATCTCTTAAACAGGTATCATATAAAATAATGCCAGACAGAATTGAAGCAGGAACTTTTTTAGTTGCAGCAGCAATAACAGGTGGAAGTGTAAAATTAAATAATGTATGTGCAGAACATATAAGCCCAATATTAAGTAAATTAACTGAGTGTGGATGTGAGATAATTACAAGTAATAATTCTATTTATCTAAATGCTAATAAAAAGCTTAAAGCAGTTGATATAAAAACAATGCCATATCCAGGTTTTCCAACAGATTTACAGCCAATATTTTCGACATTACTTACTGTATGCAAAGGAACTTCTATTATTACAGAAAATATATTTGAAAACAGATTTAAGTTTATGCAAGAAATAAAAAGAATGGGAGCAAAAGCCACAATAGAAGGCAAGACAATGATAATTAAAGGAGTAAAAAGATTGCATCCAGCAAATGTTGAAAGTACAGATTTACGAGGTGGAGCATCACTTGTTTTAGCAGGTTTGGCTTGTAAAGGAGTAACTAAAGTTAGTAAATTAGAATATTTACTAAGAGGATACGAAAATTTTGATAAAAAACTAAATAGTATTGGAGCAGACATTACCCGAGAAGAAGGTGAGTAATTTTGGAAGAAGATGAAATAATTGTAAATGTAAAAAGTAAACCGAATAATACTTCAAAAAATAAACGCAAAAAAAATCAGAGTTTAGATAAAAAAAAGTCTGTTAAAAATAGCAAAGATAAAAATCAAAGTAATAAAAAAGTATCAAACAAGAAAAAATCAAATTCTTCTAAAAAAACAGAAGCTAGAACTATGATAAATACTAAACAAAGTAATAAAGGAACAATAGCAAAAGTAATTATAATTTTAGCACTAATACTTGGAGTAATAATTTTTTTATGTAGTTCTAGCTTGTTTAGTATAAAAAATATAAATGTTGTTGGTAACGAAAAATTATCAGAAAATAAGATTATAAGTTTATCAGGAATTGAAATAGATAATAATATATTTAGATTTAACAAATCGCAAGTTATAAAGAAGATAAAAGAAAATGCATATATTGAAGAGGCAAAAATTTCAAGGAAATTACCAGGTACAGTACAAATTAGTATTAAAGAAAGAGAAGCTACATATATGCTTCAATTTGCTGATAGTTATGTTTATATCAATAATCAAGGATATATGTTAGATATTTCAAATGAAAAGCTAGAAGTTCCAATCTTGGTAGGTTTTACTACAGATTTAAGTAATATTAAAGCAGGAAATAGAATAGATGTTGAAGACTTAAAAAAGATGGAAATGATAATAAAAATATATGAAGAAGCAAAATTGAATGAATTAAATCAATTAATAACTAAAATAGATGTTTCGGATACTAAGAACTTTACTTTAATTATGGAAGGTGAAGGAAAAACAGTATATTTAGGTGAAGGTTCTGACTTAAATACTAGAATGCTATGTTTAAAATCAATATTAGAAGCAAATCAAGGAAGAGCAGGAGAGATATTTTTAAATGTAGATTTGAATCAAGAAAGAGTTTATTTTAGAAGAAGTACAGAATAATGAAGGGAGAGAATAATGGAAAATCAAAATAAAATAAAGATTGCAATACTTTTAGGAATAATGTGTACTTTCCTTACAGCTGGAATATTTATTCAAATAAAAACAGTACAAAGTAGTACAACAACTGTTGGAAGAACTCAGGCAGAAAACGAACTTAGAGATAGTGTACTTAGATGGAAAGAAAAATATGAAAATGCATATGGTAAATTAGAAAAAAAGGAAGAAGAATTAGAGTCATTAAGAGAAAAAGCGTCAAATTCAGATGAAAGTTCTAATGAATTGAGTAATAAATTAGAGAATTATAATAGATTATTAGGATATACAGAAGTTAAAGGAGAAGGAGTAATAATTACTCTAAAAGATGGAGATAGTTCAGTTTTAAAAAATTCAGGTTTAATTACAACTGATTTTATAGTACATGATGGAGATTTACAACAAGTAGTAAATGCATTAAAAAATGCAGGAGCAGAAGCCATTTCTATAAATGATGAAAGAATAGTAAATAAGACAAGTATAATATGTTCAGGAAATGTAGTAACAATAAATGATAAAAAAGTAGGTGCTCCATTTGTTATAAAAGCAATAGGTCCTTCAGGATTACTTTATTATTCTTTAAAAATGCCAGGTGGATATTTAGAAAATCTTGAGTCCTATGGAGTAAGTGTAGATGTAAAACAAGTTGAAAAAGAAACAATAGTAATTCCAAAATATGAAGGTGTATATAAGCTAGAACATGCATCAAATGTTGAATAGAGGTGAAAAATTTGAAAGAGAAAATAACAATGACAATATCTATAGGTTGTGCAGCTTTAATCTTAACAATGATAATGTTTACACAATTTAAAACAGTTGATAAAACAGATATAACAGCTATTGAAACTATGAGAGAAACAGAACTTAGATCAGAGCTTGCAAATTGGAAAACCAAGTATGAAGAAGTAGAAACAAAAATGGAAGAACAAGAAGCAAGAATTAATGAATATAAACAAGAAGTAAATAATGACGAAAATACATCTAAAATTTTAGAGCAAGAAGTAAAAGAAGCAGAAACTTATTTAGGATATACAGAAATTAAAGGAGAAGGTGTAATAGTTACTTTATCAGATTCTGAAACACATAATATAGAACCAGAACATCTACTTAGATTAATAAATGAACTTAATAGTGCAGGAGCAGAAGCTATTTCTGTAAATGATGAAAGAATAGTATCAGCATCAGAATTTGCTCTTATAAATTATGTAAGAATAAGAATAAACGAAAGACCTGTTTCAGCGCCATATGTAGTAAGAGCAATAGGAGATAAAAAATATCTTGAAAGTGCACTTACAATAAAAGGTGGATTTATAGATGAAATTAAGAATGATGATAGAAATGCAGAACTTGTAGTAGATGATAATATAGTAATTCCAGCATATAATAAAGAATTAAAATTTGAATATGCAAAGGATAATAAAGAGGAGGTAAAAAAATAATGATATATATTGCAATAATTTTAGGTTGTTTAATAGGAGCTATATTAGGATTAAATTCACCAGTAATTTCTTATACATATTCAAGTTATTTATCTATAGCTATTATAGCTGCACTTGATACAGTTTTTGGTGGAATTTCTTCTGTAATAAAAGGAAATTTTGATTTAAAAATTTTCTTATCAGGATTCTTTGGAAATTCAATATTATCAATAGCTTTAACATATTTAGGAAACAAATTAAATGTAGATATTTATTTAGCTGCAATAGTAGTTTTTGTTGGTAGAATGTTTACTAATTTAGCAATAATAAGAAGATATTATATTGATAAATGGAGTGATATGATGTCAAAAAAAGTAAAAGGTAAAGTTTCAAAAAGCCAAGATGAAGATATAAAAGATAATGATGGAGTATCAATTATAGAAGAAAATTAATAAATACGTGGTAATTTAATAAAGTAGTTTAATACTCACTTTTATTTAGTAGAAAATTTAATTTTCTGATAAATAAAAAATAATAATTTTAAATAAAAAAATATAATATTTTATAGAATATGGGAAAAATAAAAGAATGAAGTAGATTTTTCATTCTTTTTTTTCAGGGATAACAAAAATATTACATTTTAATTACAAAAATATGTCATTTTTACTTGACTTTTTGCTCAAAATGTAATATTCTTATCGCATAGGTTTTTGAAAATAATTAAAATGGAGGAGTTAACTTTGGCAATAGGGGATATAATTGTTGGTATCGATATTGGAACCTCTAAAGTTAGTACATTTGTTGGCGAAGTTAATAATTTCAATCAGATTGAAATTATTTGTAGTACAAGTAGTAAATGTGATGCAATTCAAAAGGGAAGAATTGCAAACGAAGAAGAATTAAGTTCAGCAATAGCAAGAACAATAAGTGAAGTTGAAGATATATCAAATTTACAAATAAATTCTGCTTATACTACTATACCCGGTAAATATATAACAATAGTACAAAACAGTATCGTAAAAGAAGCAAAAGATAAACTAGCTGGAATAACAATTAAAGATGTTGCATCAGCAATAATTCAAGTTAGAGACATAGAAATTCCAGAAGATAAAGTATTAATAGATATAGTGCCTGATAAATTTATCCTAGAAGACGGTAAAGCTGTAGACGATCCTGTTGGAAAATTTAGCAGCAATTTTACTTTAACAGCACAAATAATATTAGCTGAAAAAGAATATGTAAGACAGTTAACCTCTGTTTTTAAAAAGGCTGGAATTGAGATAGATGGAGTTGTACCTACATCATTAGCAGAAAGAAATCTAGTATTAGATACTAATGAATTATCAGATAATGTAATGATATTGGACATTGGGGCAGGAAATATAGAAATAGGAGTATTTAGTGGATCAACATTTTCTTACACTAATACAATTTCAGTAGGTGGAGATAATATTACAAGTGACATAGCATATGTTTTAAATGTTTCTAAAGAAGAAGCAGATAAATTAAAAAGGCAATATGGGTTAGCACTAAGATCTTTTATAGATAATGATAATAATATTGTGCTTAATACTTGTAAAGATTCAGATTCAAAAAATACAACAATAAAAAGTTCAGACTTAATTGAAATCATTGAAGCCAGAATAGAAGAAATGTTTACATTAGTAAATAAAGATATAATTTCGCATGGAATAAAAAATAATATAAATAATGTAATATTAACAGGGGAAGGAATCATTAACATAAATAAAAGTGATATGGCAGGAAAAATAATTTTAAATATTCCTGTAAAAATATCAACTGGAAGATTAGTAAGTACTGTAAAATCTACTTATAGAGTTAGTTATGCATTAGTAAGATACATAGCTGCAAGACCATATGCAAAAACAGTTTCTAGTAGTATCTCTGTAAAGACAGAAAAGAACTTACTAAAAACAGTTGTAGAAAAAGTAAGAGATTTCTTTTACACCTAAAATTTAGTTTTTAATTTTTAATATATATAGTATAAAAGGAGGAAATACCTGATGATAATGGATGAGAATGAGTTAAACTACATGATGGATGGAACAGCAACAATTAAAGTTATAGGAGTTGGAGGCGCTGGAAACAACGCAGTAAACAGAATGATAGAGGCAGGAATAAGAAATGTTGAATTTATAGCAGTTAATACAGATAGACAAACTCTTAATGAGTCAAAAGCTAATTCTAAAATTCAAATAGGTGAAAAATTAACAAGAGGTTTAGGAGCTGGAGCTAATCCAGATATCGGATCTCAAGCTGCTGAAGAAAGTAGAGCAGAAATTGCAGAAGTATTAAAAGGAGCAGATATGGTATTTGTTACAGCCGGAATGGGTGGAGGAACAGGTACAGGTGCAGCACCAATAGTAGCTTCTACAGCAAAAGAAATGGGAATTTTAACAATAGGTGTTGTAACAAAACCATTTACTTTTGAAGGTAAAAAAAGATTAGCTCAAGCTGAACGTGGAGTAGCAAGCCTTAAAGGTAAAGTAGATACTTTAGTAGTTATCCCAAATGATAAATTACTACAAGTAATAGATAGAAAAACATCAATGATAGAAGCTTTCAGAATGGCAGATGATGTTTTAAGACAAGGTGTTCAAGGTATTTCTGATTTAATATCTGTACCAGGTGTAATTAACCTAGACTTTGCAGATGTTAGAACAATAATGTTAAATCAAGGTATGGCACATATGGGAATTGGTTGTGCTAGTGGAGAAAATAGAGCAGAAGATGCTGCAAAACAAGCAATTCAAAGTCCATTATTAGAAACATCAATAGAAGGAGCAAGAGGAATAATCATCAATATCACTGGTGGAAGCGATATGGGATTACATGAAGCAAATACAGCAGCAGAATTAGTACAAAGAAGTGCAGACCCAGAAGCAAATATAATCTTTGGTACAGTAATAGATGATTCAATGGGAGATGAAATTCAAATTACAGTTATAGCTACTGGATTTGAAAAAGAAGAAGAAAAAAGACAAACAACTACAACAACATCATCTTCACAATATGAGAATATAGTAGCAGATGCTTGGAGAAAGAGAAATACAAGCAGTATATCTTCAGTTAGCTCATCAAGCTCATCATCAAATGACTCTAATGGAGATTTAGATATTCCTACATTTTTAAGAAAAAATAAAGGTTTAGGAAATAAATAATATATTAAGAATTTAAAAGTTGAGTGTTAACAAGTTTGTTAGCACTCTTTTTTTGCATTTTATAAATAAAAATATAATAATTTTGTCAACACTAAAAAGAAAATGTAGATTATTTCTTTTTTTCTCCCCTAGAAAATGACAGTATTTTTATATAGATAGTACTAAAATAAATATAGACATTTAAAGAAAGGATTTGCCAATTTTAAAATAATAAAATACAAGTTAATTATTAGTAAAGTTCTTTATATATTCTAATAAAAGATTTCCGAATTTTATTAATAGAATATTTTAAGGCAAAATAAAATGAAAAATGACTATATATTTGGATATAGTGCTTTTTGAAAACATTATTTTAAATTACATAATAATTTTATCAACAGCAATAATAAGTAAATCAAGAATTAGTACAATAAAAATCATGATATCTAGTATTATAGGTGGAATATTTGCAATTTTAAATTATATTATAGAATTTAATTTAATCTCAAGCATAATATTAAAAGTACTAATATCTATATTGATGATGTTGATAGCATTTAAAGATTATAAAATAAAGAAATTATTAAGGCAATTAGTATTTTTCTATTTAGTGTCATTTACTTTTGGTGGAATTGCATTTATGTTGTTATTTTTTATTAAACCACAAAATATAATAATAGAAAGTAATCATTTTGTAGGAACTTATCCATTAAAAATTGCAGTTTTGGCAGGAGGAGTGGGATTTTTAGTAATATTTATAGTAGAAAAAACTATAAAAAGTAGGTTAAGTAAAAAATCTATGATATATGACTTAGAAATTTTCTATAATGGAAAAAATAGAAAAATAAAAACAATGATTGATACTGGAAATTTGTTAAAAGAGCCAATAAGTAAAACAGATGTAATTATAGTTGAAAAAGAGAGCTTAGAAGGAATAGTGCAAAAAGAAATTTTGAAAGATATAAAAGCTATTTTAAATGGAAAATGGATAGAAGCAGAAAGTGTACATTCATATAAATTTAAGTTAATACCGTTTTCATCTTTAGGAAATGATAATGGCTTGTTAATAGGTTTTAAACCAGATTACATAAAAGTATATGGTGAAGAGGAATGTATTAGAGACGATGTTTTAATAGGAATTTATGATGGTAAGTTATCTAAAAATAATTTATATACAAGTCTAATTGGTTTGGATATTTTAAATAAGGAGGGAAAGAAAAATGAATTTGCTAGAAATGCTTAAAAGTAGATTTAAGAAAATTATAGGAAAGTATTTTAGAAGAGATGTTACGGATAAATTTCCTGTTTTTTATATAAAAGGAAGTCAAACATTGCCACCACCTCTTGACATAATTGAAGAGGAAAAATTGCTTCAAAAATTAATGTTAAATGATGAAGATGCAAAACAAATATTAGTAGAAAGAAATTTGAGACTTGTTGTATATATAGCTAAAAAGTTTGAAAATACAGGAATAGATTTTGAAGATTTAATCTCAATTGGAACAATAGGTTTAATGAAAGCAATAAATACCTTTAACGTAGACAAAAATATTAAACTTGCAACATATGCGTCAAGATGTATAGAAAATGAAATTCTAATGCAGCTTAGACGCAATACAAAAATCAAGAATGAAGTTTCAATAGATGAGCCATTAAATAAAGATGGCGATGGAAATGAATTATTGTTATCAGATATATTAGGAACAGATAATGATATAACTTCAAAAGCTATTGAAGATGAAGTAGATATGTCATTACTTAAAATAGCAATAAGTAAACTAGATAAAAGAGAAAAATATATTATGCAATTACGATTTGGAATAGAAACTAATGAAAAAGAAAAGACGCAAAAAGAAGTAGCGGATATGCTTGGAATATCTCAGAGTTATATTTCAAGATTAGAGAAAAAAATTATGAATAAAATGAAAAAAGAAATTATGAGTAAAACAGGCTAAAGTGGTATGAAAATAAAAGCTTTATATGTTACAGCTAGAGTATGAAATAAGTTAGGCATAATGTTTTTTAATTTATAAAAAAGAAGTTCAAAATCAATGTTATATAGACATTTGATAGAGAACTTCTTTTTATTACATTTATATTAAATATATTGTAAATAAAATTAATTAAGGATAAAATAAAATTACATAATAATGAGATAATATAAGTAAATTTGAAAAATGGAGGGAATAACTTTGGATTCAAAAGAAGAAATGAATAAGAAACGTAAAAAAGTAGAAGAAGATGATATTGAAGAACTAGATATGAGCGAATTAGAAGAAATAGATGATGATGCAGAATATGAAGATGTAGAAGAAGATGAAGAGTACGAGGACGATGAGGAATATGAAGATACAGAAGAAGACGAAGAATACGAAGATGATGATGCAGAATATGAAGATATAGAAGAAGACGAAGAGTACGAAGACGATGATGCAGAATATGAAGATATAGAAGAAGACGAAGAGTACGAAGATGATGATGATGAGGAATATGAAGATACAGAAGAAGACGAAGAGTACGAAGATGGCGATGATGAGGAATATGAAGATATAGAAGAAGACGAAGAGTACGAAGATGGCGATGATGAGGAATATGAAGATACAGAAGAAGACGAAGAGTACGAAGATGATGACGATTCAGAAGATGATGGAAACGGATATCCAGATGAATTAATTGATATTGAACTTGAATGTATATATTTGGGGTTATTATTTAATAATCCAAAAGCTATATCAAGATTTTATTTCTTATATGATGATTGTCATTTTTCAGATAATGAATTAATGAATTTATATAAAATTGTAATTTTTAGAGATGGAGAGGCTTATGCTCCTGCAGCAGCAAAAGATAAATATCAATTACCAAGAGAAACACCAAATACTTATGATTTAAAATTAAAAGTTAGAAAAATAGCAGTGGCTAAAAATTATAATTTAGAAAATGTTTATATTGAATTAAAAAAGCTATTTATTTTAAAGAAAAATTATATGATTGCACCTACTTCAGCAATAAGACAAAAAATATTAGAGATACAAAATTATGAATTATATGATGATATGACAGTAGAAGAAGTTGAAAGTGCACTAGAACAAATAACAGTTACTACTGGACTTAGTCAAGGAAGATTAAATAAAGATGTAACAAGCTTTTTACTTGCAGGAGATAATGAGCTAAGTAATGGTATTTCAATCCCATTTAATATTTTATCTACGGTGTTTAAAGGACTAAGAAGAGGAGAAACAATGTGTTATGCAATGCCTTCAAACTCTGGTAAAAGTAGGTTTACAATTAACTTAGCAGCATATATTTCATTTATTCATAAAGAAAAAGTTTTAATTATTTCAAATGAAATGTCAGAAGAAAAAATGAAATTATGTATGATAACTACAATTTTAAATAATCCTGAAATACAAGAACTTCATGGTCAAAAAATAAAAATATCAGAAGGAGAACTTTTAGAGCTTAAATTTAGACCAGATAAAAATAAAAAAGTTAAATGTGATGAAAATGGATATATACTTAGAAAAGATGGAGAATCACAAGAGGAATATGTAGCAAGACTTGAAAAAAATTCTAGTGATTTTAGACAAACTTTAAAAGTAACAGAATGGGTAAATACACAAGTAAATAATTCGATTTTCTTTATTCATATAACAGAACATACTAATGATGATTTAAGAAAAATTATAATGAATTACTATTACAAAGAAGGAATACATTATATGTTCTATGATACTTTAAAAGCTGATACAGCTAATATTGGTAACAGTGATGAAGTTAAAAAAACAGCAACTATTCTTTCAAATTTAGCACAAAAATTTAAAATATTTATAGCATCATCAATGCAGTTATTGGAAAGTAGTACATTACCAGTAAATTTAACTATTAATGATATGTCTGCAAGTAAAACTGCAAAAGAAGTTTTAGATACATTATGTTTAATAAAACAAATCAGCAGACAAAGCCTTCATAAATATGAATATTCAGATACTGACCAATTTGAAAAATGCTCAGAGATAGACGTTCCAAAGGATACAGATGTTAGATTTTATGCATGTGTTGTAGATAAAAATAGGGCTGGTGCAAAACCAACAGTTTTATTTAGATTAAACTTGGCATATAACAGATGGGAAGAACTTGGACATTTAAGATTAAAACAAACAGAAATTCAAGAAGATTAACTTATAATTTAGTATAAAATAGCCTTCTTTTGGAAATAATGTAAATAACATTATTTTCAAGAGGAGGTTTTATTTTGATTAATAGAGTTGAGATAGCAAATGTAAACACCTCTAAATTACAAGTATTAACACAAGAAGAAACAAAAGAACTATTTAAAAAGATGAACGAAGGAGATAGAGAAGCCAGAGAAAAATTAATAAATGGAAATTTAAGATTAGTATTGAGTGTAATTCAGAGATTTTGCGGAAGAGGAGAAAATGCAGATGACCTTTTCCAAGTTGGTTGTGTAGGATTAATAAAAGCAATAGATAATTTTGATACTAGTTTAGATATACAATTATCTACTTATGGTGTGCCTATGATAATTGGAGAAATAAGAAGATATTTAAGAGATAATAATATGGTAAGAGTAAGTAGGTCAGTTAGGGATTTGGCTTATAAAGTTTTGCAAGCAAAAGAAAAGTTATCAAGAGAAAATGGAAAAGAGCCAACAGTAGAAGAAATTGCAAAAGAATTAGATGTAGAAAAAGAAGACATTGTACTAAGTTTAGATGCAATACAAGATCCAGTATCACTTCAAGAACCAGTATATAATGATGGAGCGGATAGTCTTTATATTATGGACCAAGTAAAAGATAAGAAAAATACAGATGAATTATGGGCGGAAAATATAACTATGAATGAAGCTTTAAAAAAATTAAATGATAAGGAAAGAATGATAATAGATAAAAGATTTTTCTTAGGAAGAACACAAATGGAAGTAGCTGATGAAATAGGAATTTCTCAAGCCCAAGTGTCAAGGCTTGAGAAAACAGCATTAGAACATATGAAAAGATTGTATAAGTAAACTTAAAAATCCACTAAAATTATATCTTCACCAATTACTTTTATAGAATCCCAAGGAATTGTAAGTTCACTACCTGATGCGAAAATATTAAAAAAGTTTGTATTACCAGGAACTATAATCTCTTTTATATTTCCTGTTTTAAAGTCGGCAGTTACATCTTGAACATATCCAAGACGTCTGCCGTCTTTTATATTAATAACTTCTTTATGTTTAAAATCTAATCCTTTTTTGTAATTCATAGTTATAAAATCCTTTCAAATTTAATATTGCTCACTTTTGTTTTGCACTTAATATATTTATAAAAATATATAAGTGAGTATCAATATATATTAAAATGTATTCAAAATAAAAATTATTATAACTTGCATATTTTACATATTTTTGGAAATTATATAATTAGTAAAAAATGCTTAGATTTTTAGTAATTATACATGTATGCAAATTTATTATTATTTTTTTATTTTATATTTAATAAAAAGTATTGTCAGATTTTATTAAATAAATTTAATGAAAAGTTTTAGGAGAGAGTATGCAACTTAATAAATTAAATAATATAATTTTTTTGAAAGATGTTGAGTCAAATGTCATTGAAGAGGCGTTTATAGTACTTAAAGAAGGTGTAAAAATGCATCAACTTAAAAACGAAAAAAGCGAAAATAAAAATATTAATATTTTTAAAGAAGCAGAATTAATAGTAAATGAAAAACTTAATAAATCAAATATAGAATACGAAAAATTTAAAATAAAAGAGTTAGAAAAAAAGATTAAAGTCTCAAAAACAATTAATATAATGTTAGTAGTTGGAGTGATTATTTATATTGTAGGAAAATGTTTGCTATAGGATAATTTATATTTCACACTTTCGTTATTAAAAACAAAAATCAAAAATAAATAATAAAATATTTAATAAATAGGTATAAACCTTTCTTGCATGAATATATTTAAAACATGTAAGAGAGGTGTATTTTTTTGGAAAGAATTTTAAATGATGATGAAAAAATAAGAAGAGCAGAAGAAATCTATTATAGAAGAAATGGGCAAAATTTAGGTTTAGTGAAAAAACAGGAACCAAAAGAAAAAGGTGGTCTAAAAAATAGATTTTTACTACATTTATTAATAATGTTTAATTTAGCAGTTCTTGTATTTGCTATTCAAAATAAAGAGTATATATTTACTGAGGAATTTTTATCACAAATAAAACAATATAACGTAGATATTAGTGCAAAAATAACTGAATTTTTGAAAGATTCTGAAAAAGGAGATGGTGTAGAAGAGAAAAATAATGAGGCAGCATTAGATAGTTCACTTGAAAATCAAGAGACAAAAATTACAGAACAACAAGAAGAATTACCGCAAGAACAACCAGTGCAAGAAATTAGTAGTTCTATGAATGAAATGCAATTAGATATAAATAATTTAAAAGCAGCATATAGTTTCGTTAAACCATTAGAAGCAGTTGTAAGTTCTGGATTTGGAGCAAGAGAATCTGAATATCAAAATGTAACAGGATATCATACAGGAGTAGATTTAGCAGCTCCAAAAGGAACAGGAATAAAAGCTTCTATGGAAGGAATAGTAACACTTGTATCAAATGAAGGAGATTATGGAAAACATATAAAAATAAGATGTAATAATGTTACTACTCTATATGCGCATTGCTCAGAAATATTTGTAAAAGAGGGACAAATTGTAGCACAAGGACAAGAAATAGGAGCTGTAGGGAATACAGGAAATAGCACAGGACCACATTTACATTTTGAAATAAGAGTAGATGACAGATTTGTAGACCCCTTACAAATATTAAGTTTTTAGAAAGGCAAAACATGAAAATAGAAATAAACTTAAAAATAATTCCAGTATTAATATTGTTTTTATGGTTAAACAATATTGATACATACATAATTTTTTTTATATTCATATTAATTCATGAATTAGCTCATTTGTTTGTAGGAATCATGATTGGTGGAAAACCAAGAAAATTAAATTTGAATCCATTAGGGGTATCATTAGAATTTTATTCATATGGAAAAAATAAATTAATATATAAGCTATTATTTTATCTAGCAGGACCACTTATCAATTTTTTTATTGCACTTATTTTTATGTATTTAGGTGGATTAAAAGATGAATATGAAAAAATAGTATATACGAATTTAGCAATTTGTATATTTAATCTTATACCAATTTTGCCATTAGATGGTGGAAAAATATTAAAAGAAATTTTGAGAGTAATTTTAGGAATAGGACCTTCAAATAAATTTATGATAGTTTTTAGTAAGTGCTTTTTATTTGCAATTACTTTTATTTATAGTATTATAATAGTTAAAGTTAAAAATGTATATCTTCTAGCACTGATAGTGTATTTGTGGTATTTATATCATATTGAGGAAAATAAATATAATATTTTTAAGAAAGCATCAGAGAGTATAAAAAGAGTAATTTAATGTAAAAATTTAAAGGTAAATGTTTTTTGCATTTACTTTTTTAGTCTTGCAATAAAATTAATTTAATAGTAAGCTATAAATATAAATAAATTAATGTTGAAAGGAAATATATGAGCAAGAAAAGTATAATTGTATTAGCTATTCTTTTTCTAATTTTATTTATAATTATAAGTCAAGCTATTTCTACTTCAAAGCTTAATAGATTAAGTAATATGTATAAAGATATTGAAATCTTAGAAGATAGAATATCAATGTATTATTTAGATAATGGTTTTATACCAATAAAAAATGATAAGATTAATTTTAAAGAAAATTCTATAAATCCAAATGATAATGATAATTATTATGAAATAGATTTAGAGAAATTAGAGAATTTGAATATATATTATGGACGAAGAAATTTAGGAGAAAAAGATTTCTATATTATAAATGAGCAAAGCCATACAATATACTATTATGAAGGTGTAAAAAATAATAATGAAAAGATTTATACTAGAAAATTGAACTATGAAAAAATTGATTTAGAAGAGTATAAATAAATTATGGAGTGTATATAGAATTAGAAATAGAATTTTTATTAAATTAAGACATTATCACAAATGAATCAAAAATAAAATTTTTAATAATATAAAACACTTGTCAAAAAAGAAAAAGTGTGTTAAAATATTCGAGTGTAAAAATAGCAAAGTTATTTTTATACAATAAATGGTTTGTAAAAAATGAACTATTTATATCCTTACTCATATTTAAAATATGGGTTTAATATCCAGAAGGAGGTGAAAGATAATGAATAAATACGAAACAGTATTCATTATTAATCCAAATGTTGAAGACGCAGGAGTTAAAGAATTAACTCAAAAATTTTCAGACATTATTAATAATGACGGAAAAGTTGAGTCAGTAGAAGAGTTAGGAAAGAAAAGATTAGCCTATGAAATCAAAAAAAATTCAGAAGGTATATATGTATTAATTAACTTTGAAGCTGCACCAGGTTTAATAGCTGAACTTGAAAGAGTATACAGAATTACAGACGAAGTAATGAAATTCATCGTTGTAAGAAAAGACGAAGAATAGAAAAGAAAGGTGGAAACCAAATGAACAAAGTAATTTTAATGGGTAGATTAACAAAAGACCCAGAAGTAAGATATACTCAAACAAACAATACTCTAGTAGCTTCATTTAGTTTAGCAGTTAATAGAAGATTTGCAAGACAAGGTGAAGAAAGACAAGCAGATTTTATAAATATTGTAGCTTGGAGTAAAACTGGAGAATTTTGTAGCAAATACTTTAAAAAAGGTCAACAAGTTGGTATAGTTGGAAGAATTCAAACAAGAACTTGGGATGATGACCAAGGACAAAAACATTATGTTACAGAAGTAGTTGCTGAAGAAGCATATTTTGCAGATAGTAAAAGAGATGGGGAAAGCTCAGGAAGTTTTGAAGATACATTTGGAGAGGCAGTTACACAAAGTGCTGAATTCCAAGTTACTTCATCTGATGACGATTTACCATTCTAATTTAATTAATATATAAAGTTAGAAGATTGGAGGATTTGAAATGGCTGATAAAAAACAAAATAAAAGAAACAATAGAAATAATCAAGATGATGATTTTAATCCAAAGTTTAGAAAAATAAGAAAAAAAGTTTGTGCATTATGTAATGATAAAAACTTTGTATTAGATTATAAAAACGCTGATCAATTAAAGAAATTTATCAACGAAAAAGGTAAAATATTACCAAGAAGAGCAACAGGCGCTTGCGCTAAACATCAAAGAGAAATTACAACAACAGTTAAAAGAGCAAGACATATTGCAATCATACCATATACACAAGACTAATTTATATGGTTTATATAAAATGGAGAGAAGCTACGTTTGATTTTGTAGCTTCTCTTTTAAATTGTAAATAAAACATTGAAATTTGATAAATAAAATTATATAATGTGAAAAAATAAATAAAGGAGAAAATAAAGATGAAAAAACGTGGATTTGAAGTAGCAAAAGGATTTGAAAATGCAGGAATTAATTTACCAGTAAGAAAAACAAAATATTCAGCAGGATATGATATAGAAGCAGCAGAGGATTGCACTATACCATCTTTTAAAAAAGGACAAAAACCAACTTTAGTAAAAACAGGATTAAAAGCATATATGGAAGATGATGAAGTTTTAATACTTTGCAATAGAAGCTCTAATCCAGGAAAAAGAGGATTAGTAATGGCAAATGGTGTAGGGGTAATAGATAAAGACTATTATGGAAATCCAGATAATGATGGACATTTTATGTTTTCATTTTTTAATTTAAAAGATGAAGATATAGAAATAAAAAAAGGAGATGCTATAGGACAAGCAATATTCAAAAAATATTTAGTAGCAGATAATGATTCAGCTGAAGGTGAAAGAGTCGGTGGATTTGGTTCAACAAGTAAATAATATATTAAAACTCTAAAAAACAGATTTGGCAAGTACTTTTGAGAAAATGTAATATAAATGTGAAAAAAAATTAATTAATTCGTTAGAATTCTTTGACTTTTGGTAATTTTTGTAGTATAATTTTATTGTAGTAATTTTAGTATTACTTGGAAGGAGTGACGAATTAAAAATGTTTAAAGTAGGAGATAAAATAGTATACCCAATGCACGGAGCTGGTGTGATTGAAACGATTGAAGAAAGAGCAATCTTAGATGAAAAACAATCATATTATATCATAAAAATGCCAGGTGAAGTGAAAGTAATGGTACCTACAGCAAAAGCGGAGGAAATTGGAGTACGAAATATTATAGATAAAGAGACAGCCGGAAAAGTAATAAATGTTTTAGAACAAGACAGCACAGAAATGTCTATGAAGTGGAACAAAAGATACAGAGACAATGTTGAAAAAATGAAGTCAGGAGATATATTTGAAGTTGCAGATATAGTAAGAAATTTAAGTTTCAAACAAAAAGATAAAGGATTATCTACAACAGAGAAAAAAATGTTATTAAACGCAAAACAAATTTTAGTTAGTGAATTAGTATTAGCAGAAAGCAAGGAAAAAGAAGAAGTCGAAGAATTAGTAGACAACAAGATTAATACATCATACGAATTACATGGAATAGTTCCACAGGAAGAACTACAAAAAGCAGTTGGAATGCAAGAAGATTCTACAGCAAATAATATAGTTAAAAAATTTGTTTCAGCAAACTAATAAAATTAGAACTTAAAATTTATATTAGATGTAAATTTTAAGATAAAATAAAATTGTCTATTAAGAAAAAAGATTATATAAAAATATATAATCTTTTTTTGTATGATATGAAATATTCAAGTTTAGAATAGTAATACTTAAAAGGCAAAAAAAGTTTATGATATTATAATTTATATTAAATAAAGAATTGATAAGAATATATATGTCGAATATTGTTTGAAAAAAATATGCATAAATAAAATGATTTACATAAAAAATGAAGGATTTGAATAATATGTGTCGAATATTATAAAAGAAAGGTTAAAAAATGGTTCAATACACTGATGAATTAAAAGAGGAAGTAAGATCAGCAAATGATATAGTTGATGTAGTTTCTCAATATGTAACTTTAAAAAGAAGTGGTAGAAATTTTTTTGGATTATGTCCATTTCATAAAGAAAAATCACCTTCTTTTTCTGTTTCGGCTGATAGGCAATATTTTCATTGCTTTGGATGCCATAAAGGTGGAGACGTATTTACATTTGTTAGTGAAATTGAAAGAGTTTCATTTAAAGAAGCTTTAGAAATTTTAGCAGAACGTGCAAGAATAGAATTGCCAGTATCACAAAATACAGAATTTAATAAAACACAATATCTAAAAGATAGAATGTATAAAATTAATGCAGAGGCAACAATCTTTTACCACGAGAGGTTATATAAACCATTAGCAAAAATAGCACAAGACTATGTTAAGGAAAGAAAGCTAGATAATAAAACTTTAAAAGCTTTTAAAATAGGATATTCAGGAGAATATAACGAATTATATAAACATTTAAAAGCACAAGGATTTAAAGATGAAGAAATATTAGCAACTGGACTTGTAAATAAAACGGAAAAAGGGGATTTTCTTGATAGATTTAGAAAAAGGCTGATGTTTCCAATAATGGAAGTAAATGGTAGAGTTATAGCTTTTGGTGGTAGAAAATTAGAAAATAATGATAAAATGGCAAAATACATAAATTCTAATGAAAACTTAGTATATTCAAAAAAGAAGCATTTATTTGCATTAAACTTAGCAAAACAATCAGATTCTAAAAGAATTATATTAGTCGAAGGATATATGGATGCTATATCACTGTATCAAAGAGGGTTTGATAATGTTGTTGCATCACTAGGAACAGCCTTAACAGAAGAGCAGGGAAGGTTATTAAGAAAATATAGTGAGCAAATAATATTAAGTTATGATTCTGATAGTGCAGGTCAAGAAGCAATAATGAGGGCTTTAGGAATTCTTGAAGGACAAGGTTGTGATGCAAGAGTATTGCAAATGGAAGGTGCAAAAGATCCAGATGAATATGTTATAAAATATGGAAGTGGTAGATTTAATTTATTAATTGAAAAAGCTATTTCATTAGTTGAATTTAGAATAAAAATGCTAAAAAATAAATACAATCTTGAAAATGCTAATGATAAAATTAGATTTTTAAAGGAAATAACAAAGGTACTTTCAAGTGTTGATAACAAAATTGAAAGAGAAATATATATTGATAAAGTGGCTAATCAATATAATATTTCACGAGAAGCAATTTATGCAGAAGTAAACAAAGTTTCATACAAAGATATAAATGAAAAAGTTTTAGTAAAACCGATTATAAAACAGCCAAAGGCAGAAGAAGTTAGTCCAGCCATAATAAAAAGAGAGAACATGCTTATATATTTGCTTATAAATTATTTTAGAGAATCTTATGAACCAATAGTAACTAATATAACATTAGACGATTTTAAGCTAGATACGAATAAAAAGATTTTTGAAAAAATTTTAGAATCAACAGCAGAAGAAAGTGAAAAAATAGTGCAAACAATAGCAAATATTGAAGATACAGAAATACAATCACATGTAAGTGAAATTTTAGTAACTGATTATGAAATAAATTCTGTAGAAAAATGTATAGAAGACGTAATAAATATTTATAATAAAGACAGACTATCAAATAAGAAAAATGAAATTATAATGGCATTAGAAAATAGTTCTTCTCTAACAAAAGATGAAATAGCTAAGCTTGAACAGGAATTGAGTGATATTATAATAGAATTAGCTAAAAATAAGTAGGAGGTATATAAAAAAAATGAAAAAAACAGAAAAAGATGTAGTAGAAGAAGTTATAGATGAAGAAAAACCTACAAGAAAGAAAAAAGCTAAGAAAGAAGAAGTAGTAGAAGAGACAAAAGCTACTAAGAAAAAAGAAGAAAAGTCAAAAGAAACTGATAAAAAGAAAGATACAGAAAGTTCTAAAAAAGAAGATACAAAGAAAGCTAACAAAGAAAGTGATAAAAAATCTGGAGAAGAAGATACAGAAAAAGAAAAACTTTTAAAAATAGTAAATGCAGCTAAAGAAAAAGGAAAAATAACATATGGAGAATTAGCAGCAGAACTTGGAGAGGCAAATCCTGAACAAATAGATAAAGTATTTGAAGCTTTTGAAGAAATAGGGGTAAATGTATTAAAAGATGATGAAGATTTCTTAGAACCAGATATAGAGGACTTAGATGAAGTAGAAGATATTAAACTTGAAGAAATTGATTTAGTTAACATAGAAGGCGTTAGTGTTGATGATCCTGTAAGAATGTACTTAAGAGAAATTGGTAGAATACCACTACTTAATTTTGAAGAAGAATTAGAACTTGCTGAAAAAGTCTTAGAAGGTGACGAAGAAGCAAAACAAAAACTTGCAGAATCAAATTTAAGATTAGTTGTAAGTATAGCTAAAAAATATGTTGGAAGAGGAATGTTATTCTTAGATTTAATCCAAGAAGGAAATATGGGATTAATAAAAGCTGTAGAAAAGTTTGATTATAAAAAAGGATATAAATTCAGCACATATGCAACATGGTGGATTAGACAAGCTATAACAAGAGCTATAGCAGACCAAGCAAGAACAATAAGAATACCAGTTCATATGGTAGAAACAATAAATAAATTAATTCGTACATCAAGACACTTACTTCAAATTTTAGGAAGAGAACCTACACCAGAAGAAATTGCTGAAGAAATGGAAATACCAGTAGAAAAGGTTATGGAAATTCAAAAAATAGCCCAAGATCCAGTTTCATTAGAAACACCAATAGGAGAAGAAGATGATAGTCATTTAGGAGATTTTATTCCTGATGATGAATCACCAGCTCCACATGACTCAGCAGCATATACATTATTAAAAGAGCAACTTGAAGAAGTTATGAGTACATTAACACCAAGAGAAGCAAAAGTTTTAAAATTAAGATTTGGATTAGAAGATGGAAAAGCAAGAACATTAGAAGAAGTAGGTAAAGAATTCCAAGTAACTCGTGAAAGAATAAGACAAATTGAAGCAAAAGCTTTAAGAAAATTAAGACATCCAAGTAGAAGTAAGAGATTAAAAGACTATATGAATTAGATTAAAAGTAAAAATATTAAAATGAAATTTTTATAAAATTAAAATTTAGAGGTAACATAAAAAACTGATACTTACATTATTTTTAATTTAAAAATACAATAAAAAATTATAAATTTTATAAAAAAGAACAGAATTATGTAAATTATTTTTAAAAAGTCCTTGATTTTAAGGACTTTTTCTGTTATAATAAATTTATATTTTGTGAATTAATTAATAAGGAGGAACTAGGTAATTCCTAGTAAATAGTATTATGAGTTTAATAAAGGATCTTGCAAATGGATTTAGTGTAATTTTCAGATATCATCCAGAACAATGTGTTGAAGAAGATGAAGAAACATTTTTAACAACAGCAACAGCTGTTGCTATTAAAAATGGTATAATTTCTAAAGAAGATGCTATAGAATTAATAAAGGCTCAAAGAGGTTCTATTGAAAATGGAAAAAAATCACAAGCAAAAGTAGATTCAGAAATTCAAATTTTACCTAGTGATAACTCTAGCCATAGAACGGATTCAACAATGGAAAAAGTTGAAGCAACAAATGTAGATATAAAACCAGCAGGAGAATTAAAAAATAATGTAAGACAACCAGGCGGAAGAGATAGAGAAGAAAAATAAATAGAATATAGTAGCGATAAGCATTTTAGCTTATCGTTTTTATTTTATAGAAAGTATAGAGAACTTTTCTAATAAATACTACATACAAATTTACTTTTTATATTTTAAGTTAAATATAAAAAGCTTGACAAAATCTGTAAATCGTGTTAAAATCTATTACTGTAAACTGCTTAACTAGGGTTTATAAATACTATTATTAAATAGTTACCCAAGTTGGAAGTTAGCGAGTATACGAAAAGGGAGGTGCATTTTAAATGTACGCAATAATTGAAGCATGTGGTAGACAATATAAAGTACAAGAAGGTGAAACTGTATATTTTGAAAAATTAGATACAGAAGAAGGAAAAAAAGTTTCTTTTGATAAAGTTGTTTTAGTATCTAATGACGGAAAAATACAAGTTGGAAATCCTTATGTGTCTAATGCTAAAGTTGAAGGAAAGGTAGTGTCTAATGGTAGATCAAAGAAAATTTTAGTTTTCAAGTATAAACCTAAAAAGAATGAAAGAAAAACTAGAGGACATAGACAAGACTACTCTAAAGTAGAAATTACTTCAATAAAAGTTAAAGCTGAAAAGGCTGAAAAACCAGCTGCTGAGAAAGCAGAAAAAGCTGAAAAAACAGAAAAAGCAGCTAAATAGTAATTTTTATAACTTATATCGAAATTAATAAATGTTATAAATAAAATATAAAGCGAAAGGAGTGAATCTTTCATGGCACACAAAAAAGGTCAAGGTAGTGTTAAGAACGGAAGAGATAGTGAGTCAAAAAGACTTGGTGTTAAAAAATCTGATGGACAAATAGTTAAAGCTGGAAATATAATAATAAGACAAAGAGGAACAAACGTACATCCAGGAACTAATGTTGGAATCGGTAGTGATGACACTTTATTTGCTTTAGTAGATGGAACAGTTAAATTTGAAAGAAAAGGTAAAGATAAAAAACAAGTAAGTGTTTATCCAGCAGAGTAAATAAATAAAATACGAGGCAATCTAAATTGTCTCGTTTTTTGTTTAAAAAAAATAATATTTTTATAAAAAAGGTTTGAAAAAAATTGTATTATATGATTTAATATTTTATATAATATACAAAAGGAGAGAATGAAAATGGGAGGAAGTAAATTATCACCAGTAGTAATTATAGCATTAATAGTTGTTTTTATTGCAGTTGGTGCTCTTATAATTAATTTCATTGTAACAGGAAATATTCCAGGAACTACAAATAATAAGGAAAATCCTAGTGATGTTTCAACTAAACCAGTAATTAATTTAAGTAAAGATTCAGAAGGGGACAAGCCTAAAAAAGTAACTATTACTGCATATGCCACTACAACAGATAAAGCTGGAATTAAAGAAATAATACTTCCAGATGGAACTGTTGTAGAAGGAGATACAGCAACATATGAAGTAGAAGAGAATGGAAAATATAAATTTACAGCAAATTGTGTAAATGGAGAATCTGATAACTTATCAATAGAAGTTACAGAAATACCAGAAATTTCTTCAAATAATCCATATATACCAGAAGGTTTTACTCCTGTAGACGAAGATGCAAGTGTAGATGAAGGATTTGTAATAGAAGATGAAGAAGGAAATCAATATGTTTGGATTCCAGTAGAAACAGGAAAACTAACACGTAATACAATGTTAAGTATAAATTATGAAGAATCAAATAGTACAGCATCAGCATTAGTAAATAGTGTTGCAAAATACTATGGATTTTATATGGCAAGATTTGAAGCATCACAATTTGAAAAAGATGGAGAAATAGTAGCAGCATCTATGCAAGGAAAAGTTCCATGGACAAACATAACTTTCCAAGATGCTATGGAAGCAGCAAATAAATCAGGAGAAATATTTGAATATGAAGATTGTCATACAGCTTTAATAAATAGTTATGCATGGGATACTACTTTAGCATGGATAGATACAACAACAGAAACTTATTCTTCTAGTACAACTTATGGAAATTATGATGGAACAATATTTCCAACAGGAGTAACAGAGAAAGATGAAATGAATCATATTTTTGATATAGCTGGAAATGTAAGAGAATGGACTACAGAAATTTATAAGCCATCAGAAGATACATCATCTTCAAGTAGAAACAATGATGAAGATGAAAACTTAATTTATAGAGTAGTTCGTGGTGGAGCAGCAAGCTTATGCAGACCACCAAGTAGCCATCAATATTATTCAGAAAATACATCAGATAATTATTGGGGATTTAGAATGATATTATATAAATAAAAAAATGGGGTATTAGATTTTTCTAATATCCTTTTTTTATTGATATATCATATTGAAAAAAAAATACAAATATTGTATAATAAATCAAAATGTGCTAAAAGAGGAGAAAAAGCTATGGTAAATGAATATAAAACACACAATTGTGGAGAACTTAGAATATCAGATGTAAATAAAGAAGTTAGATTAGCAGGATTTGTACAAACAATAAGAAATCTTGGAAAAATGGCTTTTATAGATTTAAGAGATCAAAATGGAATTACACAAATTGTGTTATCAGAAGAGATTAATAATAAAGATGTAACTAAGGAATGTACTATTACAGTTACTGGAGAAGTTGTAGAAAGAAGCAGTAAAAATGATAAAATTCCTACAGGAGAAATAGAAGTTATTGCTAAATCTGTAACAGTTTTAGGAAAATGTAGAAATGCATTACCATTTGAAATAAATGTAGAAGGTCAAAATGTTAGAGAAGATTTAAGATTGGAATATAGATTTTTAGATTTAAGAAACGATAAAATTCATAAAAATATTATATTACGTTCTAAAATTTTGAAAGACTTTAGAACAGCTATGGATGAATTAGGATTTACAGAAATACAAACACCAATACTTGCAAATTCTTCACCAGAAGGAGCAAGAGATTTCCTAGTACCAAGTAGATTACACCCAGGAGAATTTTATGCACTTCCTCAAGCACCACAACAATTTAAACAATTACTAATGGTATCAGGATTTGAAAAATATTATCAAATAGCTCCATGTTTTAGAGATGAGGACCCTAGAGCAGATCGTTCTCCAGGAGAATTCTATCAATTAGATTTTGAAATGAGTTTTGCTACACAAGAAGATGTATTTGGAGTAATAGAAACTGTTTTGCCAAAAGTTTTCAAAGAAAATACAAATTGGCATGTAGATGAAGGACCATTTATAAGAATACCATTTAGTGAAGCAATGGAGAAATATGGTACAGATAAACCAGATTTAAGAAATCCACTAGTTATTTCAGATTTAACTGATATTTTTGAAGGAACAGAATTCAACGCATTTAAAGATAAAACAGTTAAAGCAATAGTTACTGAAAATATGGAAGAAAAGCCTAGAAAATTCTTTGATAGTATGTCTGATTATGCAGTACAAGAATTAGAAGCAAAAGGATTAGCATGGGTTAAAGTAGATGGTGATGGAAACTTAAGTGGTGGAATAAGTAAATTTATAGATGATGAAAGAAAAGCTAAAATATTTGAAAAAATGAATGTAAAACCAAATTCAGCGATATTCTTTGTTGCAGATAGTTATGATAAAGCAGTTAAAATAGCAGGAAATGTTAGAATTAAACTTGGAGAAGAATTAGATTTATTAGAAAAAGATACTTATAGATTCTGCTTTATAGTAGATTTTCCAATGTATGAGTTATCAGATGAAGGAACAATAGATTTCAATCATAATCCATTCTCAATGCCACAAGGTGGATTAGAGGCATTAAATACAAAAGATCCACTAGATATATATGCATATCAATATGATGCAGTATGTAATGGATATGAAATTTTATCAGGTGCTGTAAGAAATCATGACCAAGATATAATGGTTAAAGCTTTTGAAACAGCAGGATATACAGAAGAAGATGTAAAAGGAAAATTTGGTGCGTTATTTAATGCATTTAGTTATGGAACACCACCACATGCTGGTGCAGCAGCGGGAATTGATAGAGTTATTATGCTTCTTGCAAAAGAGGATAGCATAAGAGAAGTTATAGCATTCCCTAAAAATAAAAAAGCAAGAGACTTATTAATGAATGCACCATCTAAAGTTTTTGATAAACAATTAGAAGAAGTACATATAAAATTAAATTTAGAAGATAATAATTAATAGAGGTAATTATTTATGAGAAATTTAAAAAAAATAACTTTTGTTATTATTATAGTAACTTATTTTTTAATTGGTACTTCTTTTGCTCAAACAGGTAATGTAAATGCACAAGCTGCAAGACTTAGAAAAGAAGCCAATACTTCTTCTAATATAATAACTAATATTTATAAAGGTGAAGAAGTTGAAATACTAGAAGAAAGCGGAGATTGGTATAAAGTTAAATATCAAAATAATACAGGATATGTAAAAAAGGAATTTGTAACTGAAAAAATTACAAATACTAATAATCAAAATAATACTAATACTGCTTCATCAAATACAGTATCAGAGCAAAATAATACTGCTCAGAATACATCTACTAAAAATACAGCTACAAATACTAATAATCAAAATGTAGCAAATGTTCAAAATACATCTGTACAAAATACAAATACACAAAATGTTGCAGATGAGAATAATGCACAAGTTTCAAATAATCAATCAAATGAAAATGGTGATATAATTTCTGTAAGTACATCAGTAAATTTGAGAATAGTTCCAAATTTAATGTCTAATAAAATTACAGAAATAGAAGCTGGAAAGCAATTAACAAAAGTTTTAGAAGTTAAAAATTGGGTGCAAGTTACAGATGGAAATATAACAGGATGGTTACCAAAAGCTAAAATTTCTACATCAGCTGTAACTCAAGAATCTAATGAAAGTACACCAGAAACTCCAGCAGAAACCAATACTAGTAATACAAGTGCAGTAAATAATACTACTAATACAGCAAGTACAAATACTGCTAATTTGGTAAGTACGAATATTGCTAACGAAGTAGATAATAATAGTACAAATAACGTAGTTAATAATACTACAGCAAGTAATAATCAATCTCAAACAAATTCTAATAAGACAGGAAAAGTTAATGTAGAAACAGCAAAAGTAAGAGAAAAAGCAAATCAAAGTTCAAAATTCATAAGTCTTTTAGATTATGGAGATACAGTAACAATTACCGGAGAAGAGGGAGATTGGTATAAAATTACAGCTGGAAGTACTTCTGGATATATAAAAAAGACATTAGTAACAGTTTCAAATGTATCTTCAAGAAGTTCCTCAGAAGAAAGAACACCAATAGATAATAAAGAAGAAATGAAAGTGGACCAAGAAGTAAATAATGCTGTAAGTAGTATGTTATCATCTGAAACAGCGAAAGTTACTAAAGGAGAAGATGTTGCAAATTATGCTAAAAACTATTTAGGAACATCATATGTAGTTGGTGGTAAAACACCAGAATCAGGATTTGATTGTTCAGGATTTACAAGATATGTATTCGCAAATTTTGGATATAATTTAGGAACTACAGCTGCAAATCAAAATAATATAGGTACAGATGTATCAAAAGAGGATTTAAAAGCAGGTGATTTAATTTTATTTTATGACGAGGGAAAAAATAAAATAGGACATACAGGAATTTATATTTCTAATGGAGAATTTGTACATGCAGCAAATCCACAAAGAGGAGTAGTAACAGACAACTTAAATACAAGCACATACTATAATGAACGTTTTATAGTAGCAAAAAGAATAGTAGACTAGAGGGGCTAAGTCTCGAAAGGAGATTAGCTATAAAAAATAAAATTTTAATATTAATAATTATAATAATGGGGCTATGTTATAACATAGCCTTTATTTTTTCTTTTGAATATATGTATCCAGAAGAAGCTAGTATTTCTGCTATATGTGAAATTATAAGTAGTAAAGAGGAAAAAGAATACTATGATAAATATATAGTAAAGATTAGTAAAGCAGAGTTTTTTAAAGAAGATGACAATGAAAATAAAACTGATGAAATGAAAGTATTTAATAAATTAGATTTCTTTAAAAAAATACGAGAAAAAATTCAAGATAAAAGCACTAAAGTAGATTTTAAAAATATGAAAAATACTAAAGTAATTTTATATGTTTCAAAAGGTGTAGAATTTTTTTCAGGAGATATAGTTTCTATAGAAGGAATTTTTCAAAAAGGAGAGGTATCAAGAAATTATAAAGGATTTAGTTATAGAAATTATTTAAAACAGCAAAAAATATATGGAATTGTAAATGCAGAAAATATAGTAAAAATGGAACATAAAATTGATTTTTATACTGTTTTAGGAAATATTCAAAATAATTTAAAAAGTAAAATAGAATATTTATATAATAATGAAGATGCTAATTTTTTAAAAGGAATTTTATTAGGAGATACAAGTACTTTAGGTAAAGATGTAAAAGAAACTTTTAGAGATAGTAGTATTTCTCATATACTTGCTATTTCTGGATTACATGTTACATATGTAATTTTTGGAATGAATTTTTTATTAGAGAAAATTATACAAAATAAAAATATTAGGAATTATATATTAATATTTATATTGCTATTTTTTCTAATATTAACAGGATTTTCTGCATCATGCATACGTACATGTATAATGAGTTCGATGTGTTTAACAGGTTTTAATATTAAAAGAAAGAATAATTTTTATATATCTTTAGGCGTGTCATTTTTTATTATAATTGCAATTAATCCTTTTAATATTTTCAATATTGGTATGTGGCTTTCTTTTTCTGGTACTTTAGGAATAGTTTTATTTAGTAGATTTTTTAATAGAATTTTAGAAATAAAATTAAATTTAATAGAAGAAAAGAATATTTTATATAAAAAACAAATTATTAATAATAAAATTATAGAAATATCAAATAAAAATATAAAAGAATTTCTAAAATTGTACTTTAAATATTTTTTGATTTATGTAAAAGAAAAAATATATAATCTTTTAATAAGTAGTTTTTCAGTTAGTATTTCAGCACAAATATTAATATTTCCAATAATGGTATATAGTTTTAATACCTTTTCATTAACCTTTTTTATTCCTAATATTTTAATTTCAATTTTTATAGGTCCAATTTTAATTTTAGGATATATAACAGTTTTTATGTTCTACATATTTTTACCATTATCAAAATTTCTTTCTATAATACAAAGTAAATTAATATATATTGTTTTCAAAATAGCTGAACTATGTTCTAATTTTCCATTATCAAAAATATATGTAATAACACCAAATTTTATAGAAATACTAATATATTATTTGTGTGTGTTTTATATTATATATTTAGTAAAAATGAGAAAAATGTATACACTTAGGCTTTTTTTATCATATAAATTTTTGAAAAATCAGATATATAGAATAATAGTGGATACAAGAAAAAGATTATATTTTATAAAGAAAATGAAATTAAAAAAATATATTAATATAAAAAAATTAAAAAATTTAAGATACAAGTTTAATAATGAAAAGAAATTAATTAATTTAGAAGAAAAATATAAAAAAGAAAGTAATAAATTAGGGAATTTATTTAAAAAACTTATAGTTATAAGTTTAATTTTATTATTAGTAATTAATTTTATAAATTTTGATACTAGATTAAAAATATATTTTGTAGATGTAGGACAAGGAGATTGTACTGTAATTACTACTCCAAAAGGAAAAAATATAATTATAGATGGTGGAGAAGGAAATTCAAATAAATATGATGTAGGAAAAAATATTGTATTTCCATATTTATTAGATAGGAGAATTAAAAAGATAGATTATTTAATAGTGTCACATCGGGGATAGTGACCATATTGGTGGTTTATTTGCAGTACTTGAAAATATTACAGTTAAAAAAATATTATTAGGAATTCAACCTGAAGAAAGTGAACAAATAAAAGACTTAATACAAATTGCAAATGAAAAGAAAATAGAAATAATAGTTTTATCAGTGAAAATGAAATTGAAAATCGAAAAAGGATTAGAATTGGAAGTAGTATTTCCAAACGATAGAAATATGATTAATGAAAATAAATTAAATAATAATTCATTAGCTTTTAAATTAAAATATAATAATTTTTCCATGTTATTTACAGGAGATATAGAAAAACTAGCAGAAAATGAAATTTTAAAAAGTAATAATAATTTAGAATCTACAGTATTGAAAGTTGGACATCATGGTTCCAAAACTTCATCAACAGAGAATTTTATAGATGATGTAAATCCTAAAATAGCAGTTATTGGAGTAGGAAAGAATAATAATTTTGGACATCCATCAGAAGAGGTTTTAAATCGACTAAAAAGTATAGGCACTAAAATATATAGAACAGATTTATGTGGAGAAATTATAATAAAAGTTGATAAAAAAAGTAAAATGCGAATAACAACAAAAATAAGATGCAACTAAAAATAGTTGCAAAATTATAATTAAAGGAGTATAATATGAGTAAGATAGAAAAAGAAATAGAAAGATTAAAATTAAGACCAAAAGATTTTACATATCAAGAACTAAAGCAAATTTTAAATAACTTTGGTTTTTTTGAAAATAATAAAGGAAAAACATCTGGATCAAGAATTGTATTTGAAAATAAAGATATAAATAAAAAAATTGAATTACATAAACCACATCCAAGTAATGTACTTAAAATGTATCAAATCAATATAATAATTGGATTATTAGAAGAATGGAGGATTATTTAGATGGATAATATTATGAAATATAAAGGATATTGGGCTCAAATAAGATATAGCGATGAAGATGAATGTTTTTATGGAGTTGTTGAAGGATTAAAACATACATCAATATCATTTGAAGGTAGTACAGTAAAAGAATTAAAAAAAGATTTTAAAGATGCAATAGACTATCATTTACAATATTGTAAAGAACATAATCAAGGTCCAGAAGAACAATGTAAAGGTTCATTAAATGTAAGATTAGGTGTCGAACTTCATAATAAAGCAAAAATAAAATCAATAGAAAAACATATTTCTATAAATGAACTAATAAAAGAAGCAGTAGCAATGTATTTAAAAACTAATTAGTAAATTTTGAATATTTATTACCAAATTATGCATAATAAGCATAGGTGATAAATATGAAAAGAGTTATTTTTTATGGAATATTAATTTTTATTTTCTCAATTTTAGTAGGATATTATTTTTCTGTTTTATGGAAAAATGGTGGCTCAGGAATAGCATATGAAGAACAAAAAAACGAAACTGATGTAGAAGAAACTGGTTGGGAAGAAGAAAAAGTTAGTTATAATGCTAGTTTTGCACTAAAAAAATATTATAATGAATGTGGGCATTTTAAATTTCAATATAGTGAATTACCAATAGAATTGGTTAATTTAAGTAGAGAAGAGGTAGAAGAGGCATATCCAGATTGGGATGTAGAAGAATTTAGCAGTAATAATGTTGTTTTATCTCAAAAAATTAATAATGTATGTGATGAGCATTATGTATTAAAATTAGTTGATGATAGCATTGATATATATCATGTTGGGGCATCAGGAGAATTAGAACTTTATAAATCTACTGATATAAGCGGAGATTACCTTACAAGTACTGATGTAAGTAATTTGGAAAGCGGAATATATGTGTATGGTATGGGAAATCTTAATTCGGCTATTGAAGATTTTGAATAAAAAATAATAGGTTGTAAAAAGTTCTATTATTGTAATTATATAAATAAAAATCATTGAAAATACATATGTAAATTCAATGATTTTTTAGTTTTTAAGACTAGTTATTTTCTTTTATAATAGTTTGTAATTTTATAGAATTTTTAGCAAATAAAATTAAAAATATTACAAAACTATATGTAATAATATTTGAATTTGTAAATGCCATTAAAATAAATAAAGTATTACTAATGCATCTTCCTATAAATAATGCTGTTTCATTAAACAACCAATATTCAACTTTGAATTCATTTTTTAAAATATCAATATTAGAAATATTTGCTTGACTATTACCATTAATTAAAGTCATTAGATTTTTAGAAAATGTTTGGAATAGATTAAATAAAACTACTGTTATCATAGTACAGTTATATATCATAAGAGATAAAGAACAAACTGTAAATATCATTGATATTTTTATAACATTTTTATAGTGATTAGGTTTTATGCATTTTGCAAATAAAATTCCAAGTAAACAAGTTATTATATTAAAAATTGATGTGAAAATTCCTAAACTAAAACTACTAGAAAATATTTTTATTATATAAATAGTTACTATGTATGAAAAAGCACCTTCAGAATATGTTAATCCACTAAAGAATTCTACTTTTGCCATTTGAGTTATTTTTTTATTATTTTTAGCTATTTTTTTGAATTCTTTCATATTAGTTTTATTGTTTTTTGGTATATTAGTATCTTTAAATAATACAGATAATATTATTCTTAAAATTACAATTAATAGAACGATAAGTAAGCATTTAATAAACCCTATAGAATAGATGATACTTCCGAAAATTAATGGAAATATTATAGATAAAATTGATTGTACAGCTGTATATGAACCAGAGAATTTTGCTCTTTCTTCATTATTTATACCATCAGATTCAAGAATATGATATACAGAAAAATAAAAGCCTTCTTCTAATCCATATAAAATACCTATTAAATACATATATTTAACAATTTGTTCTTTTAATAAAATAATTACTAGGAAATATATAAAATCTAATATTATACCAATTCTTAAAAGCATAACTCTGTTTTTAGATTTATTTATATTTCTACATAAAAATATAACTGCATAAATAGCTGAGATAGCAATTAATTTATATATTCCTAAAGGAAGTATATTATTATTTGATACTTCCATAAAATATAAAACAAAAAAGCTATCTACAAAACTTGTTAGAATTGCTTTTAATATTCTTAAACCAAATAAAATTTTATAATTGTTCATCAATTCCTCCGATTATTTTTTTAGTATATTAAAATTTTTTAAAAGTATATCATATAATAATTTTTAAGTAAATAAGAACAATAGTGGACGATATTTAATATGAAAAAGACAAAACTTTACTGAATCGTCCACGTAATTGTTCGATGCGCCAAAATTATGAAATAATTTTGTGTGCAAAAATTGGCGTAAGCCTTTATTTTATAGGAAATGCGGAGCACTTTCCTATAAAATAAAAAATAGGAGAGCTTTTAGCTCTCCTTTGAATTTTAGTCTACTTTGAATTTTAAATTTTCACCATCCATATATCCATGAATTGTTTGACCTGATTTTACATCTTCTCTTAAAATCATTTCAGCAATTTCGTCTTCAACTAATTTTTGAATTGATCTTCTTAAAGGTCTTGCTCCATATTTTAAATCTGTACCTTTAGAAGCAATAAATTTTTTAGCATCTATATCTAATTCTAATTTTATTTCTTTATTTCCTAAAGCTTCACAAGTTTTCTCAAGAAGTAAATCAACTATTTGTAATAATTCATCTTCTGTTAGAGGATTAAATACGATTGTTTCATCAACTCTGTTTAAAAATTCTGGTCTAAACAATTCTTTTAATGCTCCAAGCATTTTATCACTATTGATTGTAGCTTGATTTCCAAATCCGATAGAATTATTATTTAAGTTTGAACCAGCATTGGATGTCATTATTATAATTGTATTTTCAAAACTTACTGTATTACCTTGAGCATCTGTAAGTTTTCCGTCATCTAATACTTGTAATAATATATTAAATACATCTTGATGTGCTTTTTCAATTTCGTCTAATAATATAATTGAATATGGTCTTCTTTTAACTTTTTCTGTTAATTGACCAGCATCATCATATCCAACATATCCTGGAGGTGAACCAATTAATTTTGAAGTTGAATGACTTTCCATATATTCAGACATATCTATTCTAATAATACTGTCTTCACTTCCAAACATTTCATATGCTAAAGATTTCGCAAGTTCTGTTTTACCAACTCCTGTAGGACCAACAAATATAAATGATGGTGGTCTTTTTGTACTTTGAAGTCCAGCTCTATTTCTTCTAATTGCTTTTGAAACTGCAGTTACAGCAGCATCTTGTGATATTACATGTTTGTGTAGGTTTGATTCAAGATTTAATAATTTTTGTGTTTCTGCTTCTGTAATTTTTGTTACAGGAATTTTTGTCCAACGTTCAATAACTTCTGCAACATCTTGAACTGTAAGAACACAAGGTTTTAAATCTTTTTCTATATTATTCATTCTATCTGTAAGATTGCATTCTTTAGTTTTCAAATCAGCTGCTTTTTGATATTCTTCTATTGAATCAGAAGAAACTGCTTCTTCTTTTTCTTCAGCTACTTTTTTTAATTCATTTTTTATTAATTCAAGTTCAAATAAAGCTTTATTTTTTAAGTTTAGTTTTGAACAAGCTTCATCTATTAAATCTATAGCTTTATCTGGTAAGAATCTATCATGTATGTATTTTTCAGACATTTTAACTGTTTTTTCAATAATATCATTTGTTATAGTAACTTTATGATATTCTTCATAATATTTTTTAATACCTTTTATAATTTCGATTGTATCAGATATAGAAGGTTCTTCAACTAGAACTGGTTGGAATCTTCTTTCTAATGCTGAATCTTTTTCAATATATTTTCTATATTCTTTTAATGTTGTTGTACCAATTAATTGAATTTCACCATTAGATAGGGAAGGTTTTAAAATGTTTGCAGCATTCATTGAATGTTCTGCATCACCTGCACCTATGATATTATGGATTTCATCAATTACTAAAATTATATTTCCATATGTTTTACATTCGTCTACTAAAGACTTCATTCTTGCTTCAAATTGACCTCTAAATTGTGTTCCAGCAATTATTGCTGTCATATCTAATAAATAAACTTCTTTATTTAATAATTTTGCTGGTACATCTTTGTTAGCAATTTTTATAGCTAATCCTTGTGCTATAGCTGTTTTACCAACACCTGGCTCACCAATTAAACAAGGATTGTTTTTAGAACGTCTATTTAATATTTGAGTCATTCTTTCAATTTCTTGTTCTCTACCAATTACAGCATCTAATAATCCGTTTTTAGCTTTTTCTGTAAGGTTTGTTCCAAAAGTATCAAGAAATTTTTTCTTATTATTTTTTTGTTTCTTTTGAACTTTTACAGTTTTATTGCTAGATGACTCGTTTGATTCGTTAGCAGAAGAGGCTTTTTCATTGTTTTCCGCACTATTTGTAGCTCTAAAAATACCAAATATGTTTTTTACTGGATTTGAATCATCATCTATTTCCATGTTCTCAGCATCAATTCCTAATGCTTCTAAATTCATATTTTCAGAAAAATCTTTTAATATATCTTCAAATTGATTTGACATATCTTCTAATTCTTCATTTGATATATTGGCATTTTTTGCTAAAACTTCAAGTGGATTAATTCCTTTTTCTTTGGCACAATTATAGCAAAGGCCTTCAACTGTTTTTTTGCCATTTTCAATTTTATTTAAAAACACTACAGCAGTGTTTTTATTACATACTGAACATATCATCTAATATTAATCTCCTTAGTTTTTAAATTTACTTTTGTATAGACATTATAATACAATATTTTTGAAATATAGTCAATGGATTTTACTAGAAAAAATCAAATATAGAAGAAAAAAATTAGCAAACTATTATCATGACTGCTATTTTAAAATGAGGTCTTTTTTTATAGTAAGTTAGATGTGGGTTTTTAGCAATTGTTATGTTTGATATTATAAAAATTTCAATATATTTTTTAAATGAAAAGTTAGTAATATGCTGATTTTTAAGGTCAAATTAAAAAATATTGATAAATTTATATATCAGTGTTATAATAAATTCAATTTATGGTAAAAGGAGAGTCAAATGAAAAGAGCTATACGAAGATTAGTAGGTTCACTAACAGGTCCTAAAAAATATCTTTTTTTTGTAGTTTTAATATTAGTTTGCATAGTTGCATTATGTTTAGGAATATATGCACAATTTTTCTATAAATATTCTGATACAGATGTACTTATGCTGGGTATAAATATTGGTAGTAAGAAAACAGCAGAAGAAATTGATATTTTAAAATCTAATTTTAATAATTTATTTACAAATTCAATAATTATTAATAGTGAAAATGTTAGAACAGATAAAATGGAACCATCTAAGGATTTGGTGTATACAGGATATAATTTTGCTGATGAAGATGAGAATTATTATACTGTTAATGCTCAAATTCCAATATTAAATATAAATCATGAAAAAGCAAAAGCTATTAATGCTGATATAAAATCAGAATTTTATGATAAAGCAAATAGTGTAATGAGAAAAAAAGATGGCAAAAATATATATACAGTAACATATGCTTCATTTGTTAATGGAAATGTTTTGTCAATAGCAGTTAAATCTTCTTTAAAAGAAGAAGGAAAAGCTGAAAAGGTTACTGTAAAAACATATAATTACAGTATAGCAGATAATGAAATGGTAACACTTTCAGATTTAATAAGAGAAAAAGAAACAACAGAAGAGGCAGTTCAAACAACAATTACAAATGATGTAAAAAAGGCATATACTAATGCAAAAATAATAGCAGACCAATATGGAACTTTATATGAAAGAGATTTGTCAAGTGATATGTATAAAGTAGAAAATACTAAAACATATTTCTTAACACAAGATGGCTATGTGTATATAGTATATGCATATGGAAATAGTGATTATACAAATGAGATGGATATTATAATTTTCTAATAAAGGAAGTAATAGGAGGATTTTAGATTGAAAAGAGTTAGCATAATATTTATTATTTTTCTTTTAATCACAAGTGTTTTTTGTAATGTTTTTGCAACTACACCAGAGCAACCAGTAGAGCAAACTGTACCAGCTGAGCCAGATACGCAACAAACAGAAACTCCACAAGATGCAGCAAATCAAGAAACACAATTAATAGAAAGACAAGAAAAAATAACAGATACAACAGCAAAAGTTATTGATGTAAAAGAAGTAAGGGAAGTAGTAACAGGAACAGTAACTGATAAAGTTCAAGAAGTAACTATTGAAATAATAGAAGGACCTTATATAGGAGAAGAATTTACTACAGATTATACTTTATCATATGATATTGATGGAAAAATTTTAGCATATGAATTGGATGTTGGAGATAAAGTAATAGTTCAAATAGCTGAAAGTCCAGATGGTCATGTCATTGCAACAGTACAAGATGTTGCTAGAGCAGACTATATATTGGGAATGTTTGCAGTATTTTTATTAAGTATTGTTGTTATAGGCGGAAAAAGAGGAGTAAAAGCAATAATAGGTTTATTATTAACAATTGTACTTATATACTTTATTTTAATAAAAGGAATATTTAAGGGTGATAATGCGATTTTAAGTTCAATAATAACATCAATGCTAGTTATAGTTGGAACTTTTATAGTAATTGGTGGACTTAATAAAAAAATAATGACAGCAGCAATAGGTACTTTAGGAGGAGTTGTTTCAGCAGGACTTATGGCTTTAATATTTAATAATATTGCAAAAATGTCTGGTGCTTGCGAAGATGCAATTCAATTAAGTATAAATATGTCTACAATAAATTTTGATTTTAGAGATTTATTATTTGCAGGAATTATAGTTTCAGCATTAGGTGCTTGCATGGATGTTGGTATGTCAATAGCATCAAGTTTAGATGAAATTAAAATGAAAAATCCAGATATTACTTGGCTTGAATTATTAAAAAGCGGTATGAATATTGGTAGAGATGTAATTGGAACAATGACAAATACTTTAATATTAGCATATGTTGGTGGATCATTAACTTTAATATTATTATTTATGGCATGTGATATGAACATAATTGAAATATTAAACAAAGAAACAATAGCAGAACAAATAGTTTCAGCTATTGCAGGTAGTATGGGAGTTGTTTATACAGTACCAATAACATCATTTATATATGCAATATTAAATAGAGATAAATTAGTTTATAAAAAAAGTTCTGAAAATAAATTAGATGGAAGAAGAAGTTTAAAAATATAAATATCAAATTAAGATGATTATTGTTAAAAGAAAAAATGTGAGACTATGCTAAAGACTCACATTTTTTCTTTTACTTTTTCTAGTGCTTTTTCATAAGTTGTACTCCAACGACATATATATTTTTTTTTCAATAATAGGTGATGATAGACTTTCTATAGTATGAAAATCTATAACTTTATATCCAATTCCTATATAATATATTGTACCTCCGTCTTGCAGGCCAGCTAATTTAAAGCAAAATATTGGTAATTTATCATTTTTTACTCTAAAATAATCTATAAGAAAAATTGAATTCCATACAATAAATATTATTATGAGAATTTTAAAGAAAATTTTTTTATTTTTCTTAGAACATAATTTTATCATATTTCGCACCTTTTTATTATATAATTTAAGAAACTTGTTTTGTAATTCATAGAACAATTAAATGGACGATTTAGTGTAGTTTTTATACATTAAATATCGTCCATCATTGTTATATACAATTTTATCTAAATAAATCAAATATTGAAGAACTTCCATTGTTAGGTGTTTGAGAAGGAGCTTGAGGTGTATTATTTTGAGTGCTTTCAGTTTGTTCTGGAGTTTCAGCTAGAAGTATTGAAACTTCCATTTCTTCATTATTTCTTACAACTGTTAGTTTTACAGTATCTCCAATATTATAAGTATATTTAATTTTATTTAATTCATTAACTGATTTTACTTCTTTACCTTCAATTTTGGTTATAATATCTGCTTTTTGTAATCCTGCTTTTTCTGCTGGAGAATCTTTTTCAACACTTTCAACATAAATTCCTAATGGAATGTTATATCTTTCAGAAGTAGTTTTATCAACTGAAGAACCACTAATACCTATAAAAGGTCTTTTTACAGTTTTAAATTCAATTAATTGATTAACAATAGATGTAGTAGAAGATATAGGAATAGCAAATCCAACACCTTCAATTCCTGTTCCAGCAAGTTTTAAAGTATTAATACCAATTACTTCTCCATTTGCATTTACTAAAGCACCACCGCTGTTACCAGAGTTTATAGCAGCATCTGTTTGAATTGCATAATAAACAGTACCATCACTTTCAACTTCTCTATTAACAGCACTTACAATTCCACCAGTTACAGAATAATCCATTCCTAATGGATTTCCAACTGCCATAACAAATTCTCCAACCTTTACTTGTGATGAATCTCCTAAAGTAGCAGGAGTTAATCCATCTTTTTCTATTTTAAGTACTGCTAAATCAGTATAGCTATCGGTTCCAACAACTGTAGCGTCATAAGATGTTTCATCACCATATAAATTTATTTTTATGCCTGTAGCTTCTTGAATTGCATAATAACTAGAACTTTCGCTAGATATTACATGGTTATTAGTTAAAATATATCCATCTTCTGAAATTATGATTCCTGACCCTGTTGCTTCACCTTTTGAACTACCACCAAAAATTGAACTAATTTGATAGTTAACTGTTATACCAACAACAGATGGCAAAACTTTTTCAGCAACCGCAGTTGATGTATCTGAATAATTAGCAATATTTACTAAATTTGTAGTTTTATTAGAATCAGATGAACTTGCAGAAACAGGAGCAATTCCTGAATTTGAAGTTTGTAAAAGTTTAGATTTTACTGATGGAACTCCAAAGCATGTACCTATTACTAATGTTGCACCAGCAATTCCTGAAACAAATGGTACAAATACATTTTTTCCAAATCCTCCTCCAGAAGAATATTTTACTTTACTCTTCTTAAAAGAGTTGTCAGTACTAATATTAAAATCATTTTCATTATCCATTTTTTATTACCTCCACATAAATTGTGACTTGAATACATAATAACTCAAAAAATATTCAGTTACAATAGAAATATATGAGAAAATTTAGCATTTGAACAAATTTTCTCAAAAATGTTATATTTTTGATATTTGTTCTTGAAATATTTTCTTCATATAGATATAATATCGTTATATAATTAAAATAATCTTAAAAATTTAATATATTTTAACAAAATATAGAAAAAATTATTCGTAATTTATCCTATATTAACTGTTTTATATAGGTATTATAATTTTTATAGGCATACTTGACAAATTTATTAAATTAAAAGAAAGAGAAAAAATGAAAGAAAAAGAAATTGAAAGATTAACTCTTTTAAAAGAAGAAGAAAAAAAGTTATATGAAAAAAATATAACATATATATGTGGAATTGATGAGGCAGGAAGAGGGCCACTCGCTGGACCAGTTGTTGTTGGAGCTGTTATTCTTCCAGAAGATTCTTTTATTGAAGGAGTTAATGATTCAAAAAAAGTTTCTGAAAAGAAGAGAGAAAAATTATATGATATAATAACTAGTGAGGCAATTGCATATAGTGTTGGAATTGTTGATCAAAAGACTATTGACGAAATAAATATTTTAAATGCAACAAAATTAGGTGTAAAATTAGCACTAGAAGGATTAAAGCAGAAACCAGATGTAATAATGGTAGATGCATTAAATAATATGGATACCTTAGGAATTCCTTATATATCAGTAGTAAAGGGAGATGCTAAAAATTACTGTATAGCAGCTGCATCAATAATTGCTAAAGTTACAAGGGATAGAATAATGAGACAATGGGATGAAGTATATCCAATATATGGATTTTCTAAACATAAAGGATATGGGACAGCAGAACATATACGCATAATAAAAGAAAATGGACCATGCGTATTACACAGGAAAACGTTTATTAAAAATTTTGTTTGATAAATAATAATATACATAAGAAAGGATGAAAATAATGGATATCAAAAGTATTATTCGCAAAAAAAGGTTAAAAGAGGAATTAACCAAAGATGAGATGAAATATTTCGTCGGAAAATTAAACAAAGGAGAAATATCAGAAGCACAAGCAGCAGCACTAATGAGTTACATTTATATTAATGGGCTTACAGAAGAAGAAATATTAAATTTAAGTGTATCTATGGCTGAATCTGGTGATATGATTGACTTGTCAGATATTGCATCTAATATAGTTGACAAGCATAGTACAGGAGGAATTGGAGATAAAGCAACAATTCTATTAATGCCAATTCTTGCTTCATTAGGTATACCTGTTGCAAAAATATCTAGTAGAGGATATGGTATCTCAGGAGGTACTATTGACAAATTAGAATCAATACCAGGATTTAGAGCTGATTTATCAACAGAAGAATTTAAACAAAATATAAAAGATAATAATGTTTGTATTATGAATCAAGGTCTTAATTTAGCACCAGCAGAAGGAAAAATGTATAAATTAAGAAATGAAGTAGCTTGTGAGAATAGTTTGCCAATTATTGCAGCTAGTTTAATGAGTTTAAAACTTGCAACAGGAAGTAATAAAATTGTTTTTGATATAACTTCTGGAAAAGGAACTTATATTGAAACAAAGGAAGAAGCAAAAAGACTTTCAAAATTATTAGTTAAACTTGGAAAAGATTTAGATAAAGAAGTAGCATGTGTAATAACTACAATGAACCAACCTTTAGGAACATCTGTAGGTCATAATCTTGAAATGAAAGAAACAATAATGGCATTAAGAGGAATAATATCAGAAGATTTAGGAAATGTTGTTGAAGCTTTAGGAAGTATAATGATAGCTTTAGCAACAGATAATAAAGATTTAGATGCAAATGCTAAAATGATTAAAGAAACAATAAGAAGTGGAGCAGCTTTTGAGAAATTTAAAGAAATGATAGCTGCTCAAGGTGGAGATACAGAATATATTGAAGATCCAGAATTATTTGAAAGATCAAAATATATAATGCCAGTTTTATCAACAGAAACAGGTACAGTAGAAGAAATTGATGCTGATATTGTTGGAAGTATAGCTGTTTATTTAGGTGCTGGAAGAATGAAAGATGAAGGAAAAATTAATAGAACAGCAGGAATAACTTTAAACAAAAAAATTGGTGATCAAGTTACAGTTGGAGAAACTTTAGCTTATATCCATACTGATGAAGATACAAAAATAAATGGAACAACACAAAACTTAAAAGAAGCTTTTAAAATAACAAATAAAAGAATAAACTTTAATTCAAGAATACTTGAAATTGTTAAATAAGAGAATCAAGAATACTTGAATCCGTTAAATAAAGGATATATATGAATATTTTAGATATTATTGAAAATAAAAAAAATGGATATGAATTATCGAAAGAAGAAATTGATTATTTTGTCGAAAAATATACTAAAGACGAAATAACAGATTATCAAGCAGCGGCTTTAATAATGGCAATATGTATAAATGGTATGACACAAGATGAAATATTGAATTTAACAGTATCGATGGCAAACTCAGGCGATATGTTAGATTTAAGTGATATATCAGAACATATTGTTGATAAGCATTCTACAGGAGGAGTTGGAGATAAAGTAACTCTAATTGTGATGCCAATAATAGCAAGTCTTGGAATTCCTGTTGCTAAAATGAGTGGAAGAGGTTTAGGAATAACAGGAGGAACAATTGATAAACTAGAATCAATACCAGGATATAATGTTAATATAGATATAAAAAGTTTTAAACAAAATGTAAAAGATATTGGAATAAGTTTAATGGGACAAACATTAAATTTAGCTCCAGCAGATAAAAAAATATATGCTTTAAGAGATACAATTAGTTGTACAAATAGTATGCCACTTATTGCATCTAGTATAATGAGTAAAAAAATAGCAGCAGGAGCAAATGCAATAGTTTTAGATGTAACTTGTGGAAAAGGTGCTTTTATGCCAGATAAAGAAGAGGCAAAGAAACTTGCAAAATTAATGTCTCTTATAGGTAAAAATGCAGGTAGAGAAACTGTATGTGTGCTAACAAATATGGATGAACCGTTAGGATATGCAGTTGGAAATAGTTTGGAAGTAATTGAAGCAATAAATGCATTAAAAGGAGATATGGCTGATGATGTAAAAGAAGTTATATTGAATTTAGCAATGCAAATGATGAAGCTTTCAGGAAAATATCCAAATATGAATGAAAATAAAGCTAAAATAATGGAAGTAATTGAAAATGGAAAAGCTTTAGAAAAATTTAAAGAATTAGTTGAAAAACAAAATGGAGATGTAAGTTATATAGAAAATATAGAAAAATTTGAAAGAGCACCAATCATAGCTCCAGTATTATCAGAAGAAAATGGATTAGTGATAGAGCTAGATGCAGGAAAAGTTGGCAAAGCAGGAGTAGAACTTGGAATAGGTAGAATTAATAAAGAAGATAGCATTGATTCAAGAGTTGGAATTACTTTTGAAAAGAAGATTGGCGATGAAGTAAAAAGTGGAGATGTTTTAGCATATGTACATGGAAACTCTCCAGAAAAAGTAGATAAATGTGTAGAAAAAATAAGAGAAGCATATAAATTTGGAAATAAAAAAATAAAAAAGAAAAATATAATAGAAATTATATAAAAGCGAATAATATACATAAGAAAATGAAAGGTGGTAAACAAAGTAAATGGAAAATACAGAAGGAAAAAATTTAAAAGAAAAATTATTTGATTCAAAAAAGAATGGATGGTTTAATCAAAGTGATGAAGAATTAAAAAACATATTTCAGTTTGCTGATGAATATATGTATTATTTAAATACATCAAAAACAGAAAAAGAAATAGTTCAAAATTCAAAAGAAATTTTACTTAAAAATGGATATGTAGATATCTCAGAAAAGGATGTTTTAGTACCAGGAGATAAAGTATTCTATGTAAATAGAGGAAGATGTTTATATGCAGCTGTAATAGGAAAAGATAGCGTTGAGAGTGGATTAAAAGTAGTAGCAGCACATGGAGATTCTCCAAGAATAGATTTAAAACAAAATCCATTATATGAAGATTCAGAACTTGGAATGCTAAAAACACATTACTATGGTGGAATAAAAAAATATCAATGGACTAATATTCCTCTTAGCATGCATGGAGTTGTAGTAAAACCAGATGGAGAAAAAATAAATATTTGTATAGGAGAAAAAGAAGAAGATCCTATATTTACTATTTGTGATTTATTACCACATTTAGCACAGGAACAAATGGAAAGAAAACTAAAAGATGGTGTTCAAGGAGAAGAATTAAATGTTTTAGTTGGAAGTATTCCATATAACTGTGATGATGTATCAGAAAAAGTAAAATTAAATATATTAAAATTATTAAATGAAACATATGGTATAACAGAAATAGATTTTACAAGTTCAGAAATAGAATTAGTACCAGCATTTAAAGCAAAAAGCATGGGACTTGATTATAGTATGGTAGCAGGATATGGTCAAGATGATAAAGTATGTTGTTATACATCATTAAGAGCATTATTAAATGTAGATATGCCAAAGAAAACAGCAGTATGTATAATAACTGATAAAGAAGAAGTAGGATTTAATGGTGTTAGTGGAATGGAATCAAAAATATTTGATACATTTATACTAGAAATTTTAGAAAAAACAGGAAATGAAAAAGCAAGTTCATTACAAAAAACTTTTTCAAATTCAAAAGCTATATCAGCAGATGTTGATGCAGCATATAATCCAAACTTTTCAGGAACATTTGAAAAGAAAAACACAGGATTTTTTGGAAAAGGTGTATCAGTAGTGAAATATACAGGTTCAAGAGGAAAATCAGGAGCATCTGAAGCACCAGTTGAATTTGTTGCTGAAATTAGAAGAATATTTGATAGTGTAGGAGCTAGACATCAATCATGTGAACTTGGAAAAGTTGACAAAGGTGGAGGAGGTACAATAGCCTTAACACTTGCAAATAGAGGAATGGATGTATTAGATATTGGTGTACCAGTTATGGGAATGCATTCACCTTATGAAGTTACAAGTAAATTTGATATTTACCAAGCTTACAAAGGATATACAGCATTTTATCAAGATTAGAATAAAGTAAATAAAAAGGCATTACTAAAATAAATAGTAATGTCTTTTTTCTGTAATTTATAAAAAATTACAGAACAATGAGTAAAATAGAAAAATTATATAAAATTTGTAACCTTTTTAGTTTTTATAACAACTATATATTGAAAGAAAAAAATTTAAAAAAATCAAAAAAAATTAAAAATAATGAAACCATTTTGAAGTTTTTAGAATCTTATATATGTACAAATATAAAAACTAAAAGGAGAAAAATATATGGAGCAAAATAATACACAAATACAAGAAATAGAAAACAATAAAAAATTAAAATTTATTATTTCTCAAATTTTTTATTTTTTATTTGCAACAATCATAATAATGTATTTTAGAAATGTAGTATTTAAAGCAGAAGAAAACATAAAAAATATATTGCAAATAACAATGATAATAATTGCTATTTCTATAGATGGAATTTTAGTAATATTTAAGAAAACAAAATTAGAAGTATATAAGCAATTTATTATACTAGCAAGTGTTTTAGGAATTTTTTATTTTACTTTAACACCTTTTGGAAATGGAACAGATGAAGTATCACATTTTTTAAGAGTGTTTGAAATATCTAGAAAATATACTAATATTCATATACAAGAAGATACTACATTTCCACCAGCATTTTCAAAACTAGTTGATTATAAAAATTCTATATTAATAAAATATGAAAATTACATAAATGAATTTGATGCATTTAGTATGAATTCAGATGAAAGAAGAGATTTAATAAAAGAGTATTGGAATATAAAATTATATTCTCCTATTCAATATATACCACAAGTAATAGGGGTAACAGTAGGTAGAGTTTTAAGCGATAATATTATAGTTATTGGAATGTTTGGGAGAATTACAGGATACATATTTTGGGTAGTCTTATGTGCTATTTCTATAAAACTTGTGCCAAATAAAAAAACATTTTTTTTAATACTTTGTTTGCTCCCTGTAAATATATTTTCAGCAGTATGTATATCAGGAGATACGGTTACAAACGCAGTATGTACGCTGTTTATAGCTTTAATATATAGAAAAGTATATTTAAAAGAAAAGATAAATAAAAAAGAGAAATTTTTATTGCTTATATTATGTTGTATGATAGCATTATGCAAAATTGTATATTTGCCGTTTGTAATGATTATTTTACTTTTAAAAGAAGAAAATTTTGAAAATAAAAAAGAGTTAAAAAAATTTGTTATTATAACAATTGCTTTAAGTGTTATAGTAGGACTTTCATGGCTTGTTATAGGAAGTATGAATTTAGTAAATTCAAATGCTTCATCAACTGAGCAGTTGAAATTTATTCTAAGTAATCCTTTGGAGTATTGTATGATAATTATGAGAACTTTAACTCAAAAAGGAGCGCAGTATATATATCAACTTTGTACAGGTGATGAGCTAATGTGTCATGCGAAAACTACTATATATCCAATAGTTTCATATATTGTAAGTATTTGTCTATTAATGTCATTATTTGTAAATGAAGATTCAAAAGCATTAGAAATAAATACTTTAAGAAAAGTTTGGACTATGCTAATAATGTTTGGTACAAGCCTATTAATTATAACTGCTATATATATTCAATGGACATCACTAGCTGGAATTGGAAAAATTGGAAATGAAATTATACTTGGAATACAGGGAAGATATTTTATACCAGTAGTAGCATTAATGATTTTTGCTTTTAATAAAACTAGATTAGAAACAGATAAAAAATATTTGATTACAGGAGCTATATTAATGCAATTTCCTGTATTATGCCAAATAATAAATGTTTTTGTGTAAAATCCTATTTTAGATTATTATATAAAAATATTGAAACTTTTTTACAATATATGGTAATATATAATTGTAAGATTTAGAAGTAATATGGTACATGTCTAATTTATATAATAAAATATATAGAAACTTTAAGGGAGAAAAATATGAAGATACTAAAGAAATATGTAAAAATACTAATTATTGTTTTTATTCTTTTTTGTTTAATATCTAACTATACATATCTATATGCTGTAACAAGTTCAGAGCTTAATCAGCAACAAAATGATTTAGATAGCAAAATAGATGGAATAAAATCGGAAATAGCTGGAACTAAAGAAAAAATGACTACTGCATTAAACCAAATTGATAAATTGAATGCAGAAATTACTACATATCAAGGAGAAATTAATCAGTTACAAGGAAGAATTAATGATGTAGAAGCTCAAATAAAAATAAAAGAGGATGATTTAGTAACTCAAGAGGAAAAATATAAAACTCAAAAAGAATTATTAGATAAAAGATTAGTTGCATTATATGAAAGTGGTAGTACATCTTATTTAGATATGTTATTATCATGTGAAAATCTATCAGATTTAATTTCAAAATATTATTTGATTGAAGAATTAGCAGAAGCTGATGAAGAATTACTTGATAGAATAACTGAGACACAAGAAAAGATTAAAGCAGAAAAAAATTATTTAGTAGAAGCAAAATCAGAAATAGAACAAAATAAGCAAAGTTTGAAGGTAAAGGAAAATTCTCTTGCTTCATCTGTTAGTCAAAAACAATCTTTAGTTTCAAATTTAACAGAAGAAGAAAAGGAACTACAAGCACAACTTGAAGAATTTGAAGAAGATAAAAGAGTAATTCAGGCAGAGTTAGCTAAAATAGCAGCAGAAGAAGCAAAGAAAAATAATAATCAAACAGTTACAGCACCTAGTGCGTGTGGATACATATTTCCTGTTTTAGGACTAACAAGGTCTAATATAAATAATCCTAATTATCCTTCATATGCAACACATACAGGTGTAGATATAAATATAAATGTAAAAGGAAAAAGTGTAATAGCAGTAAAAGATGGAACTGTAGTAACGTCAACAGCGATGAGAAATTTAAGAGGTCAATATAAAAGTTATGGAGAATATATTGTAATAAATCATCATGATGGAACAATGACTTTATATGCACATATGCTATCAGGCTCAAGAACTGTTTCTCCAGGAGATACAGTTAAACAAGGTCAAGTTATAGGAAAAGTAGGAAGTACAGGAAATTCATCAGGAGATCATTTACATTTTGAAGTTCGTATAAAAGGTTCACCAGTAAACCCAATGCCATATTTACCTTAAAATAAAGAAAAATAAAAAAGTGAGATTTAAGTTAAAATTACAACTCAAATCTCATTTTTCTATGGGACTTTTTTTTACAGTACCATTTTTTTGTATAAGATAGTTTTTGATATTAAAAAATATATAGTTTAGATAAACTAGAAATCGTTTTTATATGATAAATACTTTACATAATTTGGAAAAGGTGCTATAATAGTTATGTATTAAAAAGAAGAGGAGACAAAATTATGTATTTTTTAATTCCTATACCAATTATGTTAGTTGGAGCAATGGTAAGAATATTATCAATAAGATTCAAATTAGATATATGTAAAAAAATTTCATCAGCAGTAGTTATATTTGGAATTATATTTTTTGTTATTACATTTGTACAATATTATGGATTTGATAATTTATCTGAAGGTTTTGGAAAATTTTTAGATATGAAAATAAAGTAAAAAATAGATTTTTAAAACTTTTAAAGAGTGATATTTTGGTTGTGAATGTTTTATAGTTCACTTTAATTAAATATCACTCTTTTTTTGTGTGCCATATGAAAAAAATTAAGTATTATTCTTAATTTGGTTATATAAAAATAATTTACAAAAATTCAAAAAATTTCATATATAAAAATTGTCGTTTTTTGTGGAAAAAAAACATATTGAGTGTTATAATCAATTTGGATTTATTTAATAAAAAATTAAATAAATAAATTAGTAAATAAATATAGCATTCTATTCCGATAATGTTCATATTTCTGGCTATATTAAATAAAATTTAAGTAGGAAAGGAGATATGTTAGTTTAGGCTAACATAGACAGGTGAAATGGAGAATACTAGATGCGAAGGTTGCATGCGGAAAAGACCCTAAGATGGAAGAAATACTAGCAAAGTACAAAAAAGAAAAAGAAAATCTAATTCAGATTTTAAATGAGGTGCAAGAGTATTATGGATATGTACCTGAAAAAGCTCAAGTTGCAATTTCAGAATATTTATCAATGCCAATGGCTGAAATTTATGGAGTAGTTACTTTTTATTCAAGATTTACACTAAAACCTAAAGGAAAATATCATATAGCAGTTTGCTTAGGAACAGCATGTTTTGTAAAAGGTTCTGAAAAAGTTTTAGATAGAGCCAAAGAACGTTTAGGAATAGAAGTTGGAGAAACAACTAAAGATGGAAAATTTTCTTTAGAAGCGACTAGATGTGTAGGTGCTTGTGGTTTAGCTCCTGTTTTTACAGTAAATGATGAAGTTTATGGTAAAGCAACTGTAAAAATGATGGATGAAGTACTAGATAAATATATGGAAGATAATAAATAGAAAGGAGCTATGCAGATGAAATCTTTAGAAGAAATTAATAAAATTAGAGAAGAAAAAAGAAAAGAATTAGACTTAAGAGTTAATACATCAGCCGATACACGTGAAAAACATATTTTAGTTTGTCATGGTACTGGTTGTACATCTTCTAAATCTCCTAAAATTATAGAAAATTTTAGAAAAATATTAGAAGAAAAAAATATAGAAAATGTTAGAGTAATACAAACTGGATGTTTTGGATTATGTGCAAAAGGTCCAATAGTTATAATAAGACCAGAAGATGTTTTTTATGCTATGGTTACACCAGATGATTGTGAAGAAATAGTTGAAAAACATATTCAAAATGGAGAAATAGTTGAAAGATTACTTTGCAAAGATGTTGATAATAAAGTAGTTAAACAATTAGATGAATTAAATTTCTATAAAAAACAAAAAAGAATAGCATTAAAAAACTGTGGTGTAATAGATCCAGAAAATATAGATGAATATATAGCTTTTGATGGATATAAAGCATTAGAAAAAGTATTATTTAATATGACACAAGATGAAGTTATAGAAACTATTTTAAATTCAGGATTAAGAGGTCGTGGAGGAGCTGGTTTCCCAACAGGAAAGAAATGGTCTTTCACAAAAATGGCAAAAGGTGATCAAAAATATGTTGTTTGTAATGCAGATGAAGGTGATCCAGGAGCATTTATGGATAGAAGTATACTAGAAGGAGATCCACACTGTGTTGTAGAAGCAATGATGATAGCAGGATATGCAATAGGAGCAAATAAAGGATATATATATGTAAGAGCAGAATATCCAATAGCAGTACAACGTTTTCAAATTGCTATAAATCAAGCAAAAGAATATGGAATATTAGGAAATAATATTTGGAATTCAGGATTTGATTTTGACTTAGAAATAAGATTAGGTGCTGGAGCATTTGTTTGTGGAGAAGAAACAGCACTTTTAGAATCAATAGAAGGAAGACGTGGTCAACCAAGATTAAAACCACCATTCCCAGCAAATGAAGGACTATTTGGAAAACCAACATTAATTAATAATGTTGAAACATATGCAAATGTAACAAAAATTATTTTAAATGGTGCAGATTGGTATGCAAGCATAGGAACAGAAAAATCAAAAGGAACTAAAGTATTTGCTTTAGGTGGAAATGTAAATAATATAGGATTAGTTGAAGTTCCAATGGGAATAACTTTAAGAGAAATTGTATTTGATATTGGTGGTGGAATCCCTAATGGAAGAAAATTCAAAGCGGCTCAAACAGGTGGACCTTCAGGAGGATGTTTAACAGAAGAACATTTAGATACACCAATTGAATATGAATCATTACAAGCAATAGGTTCAATGATGGGTTCTGGTGGATTAATAGTTATGGATGATTCAAAATGTATGGTAAACTTAGCTAAATTCTATTTAGGATTTACAGTTGATGAATCATGTGGAAAATGTACACCATGTAGAATTGGAACAAAAAGATTATTAGAAATGCTTGAAAAAATAACTGATGGTAAAGGTGAAGAAGGAGATATTGAAAAACTAGAAAGATTATGTAGTAATATTCAAAAAGCTTCAGTATGTGGACTTGGTCAAACAGCACCTAATCCAGTTTTAAGTACAATTAAATATTTTAGAGAAGAATATAGAGAACATATTGACCATAAACAATGTAGAGCAGGAGAGTGTAAAGCTTTAATGAAATTACATATAGATCCAGAATTGTGCAAAGGTTGTGGATTATGTAAGAGAAATTGTCCTGTGGATGCAATCTCAGGAGATGTAAAACAAACTCACGTTATAGACGAAGAAAAATGTATTAAGTGTGGAACTTGTATTAGTAAGTGCCCATTCCACGCAATCAAAAGCTAGTTTGAAAAATAAGTTTCGTTTGGCGTCGTTACAATCAATCGAAATCAAATCGACGTACAGGAAGTACGACTTATTGATTTCTCACTCTTGTGCCTAGCCAAGCTTGCTTCTTTTCCAAACTATATAAAAATAGGAGGTAAATATGGTTAATTTAACTATAAATGGAAGAAATGTTGAAGTAGAAGAGGGAACAACAATATTAGAAGCTGCTAAAAAAATAAATATAGATATTCCAACATTATGCTTTTTAAAAGATGTAAATGAAATTGGTGATTGCAGAATGTGCGTTGTTGAAGTTGAAGGAAGACGTGGTTTTGCGACATCATGTATACAAAAGGTTGAAGAAGGTATGGTTGTAAAAACTAATACACCAGCAGTTATTGAAGCTAGAAGAATAGTTTTAGATTTAATACTTTCAAATCATGATAGAGAATGTTTGACATGTACAAGAAATGGTACTTGTGAATTACAAAAACTTGCAGAAGAATTTTATGTAGATGAAATAAAATATAAAGGTGATAGAAATAAACATGAAATAGATGATATATCACCTGCTATAGTTAGAGATTTTAATAAATGTATATTATGTAGAAGATGTGTTGCAACTTGTAAAAATGTTCAAGGAATAGGAGCAATTGATTGTACAGAAAGAGGTTTTGCATCAACAGTATCTACATATAAAAATAAAAGTTTAAATGATGTAAATTGTACATTTTGTGGACAATGTATAGAAGCTTGTCCAGTAGGGGCATTAAAAGAAAAAGATAGTACAGCAGATGTTTGGAAAGCTTTAAGAGATGAAGAAAAATATGTTGTAGTTCAAACAGCTCCAGCAGTAAGAGTAGCTTTAGGTGAAGAATTTGGAATGGAGATAGGAACTAATGTACAAGGAAAAATGGTATCAGCTTTAAAACATATGGGATTTGACAAAGTATTTGATACAAATACAGGTGCTGATTTTACAATTATGGAAGAAGGTACAGAATTTTTACATAGATTCCAAAATGGTGGAACACTTCCAATGATTACTTCTTGTAGTCCTGGATGGGTAAGATATATGGAAATGAATTATCCAGAATTAACACCAAATTTATCTAGCTGTAAATCACCACATCAAATGTTTGGAGCACTTATAAAATCTTATTATGCAGAAAAAATGGGAATTGATCCAAGTAAAATATATGTTGTATCTGTAATGCCTTGTATAGCTAAGAAATTTGAAAGAACAAGAGATGATATGCAAGGAGCGGGATATGATGATGTTGACGCCGTAATAACAACAAGAGAACTTGCAAGAATGATAAAACAAGCTCATATTGATTTTGTAGGATTAGAAGATTCAGAATATGATGACCCAATGGGTGAAGCAACAGGAGCAGCAGCAATTTTTGGAACAACAGGTGGAGTTATGGAAGCTGCTTTAAGAACAGTTCAAGAAAGAGTAACAGGAAATCATTTTGAAAAACTAGAATATGAAGAGATAAGAGGTCAAAAAGGAATTAAAAGAGCAAGCGTAAATATGAATGGAACTGAAGTAAAGGTTGTTGTTGCATCAGGATTAAAAAATGCTCAAATTATCATGGATGAAATAAGAGAAGGAAAAGCTGATTATCAATTTGTTGAAATTATGGCATGTCCAGGAGGATGTGTAATGGGTGGCGGTCAACCAATCAGAACATCAAAAGAAAGAGCAAATATAGATATAAGAGCTAAAAGAGCAAATGCATTATATACAATAGATGAAAAAAGTACTATAAGAAAATCTCATGAAAATCCAGTACTTAAAAAGATTTACGAAGAATATCTTGGAGAACCTGGTGGACATAAAGCACATGAATTATTACATACAACATATACTGGAAGAGATAAATATAAATTAGATGAATAAAATAGGCTATGTTGAAATTTAAGGTATATTTAGTATATAATAAATATAGGAAATGACGAAACTACAAAGTAGTTTTGTTAGATAATTGGTTAAAATAAACCGTTTGAAGGCGAAAGCAGAACGGTTTATTTTTCATTTATGAAATTGACATAAAATCAAAAATAATGTTATAATAATAAAGAAATTTTATATGGAGAATGTCTATGCTCGAAAGAATAAGGGAGATTTCTTTACTTCTCGGTGTAGAACCATATTGGATTTGCTTAATTATTGGATTACTAATTTTGCTTGCTGTAGTAAAATGTATGTATCCATGGAAACCAGTAGCAAAATCCAAAAAAACAAAAGACAAAGATGGTAATGAGATAACCATACATTATCATCTGGATATATAAAAAAGAAGTGCTCACCAAAAAGGTGAGCATTTCTTTTTTATAAGATTTTTCTATTCAAATTTCATATTTTAATAAGGAAATATTTTAAATTAATATAAAGGTAATTATACATGCAAAAATACCTTGCAAAAGTTTTCCGTAAAAATAAGGTTTTATAGAAATTTCTTCTTTGGCAATTATGCTATAAACTTGAAGTAATACAGATATTCCACCAAATCCTAGTAAAAATGATGTAAGTAATATACTAAATAATGGAAAAAATTGATATAATTCGCTAGACAAATTTACACCATTTGTAAGTTCGATAAATCCAGTAATTATACTAATTGAAATATCTCGTGGAATACCTAATTTATAGAAAAATAAAGTTATAACATCAAATATTCCAGAGTTCTCTAAAATAGATAAAATTACAGAAAATATAACAATAAATCCGCCAATAGAAAGAATAGAAGAAATAGCTTTTTTTATACTAGTTCCTAAAATTTCTCCTATATCTGATATTTTTAAAGGAGCAAGTTTTGAGTTAAATTGAGTTTCTCTAAAATTAACATCTAATTTATCTTTTTTCCAAAATCTAAAACAGTATCCAACAGCAAGTGAAGCTAAAATATGTGAAACAAGTAAAATTATACCAATTCGTTTATCTTTAAATAAAGCTATACCCACAGTTCCAAGTATAAATAGAGGACCTGAATTATTGGTAAATGAAATTAGACGTTCTGCTTCAGTTTTTGAAATTACTTTTTGATTTTTTAAATTACATACTACTTTAGCACCAACAGGATATCCACTAATAGTTCCTAAAAGAATTGCTGCAAAACTTTCTCCGAGGGACATTAAAGATAGGTTTAACAAATTTATTAAGTAATTTTCCAATTACATAAGTAAAATTAGTTTGACATAAAAGTTCTGTTGCAACAAAAAACGGAAACAAAGTAGGGAGCACTGAAGTTGCCCAAAGAACAAGTCCATCTTGTGCAGCAATTAAATTATTGTTTGAAAATAATATAAGACTAATCATAAATGCTAAAAAAATAATCATAAAAAAATATTTTTTTAAAGAAATTACAATAAAATTCATAAAACCTCCAAATTATTATATAAAAAGTTCTTATATTTATATATTCATAAAAAAATGTATTATGACTAAAATAAAAAAATAAAAGCCACCACTGATGAAATAACATATCAGTGGTGACTTTTAGCGGAGATTTTATAAACACAAATAAGAAAAAATGTTTAATCGCCTAATATTAACGCCTGCAAAGAACCAAGCCAGTGGTTAATCATAAGAAGCTTTAAGTTATTAAATACAAGTTTTTGGGCCTGTACTGTATCATTAAAGTCATCAAATTCAATGCTTACTCCTTCAATTTTTTGCAGACCCATTTGGATGCAGGTTATATCATTGTACAGGAAAAAGTCCACAAGATGTATGTTATATAAATTATCTTCCTTGAAACACTTTTTAAGTACATAAGTACAAGTATTTCTAGTGATAAATTCAGATAAAGCATTTTCATACATTTGTCTGACTGTATTGCCGTAATATGCCTGTGCAGTTTTTTTCCTGAATAATTCCTCTTATTCCATACATATATCTTTTTTTCTTCGCAACCGGTTATCTCCTTAAAAAGACATACTATACCGATTGCCAGATAATCAAAGATATTATTTTCTGAGGATGTTGTTAAATCCGCAATAGACAGATCTTCAACTGGTATGATTTCATAAGCAGTGTATGTTGGATCTGTAAACCGTTCTGTTAATTCTTTTTCGGTTTTATTAAATAATTCCAACTGCTCGTTTGTAAAAAGATGTGCCATACAATTCTCCTTTCATGACAGACAGTAAGCTTTAAGCTCTTTTTTGTGTTTGGCAAAATTCTCCGTGCCGAATGATTGTGTACCGAAAGAGTTTTAAGATATATCTGTTTCTTAATGCATATTCTTTAATCTCTTTGGCAGTTACAGAGTGACGCTGTTTCAAAAGCTTTTGAATAATCATAGAGTCAGCTTTTGAAGGTGAGGTACACCTAACATCAATAATAAAATTATCAGGTACTTCTGTTAAAATCTGTTCAGGATTTTTTTCTTTTAAAACTGTGTCAGCAATTACCTGAACTTGATTTTTTACCTTAGTTTTCATCAACCGTTTCAGCATTGCCAGATATTTCCTTGAATTGCGATAGAATAATTCTGAACTTGTTGAAATATGGCCGCAGATGTCCTTTGAAGCTCCTGTGATAAACTGATCTTTTATACATTCCATAAACCGATTTTGTTCATCAGGAGCAAAGGGAAGATGGGCAAGCAGTTTTTCTGCCGCTTCTGTGTAAGCTATTTCTCTGTTTAGCCAACCATGAATAATGATTCGCTTCCCAGACTTTTCAATTTCATGTCTCATTTTTTCTCTCCTTTGCAAAAAAAAAGATGCACAGAACAAATAAAGCTATAAGCTTACTATGAGGCATTACGCCTATTTGTCAATGTACATAAGTTTTTGTTAACATAAAATATTATATCATATATTTTAAAAAAAGTAAAATTTTAGCGAAAAATAATAAAAAATTATATATATAAAGTTAGTTAGCAACCTTGAAAAATATAGGAAAATGTTATATAATATTAAAGCATTTTTTTAAAAAGATAAAAAAATTTAATATACATGTGTAAAAGAACAAATCTGAAAAAATCTAGGATTTTTCAGTAAATTTGTTTGTGTGTTAAAATTATTATAAATAAAATACATTTTGATAGGAAAGGAAGGTAAAATGAATTCATTAATTAAAACAGTTCCAAATGTTAAAAAATTTAATGACTATTTATTTGAAGTAAAAAAGGGTACAAATCCTATAATGCTTTCTGGATTAACTGATGTAGGAAAGATTCACATGGCATATAGTACAAAGTTCTATTCAGAAAAGCCAATTTGTATAATCACTTATAATGAAATGCAAGCTAAAAAAATTGTAAAAGACTTAGCATTTTTTGGAGAAAAAGTAAAACTATTTCCAAAAAGAGATGTAATAAGTTTTGACTATGTTGCAGAAAGTAAAGATACTTTATTTAAAAGAATTTCAGTATTAAATAAACTTGTAAAAAAAGATAAAAAAATAATAGTAACTACAATTGAAGCTGCAATGCAAAAAATGATAACAAAAGAAAACTTATATAAAAATGTTATGACTTTAAAAGTAGGGGATACTTTTGATTTAGAAGAATTAAAAGAGAAGCTAGTTTTATTAGGATATGAAAGATATGATTTAATAGAAGGAAAAGGTCAATTTAGTGTAAGAGGTGGAATTGTAGATATAGCCACATCTGTAAATAGTGGAGTTAGAATTGAATTTTGGGGAGATGAAATAGATTCTATTAGAAAATTTAGTTTAGCAACACAAAGAACAGTTAATATGTTAGAAGAAATTGAGATTTTTCCTGCATATGAATTTTTACTTGCTGACCCAGTAGAAAAGGTTTGCGAAAGAATTGAAGAAAAAACATATACAAAATCAGTAAAAGAAAAAGTAAATGAAGATCTAATTCAAATTAGAAATGGTGAATTTTTAACTAAAATAGATAAATACTTTGATTGTTTTTATGAAGAAACAGATACACTTTTAGATTATTTAGAAGATGATTGCATTATTTTTATAGATGAAATTTCAAAAATAAAAGCAAGAGCAGAAAATATAACAAAAGATAATACAAATTTAATAAAAGATTTAACTGAAAAAAATAAAATAGTACCTGGAATTTTAACAGAAATGAAGGACTATATTAAATTTTCAAATTCTCTACAATCTAAACAAGCAATATATTTAGAAAAACAAGATGTTGGATTTGTAGATAAACAAAGTATGCATGCAAAAAGAAACGGATATAGCTTTAGCTATAGGGAGGTTAACTTTTTTCGTAGTTCAATGGATTTAC
>CAMXJY010000002.1 GCA_947244325.1 uncultured Clostridium sp. | reverse complement strand
GATTTATTTTAACACAAATCATAGTATCATGTCAACACTTTTTTGAAAGTTTTTTAAATATTTTTTATACTATTTTTTGTATTAATTTTTAATGTTCAAAATCGCTTTTATTCTCAAGCGACTATTAGATATTTTAACACCATCATTTCATATTGTCAACACTTTTTTAAAAAGTTTTTAAAAGATTTTTTTATGTTAAAATATGTATTTTTTTATTGTATTATGTCATACAACGTTACTTATTTTAGCACCAATATTTCATATTGTCAACAACTTTTTCAAATATTTTTCAAAAATATTAAAATTCGAATACAAACTATTACTTGTTACCTATTGTTTTCTTATAATCTGCTAATGCTTTTTGCGTAGTAATAGTTAATTTATCTGGTAATTTGTCTATAGAAAACCATTTCATATCTGATGCTTTATCTGGTTCCATTATTTTAGGCTCTCCTGATTTTATTTTACATAAATAACTAGTAGCAACCCAATGTGCATTTTCTTCTTTTATTATATGATCACAAACTCCCATCATTCTTATTACTTCTATATCTAAATCTGTTTCTTCTTTTGTTTCTCTAATAACTGCATTTTCTAAAGTTTCAAACATTTCCAATCTACCACCTGGTATGCACCAGCAGTCTTTTTCCGCTGGAACAGCTCTTTTTTGCAATAATAGTTCATTATTCTCATTTAAAATAAATGCACCTACTCCTACTCCAATATAATCTTTTCCTATTTTCATTACTATACTTACTCCTATATAATTTAATATTATTATAGTCTAACATAAATTATTATCACATATCTATATTATCTATTACTCCATATTTTTGTTAACTATTATATAAACTTATATCATCTATTATTATATATTTTTATTATCTATTATTATATATTTTTATTATCTATTGTTATACATTTAATACTATTTTATAGTTCTAATTCATTTTTATAATTATCTGCATATTTTATCATATGCCAAATATTTCCATCACCTGCAAATTTATCTAAATTCCAAAAATTGGATGTTGCTTCTATCCAAAGTAATTCATTAATCTCTTCTACTAATTCAATTTGTTTTTTTAGTTTTCCAATATAAACTTGTAATTGCATATCTTGAAGGGTATAATTAAAATCCATTAAATGTTTTAAAATTATATCTTCTTTCCTTATTCCTGTCTCTTCATTTAGTTCTCTATAAGCAGCATTAAATTCTTCTTCATTTTCTTCTACTTTTCCACCAACTAGATTTAGCTTACCTTTATATGGTTCTTTTTTTCTTTTACACATAAGTATCTTAGTACTATTATAATTATATACTATTATTATATTAAATTTTTTCATAATACTCTTTCCTTACATTATTACATATAATAATATAATCAAAAAAGATGGACAAAATTTATTTAACCTTTTATTTTATCCATCTTATTTATTACATTTCTAATTAGTCAATATTATTTTACAGCTTCATAAATTGCAACTGAAACTGCAACTGTTGCTCCAACCATTGGGTTATTTCCCATACCAATTAATCCCATCATTTCAACATGGGCTGGTACTGAAGAGCTTCCTGCAAATTGTGCATCTGAGTGCATTCTTCCCATTGTATCTGTCATACCATATGAAGATGGTCCAGCTCCCATATTATCTGGGTGTAATGTTCTTCCTGTTCCACCACCACTAGCTACTGAGAAATATTTTTTACCTTGTTCTACACATTCTTTTTTGTATGTTCCAGCTACTGGGTGTTGGAATCTTGTAGGATTTGTAGAATTTCCTGTTATAGAAACATCTACTCTTTCCATATGCATTATAGCAACACCTTCTCTAACTTCATCAGCACCATAGCATCTAACTTTTGCTCTTGGTCCATCTGAATAAGCTGTTTCTTTAACTACTTTTACTTCTCCTGTATAAAAATCAAATTCTGTTTGTACATATGTAAATCCATTTATTCTAGAAATAATTTGTGCAGCATCTTTTCCTAAACCATTTAATATAACTCTTAATGGTTTTTGTCTTGCTTTGTTCGCATTATTAGCTATACCTATAGCTCCTTCAGCAGCAGCAAAACTTTCATGTCCTGCTAAGAATGCAAAACAATCTGTATCTTCTGATAAAAGCATTGCTCCTAAATTTCCATGTCCTAATCCAACTTTTCTATCATCTGCAACTGATCCTGGTATACAAAATGATTGTAACCCTTCTCCTAAACATTTAGCAACTTCTGAAGCTGTTTTTACTCCTCTTTTTATTGCAATTGCAGCACCTACTGTATATGCCCAACAAGCATTTTCAAAACATATAGGTTGAATTCCTTTTACTATTCCTGCAACATCTACTCCTTTGTCATCACAAATTTTCTTTGCCTCTTCTAATGAAGAAATACCATTATCATTTAAACATTTATTAACTTGGTCAATTCTTCTTTCATAACTTTCAAATAAAGCCATTTTTTATCTCCTTTCAATCATTCCGATTTTATTTTTTCATTTTCTCTTATTATAATCAAATAATTATTCTGCTCTTGGATCTATTTTCTTAACTGATTCATCAAATCTTCCATATTTTCCAGAAGCTTTTTCAATTGCTTCCATTGGTTCTATTCCTTTTTTGATATTTTCCATCATTTTTCCTAAGTTAACAAATTTATATCCGATAATTTCATCATTCTTATCTAAACCTATTTCTGTTATGTATCCTTCAGCAAGTTCTAAGTATCTAGGTCCTTTTATTAATGTACTATAACTTGTTCCTACTTGACTTCTATGTCCTTTTCCTAAATCTTCAAGTCCTGCTCCTATTGATAAACCACCTTCTGAAAAAGCTGATTGACTTCTACCATATACTATTTGTAAGAATAATTCTCTCATAGCTGTATTTATAGCATCACAAACTAAATCAGTATTTAATGCTTCTAATATAGTTTTTCCTATTAATATTTCTGAAGCCATTGCTGCAGAATGTGTCATTCCTGAACATCCTATTGTTTCAACTAATGCTTCTTGAATAATTCCTTCTTTAATATTTAATGTTAGCTTACAAGCTCCTTGTTGTGGTGCACACCATCCAATACCATGTGTTAATCCTGAAATATCTTTTATTTCTTTTGATTTAACCCATTTTCCTTCTTCAGGAATAGGTGCTGGTCCATGATTTGCTCCTTTAGCTACTTTGCACATATTTTCTACTTCTTGTGAATAAATCATATTTACCTCCTAAATAAATAATAGTTTACTTATATATTGACTTTTAGAAAAATTTTCCTCAAATCGTAGTCATTTTATCATAATAGTTATAAAGTTTCAAGTATTTACAAAAAATATAATTTTTTGACAAATATTTGCATAATAATATTTTAATTTAGTATTATTATGCAAATATTATATAAATTATATATTAATAAGAAAGAAATATATAACTAAAGCAAAAGTAATCATAAAAAAATTGTAAAAAGCAAAATTTATTGCAAATCTCCTCGTCTTTCCTATACAATAAAAATAAGAACAAGATTTTCTATCACATACATAAAAAATCTTATTCTTAAAATAATTATATATAAATTATAATCCGAAATTTAAGTTATCTATTTAATCCTTCTTTTCCAGAATAAACTGCTATTTCATCTAAATCATTTTCGATATTTAACAATCTATTGTATTTTGCTACTCTATCTGTTCTGCAAGGTGCTCCTGTTTTTATTTGTCCTGCATTTGTAGCAACTGCAACATCTGCTAAAGTAGTATCTTCTGTTTCACCACTTCTATGTGAAACTACTGCTGTCATTCCATTTTTCTTAGCAAGTTCAATTGCATCTAATGTTTCTGTTAATGTTCCAATTTGGTTTAATTTAATTAATATCGAATTTGATACTCCTAAATCAATTCCCTTTTGTAATCTTTTGATATTAGTAACAAATAAATCATCACCTACTAATTGAATTTTGTTACCTAACCTTTGTGTTAATTTTTTCCATCCATCCCAATCTTCTTCTGCCAATCCATCTTCAATTGATATTATAGGATATCTATTTACTAAGTCCTCATAAAAAGCAATCATTTCTTCAGTATTTTTTGTAACACCAATTTTCCAAAAATGATACATTCCTTCTTTTCCAATCTTTTTAGCTTCATCATACATCTCTGTTGCTGCCACATCTAATGCTAAACAAATATCTTTATTGGGTTTATATCCTGCTTTATCTATAGCTTCCATTATTAAAGATAAAGCTTCATCTTCATCTTTAACATTCGGTGCAAAACCACCTTCATCTCCAACACCTGTTGCTAATCCTTTTGATTTTAAAACTTTTTTTAAATTATGATATATTTCGCAAGACATTCTTAAAGCTTCTGAAAAAGTTGAAGCCCCAACAGGCATAATCATAAATTCCTGTATACTTAATGTACTATCTGCATGTTTTCCACCATTCATTATATTCATCATAGGTGTTGGTAATACTTTTGCATTTGTTCCACCTATATATTGATATAATTCCATACCTAAAGAAGATGCTGCTGCTTTAGCTACCGCAAGAGATACTCCTAATGTTGCATTTGCTCCTAATTTTCCTTTGTTATCTGTTCCATCTAATTCTATCAATATTTTATCCAATTTAACTTGATCATACACATTCATTCCTATAATTCTTTCTTTTATTATAGTATTCACATTTTCTACTGCTTTTAAAACACCTTTTCCTAAGTATCTTGAATTATCTCCATCTCTTAATTCTACAGCCTCAAAACTTCCTGTAGATGCTCCTGATGGAACCATTGCTACTCCACTAAATCCATTAATTGTAGTTACTTCTACTTGTACTGTTGGATTTCCTCTTGAATCAATTACTTCTAATGCTCTAACGTTTTCGATTTCTAAACAATCTTTCATTATAAAACCTCCAATTTTTTTAGTTCTTAACTTTATATTAGTCTTTTATTCAAATTTTATGCATTAATTGGAATTTTTATTTTTTCTTTATCAAAAAAGAACTTCACATGTCCTAATAAAGAAAGTATTTGACAATATTTATTATTTTAATCGATAATAGGTTATTCTCCACATACTTTTGGTTGATTATACTTATTTTTAATGATATAATAATATTTATTGCAAACGGAGGTTTAAAAATGAAAAAAATCTTACAAAAAATATACTTTCCTGAATTACTATTTTCAATAATTTTTGCTTTTGCAATATTTTTTATGAGCAAAATTGTTTTTTTAGGATTTGTTTATGATGAAAATTATATGGATTTAGTATTTTTTAATGAATTTCTAATAGTACTATTTTTAATTCCTATTATATATTTTGGTATTAGAACAATCGAAAAATATTATATAAATATAAAAGACTATATTATTTCAAAAGAAGAATTTAAACCAAAAATAAAATTCTGTATAGTTGCCTTTATATTTTTATTAATTGTATATTTATTATACTTTTTATCTTTTTATCCTGGTGGTGTTTACATTGATACTTGGACTTCACTATTAATGTTAGAAGGAGAAGAACCTTTCACAAATCATCACCCTGTATTATACACTCTAACTTTAAATTTAGTAAAAGCATTTTCACCTGATTTATTAACTGGTTTTGGAGTATTTACTTTTATTCAGATTTTACTTATGGTAGGAAGTATTGTATATTTTCTTTATTGGTTACTTGATAAAAAGGTTAATTCAAATATTGTTACTTTTATAACTATATTTTTTGCAATATTTAAACTTTACCCTTTATATAGTATATCTATTTGGAAAGATACACCTTTTTCAATTTCATTATTCATATTTAGCCTTATAGTTATTGATTTAGTTTTAGATTTTAATAAGAAAAAACTTCAAAAGAAAAATATTATTAAATTTATCATTATGTCTCTACTTGTAATGTCTCTTAGAAATAATGGAACTTACATAGTAATTGCTAGTTTCTTTCTTTTAATAATTACATATATAAAAGATATATTAAAAAACAAAAATATACAAAATATAAAACCTTTTTTTATTTCTTCTGTTTGTGCTATTTTAGCAATATTAGTTATTCAAAGATTATATCCTATATTTGGAATCAAACAAACAGAATTTGTTGAAAATATTGCTATACCAATTCAACAAATTGCTAGAGTTGTAGCTACTGATGGAAATATAAACGAAAGTCAAATGGAATTAATTGAAAAAGTATTTTCTGAAGAAAATATAAAAAAACATTATCGTGCTTTAATTGTTGATGGCATAAAATGGGATTCTGAATTTAATGAAGAATACCTTGAAAATCACAAATTTGAATTTTTAAAATTATGGTTTGAATTGTTTATTCAAAATCCTGATGAATATTTAAGAGCTTATCTATTACATACTTCAGGTTTCTGGACATTCAATGTAAGTGGTGAAGAAGCATATGCATCTCCTCAAATTTGGGAAACTCTTAATGACAAAATAAAAAATAAAGATTATATATTAGAATATACAAACAGTTCTATTAGGAATAGTTTATTGCCTACTAATTATTATAGTGGTGGGTTCTTCTTATGGTTTATGATAATTAGTATGGTTATTACTTATCGTATGTCAAGTAAAAGATACTTAATAGGATATCTTCCTTGTTTACTACTTTGGCTTACTATAATGATAGCCACTCCAATGGGTTCAAGTTTAAGATATGTATTTGGCTTAGTTTTAATTTTACCTTTAGATTTTATATATCCTATTATTGCTAAAAATGAATATGAAAGTGATATTAAATTAAATGAGAAAGATAATAGTAAATAGTAAATATGATAATAAAAAATTAAATACATTTATTTTAGACAGCTTTCCTCTTTTAAATAAAAATGTTCTGTTTAAAGCATTACGAAAAAAAGATATCAGAATAAATAATATAAAAGTTTCTAGTGATACAACTATTCATTCAGGTGATGAAATAACAATTTATATTATTGATGATTTACTTTTTGGAAAAGATGTATTTAATATTGAAATTATCTATGAAGATAATAATATTATGATAGTTAATAAACCAGATAACTTATCTGTAACAGATGATTTATCTTCTAATATAACGCTTACTAGCATTTTAAAAGAAAAATACGGAACTACTATAAATCCTTGCCATAGAATTGATAGAAATACAAAAGGATTAGTTCTATTTGCTAAAAATCATGAATATTTATCTATTTTATTAGATAAATTTAAAAATAAGGAAATTGAAAAGCATTATATTGCAAAAGTATATGGTATTCCCATGAAAGAACATGAAATTTTAGAAGCTTTTCATTTTAAAGACAGTAAAAAAAGTATGGTTTATATTTCTGATATTCCTAAAAAGAATTATCAAAAAATTCAAACAGAATATTATATTATAAAAAAAGATTTCAATAATAATGTTTCATTCTTAGATATAAATCTTCATACTGGTAGAACACATCAAATACGTGCTCATCTGGCTCATATAGGATATCCTATAATTGGTGATGGAAAATATGGTATTAATGAAATAAATAAAAAATTTAATGAGAAGTCACAATTTCTATATAGTTACATTTTAAAATTTAATTTTAATACTAATAGCCGGTATTTTAGATTACTTAAATGGAAAAACAATAAAACTAGATTTATCAAAATAAGTAAAAAAGTTGCAACATATAAATAAAATTTTATATGTTGCAACTTTTTATATAACATAAAATAATGCTTTTTATTATATAAATTTTCAATAGGTTTTCACTTTTTAGTTATCATAAACTAATTGCACTACTATTTTATTAAATAAACTGATTTTATTTTTTATTTTTAACTATCGAAACAACTATGTATACTCCTAAAGCAAATAAAGCTATAAAAGATATTGTATAACAAATTTTTTGAACATTTGTCATTTCATATTTTACTATAATTTTTCCTTCTAATTTCTCATCACTTGATACAAGCACATGTGCATTTTGTTCATTTTTTGAAACTAAAAGTTCCGATACTTTTCCACTCTCTTCTTCTATATAAGCTTTATAGCCTTTATAATAAATAAATGGTATATTTATTTGCATATCTAATTCTTTATTATCATATTCAAATGTAATTTCTGACCCTTTTCTAGTAAATTCTATTTTACTTTCTTTATCATTAATATTATATAAATTTACATCTCCTAAGTCTACTCCTTCTGGCAAGTATTCTCCCATTCCTACTTCACGTCCTACGCCTGCCATAAATTGTTCTAACTGATAATCAAAAACATTTATATCTAATTGGTCTAACTGATTACTTGCTGTTAATAATATAACAATTGTAAATATTACTGTCATATCATTTTTATTTTTTACAAAATTATAAAAAGCAAATGCTCCTACTAAAGATAATAATACTGTTGGTATTATATTCAATCTAAATGGAAATTGTATTATACTTAAAGCTTGCAATTTATCCCATGGAAACAGAAGTGTTGTCATTAAATATGTTATTCCTGCAATTGCAAGCATCTGTATACAATATCTATTGTTTTTATACGAAATATCTTTACTAAAGAAGATTAAAACTGGCAAAATTAGTAAAATTATTCCAATTCCCTCTGATAATGCTGCATCTGTTATATTACTATTTACTCCATCTCCTACTTTTAATCTATTACTTAAAGCTAAATCTATACTTGTTGCTCTATCTTTTATAATTTGAGCATCTTCACGGGAATTTCCATCTACAAAAAATTTATCATTACATTTTTGTTCTATTAGCGGTCCAAAAAATCCTACTGTTATTATAACTGATACTATTGCTGCAATTACTAAATTTAATAACCTTTTTTTATCTTTAAATATTTTATCTACATTTATTAAGCATATAAATAATATTAATGGTATAGTCATTGCAAATGATAACATATGTGAATTAGCTATTCCAAATAGTCCTATTGCAATTAGCCACCATTTTTTATTCTCATCAAATATTACTTCATATAATCCAGCTACTATTAATGGTAAAAATATAAAAGTTAAAAGTTCTCCTACGGCTCCTCTTACATATACATCTGTTAATCTATACAAAGAAAATGTATAAAGAATTGTTGAAAGCCATGCTATTTGTTTTTTCTTAAAGATTTTCATAGATGTATAATACATTGATAAAAATGTAAAAAATGTTATTATAACAATAAATATTTTATATGCATCTATTAAATCAAATTTAAGAAAATAAATAAATGCTACTGGTATGTACAAAAAAACTTCTGGATAAAATAATGAATTAGCGTATCCTAATCCATTTAAAATTTCTGAGTGAATTAATACTGGAAAATTTCCTAAAATTATCTGTTTACACATTTCGTTTATTCTATTTAAGTGATATCCTAAATCATGTGCATATGGTAATATTTTATTCAAATATGGATGACATGCAAATAATGAAATAGCTAACACTACTAATATAAATCTTAGTTTTTTCAAAATTTGCATGTCTTTTATTTTATTAATTGAAAAATTCTTCAAATTCTTCACTTGTTATTTTTTCCTTTTCTAATAATCTTTTTGCAACTTGATCTAAAATGTCTATATGCTCTGCTAAAATCTTTTGTGCTGCTACATATGCATCATCTATTAATACTTGAATTTGATTTCCAACTTCATCAATAACTTTATCACCAAATATTTGTAATTCATATGGATCATCTACTTTTAATGAAATTGGTCCTAGCTTATCATCCATACCATATACTGTAAGCATATCTTTAGCAATTCCTGTAGCTACTTCAATATCATTACTTGCTCCAGTAGAAATTTCATTTAAAGCTATCTTTTCTGCTGCTCTACCACCCATTAATGCTACCATTTTTTCAAGTAATTCTGTTTTAGATACATAATATTTATCTTCATTTGTTTTATACATTGTGTATCCACCAGCTAGTCCCCTAGGAATAATAGAGATTTCTTTTACATTAGTTTGTGTTGGTAAAAATTTACTTACTACAGCATGTCCAGCTTCATGATAAGCTGTTAACTTTTTATCTTTTTCTGATACTACTCTATTTGCTTTTTCTAATCCTACTGTTATTTTTCTAACTGCATTTTCAATATCTAAATTTGTTATTTCTTTATGTTTGTTTCTTGTTGCTATAATCGCTGCTTCATTTAATACATTAGAAAGTTCAGCTCCTGTAAATCCTGCTGTATCTCCTGCAATATCTTTAAAATCTACATCTGGTGCAAATTTTTTATTTTTACTATGAAGTTTTAATATACTTTCTCTTCCTAGTAAATCTGGTGCTGGTATTGTTATTTGTCTATCAAATCTTCCTGGTCTTAATAATGCTTTATCTAACATTTCAGGTCTATTCGTTGCTGCTAAAACTATAATTGTTTCGTGTGTATCAAATCCATCCATTTCAACTAATAATTGATTTAATGTTTGATTATTTTCTGTTTCTGACCCACTATTACTTGTTCTTCTAGATCCTATTGCATCAATTTCATCTATAAATATAATACATGGTGACATTTTTTTAGCTTTTTCAAATAGTTTTCTAACTCTTGAAGCTCCAAGTCCTGCAAACATTTCAATAAATTCTGAACCACTCATTGATATAAAAGGAACTCCAGCTTCTCCAGCTATTGCTTTTGCTATTAAAGTTTTTCCTGTTCCTGGTTTTCCATATAAAAGAATTCCTCTTGGAATCTTTGCTCCCATTCTTTGATAAGATTCTGGTGATTTTAAGAAATCTACTATTTCTATTAATTCACCTTTTTCTTCATCTAATCCTGCTATATCATTAAATCTAACTTCAGATTTTTTGCTACCATCTTCTCCACCATATACTTTTCCACTGTCTCCACCAAGTCCTTGCATTTTGAAAATCATTAGCATTAAAACAACTAATAAAATTGTTGGCAATAATGAAAATAATGTATCTGATATTCTTAATATAGGATTTACAGATTTTTGGTTAAGATTGATTTCTATTCCTTCTTTATCTACTTTATCTTGTACTAGTTCCATAAAAGCTTGCAAGCTTGGAACTATAACTCTTTTTTCTCGGTCTTTTTCTTCTCCTTCACCTTTCATAGTAACTTTTATTGTACTACTTCCTGTTGTCATTTCTATCTTCTCAATCTTTCCTTCATTTATTGAAGTTATTAATTCTGTATAAGCAAGTTCTCTTTCTTCTTTTTCGTCTTTAGTGTTAAAATAATATACGGCAAAAGCTCCCGCTATGCATAATAATATTAAAATTACTAATAAAATAGTTTTTATTAACTCATTATTATTCTTGCCTTTTTGTTTTCCATCCTTTTTCATAATCAACACTTTCCTTCTTTTATATTTCTGAACCATCTGGTTCGTTATTTTCTTGATTTACTGGAGATTCTTCATCAGATTCTTCTTTTTCTTCTTCGTCTTCTTCAACTTCTTTTTCTTCTTGTTCATCCATTTCTTTTCTTACTTGCTTTTGTACTTCTATTATTTTTTGCAATTCTTCATTTTGCTTTATTAAATCATATTTTATCATTAATATAGCCGCAATTATATAAACATAAGCAATTAATAAATACATAACATTAAAGTATTTTATAACAAATCCAGTTAAAATATATACTACATTATATAAGCAACTTAATGCTATTGGTAATGTTAATGAATATATTGATAGTACAAACATTGGTGAAAGCTTAAATCTAACTCCACAAAATCTAGCTGCAACATAACCAAAAATAGCCACTATACATAAATATGATAGATTTGTAATTATATCAGAAATTGTTAAAACAATAAAATTAGTAGAGAAATATGCAAAAACAATTGAACTTATTCCTAAATCATTTATAGTTTTTACTAATTCTTCTTTACTTGTAACTTCTATTCCATAATTTTTTAACAAATCGCTATATTTTTCTTCAATTCTATTATTTTGATATAAATATATCACCTTATCTTTCAAAAGTATTAAACTTCCATCAGCATCAAATGCTTTATTTTCATAATTTGTTAAAATTTCATCAGAAATATTCTCATCAGTATTTATAAATAATCTAAAATTATAATCACTATCATATGCTTCTACATTTTCTGATGATACCATTTTTTCATCTTGATAAGTAAATTCTGGCATTTCATTTTCTATATAACTAAAAGCCTTATTAGCCATTTTATAGAAGTCATACTCTGCTACTAATGATATAATAACAGAAGTTAATATTATAAGTAAGAAAAAGAATTTAAAAGCTTTTGACCATCTTTCTCCTAAAAACATACCATAGTCTTCTAATTTGAATATTGCTATTTTAATTCTTTTAAAGAAACTAATTTTCTCTTCTTTTGCTTCCACTATATATATTCCCTCCTAATTCCATCATTTGTTTGTAATGGTGTAATATTCAATGTAACTTCATCTCCAACTTTAATATTTTCACCATCCGTTATATCTACTATTGAATGATACATTCCAATTCTTCCAATTACTTTATAGTATTTATCATTTATTTTTACTTTTAATGAATTATCTTTAAATAACTTTTTTATTTCCATACCTATAGCAATTAAATTATTTTTTAATGTAAAATCATCTCTTAATTTATCTTTATTAAATCCATCAACATATCCAACTGGAATAACAGCTATTTTTGTAATTTTTTTAGTTTTATAAATATTTCCATAACTTACATTATATCCTTTAGGTAAAGTCTTTATTTCTGAAACCGCTGATTTGAATGTTCCAATTTTTACTAATCCATCAACTTTCATTAATGTTCTACCTTGAAAAGCTGATCCTATTCTTACTGCATCTAGCCTCATTTCTGGATACATTAAAAATGCTGTTGATTGTGCAGCATGAATTATTCCTGGATCATATCCTGCATCTTTCACCATTTCTATACAATTCATAAATCTATTAAACTGGTTTCTTGTCCACTTTTCATTATTAGATTTTGAAAAATGAGTATACATTCCTGCTACTTTTATTTTTTTTGAAGTTTCAAATATTTCGATTATTTCTTGTATATTATCATACAAAACTCCAAATCTTGCAAGACCTGTATCAATTTTAATATGAACATTAATTGTTTCTTTTTGAAGCTCGTCTGCTATTTGTTCAATTAAATTTACTTGATAACTACTACTAACTGTTAGTGTTATATCATTTTCTATCAATAATTGCAATTCATTTTTTGAAACAATAGGTGTTAACATTATAATTTCATTTTCAATTTCTGCTTCTTTTAAAGCTATTGCTTCTTCTAATTGTGCAACTGCTAAAGTATTAATTCCATTTTCTACCAAAAATTTTGAGTACTTTACTATATCTAGTCCAACTCCATTAGCTTTAACAACCCCTATTATTTTTATTTCCTTACCATTATTTTCACTCTTACTTGCAATTCTTTTTATTATATCTATATTATTTTTTAAATCATTTTTATTTATTTCTAATCTTTTCATTTACCATCCTTAAAAAATCATCTTGTTCAAGTAATGTTCCTAGTTTCCACTATTTGCTTCCCAACAATTTCTTTTTTAGAGTTCTTAAAGATCTGAAAGTTTTTTCTGCTAATTTATAAAGTTTATATATTAATGGCTTATATGGAATATAAATTTCTCCTATAAACTCTGTAAATTCTGCATTAAATCCCTTTTTAAATCTATATAATCCATATTGTGGATGTGATTCATCTACTACTCCTGAAACTCCTCTAAAATCATACATATCAGATCCATTTTTTATAGCTTCCTTAATCATTGTCCATTGTAATAAATAGTTTGGCATTAAATTTCTGTGTTTATTACTACTAGCGCCATATAAATACCATGTTTTATTACCATACATAATTGGTATTATACCTGCTATTGGCTCATTTTCATGATATGCCATTAGTAACTTCATATGTTTTGGCGCAAGTTCATCATACATCTTTTCAAAATAAGATAAAGATCTTATTATGAAGTTATCTCTTTCTCCTGTTTCTACCATTATGTTATGAAAATCTTTTAAATCTTCTTTGGTTCCCTCTTTTATAACAACTCCTTTTTTAGTTGCTAAACGAATATTATATCTTGTTTTTTGATGAAACTCAGCAAATATTTCATCTTCTGTTTTTCCTTTTAGATTTAATCTGAATACAAATCTAGGTTGAATTTCGTCTTTAAAATCTTTACTATCATCTTTTATTTTAAAACCTTTTTTAGAAATAATCTCTCTAAACTTTTCGTCTGTTTTTAAAATATCAGGTTCTACTCTTAAAACAAAAGCTTTATACTTTTTTGCAAGTAAATTTGCACCTTCTACTAAATCAGATATAACTTCTTCATCATATAAATCACAAACTGGCCCTCTTGATGAGTACATTAAATTACCAAAAATAGGAATTTTACGAATCCATACACATAAACTGCCTCTTATATTTCCTTCATTATCTTCTGATAATATAACTTCTTTTATCCAGTTAGTTTTTACATTTCCCCATTCAAGAGATTGTTGAAAATTGCATCTTTCATGTGACTCTAAAAATTTCTTATAACGCTCTTTATCTTTTTCTTCTAATAACTTCAAAGCTTCCTCCAAATTATATATTTTTAAATATTTTACAAATTTACAAAAAACTTTATTTAGTAGAAAATTTAACATAACTTTTCTACTAAATAAATCTTTTCATTATTTTTCAACTATTGTTCCTTCTTTACTATCTTTAACAATATATCCTTTTTCTATTAATAAATCTCTAATTCTATCCGATTCAGACCAATTTTTTTCTTTTCTTGCTTCATTTCTTTGGTTAACTAAATCATTAATTTCATCTGGTAAAAGATTTTCTGGCTTTTTATAATCTTTTAAATTTAATCCTAATACTTCATCAAATTTTAATAAAAGTTCTTGCAATTTTTTTGATTTTTTAGGATTTTTGATAACATCCCAAACTATACTCATTGCTATTGGCATATTTAAATCATCATTAATAGCTTCTAAAAATCTGTCTTCATAAGATTTTATTTCTTCATCTGATATATCTTCTTTTCCTTCTCCATGTCTAATATATCCTTCTCTTAGTCTGTTTAAAGCTACTTTTGCTGAATCCATCGCTTCAAATGTAAAATTAATTTGTGCTCTATAATTAGATGTATAATTAAACATTCTATATACTAAAGGCTCATATCCTTTTTCTTCTAAATCTTTTAATGTATATAAATTATTTAGACTTTTTGACATTTTACCACCATTTATTTGTAAGAATTCAACATGCATCCAATAATTTGCTGGTATCTTTCCTGAAAATCCTTGACTTTGTGCTATTTCGTTTTCATGATGAATTGGAATATGGTCAACTCCACCTGTATGAATATCAAAATTTTCGCCTAAATATTTATATCCCATTGCAGAACATTCTAAGTGCCATCCTGGATATGATTTTCCGAAAAATGAATCCCATTTCATTATGTGATTTTCTGGCGCTTTTATCCATAAAGCAAAATCAGATATATTCTTTTTATTTTTATCAAACTCTACTCTTGCCCCAGCTTTTTGATCTTCTACATTTCTATTAGATAGTATTCCATATTTTTTAAGTTTTGATGTATCAAAATATACAGTATCTTCAGTTTGATATGTATATCCATTTTCTATAATCTTTTTTACATAGTCTTCCATTACATCAATATGCTCTGTTGCTCTAGCTATAATTTCTGGTCTATCTATATTTAGGCTATCTATATCTTTTAAAAATGCATTCATATAAAATTCTGCTATTTCATATGGATCTTTATTTTCCCTTTTTGCTGCTTTAAGCATTTTATCTTCGCCTTCATCTGCATCTGAAACTAAATGACCTACATCTGTTATATTCATAACATGTTTTAATTTATAACCATTATATTTTAAAACTCTTCTTAAATTGTCCATAAATAAATATGCTCTTAGATTTCCAATATGGGCAAAATAATATACAGTAGGACCACATGAATATATCCTTATCTCTTCTTTAGTGTTAGGCTTAAACTCTTCTTCTTTTCTTGTTAACGTATTATAAAATTTTATACTCATGTTTTTTCCTCCTTTATAGCAATATGTGGGCGGATTTTATCCGCCCGCTTTATTAAATTAGAAAATATATTTTATTTTCCTATTTTTATTTATTTTAGGTTGTTGGTTGTGCATCTGGTTTTTGTTCTGGTTTTTGTTCTGGATCTGGATTTGGATCTGGATCTGAATCTGGATTTGGATTTGGATCTGGATTGGTTATAGTTCCTTTTGCAGGGATTACTTCTGTTGCCATTGTTTCTCCACAAACACTACATACCTGTTTCTTTAAACCTGCCGTTGTTTCTGTTGCTGGAGTAACTGTAATCCACGCTCCTGCTTTATGTGTATGAGATATTACTGGTATTACTTCTGTTGCTATTGTTTCTTTACAAACACTACATTCTTGATGTCTTAAACCAGTTGACGTTTCTGTTGCTGGGGTATCTGTAATCCATGCTCCCGCTGTATGTGTATGAGTAGGAGTTGGTGTTGGATCTACTGGTGCTACTGGCGCTGTTGGAGCTACTGGAACTGCATGTAATGTACATGTACCTTCTGGTGCTGTTTGTGCCATTCCTTCTGTAACCCATGGTGCATTTCTTTCACGCTCTGGAATATATCCCATCTGCTCTCTTACACTAGGACAGAAATCTGTAGCAAGTTGTTGTGTATCATTACAAATTCTTATTACTCCATGACCTTCACAAGTTTCTGTTAATTTAGTTTCCGCTGTAAATAATTCTGTATATACATCACTACATCCTGCTCCTGGTAATTTTCCTGAAGTTCTACATACTGACTGTTTTACAATTCCTTCTGGTTCTTGGAATCTAGTTCCTTCTAATCCAGAATGAATTTCTTTCATAACTGCTGCCCAAATTTGTCCTGCTGGGTTTTGACCAAACCCTTTTACTTCTTTACTATGCTCATATCCAAACCAACAAGCTGCTGTATAATAATTTGTAAATCCACAAAGCCATCTATCATAATCTCCATTTGTTGTACCAGTTTTTGCAGCTACATCCATACCTTTTATAGCACAATATGTTGCTGTACCACCATTTCCAACAACTGTTTCTGTTAATATATTTTTCTCTATATAAGCATTTTGTTCACTCATTACTCTATTTTGTTCTTGTTTTGGTTCAAATACTGTATTCCCTTTACTATCTGTTACTTTTGTATAATATGTTTGTGTAGTATAAACACCATCATTTGCTATTGCTGAATATGCTCCTGCCATATCAGAAGGTGATATACCATGATTTAATCCACCTAATGCTAAACTTAATCCTGATTCACTAAAGTCTGGTAATCCTACACTTTTACAAAAATCAACTGCTGCTTCCATTCCTATATCATTTAAAGCTTTTGCATGAGGAATATTGAAAGATTTCGCTATTGCATAACGCATATTAGAATAATCTGAATATCCTGTTGAATTTCCTGGTCTCCATGCTTTTCCTCCATTTGCCTTTGGCCAAACTGTTGCTTGATTATAATATACTGTTGCTCCTGAAAGCTTTCCTGTTATTAATCCTGGTGCAATTACAGATATCGGTTTCATTGAAGAACCTGTTTGTTTATCTATTGTTGTAGGTATATTAAAGTAACCTAATTTCGTTATTGCTGTTCTTTCTTCTTTTAATCCTGTTGCAGTTGCTGCTGCTACTACTTGACCTGTTTTGTGATCTTCTATTACTATTGTTGGCCAAGAAGGTTGTGTTATTTTTTCTTTTTCTCCAGTTTCCTTATTTTCTTTTTCATATACTGTTGTTTTATAATATTTTTCTTTTACTACTTCTGCTTCAACTATAGCTTGAATATCTGATTTTTGTGTCGTATATATTTTATATCCACCACTATATAAATTCATTTCTGCCATATCTCTACTTAAATCTTCTTGCTCAGCTTGCATTTGATCTAATATTTGATTTATTGCTGCTTCTGTAACATATGATACATCTGTTGTTACTTTTGAACCTTCTCCATTTTGAAAATGTAACCCACCATCAACTTCTGAAACAGCTTGATTATATTGTTCATCATTGATATATGATAACTCTTTCATCTTTTTAAGAACTGTTTTTGTTCTTTTTTTGATTTTTTCGCTCATTTCATTTTTCTTTGTTTCATCGCCATTAAAATCTGAAAATGGTTTATATGCATTTGGTGAATGGTTTATTCCTGCCATATATGCACATTCTGCTATGCTTAAATCTTTTGCACTTTTATCGAAATAATATATTGAACCTAATTCTACACCATTAATATCATTTCCTGCTGTAAATATTAAGTTTAAATATAATTCTAATATTTGATCTTTTGATAAATAATGTTCTACTTGGATTGCTTTTGATATTTCTTTAACTTTTCTTAAAGCACCTGCAAAAGCTGTTTTCTCTTTATCCTGAGTAATATTTTTTATAACCTGCTGAGTTATTGTACTACCACCGAAACTTGATTTTCCGCCATGTAATACATAAGAAACTGTTGCACGTCCTGTTCTTAATACATCTATACCACTATGAGAATAAAATCTCTCATCTTCTATTGCTACATATGCTTTTGGTAAATACTCAGACATTTCTGATAAACTAATACTCTTTCTTTTTGTACCACCACTTAATGTTGCTATTAAATTTCCATCAGCATCATAAACTGTAGAGTTTTCATGTTTAATAACTAAACTCTCTTCACTGATTTTTAATTCTTCTCCAAAAACTCCGAAAAAAGCTCCTACTAATATTCCAGATCCAATAATAATTAATAATAGAAATACTATTAATCCTATCTTTATTGCTTTAGAAGCTTTAGGATGTTTATCTTTAAATTTTATTTTCTTTCCATTTTCATTTTTTGATTTTGAGTTTTTAGCTTTACTTTTTACTTTTCTGTTTAAATTTGAAGTTCTAACTCTTTTTGTTTCATTATTATCGTTACTCATAAATCCTCCTTAGTCTATTAAAAGTAATTTTTTAATAAAAGTCTTCTTTAAAAAAAATAAGTCTATTTTTTAAATTCTAATATTTACAAAATTTTCCTTTTATCAAAAAGTATTATATTACATTTCTGTAAAAAGATAAAGCTTTTTTTCATTAATTTTTTATTAATTTTGGTCACAATTTTTAAGTAAATTGCTTTATTTTATTGCATACAATATGTCATGATAAATTACTAATTTTTATTTATCTGCAAAGTTCTCTGCATTTCCTAATAAATAAAAACTTCGCCAATATTTGTATATTTTTTTACAATAAATCTTCGTAATTAGTAAAACAAAAAGCTCCTTCTTTTATTAATTTATTAGTACCTTCTGAATTTTTTGAAGTAATATTCCCGAGGAACAGCAAAAATATCTTTTCCTTGTTCTAATGCATATTCTGCTGTTATTAAACTTCCACTATTTTCTTTTGCTTCTACAACAATAATTTTATCTGATAATCCACTAATAATTCTATTTCTTTTTGGAAAATTATATCTATTTGGAGCTGTACCAAGTTTAAATTCAGATACTATAGTTCCTTTATTTTCTATAATTCTATCAAATATTTTTTTATTTTCTAACGGATATACTTCTTTTTCCGAAACTCCTGTACCTAAAACAGCAATTGTTTTTCCTATATTACTATCTAATGCTCCTAAATGTGCATATTTATCAATACCAATAGCTAATCCACTAACAATATTTATATTTTTATCAGCAATCTGTTTTGCAATTTTTCTTGTTATATTTTTTCCATACTCACTTGCATCTCTAGAACCAACAATAGCAATATTATCATCATACAAATTTTCAAGATTTCCTCTAACATATAAAAATGGTGGCATATCATAAATATTTTTCAATTTTTCAGGATATCTTTTATCTTTAAAACTTATTACTTCTATTTGTTTATTTTCAATATATTTAACATATTTGTCCATTTTCTGTTTATACTCTATTTCTAAAATTCTATTATAAATTTGCTCAGATATTCCAAATTCATTAAATTTTTTTTCAGAAAAATTCCAAATCTCCTCAGATGTAAAATTACTTAATAATTCAATTTTATATTTATCGCTAATATCTATATTAGAAAACCAAATATCATATATATTCATTAAATTTTAACCTCCTTATCATTTCCCATAACATAAAAAAGACATAGAAAATTCTATGCCCCAAATATTTATTAAATTTATTTTATTTTCATCTTTGCAGCTTTCACTACATTAGTTAAAAGCATTGCAATAGTCATAGGTCCTACACCTCCAGGAACAGGTGTTATATAACTTGCTTTTTTTGCAACATTTTCATAATCAACATCACCTACAATTGTCCCATTTTCTAACCTATTTATTCCAACATCTATTACAACAGCTCCATCTTTAACCATATCAGCTTTTACAAATTGTGGTTTACCAATTGCTGCTATTACTATATCTGCATTTCTTATAATTTCTTCTATATTTTTAGTTTTTGAATGGCATACTGTAACTGTAGAATTTTTATTTAACATGCATTGTATCATTGGCTTTCCTACAATATTGCTTCTTCCTAAAATAACTGCATTTTTTCCTACTGTTTCAATATTATATTCTTCTAGCATTTTTACTATACCATATGGTGTACATGATATAAATGCATCTTCTCCAATACTTAAGTTTCCAACATTTATAGGATTAAATCCATCAACATCTTTTTCTGGCAAAATAGTTCTAAATGCTTTATTTATATTAATATGCTTTGGAACAGGACTTTGTAATAAAATTCCATGTATAGAATCATCTGAATTTAATTTTTGTATTACTTCTAACAATGTTTCTTCTGATGTATCACTATCAAATAAAAATTCTTCAAATTCTATTCCAACTTTTTCACAAGCTTTTGATTTATTTTTTACATAAACTTGTGACCCTGGATCATCTCCTACCATAATTACTGCAAGTTTAGGATTTATTCCTTTTTCCTTTAATTTTTTTACATCACTTCTTAAATCTTTTCTTACTTTTTTTGCAAGTTCTTTTCCATCAATTATTTCTGTCATTTTAACACATCCTATTTTCCTTTATTTATTTTTAAATAATATACTCCTGCTGAAGTAATCATTGTAACTAATGCAGTAATTATTATGTATATTTTTACAGCTCCATTATTTCCAACTTCTGGTATAACACCAATTTCTTCTTGAACAAGCTCTAATTCTGTTTTATTTCCTTCTACAGTTTCATTTGTTACTACATTCGTATTTCCTACTGTATTATTAGCTATAGTATTATTAACAGTATTCTCATCTTCTGTTGGTTCATCTTTTGATAATAAATTTGATGCTACATAATATTCTTGCCCATTATACTTAATTTTTGACCAACCATTTTCTCCAATACCTACTCTCGTTACTTCTTGTCCAGATGTTAAATATCCTACTTTTTCACTATCTGTACTATAACTTTTTCTAACATTACAATCTTGTTTTGCATAAAGTGTTTCATTTACAGCTGAAAAATTTACTTCTGGTGCTGTAGTACTTAAATATTGACTTGTAATATATGCAACTTGTCCATTATATTCTATTCTTGACCAACCATTTTCTCCAACTCCTGTTCTTTTAAGAGCAGTTCCAGATTTTACTGTAGCTACTTTATCACTACTTGTTGAATAACTTTTTCTTATATTACAAACATCTGTTGTATATATTGTTTCATTAACATCTGTAAATTTTACTTGTGGCGTCTGATTATTATTGTTATCACTATTATTGTTATTATTATTGCTATTACTATTACTGCTATTACTGGATGTAGATGTACTGGGAGTTTTTGCAACTACATTAAAAGAAGCAGATTTTGAATTTCCATTTTCTAATATATTACGATTTGTATCTTGTATAAAAATAGAAGTTACACTTATTGTTGCTTGTCCTGGTGAAGCTATCTTTTCAACATTGTTTTCCGTATATTGTGTAGAAAAAGTAGTTTCTGGTTTTTTTAATCCCTGCATATATGCCACTGTTTTAGTTTGGGATATACCATTACTAAATGTTACTGTAATATTAGCCTGTCCAGTGTAAGTATTTTCTGGAAAAGTTAAACTTACACTAAAACTATCTCCTACAGTTACTGATGATGGGCAATTTATTCCTACTACACTTTCAGCATTTACTTTTTCTATAAATACAGATAATGATCCTATTAAAATTACTATTAATATTAACAAAATTTGAAATACTATTTTTTTCATATTTGCCACCTCTTTTACACATTTTCTTTTGATGTATTTTCTGCACTTTCATTTACTGTATTTGAATCTACTGTATTTGAATCTACTGTATTTGCATTTTCATCTATATCAACATCATTTTCATCTACTTCTTCTGCCTTTACTACAAGTCTTGTTGCTGCTCCTGTTTCACAAGTTATTAATGTAAGTTCTACTTTAGTTTCATCTTGAAGTAGGCATTCTAAATTGTCTGGCTCAATAGAAAAAATATTATTTATTTTATATGTAGTTTCTTCTAACTCTCTATCTACTAACTTAATTTTATCTCCAACTTCTAGTTCAGATAATTTTTCAAAAATATCTTCATAGTTATGTCCTATCAAACATAAATTCCCATAATTATTTAATGAACCACCATATAATTTTCCTACACCATTTTCTAAAGCATTATCAGATGTTGAGTCTAATATATATTGCTCAATTTTTATGTCATCTATAACTATTTTTCCTAAAACTTTACATCCTGCAAAAGTTTCAATCATTTTAGCTTCATTTGAAACCACTGGTTCAGCAGGTTCTTGTGTTTCTTCCTTTGCAAAAACAAATTTATATACTAAAAAACCTGCTATAATAAGTACCGCAATTATTCCTACTACTATAAATATCTTCTTATAATTTAAAGTACTTTCTTCATCTTCAAAACTTAGGAAATCATCTCCTAACATATTTGCATTTAAAGGTTCTCTATTATTAAAGGTTCCATATGTATTATTTTCTACATTATCTGCTATGTTATCATTTTTTTCTTCTAATTTTGTTGATGTTTGCACATCCCTATATTCTCTTCTACTTCTATATGAGCTAGTATCTTCAAAAGAATCTTCTGGATTACCAGCATGTTTTCCTCTTGCCATATTTCCACCTCCATATTATCTTATAAATATTAGTCCAAATATTATTATTCCTAATACAATTCTATAAATTGCAAATATTTTGAAACTTCCTTTTTTCAAATATTCCATTAAAAATTTTATAACAATTAATCCAACTATAAAACTTGATATTACTCCTACCCAAAATGGTATTGAAGTTAAAGCAAATTCCGTTATATCAACTAAAACTGCTGCTGCTACTATTGGAGTAGATAATAAAAATGAAAATTTAGCAGCACTTTCTCTATCTATTTTTAGGGCTCTTGCAATAGTCATTGTTATTCCTGAACGTGAAACTCCTGGAAATGCTGCCGCTAAGCTTTGAGATATTCCTATTAATAAAGATTGTTTAAAATTAATATCTTCATATTTATATTTACTTTCTGATCTTTTATCTACTATTGTTAAAATAATTCCCATAACTATTAAAGCTGTAGCAATCATTCCCATTTCTAATTTAAAGTTTCCATTTATAATAGTTTCAGAAACTTTTTCTAAAACCAATGCTAATATTCCTGCTGGAATTGTTGCTATAACTAGATACCAAAACATTTTTCCTTCAGTAGTCTTTTCTTTTTTTACAACTTGGTTAAAACCAGCTTTTATAAGTGTTATCCATTCTTTAAAAAAGAATATTCCTATGGCAATTAATGTTCCAAAATGAAGTGCTACATCAAAAGATCCAGCAAAATCTTGAACAAAATTTGCATTTTCTGTCCAGCCAAAAATCCAAGGGATTACATTCAAATGTGCTGAACTAGAAACTGGCAAAAGCTCTGTTAAACCTTGCACAATTCCTAAAATTAGTGCCTGTATTATTGTCATTTTATCCTCCGTTTTTTATTTACATCATAAGTATTTTATATTTCTTTTAATACATGATATAAAGTCTCTTTTATAAACTCAGCTGAAGTAAGCGGTGCTACTTTAGCTGGTAATGATAAAGCCCATATTACTTTTAATTCTTTTTCTCTAGCAGCTTTTCTATCTACCCCACCTGGATTTGAGGCTAAATCTATAATAACTGCTTCTTTTTTTACTAAATCTAATCTATTAGAATCTAATATTTGAAATGGTATTGTATTTATTATAATATCAAATTTATCTAAATGTTCATTCAAATCATTCAAATGTATTGGATTATATCCATAAGCTTTTATCCATGAAATATCTTCATTTTTTCTAGCTTCGCAATATACTTTTGCTCCTATTCCATCTAACATTTTAGCAACTACTTTTCCTATTCTTCCAAATCCCATTACTAAAATATTAGAACCATGTACAGTTCTTTGAGTTTCTTCCATAGCTATTTGAATTGTTCCCTCAGCAGTAGCTATTGTATTTAAAACTGAAAATTCTTCTCTTTTTAATAAATCAATTGACTGTACTCCAAGTTCATCTAGTTTATCTTTTATTCCAATATTTCCTGCAATTAAATATTTTCCTTTTAATGCTTTTATAAAATCTTCTAGTTCAACATTATTTCTTCCGAATGGTGCAGATAATCTTTTTCTATCACTTGATAATGGGACAGGTCCAACAACAACTTGTGAATAGCTAATAGCTTCTTCTAAAGTTGGACACATTTCAACTCCATCTAAATTTAATAATTCTTCTGAATTTTCTAGAGCATAAGTATATACTTTATACCCATCTTTATTTAACATTTCAATTAGTTTTACTATACGTAAGTCTCCACCTACAATAGTTATTGCTTTCTTTTCCATAATAAAATACCATTCCTCTCTATAATTTCACTTTCGCTTTTATTATTATATTTTATAATATGTTTTAATTGCTTTAATATGATATCAAATTTAACATATGCTTATTTTTTTAGTAAAGTACACCACACTTTCTATAAAATAAATGCTTCATCAATGTTAATATAAATGATTATATATTAATAAATAAAATTATATTTTTCATTTGTTTTTTATCATTATAAAACATTTTTATAATAACTTCTATTTAATTATTTCCTAATTCCTTTTGCTTATCTTCTTTTTCCTTTTCTTCTAAAGTTTTTTCTTCTAACTCTTTTTCTTTTTTTCTTTTTTCTTTATTAAAAATAAAATCAATTTTTTCATCTAATTTTTGCTTTGAATAATTTTCACTCATTTCTTCAATTAAATTTGCAGTTTCTTCTAAATAGTATCTTGCAATCTTTTCCTGCTCTTCTAATACAGCATTTCTCTCATCATCTTCTATTTCATCATCTTCTATTTCATCATCTGAATCTATTATTTCATTTCTATTATCCATTTTTACAGAAACTGTAATATATTCTCTAATCTTTTCAAAGTGTTTATCTTTTTCTGCTTTTTTTAAAAGATTAGAATCTAATTCTATAGCTTTATTCAAAAAATTAATTGCTTTATCTTTTTCACCTTTATAAATATATATTTTTGCTAATTGATAATAAGATGCTGCTTCTAAATCTCCATATAAGCTTTTTTCAAAATGATCTTCTGCCTGTTCTAAATCTCTTTGAATGAATGCAATTAATCCTAAATTATAGTTTGCTCCATACATTTTATGATTGATAGCAGCTGCCTTTTCATACATTTCTTTTGCCATTTGAAAATCACTTAATCTTGTATATACAATTCCTAAATTATAATATAAATCAAAATCTGCTGGTTTATATCGTAATGCTTCATTATATACATTAGCAGCTTCTTTAAATCTCTCTTGCTCACATAGTAGCTCTCCTAAAAGACAAGAGCCCTCATAACAGTCTGGTTTAGTTCTTACAAGTGTTTCTAACATTTGGATTGCTTCATCTTTTTTACCTAAATCTTTTAATAATGCTGCTATTTTAAAATACGATTTATAATCTCTTTTATTGATATCAACTGCTGTTACATATTCATCTATAGCTCTTCTCATTCCACCTTCTTTTTCATAACACTCAGCTAATAATTTATGTCCTAAATAACTATCTGGATATTTTGTAACTAATTTTACTAAAATTGATTTTGCTAGCTTAGTATTTCCAAACATTAAACAAACTTTAGCTGCAAATATACTTAAAATCTCTGAAAAATTTATTTTATTTACTTCTAATATAATTATTGCAAAAGGTATAATTATCGAGAATACATATCTAATGGTACCCCAAAAAATATTTTCCTCTACTTTTAATTTAATTTCAACAAAACTAATAGCTATTCCAATAGCTTGCATAATTAGCAAGCATATATAATTTGTATCATTTTTCCTAAATATTTTAAAAAATATTATAATAAACAAGGAAAATGCTAACAAATTGAATAAAAGCTGTTCAAACATAACATTTCTCCGTTTCTACATCCTCTTACACATAGATTTCTCTAATCCAATGAGATTATATCATAATGCCTTTTTTTTAACAAGGTATTATGGGAATTTTATAAAGCAATAAATAATTAAAGCAATTTCTGAAATTAAAATTGTTGGCATACCAACAGTAAATTTTAATTTCTTTGTTTTATGTCTAAAAGTATATATTCCAAGTATGCTTCCAATTCCACCGCCTAAAATTGTAATCATAAGTAATGTACCTTCTGGAATTCGCCACCAATTCTTTTTAGCCTTTAATTTATCTATTCCCATTGCTAAAAATCCTATTAAATTTATAATAAGAAGATATGTAATTATATTATTTACTCCAATTACCTTAATAATATTGTTCATAAAGAATTCCTTCCTATACCTATAATATTTTATTGAATTTTTCTATATCTTATTTTTGATTTTCATTAAACACATTTTCCATTTGATAATGTGTTTCTGTTTCTCCATATATCTTAAATCCTAATTGTTTATACAACTTTTTTGCTGGATTATCTTTAAATACTTGCAATATAGTTCTAATTCTATTTTCTTGATTTTTTCTTAACTCTTCTTCTAATATTTTTCTTCCTATCCCTCTATTTTGATATTCCTTTAATATGCTTATTTCATTAATAAACATATCTCCATTTTCCGTTGTATGTACTGCATATACTCCCACTGGCTTATCATTAATTAAAATAATCTTTTTATGTGATAAATGTTCTTTTAACTCTTGTTTTAATCTTTCTTTTTGGTCATCATCTTTCCAACCCCATATTTTATCAACATACCATTTAAAATTTTCTTTTTTTAAATTAAATAAAAAATCAAAATCTTCTATTGTACAACTTCTAAAACTATATTCCATTTATTATATCTCCTGTTACATAAAATTATTTATATCTTTTAAATATAAAGTATATTCGCTAATATCAAATTCATCTCCTTTTCCTTTATCTATTGGATTTGTAAATCCAAATTTAAAATATATATGTTTTGCTATTTCATTATTTTCTTCTACACCTATTGTAAATTCAGTATACCCTATATTAATTAAATAATCTATACAATACTTTATTAGCTTTTGTCCTAACCCCTGTCCTTGATATTTTTTATCTACTCTAAATGCTTCTAAATATACTCTTTTATTTGGTATTGTTTCTGTTTCTAATTGATGACTTTTATAATTAACTGTTATTTCACTAATAAATTTATCATCATCTTCAATTACAAATACATCTATTTCTTGTTTTTCAAATTGTTGTAATCTCTTATTTTTATACTTAATCCACTTTGTTTCATTATCTGGAAATAATTTTTTCAATTTTTCAAATTGTTCTATTCCTATTTTTCTAAATTCCATTATTTCTCCAATCTTTGTTATAAAATCTCCAATAGCAATAATATCAAGAGAAAGTAATAGCAATTGTATTCTACTTTTGATATTATTTTTATTGGAAATTAGAGTGATATTACACAAATAAACTCATTTGATTTGATTTTGTCATACCTTTCAAACATCCAAATTTATCTAATAATTCTGTTACTGATTTACCTATTTTTGCACGAGTTTGCATATCTTCAATGCATTCAAATGGTTCTTCTAATCTTGCTTGATATATTCCTTCAGCAGCAATACTTCCAAGACCTGGTATACTATTTAATGGTGGTCTTATTCCATCTTCTTCCATAATAAACTTGGTACTATGAGATTTATATAAATCAATAGGTAAAAATTTTATTCCTCTTTCATACATTTCTAAAACCAATTCAAGTATAGAATACATATTTTTATCTTTTGCTGTTGCTGCATTTCCTGCTTTATCTATTTCACGCATTTTTTCTTTTACTTTTTCTTTACCAAATATCATACATTCACTATCAAATTCATCTGCCCTTATTGAGAAATATGCTGTATAATATGCTTTTGGCTCGTGTACTTTAAACCATGCAATTCTAAAAGCATTTGTTACATATGCCGCAGCATGTGCTTTAGGGAACATGTATTTAATTTTTTCGCATGATTTTATATACCAATCTGGTACATCGTGTTCTTTCATAATATTAACATATTCTGCCCATTTTTCTGGATCTTTTAATGCTTTTCCTTTACGTACTGTTTCCATTATTTTAAATGCATGATTTGGCTCTAAACCTTGTTTCATTAAGTAAACCATTATATCATCCCTACATCCTATTGCTTCACTTAATGTAACTATTCCATCATTTATTAATTCTTGTGCATTATTAAGCCATACATCTGTACCATGTGATAAACCAGAAATACTTATAAGTTCACTAAATGTTGTAGGTTTTGTATCTACTAGCATTCCTCTTACAAATTTTGTTCCAAATTCAGGAATTCCAAAACTTCCAACTTCTGAATTAATTTGTTCTGGAGTAACTCCAAGTGCTTCTGTTGACCTAAATATACTCATTGTTTCTTTATCATCTAAAGGAACTTTTGTTGGGTCAATTCCTGTAATATCATGTAGCATTCTTATAACTGTTGGATCATCATGACCTAAAATATCAAGTTTTAATAAGTTTTGATCAATTGAGTGATAATCAAAGTGAGTTGTTACTATATCTGATTTTGGGTCATCTGCTGGATGCTGTACAGGTGTAAATTCAAATATCTCTCTTCCTTTTGGTACAACTATAATTCCACCTGGATGCTGTCCAGTTGTTCTTTTTACTCCAACACATCCAGAAGATATTCTTGCTATTTCTGCATTTGGAAGATGTTTGTTTCTTTCTTCATAATAATTTTTAGCATAACCAAATGCTGTTTTGTCTGCAACTGTACCAACAGTTCCAGCCTTAAAAGTTGTTCCTTTTCCGAATATTACTTCTGTATATTTATGAGCTTTTGCTTGATATTCACCTGAGAAATTTAAGTCAATATCAGGTTCTTTATCTCCATTAAACCCTAAAAACGTTTCAAATGGAATATCCATGCCATCTTTATCAAGTTTGTGTCCACATTTTGGGCAATCTTTGTCTGGAAGATCAAATCCATTCTTTACACCATAATCCGAAAAATCAGAATATTTGCAATTAGGACATCTATAATGCGGCTGAAGAGAATTAACTTCTGTAATACCTGTCATATTTGCAACAAACGAAGATCCTACTGATCCTCTTGAACCAACTATATATCCATCTTCATTTGACTTCCAAACCAATTTTTGTGCAATTATGTACATTACAGAGAATCCATTTTTTATAATAGAATCTAATTCTTTATCTAATCTAGTTTGAACAATCTCTGGAAGTGGATCTCCATATAATTCATGTGCTTTGCTATATGCTATATCCTTTATTGTTTGCTCACATCCTGGAATATGTGGTGGACATTTTTCTGGTGAAATTGGTTTTATTTTTTCACACATATCTGCAACTTTATTTGTATTTGTTACAACCACTTCATATGCCTTTTCTTCTCCAAGATATTCAAATTCTTTAAGCATTTCATCTGTTGTTCTTAAATATAATGGAGCTTGATTATCTGCATCATCATATTTTTGACCTGCTTGCAAAATTCTTCTATAAACTTCATCTTGTGGATCCATAAAATGGACATCACATGTAGCAACTACTAATTTATTTAATTTTTCTCCTAAATCAACAATTTTTTTATTAAATTCTTTTAGAGTTTCCCATCCTTCAACTTGTCCTTCTCTTATCATATATTCGTTATTTTGTAATGGTTGAATTTCTAAGTAATCATAATAATTTGCTATTTCTTCTAATTCTTCATCAGATTTTCCAGCAACAATTGCTCTATATAATTCTCCTGCTTCACAAGCACTTCCTAAAATTAATCCCTCTCTATATTTATCAAGCATTGTTTTTAATATTCTTGGCTTTTTGTAAAAGTAATCTAGATGAGAATATGATATTAATTTATAAAGATTTCTTAATCCCACATAATTTTTAGCTAAAATTATAGCATGATATGATGGTAATTTTCTAAAATCTGTTTCAAAAACATTATCAAAATCATCTATAGTTTTTGCATTTTTATCTTTTGCTCTTAATATCATCTCTTTGAATACTGCAACTAATGTTTTAACATCATCTAAAGCACGGTGGGCTACATCTACTTTTATTCCTAATTTATCTGCAATTATTCCTAGTTTATATTTTGAAAATTCTGGAAATATTGCTTTTGCCAAACGTAAGGTATCTATATGAGAATTTTCTAAAGTTAATCCTAATTTCTCACAATTATATTTCATAAATCCAATATCAAAATCTGCATTATGTGCAACTAAAACTGAATCTCCCATAAATTCTAAAACTTTAGGCATTACTTTATCAATTGTTTCAGCATCTTTTACCATATCATCTGTAATATGAGTTACTGCAACAACTTCTTCTGGTATTGGTTTTTCTGGATTTACAAAACATTCAAAAGTATCTATTACTTCTCCATTTTTTATTTTTATTATTCCAACTTCAGTTATTTTTTCTGTAATATGTGATATACCTGTTGTCTCTAAGTCAAATACGCAATATTCTGTATCTATATCTTGATTTTTAGAATTAAATACACATGGATCTTTATCTGGTACAAAATATGCTTCTACTCCATATAATACTTTTAAATCTGCTCCTGTTTTTTCTAGGTATTTATGTGCATCTGGAAAACTTTGAACAACTCCATGGTCTGTTATTGCTATAGATTTCCATCCCCAGCTAACTGCTCTTTTTAATAAATCTTCACAAGGAGTTATTGCGTCCATTTGACTCATTTGAGTATGCATATGAAGTTCAACTCTTTTTTCTTGTGCATCATCAACTCTTTTTTCTCTTTTTATTCCAGTTGATTCTATAATAGTATTTGCCATTATTTCTACTTCTTTAGAATACATACTATATTTTGCCATTCCATCTATTCTTAAACCTTTTGCTTTTGATACTCTTGACTTAACATCTTTAAATTTTTCCTTATCTAAAAATGCTTTACATGCTATTGTACTTGTCCCATCAAAAATATTGAACATAAGAATTACTTTTTCATTTTTTATATCTCTTGAATCAATTGAGTCTCCTAAAATTTCTCCATCAACACAAACTTTCATCTCTGTATCTTCTTGCATTGGTATATCAGCTATTTTAACTAATTCTGTTCTTATGGTTAAGCTTCTTCCATATATTAATGGTGATTCTTCATCTTTAACTTCTGGTAATTTATTTTGATGTGCTTCAATTCTTGCTGCTAATTCTGGATTTTGCTGCCTTAATTCTTCTTTTAGTTTTTCTTCTTCTTCCTGTTTTCTTAATTTCTCTTTTTCTGCTTCAATTCTCTTTCTCTCTTTCGCTTCTTCAATTTCAATTTTAGCTTGTTTTTCAAGTTCGATTAAAGCTTCTTTTTCTTCTTTATCTCTTTGTTCGATTAATTCTTTTTCATATTCTTTTGATACATTTTCAACAAATTCTATTGAATATTGTTTGTTATATAAATTAGATATTAAATGTTCTAATCCTTTATCAAATTTTTGAGATACTAAAAAAGCAGCACCCTTCATAAATAAGTTTACATCAATTTTGTCATCAGTTACTTTTACTTTACTATTCATTAAAATAGCTTTACTAAAAGGTTCTTTTTTAGCAATATATTTTATTATATTATCCCAATTTGCTTCTATATCTTGCTCTATATTAACATCATCACTATAACTAACATCTATGGAAGCTTTGCTAACTTTAAACCTATTAATCAAGTAATCTTCAAAACCTTCAATATCCTGCAAACTTATTTTTTTAGAAGATACTACTTTCACTTGTAGTTTATTTGTTTTTTTATATAAATTTATATTCTCAATTTCTGACTCTATTAAATTACTATTTCCATTATAATCATTGAAAACTTCTTTTATATATTTCTGCATAATTTCCTTCCTAATTTTCTATAGTTCCTACTATTTCTGCTATTCTATCTAAAACTTCCTTTACATTTGCAACATTTTTTAATTGAAATCCATTAAATATTGTAGTTCCTGGAACAGCTCCTCTTGCATATACACATAAATCTCCAAAACCAAATCTTTTTTGTGCAAAAGTTTGAAAATATGTTATATCTGCTAAGTCACTATATTTTACTACTTTTTCTGTGTCAAAAAATAAAAATTTAAACGTATATACCATTTTTTTCTCATAAAAAACTGCTTTACTTGCTCTTGATAGTCTTTTATCTAAAAATAATAAAAGTCCCATAACAAGTAAAAATATAAGTATACATCCTATCCCTTCAAGTGGACTAGAAAATGCAAAACATCCAATTGCTGATAATGCAAAAATTAAAATTACCCATGCATATTTTAAAAATACATAAGCTATAGAATATTTTCTTTTAATTTTTAGCATCTCATTTACATCTTTTTTTAATTCTTCATCTTCTTTAAATTTTTTATAGCACTTACTACAAATGTCTCCTTCTTTTTTTAATTTTGCTCCACAAATACTACATTTCATTTTTTACACTTCCTTCTTCATTTTTTATACTTCCTAGAACTTAGAAAATCCTTAAAATGTCATTATAAGACACATAAAGTGAAAATAAAATTAATAGTGCAAAACCTAAACTCTGTATACTTAACTCTACTTCTTCTTTTAGTGCTTTTCCTCGAATTCCTTCAATAATTAATAACACAATCCTTCCACCATCTAATGCTGGTATTGGAAGAAGATTTGTTACTCCAAGTGATAATGATATTAAACTTAATAAATATACAAAGTCATATATTCCACTTGATTTTACTACTATCTCTGAAATTCCTATTGGTCCTGTCATTTGTTCTATACCTACATTTCCAGTAAATAATAATTTTAAACTTTCTCCAATAGAAAGTACAAAATCTACTGTTTCCCAGAATGCATAATAAACTTTTTCACTAAAAGTTCCATCTGCAAGTGCAACTTGAACTCCTAGTATATAAGCTCCTTGGTATTCAGTTGGAGTAACCATAATTTCTTTTTCTTCATTTTCTCTAATTACTAATACTTTTATTTGCTCTCCTTTTGAATTACCTAAAGCTTTTGATATATCTGATTTTATTCTTATTTTCTTTCCATCAATTTTAGTTATTTTATCTCCCACCTGTATGTTCGACACATTTTCTACAGCTTCTGGAACTATGCTAGCAACAGTTGTAGAAATATTATAACCTGAAGTAAGTGATAATATAAAATAAACAATAATCGCAAAAACTATATTTACAAATGCTCCAGCCGCAACAATTGCTATTCTATGCGAAATTTTAGCATTATTAAAAGCTCCTTCATCAAGACTTCTTTCTGTTTCACCAGTCATTTTTACATATCCACCAAAAGGAATTAATGAAACTGCATATTCTGTTTCTTTTCCTTTTTTAGTAAATATTTTAGGTCCAAATCCAATTGAGAATTCTTCTACTTTAACTTTAAATAATCTTGCTGCTAAAAAATGACCACCTTCATGTATAAATACTAAAAATCCTAATAAAAAAATTATTTTTATAGCATTAATTAAAAAGCTCAAAACTATTTCCTCCTAATATTTGCATTTTACAATAATGTTGTTAATAATAGATATGCAAATGGTGCTATAAACATCACACTATCAATTCTATCTAACATTCCACCATGCCCTGGAAATAAATCACTAAAATCTTTTACTTCAAAATATCTTTTTATTACTGATGCTGCAAAATCTCCTATTTGTCCTATTATGCTCAAAATAGCACATATAATTCCTACCATCACATATGATATTTCTAAATTTCCAAAATAATTTATTGCAAAAGTAAAAATTAAATTAACTATAACTGAACCTATAATTCCAGCTAAACATCCCTCTACTGTTTTGTTTGGGCTAACTTTGCTAAATTTAATTTTTCCAAATCTATGACCTACAAAATATGCAAATACATCTGTTCCCCATGCAGAAAACATAACATACCATATTAAAATTTTACCATCAATATCACCATTTACACCATAAATTAATGGTAAAAACATAACAAATCCAAAAACATATAATATTCCCATCAAAGTATATGTTATATCACTAAAAGTAATTTTCATATTTGATATTATTACATGTAAAAACAGTATTAATAATAAAACTGGTATTCCCATAAATAAATATGTTTTTATTATACCTGATGGTACTATATGTAACAATGCAATTGATGCTGCTGCTAAATAACTTATCCATGAAATCACTTTTACTTTATTTGATGAACAATTTATATATTCTTTCATTGCTATTATCGCTATTATTGCCATTATAATATCAATAATATATTTATTTCCAAGTATTAAAATGCACATTACTATTGGAAAACCAATTAAGCTAGTTAATATTCTTTTTATATTCATATCATCAATCCTTTGCTTACTTTACTTTGTACCACCAAAATTTCTTTTTCTTTTACTATATTCATCTATAGCATTTTCTAAATCTTCTTCTTTAAAATCTGGCCAAAGTTTATCTAAAAATAATAATTCAGAGTATACTGATTGCCATGTTAGGAAACCACTTAATCTTAGTTCTCCACTTGTTCTTATTATTAAATCTGGATCAGGAATTTCTTTAGTATATAAATGTTCTGAAACAATTTTTTCTGTAATTTCATCTAAATTTAATTCTCCGCTTTTAACTTCATTAGATATATTTTTTATAGCATTTATTAATTCATCTCTACCACCATAATTTAATGCTATATTTAAAACTATTCCTGTATTATCTTTAGTTCTATTAATAGTATTTTTTATACTTGTTTGCAAGCTTTCTGAAAATTTTGAAATATCTCCTATAACTCTTATTACAATATTTTCTGTATCAGCTTCTTTAGCAAAATCATTTAAGTAATTTTCTAACAAAAACATTAAAGCACTTACTTCTTCTTCTCCTCTTCTCCAATTTTCAGTTGAAAAAGCATATACTGTTATATATTCTAAACCTATTTTATTTCCGTATCTAACTACTTTCTTTAAAGTTTCTGCACCTTCTTTATGTCCTAGTTTTATTGGTAAATTTTTAGCTTTTGCCCATCTTCTATTGCCATCCATAATTATTCCAATATGTCTAGGCATATTTCTTTCTTCCATAATTTTCTCCTAACTTTAAATATTCATAATTTCTTTTTCTTTATCTTCTAATAATTTATCAATTTGACCTATATATTTATCTGTTAATTTTTGAATTTTATCTTCTAAATTTGCTCTATCATCTTCTGTTATTTCAGAATTTTTGCATTTTGTTTTAGCATTATCCATTCCATCTCTTCTTATAGAACGAACACTTACTCTAGCTTCTTCAGCTATTTTTCTTATTTCTTTTGCTAAATCTTTTCTTCTTTCTTCTGTTAATTCTGGGAAATTTAATCTTATAACTTTTCCATCATTATTTGGATTTAATCCAATATCAGATGCTAAAATTGCTTTTTCTATATCTTTTAATACACTTGCATCCCATGGTTGAATAACTATTGTTCTAGCTTCTGGAACAGAAATTCCTGCTACTTGATTTATTGGAGTTGCTACTCCATAATATTCTACACTTACTTTATTTAATATAGCTGGGTTAGCTCTTCCTGCTCTTATTTCTGATAGGTTATCTTGAAAAACCCCTATTGTCTTTTGCATTCTTTCTTCTAATCCTTCTAATTCCATAATTTTTAAATCCTTTCTAACATTATAATAATATATATTCAAATTATAATTTATTTTTAAATAATATTTTTTTATATTAATCTATTTTACTATAGTTCCTATTTTTTCACCTTTTATTGCTCTTACAATATTTTCTGGATCACTTATTGCAAAAACTAATAAAGGTATTTGGTTATCTTTGCATAAAGCTGTAGCTGTTGAATCCATTACTTTTAAGTCTTGGGCTAAAACATCTTTATAAGATATTTCATCATATTTTACTGCTGAACTATCTAATTTAGGATCTGCTGAATAAACTCCATCAATTGTTTTTGCAAGTAATATAACTTCTGAATCTGTTTCTGCTGCTCTTAATGCTGCCGTTGTATCTGTTGTGAAAAATGGATGACCTGTTCCACATGCAAAAATTACTACTCTTCCTCTTTCTAAATGTTTTGCTGCTTTTCTTTTTATATAAGGTTCTGCAATATCTCTCATTTCTATTGCAGTTTGTAATCTTGTGTATATTCCTCTAGATTCTAATGAATCCTGAAGTGCTAATCCATTCATTGCTGTTGCAAGCATTCCCATATAATCGGCTGTTGCTCTATCATTCATTTGTTTTCCATTTTTTAAACCTCTCCAGAAGTTTCCTCCTCCAACAACAATAGATACTTGAACTCCCATTTCTACAATTTCTTTAACTTTATCACATATAGCTCCTACTACATCTGGATCTATTCCATGACCTTCTTTTCCTGCTAAAGCTTCTCCACTTAATTTTAATAACACTCTTTTATAGGCTATCATCTTAATTAGCTCCTTTTTTTTATTTTAGATTGAATATAAATCTATCCAATTTTATACTTTTATTATTCTATCATAAAAACTTTTTTTTGACACTATTTTTTTATTTTTTTATTTAAAAATCTTTCATTAATTGCTCTTTAAATTTTTCTGGTATTAATCTAATATTTTTTATTTCATCTTTAGGTACTATGCACGGAATATATTTTCCTCTATCTACATACTTAGGATCTCCTGAAAATTCTGGTCCTGTACCAGTTCCAAACTCTCCTGATTTATATACACAATAAAATAAATATTCATCAACTTCATCATCTATCTTTTCATAATATAGTTTTTCTTTTACTTCAACTTCTATACCAAATTCTTCTAAAATTTCTCTTTTTACTGCATCTTCTAATGACTTATCACTTTCTTCTACTCCACCACCTGCAAAAACATAGTACTCTCCATATGGTTTATTTGAATTTTCTGTTTTTTTTACATCTAATCTATGCATAAGTGCATATCCATCATTCATTTCAATTACTCCTGCTACTCTAGTTCTTTTCATATTTTCCTCCAAATATTTTATAATACAAAATTAGGATATATGCTTTGCCCATATATCCCAATTCTTTTTATTTTTTTATTGATAATATTTTTAGTTTTATAATTCCTACTGGAGCTTGAACTTCAACAATATTATTTCTTTTTTTACCCAATAATGCCTGACCAATTGGTGATTCATTAGAAATCTTATTATTTGTTACGTCAGCTTCTGTAGAACCAACTATTGTATATTCTACTGTTTCATCAAATTCCATATCTAATACTTTAACTATGTTTCCAACTTGAACTACTTCAGTATCTATTTCTGATTCATCTATTATTCTTGCATATTTTACTTTTTCTTCTAATTCAGCTATTTTTATTTCATTAGCTGCTTGTGCATTTTTTGCTTCATCATATTCTGAGTTTTCAGATAAATCTCCAAATCCTAATGCTACTTTTATTCTTTCTGCAATCTCATATCTTACTTCTGTTTTTAATTTTTCTAGCTCTTTTTCTAAATTATCATAACCTTCTTGAGTTAATAAAAATTCTTTTTCTGCCATATTAAAGCGCCCCTCTCTTAGTTTGTATTTTATACTTACATATAATAAGATTTATTTTCAATTTTGTCAAGTTAATTTACCAATTTTTTTGATAAATTTGCATATTCTGTCTTTCTTATTTTTCCATTTTTTCCATTTAAAAAACTTATGTTAATTCCATCTTCTATTAATTCTGACTTTATATTATTTGGATTAGTATTTTTATATATAAAACTTTCATATAACATTGATGTATCAAAACCTTTAAAATATAATAAATTTTTTATATATTTTCTAGGTATTTGAATTTCATAAAAAGATACATTTATTCCTTCAAAAGCTTTAGAGTTTATTTGCACTTCTTCTTTTAAATTTATAATACATGATTTTTTAGGTAATGTATATTTATTTATTTCCTCTTCTGAAAAATCAAAATTTATAATAATATCACTTTTTGCTAAACTCTTTTTATAATTATTATTCATATTTAATATTATGCCATTTTGCTCATATAATTCTCTTTCTAATTTTCTAAATTTATTTTCATTTTCTGTTATTATATTAAGAATTCTTACTTTTCCAGAAAGTTCTTTTATATTATAAACTACTATTTGACTAATATCTTTTGAGAGAATTGAAACTTCTTGATATTCCATTTTGTCTTTTTTACAAATTATTATATAATCCACACATTTAGGCACAAGTTCTTTAAAAAGCCATCTTCCATCAAAAATTCTTACATTTTTGTTTTTTATAAATTCCATAAAAACAGGATTACTCAAAAGTTCATTTGAAATGCAAACTCTATTAATACAATTTTGCTGCATATAACTCGAAAGTTTATTTAAAGTTTTATTTTCTATGTTTGGAAGACTAATTAGTATTTTATCTTCAAACTTGTCCTCTTTTATTTTTGCAGTTTTTCCTTTTATTTTATCTATAAATTTTGAGAACCTGCTTCTCTTTATATTTTTTTCGTCCTTTTCTTCTAATTTTATATATATCAAAAAAATCACCTCTATATTATATATGAGATGATTTTTATTTTATTACTTATTTTTCTCTAAAGCTTTTTTTATTATTTCTTTTCTAAGCCAAATTTGATTTAACTTCATAATATTCCCATCAAATTTACTTTCAAATAATTCTTCTAAATTTTTCTTTACACTTTCATTTTCTGAAATAATATAACTTATACCTTCTTCTAATGATATTAAATTCATCATCCATCTATCCTCAAACTCATTTAAAACAGAGGATATTATTTTATTTTCTAATATATCTTTAGCATTCCATAAAAGTAATTGTCCAAAGACATCTGGCAAAATTTCACCTTCTACTCCTATTTTTGTATCATTTTTTATTGATTCTGCAATATCTTCAAATATTTTTTCTTGGCATTCTTTAAAATATATTTCAGCAAATTTATTATCAATATTAGATAATTTTAATAATTGACTATAAGCATAGCAATCTCTTTTAGTTGTAATTTTAGCTTTTAAATTTAATGTATTATCTAAAATAGCAGCAAGCAACAATTTTGCCATTCCAATTGAAATTTTATCCAACATATTTTCTTTTTCATAAAGTTCATAAATAAATGTTGCAATAGAGCCAAGACTTTCAATATGAGAATTTTCTTTTAATTTTTCTTTCCAATACTCTTCATATCCATAATGATGATCTAATATTTCTATTATTTTATCTTCTTTTACAATATCATCAAAAAAATCTTTATTAGAAACATCTAATACAATGAATTTTTCTTCTCCTGTTAACTTATAATTTGTTTCTAATTTTTCTGACAAATCTAATAATGAATTTGTTACACTTTCATTCAAATTTGCTGTACTTATAGCTACTGCATCTTTTCCTTTTAATCTTAGAAAATTTGCATATGCAATACATGATGCATATGCATCTATGTCTATATATCTGTTTCCAGATGTTACAATAATTTTTTCGTCCATGTTTTACTCCTCTATTATATATTTTTTACAATTTTCATAACACATTATAACAAATCTAATTTTATATGTCATGATTACAAATACAATAACTTAATTGGATAGTAGAATTTATTTTTTTGAAATAAACAAGAAATTAAATGATTCTTTTCTACCTGTCATATTATTAACAATTGTTTCATAATCATATGGAATACCTATTTGTTCATCTCCTATTCTATTTGAATTTATGACATAAAAATTATCATTTTTATCAATATCACTAATTACTAAATAATGTCCATTTTTAGAAAATGTTAGTGGACTTATATCTGACGGTCCAACGTGAATTATAGCCATCTTTCCCTGTTTCATTAAATCAATAACTTTTTTCTTTTGAATATAAGGATGTAAAAAATCTATTTTTACAATTTCATATGAAATATTAAATTTATCTTCTTCTATTAATCTATCTAAACAATATATTAATCCCTTTGCATGTATTCCTTTATTTCTTAAATATGTTGTATAAAAATTTCCATTTTTATAAAATAATATTTTTTTAGCTATATCTATTGGATCAACTTTAAATCCATAATTTACTAATACATTAGCTATAGATGTAGGCCCACAACCATATTTTTCTATGCTCCAATCTAAATCTGTTAATTTTTCTAATTCTTTCAAATGAAAGTCATTTTGCCTATATCTTATTCTATCAGTATTCATATATACTCCTTTATTTTTTATATTTCTTCAAAATTCTCTATACAATTTGCCTTAATTTTAATTCACTTTCTTCAATTCTTCTTTTAGACATATATTTTTGTAATATGCAATATAACAAAAATGATATCCATACACCTATAATTCCTAATGGTGTATATGCTAAAATTGTTGCTACAACTATTTTTATTAGTGAAGTTACAAAATTTCTCTTAGCCAAAAATTTAAAATCTCTAACTCCTCTTATTATAGCATAATAATATGTTGCACTCATTTCTGTAAAAATTGATAATAATAGTATTGGCAATACTTTACAAAATATCTTTTGTAATTCTAATTGATTTAATGATATCTTCATTATAACAAATGATATAAATAATGTTGTTAAGGGAACCATTATAGAAGCTTTATTTATTAAAATCTTAGCTACTTTCTTTACATTGCTCATATAATTTGTATCTTTTCTTCCTGATGCAATTCCAACACTTATAGTAATTCCATCTCCAAAACCTTGAACAAAAGAACCTACTATATCTTTAATTTGTATTAATATAACATGTACTGCATATTCATTTTCACCCATTCGAGAAACTAAAATATTAAATACAAAATTATCTACTCTTGTGGCAATCCTTTCTACAAAATTCCACTTAAATAAATTAAATATATTTTTAATCATGCCTTTACTAAATTTGTATATTATTGTTCTTCTAGATTTTATTAATAAATATATTCCTAACATTGTATCTATTGCAGTAGTTACTAATGCAACACCTATAATTCCATAACCTAATTTCACTACTACTATATCAAATATTAAGTTTATAATAACAGCACTAATTCTAAGTTTTAAAATATTTCCTTGTTGTCCTAATGTTCTTTGTTGTCCTGAAAGAACAGTTACGATTGAGCCTTGTATAAATCCAATCAATCTAATTAATAAATAAGTATTACAAATTTTATCAACATTAAATAATGTTGGAAAAATAGGCATTATAATTAATGCTATTAAAATTGTTATAATTGATATTGCTAATGTTAATATCATTGAATTTCCTGATATTAATTTTATTTTATTATCATCTTTTTCTCCCATTGATTTAGCAATTAATGAACTATTTGTTACATTAATAGTTTGTATACTCATTTGCATTATATTTATAACAACAGACATTGCTCCCATTGCACCAAGTTCTTTTATTCCTATTGTTGATATCACTAAAGTATCCACTAATGTCATAAATACATTTATTAGATTTTCAAATGCTATTGGTAATGATATTTTGAGCTGTTTCGTGGTATCTATTTTTTCTTCCATTTTAATATAAATCCTTATTTACTAAATTAATAGCTTTTTCATTAATTTTAATTAAGTACTTTAAGTATTTCATCATGTATTTTTCCATTTGTAACAAGCATTGTATCAATTTTTTCTCTTTTATTCCCTAAGAGATTTGTTATCTTTCCTCCTGCTTCTTGAACAAAAAGTTTTCCAGCCGCTGAACTAACTCCTATACTCGGTTTTACATTTAATACACCATCTATCTTACCAGATGCACACCAACAAAGTTCTATTGCGCCTGAAACAACTAATCTAAGCCTTCTAACTTTTGAAGCTAGTTTTTCTTCAACCTTTAAAACATCCTTTATATGTTTATCACTATAATGTGAAGTTAAGCAGAATGAAATAATACCATCACTTAATTTTTCATTATCTGAAACATTCAATTTGTTTTCATTACAGAATGCACCTTGTCCTTTTATAGCATAATAAACATCATTTTGATTATAATCAAAAACTATTCCAAATATAGTTTCATCATTTTTCTTCAAAGCAATTGATGTAGAAAATAAAGGAATTCCTGCTGCAAAGTTTATTGTTCCATCAATTGGATCTATAAACCATTCATATTCACTATTATTAGATAATTCTCCACACTCTTCTGAATAAATAGAGTGTTCTGGAAACCATTCTTTAATAATTTTGATTATTTCATTTTCCATAAAAACATCAACAGCTGTAACAATATCATTTTTCTCCTTATTTTTAATAGCAATATCCTTTATATTCTTTGATTCTTCATATATTTTTAGCACTTTTTCTTTTAATTTTTTAGCAAATTCAAAATCTATATCCACAAATCTTTTCCTCCATTATTTGTTAATATATTAAAATTGCTTACTTTCAACTTCTAAAAAGTAAGCAATATCATGGCTCGGGTGGTTAGATTCGAACTAACGAATGTCGGAGTCAGAGTCCGATGCCTTACCGCTTGGCGACACCCGAATATTTTAGTATTTAGGATGTTTTCGCATACTGACGTTGTAACTCCTTTCAGTCGAACAACCTCAGAAACTTGGCGACACCCAAATGTTTCTTAAATATTATATCTCGTATAATATTTTTTTACAAGACTTTTTTGTATATTTACAAATATAACGTTTTGATTAAATTTTTTTATTTCTATAGACTTTTTATTTGTTTTTGTATATTATATTATTAACGTATTTTTTAGGAGGGTTATATGTCTAAACTTTTAAAAATATTATTAATATTAGTATTAATTTCATCTTTTGCTTTTGTATTCTATAATACATATGCAACATCTGATGATGAAGAAAATATTGTCCAAGAAGACGCTTCTTCAAGAAGTGCTATATCTTCTCTAGGTTCTTCATCTGTAACAAGTGTTTCTAATCTTAATAACTATTCACAAGCAAATTTGGAATTAAATAATATATTATCTATAATCCTTATTTCAATCGGAGTATTACTTATTCTTTTTGCAATAGCAATTCTAATAAGATTAAAAAAATAAATATTAATAAGTGATTTTAAACTAAGATTTTGTATCTTAGTTTTTTATTTTATATAAAAAAACAGAATCAAGATTTTGTACGCAGTGCAAACTACTACAAAATCTAACTTCTGCCATAATTATCTAGTACAGAAATTTATCCCACTGGGATAAATTTCCTACTATATAAAAAAAGAAGTATTATATAAAATCTAAATCTTATATAATACTTCTTTTTTTATGCCCACTTACTAATTATTATTTTGTGTTGCATAATACCAAATAGCTGCAATAATAATTACTGCTGCTACTACTAAAATAATCCACATCCAAGTTGTTGTTGACATTGCATCAAAGTTAGTTGTTGTTCCTTGTGTTCCTTCTGTTGTTGTTCTAATTGCATTATAGTTACCACCATTTGAACCACTTCTATTTACAACACCATCATCAATGTTTTTAGCGTCATTTCCCATATCTTCTACACCATTTTTTACATTGTTTACACCATCTCTTACTGCATTACCTGCATCGGCAGCCGCATTACCTGAAACAACATTATTAATACTATCTCCTGTTTTATCAATAGATTCCATTATTTCGTTTCCTAAATTAATTGAATTATTGCTACCTTCTGCTGCAAAACATACTCCACAACATAGACAAAGGATTATTACAGCTAGTCCTACAAATAAACCTTTCTTTGCCATAATCTTTCCTTTCTAATAGTAGTTGCTTTATTTACAACTTCTTTAAAAAAATTATATGAATTCTTTATTCATACATTTTTATTATTAAACTTATGGCAAAAAATATTCTAACAATATTTGAAAAACTGAATTATTTATTACTAATACTGATATTTGAGACTTCTATATTTAATTCTCTTTGTACAATATTTTGAATTTGAGAAATTTGTTCTTGTGTTAATTTTGATGATTTTATAACTACACTTACTTTTCCATTATTTACTAAAATTATTACATTCTCAAATCCTTTGTTTTTTATTAAATTTTCTGATATCATTATTCCATTTTTAATACTAGTTATATTTGAAATCTCCTGCGCTGCTATTGATTTTTGATCTGACGGAGTTTCTTGAGATTCTATAAGTTTTTGATATGTCTCAAGCATCTCTGAATACATTCTATCTCTTTGTATTCTACTTTCTTCAAAATAATTATCTACATTTTCTTCTTTTGCATTAGTATCATTTTTTATCTCATTTGTAACTTCTAATTCTTGATTTGAAACAATTGCACCACTATTTTCTATTGGCTCACTATTTACTAATTCTACATCTCCTAAATTTATATCATTACTTGCTCTACTAGATACTTCTATACTATTATTCTGATCATAATTATAATTCAAATATCCAAATAATATTAAAGAAAATGCTACACATGATAAAAATATTTGTTTTAGTCTTTCTTTATTAAATTTCAAAATTATTCATCTCCCATCTCAAAAACTTGTATTTTATGATTTGCAACTCCTGTTACAGCTTCAACTGCCGCAATTATATTACCTTTAACATTTGCATCTTTGGCTCCTTCTGCCGTTACTATCGCACCTTCTATACTTGGCATAACTATTTTTTCTGTTACTACATTTGAACTTGAATCTTTTATAACATCTTTTTGATTGTTTTCTGTCTCTGTTGTTCTAGTTCCTCCCGAAGTGTCTGTTTCTTGAGTTGTACTCACACTTGAACTTATATTATATATTGGTACGAGAGAGCTACTTTCTCTATATGTAAGAAGTACCGAAACTTTCCCAACACCATCTATTTTTGTTAATATATTTTCTAATCTTTTTTCTAATTCATTACTAAGATTATTATCTTGCACACTTATACTACTAGAAGATGCAAGTTCAACTCCTGCTTCATTTTTATAATCTTCATCTTGCTTTTCATCTCCTTTTAATATTTTATTTATTACTATTAAAGTTATTACTAATATTATTAAAAAAGATACTAAATTTTCTACTCTTTTTTCCTTATTACTAAACATATTTTTCAATTTTTCAATCATAATAAAATACGTCCTTTGTATATATTTAGGTTTTAAGGTTACCTATAAACCATAACCTGTCTGTAATTCACTTTGTTCATAACTACAAATGCAAAAAATTTACTTAAAAACTATTTTATCTTCTGATACAGAATAATTTTCTACTAAATATGCCATAATATCAGTATATTTTAAATTTGATTTATTTTCTTTATTTCCTATAATAATTGGTTCAATAGACTTTATTTTATCGTCCCCTTCTTCAACTGATAATTCAATTTTTTCAATATTTTCATAATTTGAATCAACTTCTATTTCTACATTTTTTACAATATATCCCATTTCGCTAATTTCTTCTTTTATAGTTTCTTGTATTCCAACTACATATACATCTTTCATATTTGTATCTAAACTTGTTGATACTGAAATTTCCTCTTCAAATCCCAATAATTCTTCAAATTTAATATCATAATTTATTATTTCCAAAATAGGATTTAATACAACAAACATAACATATATTCCAATTACAACTTTTACATATTTTTTATTTTTTCCTTCTGTAAGTAGCATTTCAATTATTATCGAAATAATAATTGCTATTATAATCCCTTCACACCAAGCTTTAATTTTTAAAATCATTTGAAAAATTCCTATCTATACATTAATGCACTATTCGTAATTTTTATAACTATTGTTATACCTATAATAAACATTACAGAAACTGAAATTAAAATTGCCATTAATATTTTATAGCTATCTGATATTTGATCTATTAATTTAACAATTTTTCCATCTGCAACAATTTCACAAACAGCTGAAGTTAGCCTAAACGAAAACCATAATACTCCCATTTTTATAATTGGAATAAGTACAATTCCTAATATTATAATTACTCCTATTATTCCAACTGAGTTTTTTAATATATTTGAACAGCCTATAACACTATCTACAGTATCTCCCATTATTTTTCCAACTACTGGTATAAATGTTGAAACAGTTGCTTTTGCTGTTTTCGCTGTTAAACCATCTACTGAACTTGATAAATTCCCCTCCAAAGATAATGTACATGTAAAAATTGTTAATATAATTCCTAAAGACCATACAATAGATGATTTTAAAAATTTCGATAGCCTGTCTATTTGGATTTTATCTGAAAAGTTTGATACTATTGAAATTGTTATCGAAATTAACAAAACAGGTATCAAAAATGAATTAATAAAATTACCTATAAAACTCATTAAAAACAGTAATACTGGTTGTACCATACTTGTTGTTACTAAAGAGCCTGTTGTAAGCATCAAAGTTGTCATTAATGGTATAAGTAAATTCATAAAGTTAATTACATTTGTTATTGCTTCTCTTGTTATACTTAAAATTGAAACAAAACTGTTTATAACTACAGTAGTAATAATTAAATATTGTACAAAATATACAACATTACTTGCTGTTGAGTTTCCTAAATTTTCTATTATAGCTTTAAAAATACTATGTATAATAACTATTATTAATACACTAATCATTAAATTTACTGCTACATGAATTTCTGATGTGAAAATTTTTCCTATATTTGTATAAGAAAAAATATTTCCTACATTACCATTAATACTATCTGAAAATAATTTCATTATATCTAAATCTGGAAATGCATTTGATGTATAATCTTTAGCTGAATTTAAGAATTCATTAATTCCTAAAGCATTTGTTTGAGAATTTATAATTTCCTCCATAAATACAATCTTCCTTTTAGTAAAATTTAATTAATTACTAATTTCATATCTGATAATATTATCTTTATGGTAATAATTTTGTAAGTGTAGATAAAGTAGTAGATATCACTGGAATAGATAAAGATATAACAATAACTTTTCCTCCAAAATCTATTTTATTTGCTATTGCATTTTCACCAGAATCTTTACATATGCTAACTGCGTATTCTGTTAAAATTGAAATTCCTGTAATTTTGAGTAAAAGCGAAATAAATTCACTATTATAATTTTGATTACTTGATAATGTATTTATAAAATCTATTATAGATTTTATAGTATCCATAGAATAAAATATAATTATTAATCCACCAATCAATACAGCATATATTGCATATTCTTTTTTATACTCTTTCAAAATTATTGTTATAATTAGAGTTAAAAATCCAATTCCTATAACTTTAACAATATCCATTATAAATTAAACACCGTCCTAACAGTTTCAAACAATGTACTAATTTCTTTAACAACTACAGTAAGCACAATTACCATTCCTGCAAGTGTTGTCATCATTGCTTGATCATCTCTTCCTGCTTTAGTTAAAATTTGATGTAACACTGCAATTAGAATACCTATTCCCGCAATTTTAAATAATAAGTCTATATTCATAATAAACTATCCTTTCTATATTAAAATTATACAAATTCCAATTCCACAAACTACTCCTATTGTTTTATATAATTTTGAATTTTTAGCTTTTTCAAATTCTGCTTTTTCTATTTGCTTTTCTATTAAGCTTTTAGTTAATTCTATTTCATTTACTTGTCCATCAATATCAGTTTTTCCTAGTAGTTTCCCCATCATCTTTATTATTTCTATATCTTCTTTTGTAAAATCTTTTTTTATTTTATCTGCACCGTCATTCCAAGAATTACATATATTATTTTGATTTTTTGTTGTATACAAAAATATATTTTCCTCATCTTTATATATAACTTTTGAAATTTCAGCAAAAATACTTTTTATTGGTTCGTGAGTAAATTCTATTTTGGTTTTAAACATAACTAAAGCATTTTGAAACTTAGTTAGTTCTAAAACTCTATCTTCAAAAGTCTTAGATTTTATAATTCCTAAATATGAACATATTAACAATATTCCTATTAAGCCTAAACTTTTTAAAATTAGCATATTACTCCTTACATAATATTTTAATTTTGACTTTTAATCTCAATTAAGGTAATCTTATTTTATTTATACTTGTCTTATTCTTACTTAAAATATATATATTCAAATTTATTTATTTTAGAACAATAGTAAACAATTTAATATGCAAAAGACAAAACTGTTTCTAAAATTGTCCACGTAATTGTTATAAAATGGATGATATTTATGCTAAATAGCAATACTGATTTCATCTTGCTACATATATATTGTTATTTTTTAAATCTTTGCAAGTTACCTCATAACATAAGTTTTTCTTATTTAATGAATATACTTCTTTTATTTCTCCTCTTTTTTTATTATCTAAAAAAATAATTACTTCAAATAAATGTCTATCAATTAAAGCTTTTAATACTGGATTTAAAATTATATCTTCAAAATCATATCCATGTGCTGTAAAAATTCCCTTACAACCAGAGCAAACTGCAAAATTAATTGCATCTATATCTTCTTTATTTCCTATTTCATCAGCAACTATTACTTGTGGAGCCATAGATCTAATTAAAATTTTCATTCCAATTCCTTTAGAAGTATTTTCAATAACATCTGTTTTAATTCCAATATCATTTTGTGGTATTCCTTTATAAAGATTTGCAATTTCACCTCTTTCATCAACTACTCCAACATTTAATCCTTCAAAATTTTTTATTTTAATACCATTTGAAACTTGTCTAACTATATCTTTTAAAAGTGTAGTTTTTCCGACTTCCTGGCGGAGAAACTATTATTGTATTATATATAGTATTATTTTTTAAATCTAATATATATTCTAATGCTTCTTTGCTACACTCTTTAATTTCCCTTGAAATTCTAAAATTCAAACTATTTATATAATTTATATTTATTATTTTTCCATCTTGAATAACACACGAACCAGTTATTCCAACTCTATGTCCACCTTTTATTGTAATAAATCCTTCTGAAATTTGCTTTTGATATGAATAAATAGAATTTTCACATATTGATTGTAATATATCTAAAATTTCTTCAGTATTTACAAAATATCTTGTTATCTTTTCTAAACCACTATTAAATTTTAAAATTAACGGCTTGTTTACTCTTATTCTAATTTCTTCTAAAAGTTCATATTTTTCTTTAATTTCTTCTTTAATAGCATTTTGCAATTTATCTGGAAAATATTTTAAAACACTATTCATTTTCTTCCTCTTTTCTTTTGTACTTGAAATATATATATTCATAAATACTAATTTTAGAACAATAGTGATGATATTTAATATACAAAATTTTAAACAAAACTTCTGTCTATATGTCTATTTTAGACAAAATCCCTGTCCTAATGTCTAAAAAACCAGAATCAAGATTTTGTACGCAGTGCAAACTGCTACAAAATCTAACTTCTGTCATAATTATCTAGTACAGAAATTTATCCCACTGGGATAAATTTCCTACTATATAAAAAAAAACGAGACTAAATTTTAAAAATCTAGTCTCATCTTTTTTATTCACTATTATTACTTTTTCCAGTTAAGAATTTGATTTGTATAAGTTACTTCTTGTTCTGGAGTTTCTTCTATAATTTCCTCTTGTTTATTTTTCTTAAAAAATCCTATTTTCTTCTTTTCTTGTTCTTTAGGAATATTTTCTTTTGAACGAGCTATTGCTTCTTCAACAGATAATGTTTTTTCAAAATCAATAATATTCTTTGATGGTATTTTATATATCCCCTCAACATACATATCTTTTCTTGGTATAGTATGACTTTTAGCATATTGTTCATATACATCAATTATCTTTTTATCTTTTCTGCTTAATGCAGTTTTGTCTTCTTCTAAGTATTTATATCTCCAAATTACATGACGCTCATATGAACCGAATGGAGATTTTTTTAAGTCTTCATAATCAAATTCAATTTTAAATTGATAATTTTCAATTGAAATACTTATATTACTCCAAACTTTTTTCTTTGTTTTTATAAATCTTTCACGTAATAATTTTATTAAATTATATACATCAGTAATTAATTTTGAATATTGTTCTTCATCAATATTAAATATATTGGGTATCTCATAACCATTAACAAATTTCTTTTTTATTATCCCTTTTGGCAAATAGTAAAAATACATTTCACCAACTGGTTTTTGATTTGGCATATCAATTACTGAAGCATACAAAAATATGCTTTCCCATTTTTCTGGAATTATATAAAATAACTTTTTTTGTATCTCTGAATACAATATTTTTTCTTCTGGTAAACTTATCATAAATATCTCCTAAAATTAAGATTTATCTATTTTGAAATTTATATTTGTAACTTCTAACTTTATAGGATTTTATATCAATTAATTTTCTATTAAACTTTCTCCTGTCATTTCTTCTGGTTTTTCAAGTCCCATAATATCTAACATTGTTGGTGCTAAGTCTGCTAATCTTCCTTCTTTTAGTTTTTTATTGCTTGGCATTCCAACTATTGCTAATGGTACAGGATTTGTTGTATGAGCTGTATGTGGTTCTCCTGTTTTGTAATCAATCATTTGCTCTGCATTTCCGTGGTCAGCTGTTATTAATAAAACACCATTTACTTCATTTATTGCTGCTACAACTTTTGTAACACATTCATCAATAGTTTCAAGTGCTTTTACAGCAGCTTCTACACTTCCTGTATGTCCTACCATATCTGGATTTGCAAAATTTAATATTATTGAATCATATTTTTCAGATTTAATTGCTTCAACAACTTTTTCTGTTACTTCATATGCACTCATTTCTGGTTTTAAATCATATGTTTCAACTTTAGGTGATGGTACTAATATTCTATCTTCACCTTCATATTGTTTTTCTTCTCCACCATTAAAGAAAAATGTTACATGTGCATATTTTTCTGTTTCTGCAATTCTCAATTGTTTTAATCCTTTTTTGCTTATATATTCTCCAAAAGTATTTTTTATTTCTTCTTTTTTATAAGCTATATTTACATTTGGCATTGTTTCATCATATGGTGTCATACAAACAAAATAAGTGTTTAATTTCTTTGTTTCAAATCCATCAAAATCTTTATCTACTATACTTCTAGTAATTTCTCTTGCTCTATCTGGTCTGAAATTAAAGAATATTACTGAATCTCCATCTTCTATTTTAGCTATTGGTTCTCCATTTTTATTAGTAATTACTGTTGGTTTAACAAATTCATCAAAAGTTTCTTTTTGATATGATTCTTCTATAGCTGATATTGCAGATGTAGCTTTTTCACCTTCACCATTTACAATCGCATTATATGCTTGACTTACTCTTTCCCATCTTTTATCTCTATCCATAGCATAGAAACGTCCAGATATTGTAGCTATTTGACCTACACCTTTTTCTTTTATTTTCTCTTCTAATTCTGAAATATATCCTTCGCCTGAAGCTGGTGGTGTATCTCTACCATCCATAAAACAATGTATAAAGACATTTTCAAAATCTTTTCTCTTAGCAAGTTCTAATAAAGCATATAAATGACGATTATGACTATGAACTCCTCCATCTGATAATAATCCTAAAATGTGTAATTTTGAATTATTCTTCTTGCAATTTTCTATTGCTTTTACAAATTCTGGAACACTAAAGAAATCTCCATCTTCTATTGCTTTTGTTATTTTAGCCAAATCTTGATATACTATTCTTCCTGCTCCTATATTTGTATGACCTACTTCTGAATTTCCCATTTGTCCTTCTGGTAATCCAACTTCTAATCCACTTGTGTGAATAATTGTGTTAGGATTCTTTTTTAAAATTTCATCTAAATTAGGTGTATTTGCTAATTTTACAGAGTTTCCTTCTGTTTTTTCATTAACTCCAAATCCATCTAATATCATTAACATTGTTAATTTGCTCATATTACGTTACCCTTTCTTCTACTCACTTGTTTGTACTATATATTATGCATTATAATTTACTATTTTACTGAATTCTTCTGGTTTTAAGCTTGCTCCACCAACTAATCCACCATCTATATCTGATGTTTCAAATAATTCTTTTGCATTAGAAGACTTAACACTTCCACCATATTGAATAATAACTTCACTTGATACTTCTTCTCCATAGATTCTTTTTATTTCTTCTCTTATTGATTTTACAGAATTATTAGCATCTTCTGATGTTGCTGTTTTTCCTGTTCCTATAGCCCATATTGGCTCATATGCAATTATTGTACTTTTTACTTGTTCTTTTGATAATCCATCTAATGCAAGTCTTGTTTGTGAAGTAATAATTTCTTCTGTTTTTCCAGCTTCTCTTTCTTCTAAAGTTTCTCCTACACAAACTATAGGTTTTAATTCACATTCAAAAGCTGTTTTTATTTTTTTATTTACTGTTTCATCTGTTTCATTAAACATTTGTCTTCTTTCTGAGTGTCCAATAATTACATATTCTACACCGATAGATTTTAACATTTTACCTGAAATTTCTCCTGTATACGCTCCTGTTTCAGCAAAATGCATATTTTGTGCTCCTATTTTTATATTAGTTCCTTGTGCATTCATTAAACAATAAAATAAATCTGTATAAGGCACACATAAAATTACTTCTGCTTTTGAATCTTTAACCATTGGTTCAAAATTTTGAATATACTCAATTGCTTCATTTGGAAGCATATTCATTTTCCAGTTTCCAGCTATTACTTTTTTTCTCATATCTTTATCTCCTTAAATAAATTTTTATTTCCACTCTCGTAAATATTCTTCTACACCAATAAAATTCTTTCCTATAATTGCTTTATCTAAATTTTCAAAAATTTTTTCAAAAGTATCTCTATTTTCCTCAGTATAAGGAAATCTGAACATAGAAGTTCTTATTGCATTTTTTACAGCTTCTTTATCAACCCATGCTAATTTAGCTACCGCTGATTCATTTGCCATTATTTTTTCTTTATCATCAATTAAAAATGCATAAGCTGTTGAAAAACAACGTAAATTTATTTTATTATCAGAATATTTTGCAAAATCAGCTTTTACTTTTCCCAAAAAAATTAACTTATCTAAAATTTTTGGTCTAGTATACCCATTCATACCAACTTCTTCTTGCATTTCTCTTGCCATTGTTGTTCTTGATATTTCGCCATATCTTACATGTCCTGAAACTATATCTAGCATTCCTGCATCTATCTCATCTTTTCCCCTAAGTTCAACTGCTATTTTTCCATCTTTTGGATCAACAATAAAACATGTTACACATTCTATCCAAGGATGGACTTCTCTACCTTTAAATGATAATGTATTTATTCTTGGATATAAATCTTTACTTATAATTCCTATTGGTTCTTTTTCTTCAGTATAAATTATAATTTGCTCTTTTTCTTTCAAGTTATCATCTTCTGAATTTGTAATTACATTATCTAAGTTTTCCATTTTAAATTTTCTTTCTACATCCTTTTATTATTTATATTGTAAAAACTACTGTATTAACAAAATCTAAATCAATTAATCATTAAGATTTTGTAAAGCTTCTATTCCTGGTAATTTTTTACCTTCTAAGAATTCTAGAGATGCTCCACCACCTGTTGAAATATGTGTGAATTTTTCTGCTAATCCTGCTTTTTCAACAGCAGCTGCTGAATCTCCACCACCTATAATTTTAACTGCTGGTACATCTGCTAATGCTTTTGCTATACTGTTTGTTCCTACTGCAAATTGGTCAAATTCAAATAAACCTACTGGTCCATTCCAAATAACAGTTTTTGCATTTTGTAATTCTTTAGAATATATTTCTATTGTTTCTGTTCCAATATCAAATCCTTCCCAACCATCTGGAATTTCTGTATATTTAACAACTTTACTTTCTGTATCTGGAGCATAATCTTTACCAACTTTTGTATCAACTGGTAACATAAATTTAACACCTTTTGCTTTAGCTTTTTCCATAAGTTCTTTTGCTAAATCAACTTTATCTAATTCACAAATTGAATTTCCAACATTATATCCCATTGATTTAAAGAATGTATAAGCCATAGCCCCACCAATCATTAAAACATCAACTTTTTCTAATAATGCATTTATAACACCAATTTTGTCTGATACTTTCTTTCCACCTAATATAGCCATAAATGGTCTTTCTGGATTTTCTAATGCTGTTCCTAAGAAATTTAATTCTTTTTCAATTAAAAATCCTGATACTGCTGGTAAATAACTTGCAACACCTGTTGTTGAGCTATGTGCTCTATGTGCTGTTCCAAAAGCATCATTTACAAATATTTCTGCTAAAGAAGCAAATGCTTTTGATAATTCTTCATCATTTTTTTCTTCTCCTGCTTCATATCTTACGTTTTCAAGAAGCATAACTTCTCCTGATTGTAAGTTTGCTGCTAAGTTTTTAGCATCTGGTCCTACAACATCTTTTGCAAGTTTTACTTCTTTTCCTAATAATTTTGAAAGTTCTTCTGCTACTATATTTAAAGAAAATTCTGGTTTAACTTCTCCCTTTGGTCTTCCTAAGTGAGAACATAAAATTACTTTACATTCATTTTCAATTAAATACTTTATAGTAGGTAATGCTGCTACTATTCTTCTGTTATCTGTGATAACTCTATCCTCATTATAAGGAACGTTAAAATCACATCTAACTAACACTTTCTTTCCTTTTACATCAATGTCTTTTACAGTTTTCTTATTCATATTTATCCTCCCTTTAATATCTTATTTATAAGATCTTTATGTATTTACACTTTTTAATATTTTTATACAGACATATTCTATAACAAAAAAGAATACTTTTCAAGTATTCTTTTTACTATTTTTACCAATTTTGGCAATTATATTAATTTTATTTTTTGTTAATTCTTTTTATTGTTAAACCTAGTGTTGTTATCAGTCCTAAACTACATATAATTACTACAGTAGCATTTATATTAGATTTTACTTCAATAACATTTCCCATTTCAAAATTTTCTACTTCTACTGATTCTGCTATAAGCTCTGTTTCTGTTTTACTATTTATTAATTCTGCATAATTTATATTTTCTAAATCTATTCCACGTGCTTTCATTCTTGCTACATAGTCATCATATCCTTCCGGCATAGTACCAATATATGATACATTATATTCACCATCTTGTTTTTTGAAATGAATATAATATTCATCTGTATTATATCCTTCTAAAGCAACTTTTAATTTATAATTCTCATAAGCACCTACATATACTTTTTCTTTATTTTTAGCCCAAATTGTTTTTTCTGAAGCAGGTATTACAAAAGCACGAATTTTTATTTCTATATCATCACCATCTTTAAAATTTTCTTCCCTTGTGTATGGAAAAATTCCAGATACAAAATAATCTAATAATCTTTCTTCATCAGGTAAATTTTCATCTAAATATTTATCAAAGTAATCTTCAAATATATCTATTATAAGATGATAATATGCAAGTCCATTTTCTTCTTCTGAACAAATTCCTGCTCCATAACTAGTACTAATATATTCTTCTCCAGTTTCAGAATTTTTTGCTTTTGGAGAACCTGATACATAATATATTGTATCTTTATATGGTGTTCCCATAAATCCCTTTTTCATTTCCATTTGTTTATAATTTTCTAAACATTCTTTAAATACTTCTATATCTTCTTTTGAGCTAGTAGCATAACTATTATTCACATTAACCATAGTAAGGAGTAAAATTATAACCACAACTTTAAAAAATAAACTTTTTATATTTTTTATTCTCATTATACTTCTGCCTCCTTTACTAAATCAAATACATATTCTTTATCAAAATATTTTACATGTAATTTTAAATTTTCTTTAATATCTTTTTCTTTTAAATTAAATACTAATGCTGGCTCATAAAAATTATCTGCACTTATTTTTCCACCGCCATTTGCATATGCACCTCTTTCTATATCGTATCTTTTTCCTGTTTCATCTTCTATATAAGCTTCTTGAATCATATATCTCTTGCTTAAGTCATCTTCATATTTTCTATATTCTTCACTTGCCATTAATTCATCTACAAAATAATCTCTTATTTGAACTGTTGGATTTTCAAGGTCTAATTCATTTATTAATTTTAGTTGTGGAGAAATATCTGATTCTGTTACTTCTGGTGCTTTTAGTCTTAGTTTAACTTCAGTTCCTGAATCTAAAACATTAAATATTTTTACTTTATTTTCTCCATTTAATTCACTTTCTAGCATTTTATAAGTTATCATTTTTCTATTTGTTATGTTTTCTGGTAAATCTAAAGAAATATTCCATTTTCCTTGATAATTTAATTTTGTTCCTCCAAAATCATTTTCTGCATCATTTATAATCTTAATTTCACCAATCGCAAAGTTTAATTTATTGCATCTTGGATAATATTTTTCTTGTCCTACTAAATTCATATTATACATTAGTTTTATGCTATTTCCATTATATTTTAGTACATATGAACTTGCATATCCTTCATAATATTTTTCATTTTCATTTAATATTTTTTGTTCATATTCTTCAAAACTTAAACCGCTTTCTGCTGAATATCCTTCTGTAGTATCTATATTTAATATTTTTTTTACTCTTTCCACATCTTCACAAAATAATATATTATCATTTTCATCTGTTATTATTAAGTCTGATAATTCAGCTTCTACACCTTTTTCTTTATTAATTTTCTGTTTTATATTATCTGATAATTCAATATTAAATGTAACCTTTAAATTGTTATCATCCATTACTATATCATCAACTTTTATTTTTATGTTATCTTGTGAAAGTCCTTGATTATTATTTTCCAAATCAATTATTTCTTCATTTGACTCACTATATTCTGCATTAAACTTAGCAGTTGTTTTAGTATTTACTGCTACTTTTTCTACTTTTTCAGCTACTGCTAAATCATATATTTTTGTACTTATTTTATTTGAGAAAATAATTCCAGAAGTAAAAATTATACATGCTGCAATAGCTGTTAGATTTTTTAACCAAATTATTTTTTTATTTTTTATATCCATATTATTATTTAACTGAAAATTAGATACAGCAATCTTATCTTTCATTAAACTTTTTATATCTTGTAAATCTTTATTATCCATTTATACTATATCCTCCTTTCAATAATTCCTTTCTTATTTTATTTCGTATTCTATGAAGTTTTGTTTTTACTTTAGCCTCAGAAAAATTATATTTTTCTGCAATTTCTTTTACTTTTCTTTCTTCATAATAAAACTCTATAAATATATCTTTTTCTTCTTTTTTAAAGGTATTTAAAATCTTTAATATATTATAATTTATTTCTTTTATTTCTAAATTTTCTTCTATTTTGCAGTCTGTTAATATCAAATTTTCATAATCTTCAATATTTCCTTCTACAATTTTTCTAGAAAATTTATCAAAATATCTTTTTATTAAATTTTTTACTATTCCAATTAGATATGGTGATAATGGTTTATTAACATCTAGTTTTTCTTGATTATTCCATAAAATTAAATATGTATCTGAAATAATATCTTTAATTTCATCACTTTGAGTTATTCCAGAATTTACAATAATTTTCCATAAGTATCCTGAAAACTCATCTGCTATTTTTTCTAGATTTACTTTTCCATTATCTATATACATGTATATTAAATCTTCTTTGTTCAACTTCTTGCTCCTTTAAGATATCTTCACTATAATATTGATTAAAAAAATAATAAGGTTACACTTTTTATAATTTTTTTATACTTTATAAAAATCACTAATTTTTTTAGTATAAATTTAAGAAAACTTTTCTACTAACGTACAAAAAGAGCACTTCAAATGAAGTACTCTTTAACTTTTATTAAATTTTAATATTAGTGTAATTCAGCAAAATATTTTATTGTTCTTACCATTTGGCTTGTGTAAGAATTTTCATTATCATACCAAGAAACTACTTGTACTTGATATAATCCATTTCCTAAATCTATTACCATTGTTTGTGTGCTATCAAATAAAGATCCATATGTTATTCCTATTATATCTGATGAAACTAATGGTTCATCTGTATATCCAAATGATTGATTTGATGCTGCTTTCATAGCTGCATTTATTGATTCTGGAGTAACATTTTCTCCTTTAACAACTGCTGTTAATATAGTTGTTGATCCTGTTGGAACTGGAACTCTTTGTGCTGATCCAATTAATTTTCCATTTAATTCAGGAATAACTAATCCTATAGCTTTTGCTGCTCCTGTTGAATTTGGAACAATATTAACTGCTGCTGCACGTGCTCTTCTTAAATCACCTTTTCTATGTGGTCCATCAAGTACCATTTGATCTCCTGTATATGCATGTATTGTAGACATTATACCAGATTGGATTGGTGCATAATCATTTAATGCTTTAGCCATTGGTGCTAAACAGTTTGTTGTACATGATGCTGCTGATATTATTGTATCATCAGCTTTTAATACACCTTCATTTACACCAAAAACGACTGTTGGTAAATCTTTTCCTGCTGGTGCAGATATAACTACTTTTTTAGCTCCTGCTCTAATGTGAGCTTCTGCTTTTTCTTTTGATGTGTAGAATCCTGTACATTCAAGTACAACATCTACTCCTATTTCTCCCCAAGGTAATTCTTCAGCATTAGCCATAGCATATATTTTTATTGTTTTTCCATCTACTGTGATAGAATCTTCTCCAGCTGATACTGTATCTGCTTTTGCATATCTTCCTTGTGCAGAATCATATTTTAATAAATGAGCTAACATTGTAGGGTTAGTTAAATCGTTGATTGCAACTATTTCATAACCTTCTGCTCCAAACATTTGTCTAAATGCAAGACGTCCTATACGTCCAAAACCATTAATCGCTACTTTTACTGACATATTATAAATTCCTCCACTTCTGATACTATATCTATTTTATAAGTATCTTCATTAATATTGGTCTTTTTGACCAAAATTATTCTATAACAATTTAGATTATTTTTCAAGTAGTTTAATAAAATTTCCTGTTAATCCATATGACAAGCTATAATTTTAGCATAATAATACTTTTTAATCTACCATTTTTATTTACAAATAACAAATGAGTCTAAGATATTACTTATATCTTAGACTCACAAAATTACCTAATATAAATTTTATTTATTTTTCTTTTTAAATATATTTATTTCTTGAAAGAAAAAGTCATGTAATTCTGGAAATTTAATTTCTTGAAATAAAAAATCATGAACTTCTGTTAATACTTTTTCTTCTTGAACTGTCATTTCTAATACTACTGGTTTGCTTAAATCTATTTTTTTAAGTAAAAGACCTTTTATTTTACTCCAAACTCCTACAACAGCTGGTAAGTTTCCTGCTTCTGCAGTTTCTACTAACTTATATTCTTTCATATTGATAGTCCTCCTTAGTATAACGCTAAATTACCTTCATACACTATTTATACTATATTCGACTTTTTTTATCAATATTTTTTATATTAAGTTTTAATTACTTTTTTATTACATTTTTCCTATTAAACATAAATTTTCTACATCTACAATTTTTACTTTTTCTACCTTGTTTGAAATGTCATCGTTTGATTTTATTTTTACCATTATATAATTTTGAGTATGTCCTTTATAAAAATCGTCTTCTTTTTCTTCAAATAGCACATCCACTTCTTTTCCTAAATATGTGGATAAATATTCATTTTCGTTTTTATCAGACAATTCTAATAATTTTTTGCTTCTTAATTCTTTTATATCTCCTGAAATTTGTTTTTTCATAATAGCTGCTTTTGTTCCTTTTCTTGGAGAATATTTAAAAATATGCATTTTATAAAATTTTATTTTCTTTAAAAACTCATATGTAATTTCAAATTCTTTGTCAGTTTCTTCTGGAAAACCAACTATTATGTCTGTAGTTAATATTACATCTTGATATGCTTTTCTTAATCTTTCTACTATTTCTTCAAACTCTTCTATTGTATAACGTCTATTCATTCTTTTTAAAGTTTCAGTGCATCCACTTTGAAGTGATAAATGAAAATGATGACATATTTTTTCTAATTTTTTTAATCTATTAATAAATTCTTCTGAAATTAAAAGTGGTTCTATTGAGCCTAATCTAATTCTTTCAATTCCATCAATTTTATTAATATCTTCTAATAAATCTATTAATCTATATTCTTCTTTAAAATCTTTTCCATATGAAGCAACATGTATTCCTGTTATAACTACTTCTTTTATTCCATTTTTAGCAATCTTTTCGATTTCTTCTACTACACTTTTAGGATTTCTACTTCTGACTTTTCCTCTAGCATATGGAATTATGCAGTATGAACAAAATCTATCACATCCATCTTGTACTTTTATAACTGCTCTTGTTTTTTCTGTATATGTTACGCTTCCAAAATCTCCATAATTAGGATTATACAAAACTTCATCTATTTTGATATCTTTTTTATTATTTTCTAAATAATTTTCAATATATTTTACAATATCTATTTTTTCATTAGTTCCTAAGCATAAATCTATTTCTGGTATTTTTTCTACTTCATCTTTTGCAACTTGAACATAACATCCGAACAGCTACAACTAATGATGATGGATTATTCTTTTTAGCTTGTCTTAAAAATTGTCTTGATTTTCTATCTGACATATTTGTTACTGTACAAGTATTTATTACATATATGTCCGCTTTTTCTTCAAAACTAACTACTTCGTATCCATTATTTTTAAATTCTTGCACCATTCCATTAGTTTCATATTGATTTACTTTACACCCTAATGTAAAAAAAGCAACACTTTTATTATTCTTCATATTATTACTCTCTTTCAAATAAATAGACACGGGGACGGAGGTTTTGTCTAATTTGTCTAATATATAAAAATATTATTTAAAATAATTTATAAAATTAGACAAAACCTCCGTCCCCGTGTCTATTTTTTAAGTATATGTTGGATTTTATTATTTTCTCATTTTGTCCATACTATCTAAATTGTCTAAAGCTTTTCCAGTTCCTTTAGCTACACAAGAAATTGCATCTTCTGCTATCATAACATTTATTCCTGTTTTTTCTTGTAATAATCTATCTAGTCCATCTATTAAGCATCCTCCACCTGTCATATAAATTCCTTTATCACTAATATCTGCTGCAAGTTCTGGTGGTGTTCTTTCTAATACTGAGTGAACTGCATCTACTATAAGAGTTGCTGGTTCTTCTAAAGCTTCCATCATTTCACTAGAATAAACTGTTATTGTTTTTGGAAGTCCTGTTATTAAGTCTCTTCCTCTAACATCCATTTCCATATCTTGTATTTTAGGATATACACAACCTATTTGTTGTTTTAATTCTTCAGCTGTTCTTTCTCCTATCATTACATTATGTCTTTTTTTAATATATTTTACTATATGTTCATCAAATTTGTCTCCTGCAACCTTCAAAGAAGAGCTTACAACAGATCCACCTAAAGATATAACTGCTATATCTGTTGTTCCTCCACCTATATCTACAATCATATTTCCACAAGGTTTTGAAATATCAATTCCAGCTCCAATAGCAGCTGCTATTGGTTCTTCTATTAAATAAACTTTTCTTGCTCCTGCATTTGATGCAGCATCTATTACAGCTTTCTTTTCTACTTCAGTAACTTGAGAAGGTATGCATATCATTATTCTAGGAGCAAATAAAAATTTTCCCCCTATTTTTCCAATAAAATATTTTAGCATTTTCTCTGTAACTGTATAATCTGAAATTACTCCTTCTCTTAAAGGTCTTGTTGCGACAATATTTCCAGGTGTTCTTCCCAACATACGTCTAGCTTCGTGTCCAACAGCTAAAACTTCACCTGTTACGTTATTTACAGCAACTACAGAAGGCTCTCTTAAAACAATGCCTTTCCCTTTTATATATGCTATTACTGTAGCTGTTCCTAAATCAATTCCGATATCTTGTCCAAACATCAACATTCTTCCTTTCAGTTTTTATGAGCAAATTTCATATTACATTTGCGTTACAATTATATTACATTTTTAAAGAAATATCAACCCTTTTTACGATTTATTTAATAAAAAATGTAAATATTTTTTATAATGATAATTAAATTTGCTATTTTTTATGTAAATTGCTCTAAATATTTGATATATTATAATTTACATATAATATTTGATACTACAATAAATATTGGTAAATCCTTTATTTATTAAAATTCAGAGTACTTTCATAACATTTTTTTATATTATCTTCCTCATAAGATTAATTTTACCATTTTTATATAAATTATATACATCATTTATATAATAATATTACAAATATTTTCTTTAATTTTTAAAACAAATTTGAGATTTTTTCAGTAAATTTCTATTAAAATTCGCTATATGTAAATTTTCTTAAAACTTTCAATATAATTCTTATTCTTGTAATAATAGCTTGTCTGTGCTATAATAATTTTGTTATTTAGATTTAGGAGTATAAAATATGGAAAAAATTTCAATAATCGTACCTTGTTTTAATGAAGAAAAAGCATTACCTTTATTTTACGACGAATTGCAAAAAAATATTAAAGAATTTCCAGAAGATGTAAACTTTGAAATTCTTTTTGTAAATGATGGTTCAACTGATAATACAATTCAAATTCTTAAAGATTTAAGTAAAAAAGATAATCAAGTAAAATATGTCTCTTTTTCAAGAAACTTTGGAAAAGAATCAGCAATATACGCAGGTCTTGAAAATGCTTCTGGAGATTATGTTACTCTTATGGATGCGGACCTTCAAGATCCACCTTCTCTTTTACTTGAAATGTACAATTCTGTTAAAAATGAAGATTTCGATGCTGTTGGAACAAGACGTGTAAATAGAAAAGGAGAACCTTTAATTAGAAGTTTTTTTGCAAGAATTTTTTATAAATTAATTAATAAAATGACAAGCTTTGAAATGGTTGATGGAGCCAGAGATTATGTTTTTATGAAAAGAACTGTTGTAAATGCAATAATTTCTTTAAAAGAATATAACAGATATTCAAAAGGGCTTTTTAGTTTTGTTGGATTTAATGTAAAATGGATAGAATATAAAAATGTACAAAGAGTTGCTGGAGAAACAAAATGGTCTTTTTGGAAACTAACAAAGTATGCACTTGAAGGTATTACAGCTTTTTCTACTGCACCACTTATATTATCTTCTTTAATTGGTTTACTTTTTTGTGTAGTTTCATTTTTACTAATTATTGCTATAATTTTTAAAACTCTTATTTTAGGAGATCCTACAAGTGGTTGGCCTTCTTTAGTATGTATAATTTTTATGGTTAGTGGTATTCAACTTTTTTCTTTAGGAATAATTGGACAATATTTATCAAAAACGTACTTAGAAGTAAAACAAAGACCTATTTATATAATAAAAGATACAAATATAGAAAAATGAGAAAAATTGCAAAATTTTTCTCATTTAAAATATATTCCTCAAATCAACTTTTTGTATATTTTTAATATGTTCTACTCTAAATTTAATTTCATCAATTTGTTCTTTTGCTTCATCTATATTATCATTTTCAATATTACATTTTGCATTTGTAATTTTACAACTAATTTCCTCTAACTCTCTATGCTCCATAAAATATTCTAATTTCTTTTCTTTATTTTTCCATAGTTCAGAAAGTTCTTCTATCTTTTTCTCATTTTCATCAGTTTCTATAGCATATTCTAATTCTTCTATCTTTCCATTTATCTCTGACAAAAAATTTTTTGTTATATTGTCTGTAATAATTTCAATAAAAATTATAAATACTATTATCAAAAATAGTATTGTGTATTCCTTTAAAAATCTCATTTTAAAAATTCCTATCTATATTTTTTATACTTTAACTACTATTTTTTTATCTTAGTTTGATAAAAAAACGTTCCATCACCATTTAGTACAAATATTAGTGCTTGTGATGGTATAAGATTAAGTTTTAATGCTTCATCTTCTAACCACTTTACATCTTTTCCAAGTTTGTTTAAATTGTCATACATAATCTTACCATCTATTATTAAATCATATGAAATCCTTGTAGGTTCTACATTTAGATTCAAGTCTTCTGGTGTTACAGTTCTTTTCTCTGATTTCAATATAACACTTATTTGTCCACTTGTTTCTAAAATTGCATACTCAACATCAGTTATATTATTAACATTATTTACTCTTAATCTTTCTTGCAATTCATTTATAGTAAAATTTTCTTTTATTAATGCTGATTCATCAATTCTTCCTTTATCTATTAAAATTGCAGGCTTACCACATATAATACCTCTCATTTTTACACTTTTTATATTAAGTACAGAAATAATTATATGCATAAAAAGTAATCCTAAAATTGGAATAATTCCATATAATATTGGAATTCCAGTTTCTGCCATAGGAGTTGATGCTAAATCGGCAATCATTATTGAAATTACAAGTTCAAATGGTTGCATCTGACCAATTTCTCTTTTCCCCATAAATCTCATTACAATTAAAACCAAAACATATATAATTACAGTTCTTACAAATACAAGCATGATTTTATCCTCTATATACAAATTTTATATGAATATTTTTCGCAAAAATTATTAAAATATACTTATATTTGTTTATTAATTTTAAAATTTAATATCCAAATATATTCTTATACAAGGAGGTTAGTAAAGTGGATAATAATAATTCAAATACTCAATCTAGTAGTTCATCAATGGGAACATTGGGACAAATAGTTGGAAGATTTATAGTTGCTGCTATTATTTTAGGAATCACAGCTTTCTTTACACCTGGTTTTTCTATAAATAATATATGGTCACTAGCTATATCTGCCGCAGTTTTAACTGTTATGGATTATCTTATAATAAAATTTACTGGTTTACATGCAATGGCATTTGGTAAAGGTTTCGTTGGTTTTGTACTTGCTGTTGTAGTTTTATATGCAACTCAATTCTTTGTTGCAGGATATTCTATTTCATGGATGGCTGCTATTATAGGTGCTTTAATATACGGTGTAATAGATTATATAATCCCTGGTGAACAAGGTATGTAGATTTTTGCTTTATAAAGAAAATTATTAATTTTTTATATAAAACAAAAATTAGCTTCATAATTTTCTTAAATTTATAAGAAAGTTATGAAGCTTTTTATATTATTATTGGCTACTAATATTTTTTATAGTAAAATAGTATTAATAAAAGCTACTACAAATGCTTATTTTCTAATACTTTAGAATTTCTTTAATAATTTATATTAATTTTTTTGTAAAATTTTGTCACTTTTTGTCGTTTTAAATTGTTTTATTAGTGAAAGATATTTTATTTAGAGGAGTAAAAAAATGTTAAAACTATTAATTTTATGCAAAACACCAGATACTATAAAAAACATAACAAACAAAATAGTATCTAATATTAGTGAATTAAGAATAATTGGTATTGCTAATACAACACTAGAGGCAGAAAAAATAATGGAAGAAGCTCAACCTGATATTATTTTAACTACAATTCAAGAAATTTTTGAAACAATACATGGAAAATTTTTTCATTATTATCCAAGAGTTGTTCTTTTTTCTAATACTTCACGTTCAGAGATAGTTTATAAAAATCTTTTAGTTATTGCCTTACATTTAAAATATGATATTATAACAACTAAAATTTCTGAATTTGTAAAAAAAGATGTATTATCTCGAAAAGAAAAAGCTACAAAAATTCTTACTGAATTAGGATTTGATTTTAGACTTAATGGTACTCTGTATCTATTAGAAGCCATATTATATGTACATACTTATAAAGGTTCTTCTTTTGAAAAATTAAAAAGTGATATTTATCCATATATTGCAGAAAAATATGATACAAGTGTTGACCGTGCAAAATGGGCTATTGAAAGAAGTGTAAAATATATGTATAGAAAGCATACTGCTGATTCATATAAAATTGTAGAAAAATATTTTTGTATAACTTATCCTGAAAAAGTTACACCAAAACTTGTTGTTAATTTTGTTTCTAATAATTTAGATTTATTCTAAAAATAATAAATGATAACAAAATTATACTGCATCTTCCACATAATTGTTCCCTGTTCATAACTTATCTGTAGTTCATTAGATTTGCACAGCTTAAAATTTAAAACCTAGATTTTCTAAATTTTAAAAAATCTAGGTTTTTGAATTTATATTATACTAAATTATCTCTACATCTTTCACATAATGTAGGGTATTCTGCACTCTCTCCAACTGTATTTGAGTACATCCAGCATCTTTCGCATTTTTCTCCTTCTGCTCTTTCTACTTTAACTCCTATAGCAACTTCTGAATCTTCATTTCTTCTATTTTCATGTATTTCAACATCTGATACTATAAATATTTCTTTTAATAAATTTTCTTTTCCTTTTATAAAGTCATATTCTTCACCTTCAGCAAATAAAATTACTTTTGCTTCTAATGAAAGTCCTATCTCTTTATTTGCTCTTGCTACTTCTAATTTTTTAGCAACTTCTTCTTTGATTTTTATTAATCTTGCCCATTTTAGTCCTAATTCTTCATTTTCATATTTTGCATTTATTTTTGGATAACTCTCAAGCATAACACTCTCAATATTTTCTCCTTTTTTGTGTGGCATATATTGCCAAATTTCTTCTGCTGTAAAACAAGCCATTGGAGCTAAAATTCTAACTAAACTTGATAATATTTCATACATTGTACTTTGTGCTGCTCTTCTTTCTGTTGAGTCTGGTTTTGAAGTGTATAATCTATCTTTTATTATGTCTAAATAAAATTGACTCATATCTACAACACAGAATTGATTTATAGCTTGATATGCTTCGTGGAATTCATAAGTATCATATGCTTTTGTACATGTAGCTATCAATTTATTTAATCTTGTTAAAGCCCATTTATCTATTTCTTGTAAATCTTCATAATCTACAGGATTATCTACATCAAAATCTGATATATTTCCTAATATATATCTTGCTGTATTTCTTATTTTTCTATAAACTTCTGTTACTTGTTTTATAATATTTTTAGAACCACTTATGTCTGATTTATAATCTGATGATAAAACCCAAAGTCTTAAAACATCTGCTCCTGATTCTTTTATGATATCTTGTGGATCTATCCCATTTCCTAAAGATTTTGACATTTTTCTACCTTGTTCATCAACAGTGTATCCATGTGTTATAACTTCTTTATATGGAGCTTTTCCTTTTGTTGCAACAGATGTTAAAAGTGATGATTGGAACCATCCTCTATATTGGTCACTTCCTTCTAAATATAAGTCAGCTTCTGGTAATCCTCTTTCTGCTAAAACTGATTCATGTGTTGAACCAGAATCAAACCAAACATCCATTATGTCTGTTTCTTTTCTAAATTCTGTACATCCACATTCACATTTTGCTCCTTCTGGCATTAATTCTTTTTCAGAAAGGTCAAACCATGCATTTGTTCCTTTTTCTTTAACTATTTCTTGAACTTTACTTAAACTTTCTGGTGTTACATATTCTTTCTCGCATTCTTTACAATAGAAGATTGGAATTGGAACTCCCCATGTTCTTTGACGAGAAATACACCAATCATTTCTGTCTTCTATCATTTTTGTGATTCTTTCTTCTCCCCATGCAGGATACCATTTAACACCTTTTATTGCCTCTAAACTTTGTTTTCTAAATCCATCAACAGATGCAAACCATTGACTTGTAGCTCTAAATATAACTGGCTTTTTACATCTCCAACAATGTGGATATGAGTGATTTACAACTTGACTTGCTAAAAGCAATCCATGTTCGTCTAACCATTTGATTATTTCTTTATCAGATTTTGCATAATACATATCTTTAAATGGCCCAGCTTCTTCTCCTCTTTGCATACCTTTTCCATCAACTGTAACTACAATATCTAAATTATTTTTTAAACCACATAAATAGTCTTCTTTACCACATCCAGGAGCTGTATGAACTGCACCAGTACCTGTATCAAGTTCAACAAGTATTGTGTCATCACTACCTAAAACAACTCTTGAATCTCTATCAAAAAATGGATGTTTGCAAAGTACTCCTTCTAATTCTTTTCCTTCAAATTCATTTATAACTTTATAATTTTCTATTCCTGCTGTTTCCATAACTTTATTTACTAATTCACTTGCCATTATAAGTTTTTCTGAATTTGCTTCAACTATAGCATATTTAAAATCTGCACCTATTGTTATACCAACATTTGCAGGTAATGTCCATGGTGTTGTTGTCCATATTACAACATATGTGTTTTCTACATCAAATAATCCTTTAGAATCTCTTACTGGAAATTTAACATATGCAGTATTTGAATTTACATCTTTATATTCTATCTCTGCTTCAGCAAGTGCTGTTTCACAATCTGTACACCAATAAACTGGTTTTAATCCTTTATATATATATCCTTTTTTATACATATCTGCAAATACACCTATTTGTTTTGCTTCCATTTGTGGTTGATATGTTATATATGGATTTTCCCAATCTCCTAAAACACCTAAACGTTTGAAACCTTCTGTTTGTTTATCTTTATAATCCATTGTAAATTGCTTACATGTATTTCTAAATTCAGTTACAGGAATTTCATCTCTGTTTAATCCTAATTTTTCAATTGCTTTTTTCTCTGTTGGCATACCATGTGTATCATAACCTGGTACGTATGGTGTATAAAATCCTTGTAAATTTTTATATCTAACTATTGTATCTTTCAATATTTTATTTAAAGCATGACCTAAATGAATTTCTCCATTAGCATATGGAGGTCCATCATGTAAAACAAATGGAGTTTTTCCTTCATTTTTCTTTAATATTTTTTCATATAAACCATTTTCAAATACTTTTTCTAATATTTTTGGTTCATTTTCTGGAAGACTTGCTCTCATTGGAAAGTCTGTTTTTGGTAAATTTAATGTTTTACCATAATCTTTTTTCTCGTTACAATTTTCACACATATTATTTTCTCCTTTACTTTGCTTTATATAAGTTCAATATAAAGCTATTTTTAATTTTAAACTTTTTTAAATTTTAATATATTTTAATTTATCTGTAGCTTTTTTTATATATTTTTCTAAATCTTGAGGAGTAATTAATAAAGTTGAAGTATTAACACATGGATGTACTCCAAGTAATTTTTCATTTTTTAAATCTTCATCTAAAATTACTTCTACATCTTTTTCCTCATCATTTATAATTGCAAGAGGACTAACAGAACCTGGAAGTAATTTTAAATATTTCATAAGTCTTTCTTCTGATGCAAAACTCAATTTTGTACTTTCAATTTTTTGAGCTATTTCTAAAAGAGGTGCTCTTTTTTCTTCTGGCATTACAATTAAAAAATGTCTTTTTCCTTTTTGATCTCTTACAAATAAATTTTTACAAATTTTAGCATTTTCAAAAATATTTCCAAGTTTATCCATATCTTCAATTGTATATACTGCTTCATGCTCAACTTCTTTATAATTTATTCCTTGACTGTTTAATTCATTCAAAATGGTATCTTTCATTTTATTCTCCTCCTATTCGTCGCATATAACAAAAAATCCATCTCGTCCTGATTAGGACGAAATGGATAAATTCCGTGGTACCACCTAAATTTAATTGCAATTATAAAAAAATTAACAATTATCTCATTTCTTTTTAACGCAAAGCGATGCGGATTATTCTAATAATAATTTTATTACTTTCAAATAATCAACTCTAAGGTGATAATAAATAAACTATTTTCCTACAAACCTTTCACCATTTGGCTTTCTCTCTTTTTAGGTTTTATTTTTATTTATCGTGTCCTTTTCATAGTTTTTATTATTTAATATTAATATAATAACATCATTAACATAATTTTGTCAAGAATATATTTTCAATTTACTTGTGACATATCTATTTTATTTTACATTTTTCATTATTCCGATTGCTGCTTTTTTTCCTGCAGCCAATGCTCTACAAACTGTTGATTTACTTTCTGTATTGTCTCCTCCAGCATAAACATTTTCTAAATTAGTTTTTCCATTTTCATCAATTTTTATATATCCCCAGTCATCAAGCTCTATTCCTTGATTTTCGATTAATGTTTTATCTGGTTTTAAACCTATTGCAAAAACTACTGTATTTGCTTCTTCTTTATATTCTTCTGCTCCTAAAACATCTACTGCTTTTCCTTCTAGTATTTGTGTATCTATACAATTTACGCTTGTTATAGCTCCATCAATATCATTTGCAGAAACTACTCTTGTTAATTCTTTAAATTCTACTCCATCGCCAATTGCCTCTTCAAGTTCAATTTCTCTTGCTGGCATATGCTCTCTATCTCTACGATAAAGAATCTTTACTTTTTTAGCACCCATTCTTACTGCTGTTCTACTACAATCCATAGCTACATTTCCACCACCAATAACTACAACAGTTCCTAAATCTTTAATAAAGTTATTTTCACTATAAGCTCTTAAAAACACATCTGATTTATACACATTTTTTAATTCATTTTCTGATAATTTATATGTAGATGATTTTACTGCTCCTATTCCTAAAAAAACAGCATCATATTTTTTAGAAATATCTTTTAATTCAAAATCTTTTCCCATTTCTTGATTAGTTATGAATTTTCCACCTAAAGTTTTTACTTTATCTACAACGTTTTGAACAATATCTTTTGATAATCTAAAATCTGGTATTCCATAAACTAAAATTCCACCTGGTATATTATCTTTTTCATAGATATCTACTTCATATCCATTTTTTAAAAGCTCTACTGCGCATTCAATTCCAGCTGGTCCAGAACCAATTATTGCTACTTTTTTTCCATTTGATTTTTTCTTTTCTATTTTATATTGATAACTATTTTTTATTGCCCATTCATTTACTTCTTTTTCTAATTTTCCAATACTTGTTGGTGCAGATTTTATTCCTCTAACACAACTCCCTTCGCATTGTTCTTCTTGTGGACAAACAATACTACAAATATAAGAAAATATATTATTTTCTTGTAATATCTCATATGCCTTACCATAATTTTCGTTTTTTACTTCTGTTATAAATTCTGGTATTTTTGTTTGCATTGGACATCCTTTTATACTACATGGTTTTAATTTACAATTTAAACAATAATTTGCACATTCAATAATATTTTCCATTTTATCCCTCTACTACCTCTTTTACTTTATCTATCTCAATTATTTTTGATAATATTTCGTTTTTATTTGTACTTTCTTTATATTTTAAAATGGCTCTTATAAAATCTTCTTCATCTTCATTCTCAATTACTTTTAATCTAAGAATTTCTATATCATAATCTTTTAAAATATCATTTAAGTCTTTTACTATTTCTTTTGGATTAGTTGCAGATATATTCAAATCTAGTATATCTGTATGTTCTAGTTTTTTTGATAACATATGTGAATATGATAAAACGGCATAAACAACTGCTGTAGCAATAACAGCGCCTAAATAATATCCTGCACCAACTGCTAAACCTATACAAGTTACTGCAAGTAATCCTGCTGCTGTTGTTAATCCTTTTACATTAAATCCATCTCTTAAAATTGTTCCTGCACCTAAAAATCCTATTCCTGATAATAATTGAGCTGGTATTCTAGTAGGATCTGCTCCTGTTTGATTATATAAATAATCTCCACAAATCATTACTAATACTGCACTTATTCCAACTAATACATGTGTTCTAAAACCTGCTGGTTTATTCCAAGACTCACGCTCATATCCAACAATTCCTGATAAAAACACTATTAGTATAAGCTTAAATAAAGTTTGAATCTCTTGAATTCTTATAATTGCCTCAAATCCATTTATAATTACACTCATTCCTAAATCTCCTTTTTCATAATTGCTAATTTATTTTACCACTCATTTTTAATTTATACAATAATTAGTTTTGTTTTTATACTAAGCAGTCATTTATTCACATACTTTTTTTTTGATACTTTGTTAAATCGTCAATGTCATTGTTCAACATACATAACTTATCTGCATAAAACAAAAGTAGACATTATTAAAATTACAAAAAAACTCTTAAGAAAATTTTATCTTTCCTTAAGAGTTTTCATTTTTATTCTTTTATTATTTTATATCTATCTTCTTCTAATCCACTTTCTTCTTTATCTTTTTCTGCACGGTATTCAGCATATTCTGCCATGTATTCTACTCCAAAATTTAAAGCATTTGCAAATCTAATTTCTTTACTTTCTTTTGAAGCTTCTATACTTGCTACTCTTTCTTTATATCTTTTATATTCTGGATTTGTTTTTCTAAAATTATTCCAAGAACGTACAAAATCTGGAATATTTCTTGTTGCTCTAAGGTCTTTTAATATCTGATGAACTTGTCTACTTGCATCTTCTGAAACATTCTCTATATCAGTTCTATCATAAAATATATTTCCATCTGGATATGGTGGTCCTTCTACTGGCTCTGGTACTAAATAATAACCTGGTTTTGATTTTCCTTTATCTGTTAAAATTTCTAAAGCTCCATATACTGTATCTAATACATTACAAGGTTCTTGCAGTGTATGCTTTCCTTTCCATCTTAATAAATCTGGTAAAGTCCAAGCTTGACTATTAGCAAACATCAATACTGGAAAAACTCCTTTTTCTTTTAAATACTTTACTGAATTTAACATATCTTCTTTAGACTCTGTATCTGTAAGAGTTACAAGTCCAGAAAACACAAATGCTCCTGGTTCTATTCCAACTTCATGTAAAACATCTACAGCATCTTCAAAAATATTTAATGGTAAATGTTTATTATATAATACATCTCTTGACCATTCATCTGAAGATTCAAATCCTAAAACACATTTAGCATTTAATCTTCTTAATATTTCTGATTCTTCACTTGATTTTATATAATCTTTATATCTATGTACATCTATTGCATGAGCTTCTATATGTAAAACAATATCTCTTTGCAATTCTTCTGATTTCTTTTCTAGCTTTTTCAAAAAATCTAATCTAACTTCTCTTGGAAATTCTTTTTCTGAAAAGAATGAACCTGTAGGGCTAAGAGTCATAAATATTGGTTTTGAATTAGGATATTTTCTTTCTCCATCAAACTCATTAGTTCCATATTGTTGTGCTAAAACCAATTTTTCAAAATTATCTATTACATAATCACATTGTGCTTGTATTGCTTTTGCATCTGGCTCATCATAATGAAATTGTGAATAAAAGCAATTTGTACAACAACCACAATCACTTTTTTCACAATGTTGTCCTTGCAAATAAAAAGCTGGAAAGTTTCCTAATCCTTGAGTTGCATCTAACTGGCTAGGTTCTAATGGAATTTCTTTTTTCTCTTCTATACTTCCTGTCTTATAATATGCATTTCTCAAGTCATGAGTTATTTTTCCAACATATCTACTATATTTCAAATATTCTTTATTTTCCATTTTAACATCCTTTTCACAAAATTTTACAGTCAATATTATATCACACTTATGTTAACTTGTCAAAGAAACAGTTTACGTTTTCTTTATATTTTCGTTTTGAATATCAAAAAGTACAGAACTTTATATTCTGCACTTTTTCTTTTATATATCTTATTTATTTATCTCATCTTTAATTTCTTTAACTAAAGCATCATAATCTTCATATGTAGATGTAATATCATCAATTGTTTCAATATCTCCAGAAGATAAACATTTAACAAAATGATATTCAAACTCCATAAATTCACTTATGCTTTCAAAAAATTTATTTACTAAATCTGCAATTTCTTCGTTATCCTCTTCACTCATTTGTCCTATTAATATAAAATATATTTTTTTACCTTTTAAATTTCCATGATTCGAAAATGGATTTAATCTATCTATAACATTTTTTAGTATTCCAGTAATATGATTCATATAAACTGGTGAAGCAATTATTATTTTATCAGAATCAATTATTCCTTTATATATTTCTTGCATATCATCTTTCATTATGCAATAAGTATCTAACTCTTCAATACAACTACAGCAACCTCTGCAAAAATTGATTTTTTTATCTGATAAAGAAATTAATTTATCATCTTTTTCTTTTATATCATTTAAAATTCTATAACAATTTTTCTTTCTATTGCTTCCATTTATATATAAATTCATGTACTACTCCTTTTCATATTTCATCTTATTCTTACAGATTAAAAATTATTCCTATTTGGTTAAACTGTTCTTTACTAATAAAGAACTTATTATAATATATTGTAGCTTTTAAGCCTAACTTACTATTCTCTTATTAAATATTTTATTTATCTTTTTTATTTTTCTTGGTTATTTCAGCAAATCTATTTGCATTTTCTTTTTGCTTATCTAGTGGAAGCCATGCAAATTCTGAACATACCTGCTCTCCATACTTAGTTGTATTATCTTTTTTTATACTAATATCTTCTTCCATAAAACATTCTCCTATCTTTTTGTTTACAGTTATTTATTAGAATTTCCAAAAAATTTTCTAATAAATAAACTCCTCAATATTAGTATTTTCTATAAAATTTTTATTATACAATTTTTATCTTGTTTGAGATTTTAAATGTTCTTGATAAATTTCAGCAAACTCTTTATCTCTTACATCAAAAACTCTCATTGCGAATTTTTTATGTACGTCACTCATTCTTGTGCAATTATCTAACTCATCTTTAAAATCTTTGCTTGTAAACTTTGATAATTTTTCATAAGACTTTTTAGCTTGCTCAGGATATTTTTCAAAAATATATTTTACAACATCACTTGCTTTAGGTACAAAAACATTTGGTGCAAGTCCATATTGTGGTATATATTCAGATTCCATAACTTTCTTAAATTCATCATCACTTTTACTTAAACTTTCATTTGCCCATTCTTCATTTGAAACATTTAAAGAAAACATATTTCTACTAGATAAATAATATGGGTCTAATTTGGCATCTTTATGATTAAATAAAGTAACATCAAAATTACTATGTGTTCCAAGTTTTAAACTAAATAATGCTCTATCTATAAGTTCTTGTTTCATTTTATCAATTTCAGTTTTTGAATATTCTTCTCTTGGTTTTGAACCTCTAGTTGTTAAATAATATATATAAGAATTAACATAATCATCTACAGTTTGTGAAGTTGCCCTTCCACGAATTTCTTCTCTTCTTTTATTTGCAATTCCTTCATTTTCCACAAGATAACTTGAAAAAATTACCTCTGGTGCTACATGTGAAAATCCATGATTAATTCTAAAACCTTTCATATCTCCTAAATTATCATCATATACAATAGATGATTCAAAAAATGAATCTCTATAATAATCTTTATCTACATTCAAATGTAATATTTGTCCCAGTTCTGTTTCTGGAACATTTACACCAACTTTTTCTCCAATTTTATATACTAAGTATGGGGCATAAAAACTATCATCCTCTGTATAATTTTTATTATGTATGTATCCATTTTTACCTTTTGAATTATTATATACTACTTGATGTATTGTTCTATCTGGAGCCATTGCCCTATATGTTAATTCATATTCATCTTGATTGCATATTTTCATATCCTTTAATTTTTCCATTTTAAATTTCTCCTTCTACACTAAAATTATCCACTCTTAAATTTCCTTTTGTAGCTTTTAATAATTCAAATTCATCATAAGTATCTAAATTATATTCTTTTAATAACTCTTTTAATTCTTCTTCAAAAAGTTTATTTACATCTGGTAACATTACCTGAAATATTGAAAAAAGTTTCTTACTTTCATATATTTTGTTTTCATTATTAAATGGTATTGTGTTACTTGGAAAATCTATTTTTTCTACTAATTTTGAATAATCTTTTACAAGTTTAAAATAATATTTTCCATTTCTTTTATATAATGCTCCAATAACATATTTTTTATCTGTTTTATAATCAAACCATTTTAAATATAAATAATCCATTTTTATCTTCTCTTTTTCTAAAACTTGATTAATATTTTATCATGAAATGCTCTATATTTCAAGGATTAGAAAAACAAATTTTAATATAAAGTTTTTATATAAATATTTTGAAACAAAAAAACTTAAATTGCCATTTTTATTTAGCAATTTAAGTTTTTTAGAATTTATTTTTCTATTACATTATGAGGGTCATTTCTTAATCCATCTTCTCCAAAAAAGACGTCTCCTCTTTGACCACCTATAATTTCTCCTGTTGTTGCATCAACGAAGTATGAAAATGCATTCATATCAAACTCTTCCACATCATATTCTACTACTACACACCAAACTTTTCTAACTCTCTCTTCTGTTTTATAAAATACAGAATCTTCTTTATATCTATATGTATTTTCTCCTGTTTTTTCTAAATTTAATGTACCCTTTTCAAATTCTTCTTTAAAATTTTCTCTTAGATATACATTTTCATTCATCTTTTTAATTCTTAATTTTGCTTCAATATTTTTTACTTGTTTTTCTTTTTCTATCTCGCCATCTTTGCTTTTTACTATCTGTACAGCTTCTTCTTCTGTGATTACTTGCTCATTATTTTCATATTTATTTCTTCCTACTCCATAACTATAAATACCATTTATTGTAGGAACCCATCCTATTGATATATATTCATATTCGCTTAATAAATCACCATACTTTTTATAAAAATCAGCATACCAAATCCAAGCATCTTCTTCTGGTTCATCATTTCTTTTTAAAGAAACAAGTTCATACTCTGCATCTTTTTCTTGAAGATTAAACTTTTCTAATAATTCTTTTGCAACTTTTCTTGCTTCCACTCTATCAATTCCATAGTTATATGGAATTTTATATGCATAACTTGGGCACTGAACATATAATAAATTTCCATTTTCAGCATCTATTCTTATAGAAGCAAAATCACATGTAAAACTCCAGATATTTTCTGATTCATTATAATCTCTATATAAATTACTATTAGCAATATTTTCTCCATCAAATCCCATTTTGTTTAAATATTCTTTTGCAAAATTAGTTGCCTCTTCTTCTGAAATACATTTAGCTTTTTCCTCTTCTGGAATATTATGATTATATGCTTCTTTTAATCCATATGTTTTTGGCTCTTTCCAAATTTTTTCTATAGTAGCTGGAGCTGCAAATGCTAATCCTCCTGTTATTCCTATTGCTAAAATAAAACTTGCTACTATTTTTAAGATTTTTTCTTTAGGATTATTAGAATTTTCTTTTTTAAAATTAGATATAGCAATATTCATTTTAAATCTTTCATATAAGTCTTTGTTATCTATCATAACTATATCCTCCTTCTTTTAAAATCTTTTTTAACTTTTTTCTAGTTCTAAATAATTTTGATTTTACTTTTGCTTCTGAAATATTATACATTACAGCAATTTCTTTTATATTTTTTTCATCATAATAATAGGCTATGAAAATATCTTTATCTTCCTCTTTTAATTTATCAATCTGCTTTTTTATAAATCTATTTTCTTCATTAAAAGATACTGTTAATTCTATATTACTTAAATCAACAAGTTTTTCTTCATAGTCTTCAATATTATCTAAATTTTTCTTTGTTCTAACTTTCTTTTTTATTAAATTTTTAGTAACTCCAGCTATATATGGTGACATCTCAGCATTTCTAATCAATTTATTTTGATTATTCCATAATGTAAGATATACATCTAATACTATCTCTTCTAGGTCTTCCTCTTCAAAATCTATATTATAATTTCTAATTATAGTTTGTATGTAATTATTGTAGTCATCCATTAGCATTTCAATTTGCAATATATCATTTTCAAAATATTTTTCTATAAAATTTTGCATCTTTTTTGCTCTTTCCTATAACTTAAATTCAATTATATATTACCACAAAAATTTTTTTCGTTGCATTTTTTGAAAAAGATTTTAAATAATTTATTAATTAGTGAATTATATAAATTTAAAATCATATTATAATATATACTAACAGTTATAAATTAAAATATTTCTAAACAAAGTATTGACAAAAATTACAGATTTATGCTATTATAAGTCTTGTAGTTCATATACACATGCGGTAGTGGCGGAACTGGCAGACGCGCTAGACTTAGGATCTAGTGGGAGACCGTGGGGGTTCAAGTCCTCTCTACCGCACCAAATAAATGCTTAGTACATAAGTACTAAGCATTTTATGTTATACAAATGAGAAAGCTTGAAACAGTAGCTTTATCAAATGTTATATAACTCAACTAATAGTTGTTTATCCTCACTCAACGACTAGTATGTTTACTTTTACAAATAACAATTTTACAATAATATTAAAGGAGGAAAGATTATGGAACAAGTAAAAATAGGAAAATTTATTGCTCAATGTAGAAAAAATAAAAATATGACACAAGCAGAACTTGCAGAAAAGTTAAATATTACAGATAGAGCAATATCAAAATGGGAAACAGGAAAAGGTATGCCAGATTCTTCTATAATGCTTGAACTATGTAATGAACTTGACATTACTGTAAATGAATTATTAAGTGGGGAGATGATTGAAATGAATAATTATGATAAAAAAGCAGAAGAAAATCTTTTGAAATTAAACAAAAGTAATGAAAATAAGAATAAAATATTATTGAAATTTAGAATAGTGATAGTATTATTAGTTTTTATCCTTGCATTAATAGGATTATATAGATTTGCAATACAAGTTTCTAAATCAAATCTTGATAGAGCATTAATGAATGCCAAAGATATTTATGAAATAAATATTAGAATTAATAAATTAGAAGAAAAGGTTAATGAATTAGAAAAAAACTATAATCACGAATAATATACCACCTAATGTGAAAATTGCGATATAATAGATAACAAAAAACACTTGCATTGCGACTTTGCAATTACAAGTGTTTTTTTGTGCGTGAGAAAGAATTATGGAAAATAAAACCTACATAAAACAAAAACTATTAATACTACCAATCAGAATTGAATTAATTCCAATCGTACTCCAATGCCCATGCCGCTGTCGTTTTATCCTGATTCAGCCATTCGTGCCCATACTGAGTGCAGAGATGAACTCCTGCGTCTATAGCATTGCAACGTGGGTCTCCGGGTTTCACAATGAATCCTGCACGCTCTCCTCGAATTTTGGCAATACCTATTGCCTCTTCTCCAATAAGAATGCTTTCATCATCAATACACCAAAAAAGTTCATATGCATTTCCTGTGCTATCGAGCCAATAAACAATTCCAGCATCCTCGTATGAGGCATAACAATCAACAACGTTTTCCGCTATAATCGTTGTGTTACCATTATCTGAAATATGATATAAACAATTATCATCGTTATTTAATAGTAACACATCAGCCATCATTATCTTTCCGTCAAACTGTTCTGCCGTCAATACGCTCTCCTCTAATACAGACTGCTCAATCGCTAAAGTACTATCGACAATAGCCCAGTTTCCTTCTTCAATGTTGTATTTCCGAACAACATCTCCATATCTATATAGCGTAAGAGATGTCGACTCTACTGCCCAAGCTGATTGAACCGTATCAAATACACAGTATCCTGAATTATTGCTTGCAAAAGGCAGATGGATACTTCCTGAATATCCATATACTTTAGCATTATCATACAAGTGGTCACGATATACTTCGTACCCTTTTGATTCAAGGTACTCCTTGTATTTTTTCAGCTCATTATTCTTGGCAATTTTCTGTATTTCAGTGAAATTTGCCTGCAAAACTTCATCGTCTATCGCCTGAAGCTCGCAATCATAAAAGTATGTTACAACGGTCCGCCCTGTTGCAACAACCTCACTGCTATTTGCCCAGTCATTTTTGTATTCACGATGATTCCAATCAGTGAAATAAAGCTCATCTTCAACTGGACTCTTGAAATTGAGTGCCGAGTCAGTTATGAGGCTACATTTCTCTGTTTCAAAATTATAAGTAAACAGGTAACTTCCATCCCAAATCAGGGCAGCCTTTTCATTTCTTGCAGCAACATGGATATAGTAATTCTCTGGGACTTCATCAATGTCAAGATAAAATTTTTCTACTACATCTTCTCCTTTTTTATGCTCAAGAAACAGCATTGTTTCTTTGTTGCAGATAAACCACCCAGACTTTTCTTCGCCTTCTACATCGATTATATCGCTTGTCATATAATACTTGTCATAATCGATGTACTCACTCTCGGCATCCACAAATGCCACGTCCTCGTAAGTACGCTGCTCCTCCTTGCCGTCTTTTCCTGTATATGACGTAGTGTAGTCCACTAATGTCCCATCATATCCTTCAGGGACAATAGGAACGAGATTATCAATTACATCAACTCCCCAACTTTCTGTCAAATTAGGATTGAAGTCGTCTCTTCCCACAAGCTCTACCTGTATCTCTTCTGTTGCTTCTTCAGTTGTCGTTGTCTCGCCTGTAAATAATTTTATAACCTCAGGTTCTTCGGCATCAGGTACCTCGACGGTTGAAGAATTTCCTGTATTTGCAGATTCAATCTGATATACTACTTCTGAATCTACAACATCTTCATTCTGCCGTCCACACCCTGTACACCCGCAAAATACTAAAATAATTGCAAGTGCTACTGCTGTTTTCATTTTTGTTGCCATCTTTTTCTCCCTCATCTTTCATGAATTTTTTTAGTTTTCAATGTTCCTATTGTACTATATGATTAATGCCTTTTCTCACGCAAAACATACTGCCCTATGATAAGGCTGTATTTATTCCAAGCATTTTTCATCTAGTCATACCTTTAATTATACCATACTTCTCCAGAAAAGTAAATCGTTATGTAAATTGTATAGTAATAGTAAAATAGAATAAATTTATTTTGCAATAAATTTAATATATAATATCTTTCGAGGTGATTATACAAAAGCTTTATTTAAAGTTACTATAGATGATAACGTTTAGTAGTATAAGCAAAATTGGGGCCCTCACTTATATAAAGCAAGGGCCATTACAATAAATAAATACTAAATTTTTTATTGCTTTTTAGAAAATCGTAATACGGTGAATTACTTTTCTTATCCATGTATATTTTGAAAAGTAATCAAGAAATTCAGAAAAGTCAATTTTTTCCAAATGTTCCATTGCTATAGTTTCATTGACTTCTCCAAAAAATGTCCAGTCTTTTTCGTTGGTATACTGGGTATTGATAATAGAGTAGTAATCATTTTTTTCGTTATATACTAACCACGAATACTCATTCTTAGCAACAATTAAAACTTCATCATGCATAAAGCTCTCATCTGGTCGTACTGCTCTGGTATTTGCTTGGTTAATTCTAATTCCGTATTGACCTACTGGTGTTAACGATTTAAAATATTCCACATCTGTAATCCAGTCTCCGTTCCACCCATCTGTTTGCAATTCTTCAAGTCTTTCTTGGGATATGAATTGCGTTGTGTAACTATAGTCTCCTGCATGTGGGGCAGTCCTTATATATAATGCACTATTCGCAAACATATTCGTCGTAATCCACGCAGACAAACCTACTACACCTACCAACAATGTCACCAACATAATTCTTACTAACCGTGCTTTTTTCATTACAATATTCCTCCTTATAATATTGGATAAAAATTTATCGTTCTTTATTATATTATATTATATTTACATAAAATTGTCAATTTTCGTTCTATTTTACTGTAAATTGTATAGTTATTGCAAATATCAGATATTTATGATAATATTTTTCATATAATAAATGGAGGATTTTAGTATGCAAAATTTTAATTATCATACTCATACTTATAGATGTTTACACGCTGATTTAGACCTTACTGATGAAGAATATATACTTGATTTCATAAAAATGGGATTTAAAAAAATGGCATTTACTGATCATTGCCCAGAAAAAAATGTAATTGATGCAAGACCAAATATTCGTATGGAATATAATCAAAAAGATGAATATCTTGAAAATATAAAAAAATTAAAAGAAAAATATGCTGATAAAATAGAAATTCTATCTGGATTTGAAGTTGAATATTTACCTGGTGAAGAAGAAAACTTAAAAGAACTAAAATCAGAATCTGATAAAATAATTTTAGGTCAGCATTTTATATATAATAATGATAAATCTGATTTATTAATTTTTGGAAGCCATAATTTTACTGATAATGAATTAACTAAATATGCTAATTATATTGAAGAAGCAATGAAACTACACATACCTGATATAATTGCACATCCAGATATTTATATGTTAACTAGAAAGAATTTTGGAGATATTGAAAGTAAAGTTGCTAATATTATTTGCTCAGCTGCTGAAAAATATAATATTCCATTAGAAATAAATCTTAATAATATATTTAATAGAACATATTATGAAAATAAAAAATTAAATAACTTACCTATTGATGAACAACGTAAAAAATTATCAACTGTTACTTATCCATGTAAAAGTTTCTGGGAAATTGCTTCTAACTATAATATTAAAGTATTATATGGTATAGATGCACATCATAGAGGTCATATTTTATTATGGAATGAACTATTAGAACTTGCTAAAGATGTAATTGGTAACGAAACAATAAAAAAATTAAATTTCATAGAGGAATTTTAATACTATACTTAACAAATATATAATAGAAAACTATCACTTTTTAAGTAAATAATAATAGACATTATTTAATAGAACAATAGTGGACGATATTTAATATGAAAAAGACAAAACTTTACTAAATCGTCCACGTCATTGTTCGCTGTGCATAACTTATCTGTAGTTCACTTTGTTTCACACAGCTAAGAAATGTACAAAAGTTGGCGAAGCCTTTATTTTATAGGAAGTGAGAAGTACTTTCCTATAAAATAAAAAAACTTATAACTGCTAATGCAATTATAAGTTTTTTTTATACATTATTACTTAAATATCTCATAAAATGTTTTAAAAGTATAACCTTCATTTTTATAATATTGTATTATTTCAGGTAATGCATCAACAGTTTGTTGTTTATCATTTGCATCATGCATAAGTAAAATTATACTATTTTTATCTCCTTTTGTATCAATCATTTCTTGCAAACATGCTTCTTTTGTTTTCTTATTTTCAGCATCTCCTGTTAAACAATTCCAATTAGTATATGCTATACCACGTTCTAAAAATAATTGTCTTGCCTCCGCTTTTATACTTTCATAATGTCCACCACTAGAGCCACCTGGAAATCTAAATAAATATGAATTAAAATCAGAATTTCCTAATGCTCCTTTTATTGAATTTTCACAATCTACATACTCTTGAAATACTGTATCTTTACTTTCATATACTTTTTTATAATCATGAGAATATCCATGATTAGCTATATAATGCCCCTCTTCAAATTCACGTCTTAAAGTATTTGGATATAAATCTACCCTTGCTCCAAGTACAAAAAATGTGGCTTTTACATCATTTTCTTTTAGTATATCTAATATTTGTGGTGTAATATCTCTTGATGGTCCATCATCAAATGTTAAATATACTTGTTTTTCATCAGATGCATATATATCTTTTATAAGTTGTTGTGAATTTTCTCTTTGTACTGGTAAAATTTCCATTTCTACATTATGTTCTGCTATTTGAAAATGATTTCCTTCATAAGCTATAATTTCATTCTTATCTTTCTTATTATTTTTGCTTTCTGCTTTTTTATTTTCTGAAACTTGAGTTTGATTTTTACTTGTATCTGATACTTTTACTTTATCTTTGTTTATTATTTTATATGAAATAGTAGAACTGAAAAACACGATTAAAAAACCTATTATAATAATAGCTATAACAAGTATTACTTTTTTTATATTTAATTTACCTTTTTTTACTAATCCTAGTTCCTCGTCATCCATACCGTATAACATTTTAATTTTCCTCTCTATGCTATATTATTATATAGCATTTAATTAAAAATTCAAGTAGTTAATGACATTTTTTAACATATAATGTCGAATATTAATACTTATTATAAATTTTATATAATATTTTATTCTGATAAATTTTTATTGTTAATAGTTATAAATTAAGAACAAAAGTGGACATTATGAAAATTGTAAAAGAAAAAACTTATTGCAAATGTCCACGTCTTTGTTCTGCGTGCCAAATTTACGTTAGTAAATTTGTGTACAAATATTGGCAAAGCCTTTATTTATTAGGAAGTTCGAAGAACTTTCCTAATAAATAAAATAGAGTTTATATCTATTTTATTGATTTTCCAATGCCTTATTTTAATTAGCATTTTAAATCTAAATTTAGATAAAACTCTATTTTTCCCTATTAGTATATTATCTTTAATTATACTAGACAGAATCTTTGTCCCCATATTTATTTTAATTTAGACAAAACCTCCGTCCCCATGTCTATTCGTTTTTTCCTGCATTAATTTTAAATAATTTGAATATTTCAACAATTAATAATGGAGCAAATACTAGAGCTATTGTTTCTTCTAATTTGTGTAATGGTAAAACTGCTATTCCAAATATATCTCTTAATGCTGGTACTAATAAAACTGTTATCATTAATGCTGCTGATACTACTATTGCCAGTATTAATTTTCCATTGTTAAATGGATTTGTTTTAAATACTGATTCTTTGTTATTTCTTATATTAAATACATGAACAAGTTCTGAAAGTGCAAGTACTGTAAATGCCATTGTTTCTCCGATTGCAATTTTTTCTGGGACTGATACACCTTCTGTTGCTAAACCTAAAGTAAATGCTGCAAGAGTTAGTAATCCTATCATAATTCCTTGATATACAATTCTCCATGTCATTCCTTTTGTGAAAATTCCTTTTTGATTTTTCATTGGTTTTCTTTTCATTATTCCTTTTTCTGCTGGGTCAACTGCTAGTGCTAATGCTGGAAGTGAATCTGTAACTAAATTTATCCATAATATTTGTACTGGTAATAAAACGTCTAACTCATTAATATATTCTGGAGTAATTCCAAATTTGCTTGCAAAAACTGGTGTTAATAATATTGCTAAAAATAATACTACTATTTCTCCAACATTACTTGATAATAAAAATGCTATTGCTTTTAATATGTTGTCATATATTCTTCTTCCCTCTTCAACTGCTGATACTACTGTTGCAAAGTTATCATCTGTTAAAATAACATCTGCTGCTTCTTTTGCAACATCAGTTCCAACAACCCCCATTGCACATCCAATATCTGCTTTTTTTAGTGCAGGTGCATCATTTACACCATCACCAGTCATAGCAACTATTTCTCCATTAGCTTGCCATGCTTTTACTATACGTACTTTATGTTCTGGTGAAACTCTTGCATAAACTGATATATTTTTTACTTTTTTAGCTAATTCTTCATCAGTCATTTTTTCAAGTTCGCTACCTGTAATTGCTTCTTTTTCATCTTTTAATATTCCTAATTCTTTAGCAATTGCTGTTGCAGTAATTTTGTGATCTCCTGTAATCATAACTGTTTTTATTCCAGCTGATATACATTTTTTTACAGCTTCTTTAGCTTCTTCTCTTGGTGGATCTATCATTCCAACCATACCTATAAATGTTAATCCTGTTTCTAATTTTTTAATATCTTCATCTGATAATGGATGATTTATTATTTTATATCCTGCTGAAAGAACTCTTAAAGCTCCTTCTGCCATTTTTTTATTACAATCTTGTACTCTTTGCTTATAATTATCTAAATCTGATAAAACTTCTCCATTTTTTTGATATGATGTGCAACATGTTAATAATTCATCTACACCACCTTTAGTGTAAACTACAAACTTTTCTCCAACTTTGTGAACTGTTGTCATTAACTTTCTATCAGAATCAAATGGTAATTCTGCAATTCTTGGATAATTTTCTAATTTAAAATTCATTTTATTACCCATATCTATTAATGCTGTTTCTGTTGGGTCTCCTGTTAATGTTCCATCTTCTGCTATTTTTGTATCATTACAAAGCATATTAGCTTCAAATAATAAATTTAATTCATCATTAAATCCTTTTATTGATTCTAAGTCTACTAGTTCTCCATTTGCAAAAACTTTTTTTACTGTCATTTTATTTTGTGTTAATGTACCTGTTTTATCTGAACAAATAACAGATGCACTACCTAAAGTTTCAACTGCTGGTAATTTTTTAACAATAGCATTTCTTTTTACCATTCTTTGTACACCTATTGCTAAAACTATTGTTGATACTGCTGCTAATCCTTCTGGAATTGCTGCTACTGCAAGTGAAACTGCTGTCATAAACATATTAAGTGGTGCTTTTCCATATAAAATTCCTACACCAAATATTATTACACAAATTACTAATGCAACTATACCTAGAGTTTTTCCTAAATTATTTAATTTTATTTGAAGTGGCGTTTCACCATCTTCTGTTTCATTTATCATTTTTGCTATTTTACCAACTTCTGTTTTCATTCCAGTTTCTACTACTATACCTTTTCCTCTACCATAAGTTATTAAACTTGAAGAAAATAGCATATTTTTTCTATCACCTATTCCTACATTTTCATCTTCAATAGTATCTGATATCTTTTCAACTGGTACTGATTCTCCTGTTAATGCTGATTCTTGTGATTTTAAGTTTACTGCTTCTATTATTCTTAAATCTGCTGGAATATAATCTCCTGTATCTAATACAACAATATCTCCTGGAACTAAATCTGCTGATTGAACTACAGTTAATTTTCCATCTCTAATTACTTTTGCCACATGACTACTTAATTTTTGTAAAGCCTCTAAAGACTTTTCTGCCTTATTTTCTTGAGCTACACCTATAATTGCATTTACTATTACTACTATTAATATTATAAATGTGTCTGCAATTCCTTCTCCTTGCTGAATTCCTACAATACCTGAAACAATTGCTGCAATAATTAAAACTATAATCATAAAATCTTTAAATTGTTCTAAAAACTTTTGAATTAATGATTTTTTAGCTTTTGCTTTTAGTTCATTACGTCCATATTTTTCATATCTTTTAGATACTTCATTTGAACTTAAACCTTTTTCTACATTTGTTTCAAGTTTTTTAGTTACTTCTTTTTCTGGTAGATTAAACCATTTCTCTTCCATATTAATTCCTCCTAATTAATATATTTTTAAAATTTTATTAACATCATCAAATGTTCCATTATTTGTTATTACTACGTCAAACAACTCGTTAAAACTTTCTAAATTTTCTTCTATCTTTTCTTCTAAGAAACCTACTGTTATTGCATTTTCTTTATCTCTTTCAGAAATCATTTTTAAATCAGCAGTTCCATCACCTAATAATAAAATATTTTTTCTGTTTGCTAAAAGCTTTTTAGATATATTGTCTAATTTTACTATATTTTTATTAAGTGCATGAATTGTATCTCCTTTTAAGTTCTTTATATATCCATTTTCAAAATTTATATAATTACTTACAATATGTATATTATCAAAATAATCATTTTCAAATTTTAAAAACTCTTCTATAATATTTCCAATTCCTGCTGAAATTATTATTACTGGTATTCCTAATCGTTTCATTTCATGTAAGAATTTTTTTGCACCATCTCTATATTTTAACTCTCCATTTTCTATCCCGTTTTTTTATACCATCATCTTTTAATCCATATTCGTAAAATAGCTTTATATGTGCTTCCCACCATTTGCTCATAGCTTGTGACTTTTCTTCATCAGAAATACTACTATCAATTTCAATTGGTCTATAATGATTATATAAAGCAGTTCTTTTTTGATTGTATTCTTCTCCTATGTCATTTGCATCTGTTAAAACCTTCCACGTACTATTTGAACTCCCCTCAGTAATCGTTTTATCAAAATCTGCTACAACATAAAAATTATTTTTTTCTAATTTTATTTTTTCTAATTTTTCTTTATTATTTATATAAATCATAATACTCCTTTATATATTAAATAAAAATTTTACAATTTGATTTGCTAATACTTCTTCTTTACCTGTATAACTATGATCTGCTCCATCTATATAATTTATATCTTTTTTACTATTATTTATTTTACTACTTACTAATTCTACTAACTGCTTTGCGTCTTGCTCTATCATTTCGTTTACATTGCCCCATCTCATAAAAAGTGGTACATCAATACTATTTAATTCTTTAAATTCAAATTTTTCATCATGATAGCAAGAAAAATTTATATCATTATTATATTTTGCATATTTCAAAAATGTTTTTACACTTATTAAATGAATAAAACTTTCTTTTGGCATTATATCATATATTTCTCCTTTTGATTCTTTATCTTCTGCCAATTTAAGCATATTTAAAAAGTTTTTATTCAAATATATTTTTAATGCTCTTGGAATATCTACTAAAGATAATAAAATTATTCCTTTTATATGTTTTATAAGTTCAGAATTTTCTTCTTTTAACTTGTTATAAGTATACACTACTTTACTTGAACCCAAACTATGTCCTTGCAAATATATTTCTTCATAGCCTAACTCTATTGCTTTTAAAATAGCTCCTTTTATATCATAATATGAATCTGTCATATCTTCAAAAGTAGTTCCACCTAAAATTCTTGTTACTCCATTTTCTGTTTTCTTCTTTACATCTTTAACAAGTTCACTACCTCTATTATTATATCCTAAAAAATCTATACCGTTTTTAAGCACATTTTCTGCAATAATTCTTTCCCTTTTTTTGAAACAATTACTATCCATTCCATGTGTAGCAATTAAAATCTTCTTTGAATTATTATTCATTATAAAACCATTATTTAAAACACCATCAGTTGCATAAAAATCAATTAATTCTGTATTCATACAAACTCCTATCTAATAAAATCTTAAAACACTATATCATAAGTAACTTAATTTTTCTATAAAAAGTAGCTGAAAAGTAATTTTTAAAATGCTAGTAAAATCTTTTCTTTATTCTTTAATATAAAACAAAAAGACTCTTAAAGAAACAAACCTAATTAATTTGCTTCTTTAAAAGTCTCACTTACCTTTCTTAAGGTTACTAACCAGATTAATATCGAGATTGTTGATTAGTAATTTATAAGTTACTCCCCTTTAAATATTTCTAAAAAGATTATACTAAATACTTTTTCTTTTTTCAAGTATTTTCCAAATAATTTTTGTTTAATATAAATAAGTCAATATCTAAAAAATTTATCATATTGCCATTTTTTGTATTTTAATTTATAATTGTACAAATACATTTATTTCTTAATATAAAAAATATAAAAATTGGAGTTATTTATGGAATACAAATATAATAAAAATAATATAAATAAAGATTTAATAAAATATATTGAAAATAATATATTTCCTAAATATGATTTAAACGAAAATGGCCATGGTATTGAACATATATTAAGTGTAATTAATCATTCTCTTGAAATAGCAAAAAACTATGAAGTTAATTTAAACTTAGTATATACTATAGCAGCTTATCATGATATTGGTCATCATATTGATAGGAAAAATCACGAAAAAATTTCAGCTGATATTATGATAGCAGATGAAAATCTTAATAACTTTTTCACAAAAGCAGAATTACATATAATTAAAGATGCAATTGAAGATCATAGAGCATCTAGTGGATTAGAACCTAGAAATATATATGGAAAAATAGTTTCTGCAGCAGACAAAAATTTAACTATTGAAGATGCAATTTTAAGAACATATTTTTATACATTAGAGCATAATCCTACTTTTTCTGAACAAGAAATTTTTGAAGAAATATACAACCATCTTGATAACAAGTTTGGAAGAAATGGATATGCTAAAGTATATATTAAAGATGAACAATTTGAAAATTTTAAATCTGAACTTATTTCTTTATTAGACAATAAAACTACTTTTTTTGAAAAAGTTAATGAAGTTATAAAAAAGAACCTAAATTGTTAAAATTTTTTCTAACACTTCAGGTTCTTTCATATACTAATCATATCTTACATTTTTACAAAATTACACATACTTTTCTAAATTTTTCTCTTTAATAAATTTCTTAAATTCACTATTCCAAAGTTCATCTGAAACAGAGCCTTTTACATTTTTTGTATCTATATTAGATAACTTACGAACTCTATTAACAAATTCTAAAGTATAATTTTCTCCGTCTTTAAGATTCATAAGTGCGAGTTTTGCCCAATTTCCTACCTCTCTATAGTACTCACTATTCTTATAATATCTTTCTAATTTTTCATAATCATGTTCTAATATAACATTCTCATATGTAATATTTTCTTTGCCATCAATTGTTAAAACTCCATATCTCGCTCCTACTCCATCAAGTGGCATTCCAAGTGAACCTGGATTAATAAAATAATGCTTTTTATATTCTTGATAATATCCTAAATGTGTATGTCCATGTAAATATACATCAAAATCATATTTTTCTATTAAATCATCAAATTTTTCATAGTCATTTTCTCCAAAACTATATCTTATAAACTCTGGAGATCCATGACAGCATAAAATTTTTGCACCTTCAATTTCTAAATTTGTATATATAGGTAAATCTTTAATATATTCTAAATTCTCTTTTGATAAACTTTTATATGTATAAATTATATTTTTAAATTGTTCGCAATCATATTTACTAATATCAAAATTATCAAAAAAGAATTCTTCTTTATTTCCCATTGTTATAGCTAAACTATTTTGCTTTTTTATTAATTCTAAAACTTCATTATTATCAAAACCATCTAAAACATAATCACCAAGAAAAATAAAATCAGTAATTCCTCTTCTTTGTATATCTTTCAATGCATTTTTGAAATATATAATATTAGAATGAATATCTGCTATAATAGCTATTTTTTTCATCTAATCCTCCAAAACTTTAAAATCTAAACAAGAAATTAGTTAATATTTTATAAACTTCTGGTCTTTCAACAAGTTCATTATTTTCTATCATTTTTTCTATTGTTAATAAATCAACAAATTTAACTGCTTGAACTTCCTCTCTTTGAAAGTATAAAGTTTTGTCATCAACACCTGTTGTTCTTAAAATAAAGAAATCATAAAACTGTCTTTCTATAAAATCTTCTCTAAACTTTTCTTCTTTTCTATAACAATACATGTATCTAAAATCTTTTATTTCAGTTCTATATCCAAGTAATACACTTACTTCTTCATTTATTTCTCTTGCAGCAGCTGATAAAGCATCTTGTCCTGATGAAATATGACCTGCAACTGATATATCCCACATACCAGCATTTTTTTCTTTCTTTTCACTTCTTTGTTGTAATAATATTTCATTTTTTTCATTTATTATTGCAACAACTATAGCTCTATGCCATAATCCTCTTTTATGTATTTCTTTTCTTGATAAAACTTCACCTGTTTGTATTCCATTTTCATCTAATACATCAATTAATTCTTCACTCATATTATCTTTAACTTAATCTACTCTTGATTAGTCCTTTCTATATATTTTTTAATATTAAATCAATTAAATTCATTGTTTCAACATTGTCTGATTTAAAATCATTTCTATTAATAAATTCGTCCATTTCTCCAATATATCCATGTAAATATAAATCTTGCATTCCTCCTGAAGCACTCGTTAAATAAGGTTTTATAACAGTTTCCTCTTCATCTAAAGTTTGCCAACGATTACTTCTTGTAATTTCTTGATCTATATGATAGTGTACTTCTCTTACACCATCATTATATACATACCCATTTTCTCCTGTTATTGTAATAGTTTCTCTCTTTCCTTTCCAAGAAGATAAACCAACAAAATTAATATTTCCTACTACTCCATTTTTAAATTTAATAATAGATGTTAAGCTAACATTATTATCTACAGAACTAGAAAATGTTTTTACATCTTGTACTTCACCAAAAAGCCATACTAACAAGTTAACAAAATGAATTCCACCTTTTTTTAAGAAAATTTCATTATTCCATCCAACTCTGCCAGAAGTAATATAAAATTCTGCATTAAATTGTTTTATTTTTCCAAACTCTTTAGAATTTATGATTTCTTTCATTTTTTGATAACAAGGACTAAATCTTTTCATAAATCCAACCATCACTTGAGTACTTTTTTCTTTTGCAATATTTTCTAATTCTTTAGCCTCTTCTGCCTTCATCCCCATTGGTTTTTCCACAAACAATTTTTGAATTCCAAAATTTAAGCAGTTTTTTGTTATTTGAAATTGCTTTTCTGCTGTTTTACAAACTACTACTATATCTGGTTTTTCTTTTTCTAACATTTCTTTATAATCAGAATAAGCCTTTATCCCCTCAAACTCTTTTTCGTTTTCTAAATACTCACTTGCTATTGCTGATATACTAGCACCTATTTCTTTTAATGATGGAATTATATTTTGTCTTGCATGTATTCCATTACCTATTACACATAATTTTTTCATTTTATCTTCCTTTTTACTATTTTTTATCTAGAAGAAGTATCAGACTGACTATCAAATTTTATAATTTTATTTGTTTTTTCTTGTTGTTTATTCTTTCTATATTCTTTTATAGTTTCTCTAACTGTTTCTGGTATATTTTGTGTGCTTTTACACTTTCCATTCTCATCTAATACTATTCCACCTATAAAAGATTCTTCCTCTTGATAATCTGCATCTTTTAATCTTTCATTAAGAAATATCTCACCTAAAGCCAAATTTAATCCTTCTAATTTTTTATTTAAAAAATATTCAGTTAAATTTTTTCCTTCAGTCCATAATATAACATCTTCATATACAAAAGGTGTTACTAACTGTATCGGAGCACCATCTTCTTTTACTTTCTTTGGTTCTCCTATCTGTGCTGTTCCTAAATATACATATTTATTATCATCTGTTTTTAATACTTTTTGTGGTTCATATTTATAATATAAAGCACTAGCATTTATCCCTGCATAATTAATCTTTTTTCCTTGCTCTAACCAACAATTTTGTTTTGCAATTACAAATCCTCTACCTACATTAATTTCTACAGACTCTTTATTTCTCATAAGTTCATTCTTTTTATCTTCTTCTCTTTCATCAGCCAATAATTGTTCTACATCTTGACCAACTTCACTACTATATGTAAATTTTCCATTCTTGTCTTTCAAAATAGTACCTAAAACAAAATCTGGATTTGCAAAATATGAATCATGACCTTTTACTCTATCCTGAGATTCTCCTATTTTATCATAATATTCAGTACGTCTTTTCTTAGCATTTTCTTGTGACAGAATTTCTTGAAATAGAACATTTCCATGAGGATCTGATACAATTTCTGATAATTCCACATTTGATTGCAAAATTCCTATTGCATTATCAGCACCTTTAACAATTCCTCTATAAACAAAATTATTATTTTGAAAATCTTTCTTTAATTTTAATACAGAACCAAAACAACTCTCTTCTTGTAAATATGGATTTTTTATATAATACTCTCTTAAAGCTCCTGATGTATCTGGATGTACTTGAATTGTTCTAGTATCATCAGGACTTATCTTGCCTCTTAATAATTTTGCTTTAAATAATGTTAATTTTCTTTTAAATTCCTCTAATTTTTTTCTTCTATTATATTCTTTTTCTCTTTTCTTTGTCATTTCAAGTAATATTGCCATTTCATTTTCCTCTTTACTATTTTTTGGTGGAGGTTACGTTAGCTGTTCGAGCAAAGCGAGTTACAGATAACCTATCCGCAACCAATTTTTTTGGTGGAGGTGGTGAGAGTCGAACTCACGTCCAATAATTCTTCCACATAAACTTCTCCGAGTGCAGTTTATTATTAACATTCCTTTAAATCTACTTAATAAACAAAGTTTATTTAAAGTATCTCTCTAAAAAATCCCATTAGCATAAAGAGAACATACTAACTTCGTTTCCTACTAATCAGCGCCTTATCTTAAGCCGTAGGTTGCAAAAGTAAGACGTCACCGCATCTTAGGCAGCGAATGCTAATTCTTTATTATCAGCGTTTATATTTATTTTATGCCTTTTTAAGTGGCCAGGCATCTCCACTACTCGCTATTTATCCTTCTAAATTACTGTCGAAACCAAATACACCCCCATATTTTTATTATACTAATAAAAGTATTGTATAATCTATTAATTATTATACAATACTTCTATCTTTTATACAAGAAATTTATTTTTATCTTTGATTATCATCATGTGGGTCAAAAATTGCATTTAATACTCTTTCTAAAGTAGTCTTTCCATTTCCATTATTTACAGCTTCTGTTAAGAATTGAAATCCCATACCAGCTACATCTGATTGCTTCCAATACTGATTATTGCTTTCATTTAATTTACGTAACTGATTTAACATTTTATCAGAAAGTTCTGGTTGCTGAGCCACATTTTCTCTTAAATTAATATCTGATTTTGTTATATTAAGTCCAATTTCATTTTTTAAATAATCATAAATTCCTTGATAATCATTATATTTAAACTCTTTTAATATTTCTTCTGGTTTTACAAAATCAGGTATTAAATATTCACTTTCATCTCCTGAGTCTTTAGCCCCAAAAAACATATCATGTGCTATTGGGCTTACTACTCTAAAAGCATCTTCTGGTTTTACTTTTAATACATAGATACTTCCTGATGTCTTTTTTTCTAAATTTAAAGCTGTAAATTGAGCAGCAACAGTGATATCAGTAGTTGTCGATATAAATCTTTCTCTACCTTTCATACTTTGCTGACTAGCTAAATAATCTGCATTTACTTTAGGATGTTCTCTTAAATATTGTTCAACATTCTTTTTATCATTAACATATGGATATGTAAAAAATCCACTACTTTGACCTTTTTTAGTTCCTCTTAATAAATATATATATCCATCTTTTATAAATTTATTATTTTGTGGTTTCAATTTTTTTAATTTTAGATTTTTACTTCTTTCTGGATATCCATTTTTTTGCAAAACTTCATTAACACTTTCTATTAATTCTTCTCCTGTTTCTGCTTCTGCAAATATTCTATCTCTTCTAAATAAATCTTCCTTTGTTTTACTATTTTTTACTTTGAATAAATCTGTAGAATTTTCAAGTGATTCACATGCAAATTTTATTAATTGTTTTGATTCATCAAAATACAATCTATTTGGGTCTAAAGAATCAGATAACATTGGTATAAGTTCTGGAAATCTCACTCTATCTAACTTATCTGCATCTTTAAGATAATTCAAGAAAAGTCTATATTTTGCTTTTTCTTCTTCACTTTTATTTAAAGCTTGTATTGCCATTTCATTTTCAGAAGTAGACTTACAATGTTGTATAATCATAAATTTAATTAAATCTTGTTCCTCTTCAGAAAATGAATCTAATTCATGACTAAATTTTTGTACTGCTCTTTCTCCATGAAATTTATCTTCATAATCATGCACTCTTCCAGTATCATGAAATTCTGCTGCTGTATAAATTATTTTTCGTTCTCTTTCTGAAAGTTCATTTCTTAAATTCATAATCATAGCAGCATTTAATATAACTCTTTGAGTATGAGTTAAATCATGATCTCCTAATTCAAAACTATTTCTTCTTGTATAAGTATCAGATACTGCCATTATAGTTTCTGAAAAAGTTCCAGCTTTTTTTAACATATCTATTCCAGCAGAAAAGCTTATTTGTTTTTTATTATATGTTTTTAGGAATCTTCCTATCATTGTATTTGGTCCACATACAATTTTTTCAATCTCACTCATCTGTGGTTGATTTTTAGTCCAAGAATCTACCATCTCTGATAATCCTGAATAAATAAAATCTAGAGCATCTATATCAATATTTTTATTTTTTAGTTTTCCTGATATCAAATCATTGAAAAATCTGTTAACATCTTTGCTTTCTTTTTTTATTTTTGTATTAACAAAATTTTGTAATTCCTCTATTTCATCTTTTGTAAGTGAATTTAGATTTACTTTCATTTTATTTCTCCTTTTTAAAGTTAACATAAATATTATACTACCTTTATCACATTTTTTCAAGTAATATTGTTTTTTAATTGATTTTTTATCACTTTTTGCATATAATAATAGCATAAATTTATATAATTATATTTTTATACATCAAAATCCAAAATTAAAGAATTAATATCTTCTTTGAAAGAAAGGATTAATTTATGAAAAAAATTATTTTTAAAGGCTGTGGAACAGCTATTATAACACCTTTTGATGAAAATGGTGTTAACTTTGATGAATTCAAAAAACTAATTGAATTTCAAATCTCGAATAAAGTAGATAGCATTATTGTTTGTGGTACAACTGGTGAATCTTCAACAATGACTTTAGAAGAAAGAAAACAAACTATTAAATTCGCAGTTGATACTGTAGCTGGACGTATTCCAGTTATTGCTGGAACAGGTGGCAACTGTACTTCTAGCGTTATTGAATTTACAAAATGGGCTGAAAGCATTGGTGTTGACGGAGCTTTAATTGTAACTCCATACTACAATAAAACAACACAAGATGGTTTAGTAGCACATTACTCTGCAATTGCTAAAGAAACTAAATTACCTATAATTCTATATAGCGTACCAAGCAGAACAGGTGTAAATATACTACCTCAAACTTGTTTAAAACTATCACAAATAGAAAATATTGTTGCAATAAAAGAAGCTAGTGGTAATCTTTCTCAAATTGCAGAAATCGCAAATTTATGTAAAGATAATTTACATATTTATTCTGGAAATGATGATCAAATAACATCAATTCTAGCAGTTGGAGGAATTGGAGTAATATCTGTTCTTTCAAATGTTGCTCCAGAATTTACACATGATATTGTATACAATTTTGAAAATGGCAATATAAATCAATCTATAAATTCACAATTAAAAGCTGTACCTCTTATAAAAGCTTTATTTAGCGAAGTTAATCCAATTCCTGTAAAAGCTGCTTTAAACATGCTTGGATACAATGTTGGCATACCTCGCCTACCTTTACTAGAAATGAGTGAAACTGGTAAAGAAAAACTAAAAAGTGAATTATTTACATTTGGTTTATTAAAATAATATGTTAAAATTATTTTATAATATAATTTTTATATAAAAGGAGTTTTTTTAGGTGGACATTACAAAAGAAAACAATTCTAGTTTAACAGTTGCAGAGCCAACTATTGATGAATTCAAATCAATTATTAAAGATATAACTTCAAATGAAAATATACTTGCTCTTAAAGAACGTATACAACATGCAAGTAATTCAAGATTTTATCACTGTTTATGTGTTTCATATTATACATATGTAATATGTAAAAAATTAGGATTAGATTATGTATCTGCTGCAAGAGGTGCTATGCTACATGATTTTTACTATTATGATTGGAGAGATAAACATGTTGAAGGTCAAAAAAAATTTCATGCTTTTAGACACCCTCGCATTGCTTTAAATAATGCAAAAGATTTATTTAATCTTAATGAAATAGAACAAGATGTAATAGTTAAACATATGTGGCCTCTTACAATAAAATTTCCAACTTATAAAGAAAGTTATATTGTTACTTTAGTTGATAAATACTGTGCCACCTATGAACTTTTTAAAACAATAAAAAGAAAGTTAAAAATATAGTTTATAGATTCTTCTCTAAAATCTAAATAAATAATAAAAGGTAAAAGATATGGTAAAAGTTTTAATTAATGGTTGTAATGGAAAAATGGGACAAGAAGTTGCAAAAGAAATAGCAATAACTCCAGACGTTGAAGTACTATGCGGATTTGATAGAATTGATACAGGTGATAATAACTTTCCTGTATTTACTAATATAGATGATATCAATTTAATTGCAGATGTAATAATTGATTTTTCAGTTCCAGAAGCTACATTTAAAATATTGGAATTTGCAAATAAAAATAAAATTCCTACAGTAATAGCAACAACTGGACTTTCTGATGAAGATTTAGAAAAAATAAAAAATTACTCTAATAACTTCCCTATTTTTAGATCTTCAAATATGTCTTATGAAATAAATTTAATGTCAAAATTAGTTGCTGAACTTGCAAAAAAATTATCTGATTCTGATATCGAAATTATCGAAACACACCATAATAGAAAAATAGATAGTCCAAGTGGAACTGCTCTAATTTTAGCTGATAGCATAAATAATGCTTTAGATAATGAGATGCATTATGAATATGATAGACACAGTAAACGTGAAAAAAGAGATAAAAAAGAAATTGGTATCCACTCTATACGAGGTGGGAATGAAGTTGGAAAGCATAGTGTAATATTTTTTGGAAATAATGAAAGTTTTGAAATTACACATAATGTACTTTCAAGAGCTGTATTTGCAAGCGGAGCAATAAAAGCTGCAAACTTTATAATTCATAAAGATAATGGCTTATATGATATGAATGATATGTGTTAATCTTTATATTTCTGATTAATAGACTATAATATTTAGTTATTATAGAACAATAGTGGACGATATTTAATATGAAAAAGACAAAACTTTACTGACTCGTCCACGTTTTTGTTCGATGCACATAACTTATCTGTAGTTCACTTTGTTTCACACAGCTAAGAAATGTACAAAAGTTGGCGAAGCCTTTATTTTATAGGAAGTGCGAAGCACTTTCCTATAAAATAAATAAAAATGGTGCAAATAAAATTGCACCATTTTTATTTTAACGCTTGAATTTGAAATTAATATTTGAAAAATCAATTTCTTTTCTTCTAATCAATAATCAAAATAACATAAGATATTTCTAGAATAGAAATTTTGAATAAAATAATCAAACTATATATAATTTGACATAATTATCTAGTATAATTTTTTTCTACTAAATAAAAAAGAACAAGTAATATAAACTCTCTTTTGAAAGTCTAACTTCTTGCCCCTATATATTTTCTTATTTTTTAACTTGATTTTTAAAAAGAACTAAAACTTTTGATTTTTTTGATTAGAATGTTACTATTATAAACAACTTTCTATGAAAAATCAAGTCTTTAATATAATTCTCTGTATTTTATTTATTTCTTTCTTCTTATTATCCATCCGTTTTCTACTTTTGTTGGTATTTTTAATATAACTTTCTGTTCTGCTTTTCCTGGATTTACTGTATTAATTTCTTCAAAAGTTTCTGCATCCCATAATTTATCAATCTTAAATTCTAATGGCTCAATTTTACCAGGAATAATCAACTCTAGAGAATCCCCTACACTTAATTTGTTTCTTATTTCTATTAAAGTTCTATCATCAATCTCTTTTATAACTTTTCCACCAAACTCATAATTTGCATTATATTGTCTACCAGAATAATCTTGAAAATCTTTATTATTTCTATCATTAAAATAAAATGTTGTAAGACCTCTTGTTTTCGTTTTTTCAAGTTCTTTTAAATATTTTTCTCCATCAAACTCTTCTGGATTTCTCATATAATCATCTATTGCATTTCTATATGCATTTACTACTGTTGCAACATAATATTCTGTTTTTAATCTTCCTTCAATTTTTAAACTATTTATACCCATATCAATAATTTCTGGAATTTCTTTTATTAAACATAAATCTTTAGATGAAAAGATATATGTACCTTTTTCATCAGTTTCAACAGGCATTAAATTTCCTGGATTATTTGTTTCTTCAACATATACATTAAAAGCCCATCTACAACTTTGAGCACAATCTCCTAAATTTCCGCTTCTTCCTGCTAAAAATTCACTTAAGAAACATCTTCCAGAATATCCAAAACATAAAGCTCCATGTGCAAACATCTCTATATCTAAATCTTCTGGTTTATTTTTCATAATTTCTTTTATTTGCTCTTTATTTAATTCTCTTCCCAATATAATTCTTTTTGCACCATTTCTATGCCAAAATTTACAAGTATGATAGCTTACAGTATTTGCTTGTGTACTTATATGTATTTCTGTATCTGGTGCATATTCTCTTACTACATCTACTACTCCACCATCTGAAATTATAATAGCATCTACTTTTAATCTATTTAATTCTTGTGCTTGTTTTTTTATTTCTTCATATGTATCATCCCATGCATAAATATTGATAGCAGCATGAACTCTTTTTCCTATACTATGTGCATATTCTATTGTTTTAGCTAAATCATCATCTCCTACCTCTGATCTTGAACGTAATGATAATTTTGGAGTTCCACAATATACAGCATCTGCTCCATACATAAATGCTATTTTTGCTTTTTCAAAAGAACCTGCTGGAGCTAATAATTCTATTTTTTTCATTTTTATACCTTCTTTATTATTTTATTGTTTTATATTTTATCAAATAATTGAGAAAAAAGCTAGTCTCTTAGAACAAAAGTGGACATTATTAAAATTGTAAAAAAAAAACTTATTGCAAATGTCGACGTATTTCCTCTGTATAACTTATCAGCTTTAGCTTAACCTAGCTGTAATTCACGTTGTTCATACAGCTAGGATATCTATGTCACTAACGTTCCTAGATCTAAGAAATGTCCTATATGCATAATAATTATATCTTTACAAAAATTGCTGATTATTCCAATATATTGTCGACATAAAACATTGTTTTTTTCTCCAAAATATGGTATAATTAATTAGTTGTGAAAATATAAAAAAAATTATATAGGAGTTTCTATGCAAGATAAAAAAGATTTTTGGGAAGTCGATGAGATTGATCTAAATTTAAGACATTATTCAGGACATCCTATTGATGTAATTAAAAAAATTAAATATAACATAGAAGAATTTTTAAGTAATCCTAAAGTAGATGATAAAACAAGAGCAATTTATTCAGCAATCTATAACTCTTTAGATTATTATATAAATATTTCTGCTATGCCTTCTCCAGGAGACTTTTCAGATGAAGAAACTTTCTTATCTTATTCTATAAAGAATTTTAATAATGATTATAAATATTTAGCTTCTAAATATGATTCAGATGACCCTCTTGTTCCACCAGTTATTTCTTTAAGTTGTAGAATAAAATCACCTTTAAGCTTTATGGAAAAAGTTAGAGATAAAATTTCAACATATTTAGAGAATGAAAGAGATTTAAGGTATTTTAATGAAAGTTTAAGAGATTTAATTGGTGTTAGAATAGTAATTAACCCACCACCTGAAATTAAAGCTCAAGGATTAGAAGCTGAAAGTAACTTTGAATATCAAGTCTATTATGATTTAATGAATTATCATGGTATAAATAACCCTGATCAATCTAATTTACAAGTAAACCAATATAGATTTATTCCTGTAAATACACGATATGACTCTAAAAAGTTATCTTCTATAAAAGAAAGACCGGCTAATTCAGGATTTTCAGAAAGTATTACTTCTGGAAAATCAGTTATCTATATACCTAAAAATAGACCTGTTATAATGGAACAACCACATATTGATTCTGTAGTTAAAGATTTCAATAAATGGCCAAAATTTTCTGGTTATCAAGGCTTACATACTTGTGTTGTTCCATTTTATTCTAATTATGTAGAAAACTTAAGCTTACCTTCATATATTATTCCACCAGCATCTTATGATTATGCTATAGAATATCAAATTAGAACACAAAACCAAGATGACCATGCAGAACGTGGTAGTGCATCACATAAGTTTTCTTATAAGCCAACAGAATCACTATATCATAGATTAGCAGTACCATTTTATATCACTTTTGATGATCCAAAATATCAAACTACTGCCTTCCCAGAAACAACAAGAACTTTAAAGCTTAGAACTTTTGGTGAATCATATGAAAAATTTTATGGACATCCTTTTGAAGAAAGATTTAATATTTCTTTTAAAGATTTTAGAAATAAATTTAGTGTTGAGGATAGAGATGCAATCTTAGCTGATAAAAAAATTGTACTTTATGACCGAGATAATGATAGATATTATTTAGAAGACGCTGTAACCCCTATATTTCTTAGTAGTGACGAAATAAGTAACTTAGGAAATGTTTTAACTTGTAAAGAGCCTACTGAAGAAATAGCTAAACTTTTTGATAGTTGTGGAGCAACTGATTCTGTTATCCGAACAACTACTACAAACTCAGCTGTTTCACCTAATGCTTCAATAAAAATTTATCCTGTTACTACTGGAAAAGAAATTACTTTAGCTAAAACTGATAATTTACATACATCATCAGATGTTTCTAAAGAACAGAAAGCTGTTTCTGAAAAAATTAAAGCCAATAAATCTCTTTTTGATGAACTTCAAACTAAGGCATCTATTAAATCTGATAAAGATGATAGTTCAAGATAAAGAAAATTATTCTAAATATTTATATAATAGAAATATTATAATGAGCCTAAGATTTTAAAATTTGAATCTTCTTAGGCTCAATTTTTTTACATAGTAAGAAATTTATCTTAGTGGGATAAATTTCTGTACTAGATAATTCTGGTTTTTTACATAATAACAATATAAATATTTTCATATTGTACCATTAATCCTTATGAATTTTTTATATTGTATCTTAAATGTATATAAATAACATATCTTTTTTTATTGATAATTATTACTTATCTCTTTTTTTAGATATTCTCTACCTTCATCTTTGTTAAGTACTTTCATATTTATATTTTCTTTTTCTAATTCATGTAATATACATAAAGTTTCATCATCTGAATCTAAATCAATTACTACTAAATTATTGTAAAAGTTTCTTCCTAAAGATACTTCTCTAATATAATTTTCTATGCCATTTTCTGCATTTTTTACAGTCATAATTAACTTTACATTTTCTTCAATTTTTCTATATGTACTATTCCTTGTCACTTCTTGTATCATAACTAAAATACCATATACAGCAAAACACCAAATAATACCGTAAATAAAAGCTTCTAACATAATATATCTCCTTTCTTTTTGTCTTGTTATATTTTATGTTGATTCTTTTATTTATGTGAAGTATTTATTGTCTCAAAGTTATGTAAAAAATAAAAAAAGCCCATATAGGCTTTCTTTATTTATTCTATACTAACATTAATATTGCTTGTTTACCATTGTCTCCACGTCTTGGTTCCATTTTTAATATTTTAGTATATCCACCAACTCTTCCTTCATATTTTGGAGCTAGTTCATTAAATAATTTATCTAATAAGTCAACACCTTCAACTTTGTTAACTTTTTTCATTATTTTTCTTCTAGCATTTAATCTTGTTGGCATATCTTTTTGTCTTTTTTCCATTTTTTCTTCTTTAACAACTTTTAAGTATTCTTTTCCATTTTTGCTTGTTACTTTTTCTGTAACTTTTTTACCGTTGTTATCTAATTTTGCTTTAACAACTTTTACTTCTACTTCTTCAAAGTTTTTATGTTCTTTAACAGCTAACGCTATAATGCTATCAACTAAAGATTTTACTTCTTTTGCTCTAGCTTCTGTTGTAACTATTTTACCATTTAATAATAAATCAGTTGTTTGACATTTTAGCATTGCTAATCTTTGATCAGTTGGTTTTCCAAGTTTTCTTGTACCTGCCACTTTGTTTTCCACCTTTCTTAAATAATTATTCTTCTTCTGATGTGAAGTTTAAACCTAAAGCAATTAATTTATTTGTAACTTCGTCTAATGATTTTTTACCAAGATTTCTAACTTTCATCATATCTTCTTGTGATTTATTTGCTAAATCTTCTACAGTTGCAATTCCTGCTCTCTTTAAGCAGTTGTATGATCTTACAGAAAGTTCTAATTCCTCTATAGGCATTTCTAAAACTTTCTCTTTCTTTGATTCTTCTTTTTCAACCATAACTTGAGTATTTCTAGCTGTTTCTGATAAGTCAATAAATAATTCTAAATGACCTGTCATAACTTTTGCAGCTAAGCTTAATGCTTCAAATGGTTTTAAACTACCATCTGTCCAAACTTCAATTGTTAATTTATCATAATCTACCATTTGACCAACTCTAGTATTTTCAACAGAATAATTTACTTTCTTTACTGGAGTAAATATAGAATCTATTGGTAATACATCTATTGGATTATTATCTTTTTTATTTTTCTCAGCAACGTTATATCCTCTACCTCTATTTACAGTCATTTCCATGTGTAAATCTGCGTTTGCTGATGTTGTTGCTATATGTAGTTCTGGATTTAATATTTCAACTGTTCCATCTGTTACGATATCAGCAGCCTTTATTTCTCCAGCACCTTTGAAATCGATTCTTATAATTTTTTCGTCATTATCAAAAACTTTAAGTCTTACATTTTTTAAATTAACAATTAACTCAGGAACGTCTTCCACAACACCTTGCACTGTAGAAAACTCATGTACTACGCCGTTTATCTTAACACTTGTTATAGCAGCTCCTGGTAATGATGATAATAAAATTCTTCTTAAAGAATTTCCTATAGTCATTCCATATCCACGCTCTAATGGTTCACATATGAATTTTGCATAATTCCTCTTATCGTCTGTCTCTACACATTCAATATTTGGTTTTTCAAATTCAATCATTCTTACCTCCTAAAATGGTTACATCATAACCTATAAAATTTAATATATCTCATGTACGTATCCTAAGTATTCAAATTATTATTTAATTAATTTAAATAATAATCTAATCATTAACCTAAGTTATTATTTAGAATATAACTCTATGATCATATGTTCTTCAACTGGTAAGTCGATTTCTTCTCTAGTTACTACTCTAAGAACTTTTGCACTTAAGTTTTTGCTATCTAATTCTAACCATTCTGGTACAGGTCTTGCAGCTCCAGCTTCTATATTAGCTTTTATAACTGTGTTATCTCTTCTATTTTCTCTAACTGAAATAACATCTCCTGGTTTTACCAAATAAGAAGCGATGTCTGTTTTTACACCATTAACTTCTATACTTCCATGTGTAACTATTTGTCTAGCTTGAGGTCTTGAAACACCAAAACCTAATCTATAAACAACATTATCTAATCTGCTTTCTAATATTTGTAAAAGGTTTGTACCTGTAATACCTTTTTTATTAGAAGCCATTTCAAAATATTTTCTGAATTGTTTTTCACCTACTCCATAGAATGATCTTGTTTTTTGTTTTTCTCTTAATTGTGTACCGTATTCAGAAAGTTTTGTTCTTTTTTGTCCGTGTTGTCCTGGAGCATAATTTCTTCTTGTTACGCTACATTTATCAGAATAACATCTTGAACCTTTTAAGAACAATTTTTGTCCTTCTCTACGGCATATACGACATTGTTCGTCTTTATATCTTGCCATTTGTTATAATACACCTCTTTCTAAAAATTCTTTATAATCTTATTTCTATACTAAATAGAAACTTTATATTTAATACTATACTCTTCTTCTTTTTGGTGGTCTACAACCATTGTGTGGAATTGGAGTAACATCTTTAATCATTGTTATATCTAATCCAGCTGTTTGTAATGATCTGATTGCAGCTTCACGTCCAGCACCTGGTCCTTTAACATATACATCAACTGTTTTTAATCCATGTTCCATAGCTGCTTTAGCTGCTGTTTCTGCTGCTTGACCAGCTGCAAATGGTGTACTTTTTCTTGAACCTTTAAATCCAAGTTCTCCAGCACTTGCCCATGAAATAACATTACCTTGAGTATCTGTTATAGAAACTATTGTATTATTAAAACTAGAATGAATATGAGCTGAACCTTTATCTATATTTTTTCTTTCTCTTCTTCTGATACCTGTTTTCTTTACGTTACTAGCTTTTGCCATTTGGTATTTACCTCCTCTAATTTTTCTTTATTTAAGCTTTTTTACTTTTGCTAACTAATTTTCTTGGACCTTTTCTTGTACGAGCATTAGTTTTTGTTCTTTGTCCTCTTACAGGTAGTCCTCTTCTATGTCTGATTCCTCTGTAGCATCCTATTTCTGTAAGTCTTTTGATATTTAAAGCTACTTCTCTTCTTAAGTCACCTTCAACTTTGAATCCTTCCATAGCTTTTCTTATATTTGATACTTCATCATCTGTTAAATCTTTTACTCTAGTATCTGGATTAACTCCAGCGTCTTTAAGAATTTTTTGAGAACTAGGTAATCCTATACCATATACATATGTTAATCCTATTTCTACTCTTTTTTCTCTAGGTAAATCAACTCCTGCTATACGAGCCATAAATTTTTGCACCTCCATAAATTTTTATCTTTACTTTGCTTATTGTCTTTAAATAATTAAACCCTGAAATGTATTTTATTTATATACAATTATAAATAAAATAGTAATTCAATTATTTTGGACATATATATAAACACAAATATGAATATCAGTTTTTCTGACAGCCGCTACATACTTGTGTTAATATCGATTTTTTAATAATTAACCTTGTCTTTGTTTATGCTTTGGGTTTTCGCAAATTACTCTAACAACACCTTTTCTTTTGATTATCTTGCATTTTTCACATATTTTCTTTACTGATGGTCTTACTTTCATTTTCTTCCCTCCTAAAAAATTTATTTATCGAGATAAGTGACTTCTTTTATTTCTTTTGCTATGTACACACCCAAATTCTTAATTGTATTTAAGATGTCCCTTATTTTTTTCTTATTATTTTGCTCTCCAAGTAATTCTTCCTTTTGTTAAATCATATGGTGATAATTCTAATTTTACTTTGTCACCTGGTAGAATTTTTATATAGTTCATTCTAAGTTTTCCTGAAATATGAGCTAATACTTGATGTCCATTTTCAAGTTCAACTTTAAAATTAGTATTTGGTAATGTTTCTATTACAGTACCTTCTACTTCAATTACATCATCCTTAGACAAAATTAATCCCCCTTAATTAACGCAAATAAGCCCTCAACAGGCGTATTTTCGCATATTTCATTGCTTCTTGAGCAATAATCTATAATATTATATAGTATTTTTATAGTATTGTCAATATTTTTGGCTCATTTTCTGTAATTAAAATTGTGTTTTCATAATGTGCTGCCAAGCTTCCATCTTGAGTTGCTATAGTCCATCCATCTTCTAGTTCCCAAATATCTGGTTTCCCAGCTATTACCATAGGTTCTACAGCAATTGTCATACCAGCTTCAAGTCTAGGTCCTCTACCTGGCTTTCCATAATTTGGTATTCCTGGTTCCTCATGCATTTCTTTTCCAATTCCATGTCCTTGAAATTCCTTTACAACAGAAAATCCAAATTGTTTTACATAGCTTTCAACTGCATTTGAAATATCGCCAACTCTATTTCCTGCTTTTGCAAATTTTATTGCTTCAAAAAAAGATTGTTTTGTAACTTCTACAAGTTCTCTTGCTTCATTACTTACATTTCCTACTAAAAATGTTCTTGCTGCATCTCCATTATATCCATTTTTTAATACAACTAAATCTACACTTACTACATCACCATCTTTAATTACAATATCTTTAGATGGTATTCCATGTATAACTTCATCATTTATTGATACACATAATGTTCCTGGAAAATCTGGTACTCCTCTTACTCCACTTGGATATCCTTTTTGTGCTGGAACTCCACCATGTTCTTTTATAAATTTTTCAGCTAAATTATCAAGTTCTAATGTAGTCATTCCTGGTTTTATAATTTTTTCTATATAATCATAAGTTTGAGCTGTAATTTTACAAGCTTCCTTCATTAACTCAATTTCTCTTTTAGATTTTATACTTATCATTTTTATATCGTATAATCAATTACACAGAATTATTAATCTATTTAATTGATTAATCCCTTCTTTCTCCTTATTTTCTATCCACATCATGTGAACATATAATATATCACAAATTTCCTACTATATGTTTTATAAATTATTTATTTTTAATGTATTCAGTAATATCTTTTGCTACATCTGCTCCCATTCTATTTATTGATATACTTATTGTTTCTGTTTTTAATACACCTTTATTTTGATAGTATTCTACTAATGGGCTTGTTTTTTCTTCATAGATTTCTAATCTTTTATTTATTGCTTCTGGATCAGAATCATCAGCTCTTTGTTTTAAACTAGATCCACATTTATCACAAATTCCTTCTACTTTTGGTGGATTTAATTTAATATTGTATGTTGTTTTACAATCTTGATTTGTACATACTCTTCTTGTTAACATTCTATCTATTATTTCTTCTCTAGGTGTTACTAAATTTACTACTAAATCTACTTTTTTGCCATTTTGAGCTAACATCTCATCTAATTTCTCAGCTTGCTCAATTGTTCTTGGAAATCCATCTAATATTGCTCCATTTTTCGCATCTTCATAATTTAATCTATCAGCAAGCATTGGAACTGTTATATCATCTGGTACTAGTTCCCCTTTTGATATATATTTATCTGCTTCTATTCCTAATGGTGTTTTTTCACTAATATTTTTTCTAAAAATATCACCTGTTGATATTTGTGGTATTTCTATACTTTCACTTAATAATCCTGCAACTGTACCTTTACCTGTACCTTGTGCTCCTAACATAATAATAATCATAAAAACCTCCTAATTAATTATGCATACTAATTAATACTTTATATAAATAAATTTAATAATAACTTTTTAGATATATATTTTAATAAATAGTTAAATAATTTTAAAGTTACTATTTTCACTAATTCTTCAAATTCTATACATCAATTCAAAAACTATATGAATAAAATACATATCTAAGAAGTCTCTTGTATAAATTTAATTATCACAAATAAATTATACATGGGTGGCTAAATTAGCCACCCTATATAAATATTTATTTCTCTAAAAATCCTTTATAATGTCTCATTACTAATTGAGATTCTAATTGTTGAACTGTTTCTAATGCAACACCAACTACGATAAGTATTGATGTACCACCAAAAGAAATATCTACACTTGAAAATCTCATTAACATTGGTAGGATAGCTATTAAACTTAAGAATAAAGCTCCAAACCAAGTTAATTTAGTTAATATTGATGTTAAATAGTCTGTTGTTGGTTTACCTGCTCTAATACCAGGTATAAATCCACCATTTTGTTTAATATTTGTTGCTACTTCTGCTGGATTAAATGTTGCATAAGTATAGAAGAATGTAAATCCTACTATTAATAAAAGATATACTATTGCGTTTGCTAATGAATATCCCCAAGCAACACTTGAAGAAGATGTAGCTATAGAAAATTGATATAATCCGGCTAAAAAACCTGTTCCACCAATTTTATCTGCTGCAAATATTTGAATCATCATAGCTGGGAATGTCATAAATGATGATGCAAATATTACTGGCATAACACCAGCCATTGCTAGCTTAAGTGGTATATGTGTATTTTGTCCACCATACATTTTTCTTCCAACTACTTTTTTAGCATATTGTACTGGAACTCTTCTTTCAGCTTGTTGTACAAATACAACACCTGCTACTAAAACAATAGCTCCAACAATTATTGCTAATGATGTTACTATACCTACTGTACTTACAGCACCATTTGCTGTAATTAAATTCCATAAAACTATTATTCCTGAAGGTAATCTAGATACGATACCAACAAAGATAATCATTGATATACCATTTCCAATACCTTTATTTGTGATTTGCTCTCCTAACCACATTAATATTGCTGTACCTGTTACTAAAGATAATACAACTATAGCTCCTGTTAATAATCCTGGATTAATAAATATTCCAGATGAGCTATAAGATATGTATATACCTAATCCTTCAACTAATGCTAATACTAAGCTCATTAATTTTGTATATTTATTTATTTTTTGTTTTCCAGTCTCTCCACCTTCCTTCATCATTTTTTCTAATGAAGGTATTATCATTGCTAACAATTGAATAACAATTGAAGCTGTAATATATGGTGTTATTGTCATTGAGAATATTGATAATTTTGAAAAAGCACCACCTGATATAGTATTGATTAATCCTGTTAAACTTCCTGTTGCTGATTGCATTTGCTCTCCTAGAGCAATAGTATCAACACCTGGAACTGTTATAAAACATCCTAATCTAAAAATTATTATTAAAATTAAAGTATATAATAACTTTTTTCTTACTTCTGGTGTTTTCCAAGCATTTTTAATAGTTTTGAACAACTAAATCACCTCAATCTTTCCACCTGCAGCTTCTATTTTTTCTGCAGCAGCTTTAGTAAATCTGTTTGCTTTAACTGTTAATTTTTTCTCTAAGTTTCCTGTAGCTAAAACAACTATTCCATCATTTATTTTTCCAATTATTCCTTCTTCTAATAAGCTTTCAGCTGTAACTTCAGTTGCTTCTGATTTGTTAAGCATTGTTAAAGTTACTTCTGTATAATTTTTAGCATGAATATTTGTAAATCCTCTTTTTGGTAATCTTCTATATAATGGTGTTTGACCTCCTTCGAAGCCTCTTCTAACACCACCACCTGATCTTGCTTTTTGTCCTTTATGTCCTCTTCCTGATGTTTTTCCTAGACCAGAACCTACTCCACGACCTACTCTTTTTTTAGTTTGTCTTTTAACAGCTGGCTCTATATTTCCTAATTCCATTGGTTTTTGCACCTCCTCTATTTTGTTTTACATTTCCGTTTTAATTATATCATTAATAAATATAATTTCAAATATTTTATAAAAATTTATTACATTATATCGCTAACTTTTTTTCCTCTTTTTTTAGCAACTGCTTCAACAGTTTGCATGCTTTTTAATGCTTCAATAGTAGCATAAACAACATTTCTTGGGTTATTTGTTCCAATAACTTTTGAATTGATGTCTCTATATCCTGCAAGTTCAAGTACAGGTCTTACACTACCACCTGCTATGATTCCAGTACCTTCGGCACCTGGTTTTAACATAACTTTAGCACTACCAAATCTACCAACAAATTCATGTGGTATTGTTGTTCCAACTATTGGAACTTCTATTAAGTTCTTTTTAGCTTCTTCAATAGCTTTTTTGATTGCGTCTGGAACTTCGGCAGCTTTTCCATTTCCTACACCAATGTGTCCTTGTTCATCTCCAACAACTACAACAGCGCTAAATCTAAAAGTTCTACCACCTTTAACAACTTTTGCAACTCTATTGATAGCTACTACAGTTTCTTTTAATTCTACTGATCTTTCTTCCATGAGAATAATTTTTCCTCCTTATCTTCAATGTATGCAATTTATAATTTGCATCTTTTAGAAATTTAATCCTGCTTCACGTGCAGCTTCAGCTAAAGCTTTAACAACACCATGATATATAAATCCACCTCTATCAAAAACTACATCTTTGATATTTTTGTCTATTGCTTTTTTAGCAATTGCAGTTCCAACTTCTTTAGCTGCTTCTACATTTGCTTTTTTTGTTTTTATATCTTTATCTAATGTTGATACATATACTAAAGTTGTTCCTTTAGCATCATCTATAATTTGAGCAATTATATTTTTATTTGATTTAGTAACAGCAAGTCTAGGACATTCAGCAGTTCCGCTTATTTTTGTACGTACTCTTGCATGACGTCTTGCTCTTTCTGATTTTCTATCTATTTTAGTAATCATTATTTTCTCCTTTCTAGGTTTCCTTATAGGGGTATATTTAAGCCCTTATATAAGTATCTAATCTTTAAGGGATTAAATATACCCCCTAAAGTTTACTTTTTTATCTAACCCCGAACATTATTTTATTTCTTACCAGCTTTACCTTCTTTACGTCTAATAACTTCTTCAGCATATTTGATACCTTTACCTCTATATACTTCAGGTGGTCTCTTTGTTCTGATAACAGCTGCTGTTTGACCTACTAATTCTTTATCCATACCTTTAACGATTATCTCGTTTTGACTTGGTACATCAAAAGTAATTCCTTCTGGAGCTTCAACTTCAACTGGATGAGAATAACCTAAGTTTAATAATAAATTATTTCCTTTTTTGCTTGCTCTATATCCAACTCCATTAACTTCTAATTTTCTTTCAAATCCTTTTGTTGTTCCTTCAATCATGTTATTTAATAATGTTCTTGTTAAACCGTGTAAACTTCTATTTGCTGGTTCATCATCTGGTCTAACTACTGTTACAACATTACCTTCAAGATTGATTTTCATGTTTTTATGAAATTCTTTCTCTAAAGATCCTTTAGGTCCTTTTACAGTAATCTTTTGACCATCTATTTTTAATTCAACACCTTCTGGTACTGTAATAGGCTTATTTCCTATTCTTGACATCTCGAATTTCCCTCCTTTTTTAATTTTTACCAGATATAAGCTAAAACTTCTCCACCTATACCTAATTCTCTAGCTTTTTTGTCTGTCATTATTCCTTTTGATGTAGAAATTAAAGCAATTCCTAATCCATTTAATACTTTTGGTAATTCATCTTTAGATGCATATATTCTTAAACCAGGTTTACTGATTCTTCTTAATCCATCTATAACTCTATTACCTTTCTCATCATATTTTAATGATATTCTTATAACTCCTTGTACATCACTTTCAATTTCTTCAATACCTTTTATATATCCTTCTTCAAGTAATGTTTCTGCAATAGCTTTTTTCATTTTTGATGCTGGAACATCAACAGTTTTGAATTTTTGACTATTTGCATTTCTTATTCTTGTTAACATATCTGCTATTGGGTCAGTTGTATTCACGTTTTTTACCCTCCTTTTTTAATATTTTCTTTATTTACTACCAACTTGCTTTTTTAACTCCAGGAATCTCACCCTTATGAGCTAATTCTCTAAAGCAAACACGGCATATTCCATATTTTCTTATATATGAATGTGGTCTACCACATAATTTACATCTATTATATTCTCTAGTTGCATATTTTTGTGGTTTAGCACATTTTACTTTTAAAGATTTTTTAGCCATTTGTTTCTCCTTTCATAAAAAACATTCTTTGCTTAAAACTCATTTCGTTTATTTACATAAGTTATCTGCATCTAATATAAACAGCTAACTTAGTTTTTAAATGGCATTCCTAATAAAGTTAATAATTCTTTAGCTTCTTCATCAGATTTAGCTGTTGTAACAAATATAATGTCCATACCTCTTAATTTATCTACTTTATCATATTCGATTTCTGGGAATATTAATTGTTCTTTTATACCCATTGAGTAATTTCCTCTACCATCAAAAGAATTTGCTGATACTCCTCTAAAATCTCTAACTCTTGGAAGAGCTACATTAAATAATTTTTGAGCAAAATCATACATTTTTCCTGCTCTTAATGTAACTTTACATCCTATTTTTGCACCTTCTCTTAATTTGAATGCTGCTATTGATTTTTTTGCTTTTGTTATTATTGGTTTTTGACCAGTAATAATACTTAAATCATTTACAGCGTTATCTAAAGCTTTAGGATTATCCTTTGTTTCTCCTAATCCTATATTTATAACTATCTTTTCTAATTTAGGAACTTGCATTACTGAAGTATAATTAAATTTTTTCATTAATGCTGGAACTACTTCTTTTTCATATTGTTCTCTAAGTGTTTCCATTTACTTTAAGTCCTCCTTCCATTTTTTCTTATTTTATTTTTGCACCGCATTTTTTACAAACACGAACTTTTTCACCTTTTTCTTCAACATATCCTATTCTTGTAGCTTTACCACATTTTGAACATACTACATTAACTTTAGCACTATGTATAGCACATTCAACTGGTATTATTCCACCTTCTTCACCTTGTTTTCTAGGTTTGATATGTTTTTTTCTAACATTAACACCTTTAACAACAATTTTATTTGTTTTTGGTATTACTTCTAAAACTTCTCCTGTTTTTCCTTTATCATTTCCTGATAAAACTTTAACAGTATCACCTTTTTTTATTCTCAATTTTTTCACCTCGTTTTCTAAATTTTAATGAAAATTTTTATAGGTTTGCAGAATTTTCAACGAAAATTCGCATCTTTAATCTGAACACTATTTAAATACTTAAAACGTAGTTTATAGTTATTCATACAAAACTTTTTGAAAAAAGTTTTGCATCTTTAATCCGTAACATTCGATTAAATTTCATTTAATCTCATTAATGGCTTAAAGAACTTCTGGAGCTAATGATAAGATTTTTAAATAATCTTTATCTCTTAATTCTCTTGCTACTGGACCAAATATACGTGTTCCTTTTGGTGTTCCGTCATCACGAATTATAACTGCTGCATTTTCATCAAATTTTAAATAAGAACCGTCAGCTCTTCTAACACCTTTTCTTGTTCTTACTACTACAGCTTTTACAACTTCTCCTTTTTTAACAACGCCACCTGGTGTAGCTGTTTTAACAGAAGCCATTATTATATCTCCTATTTCAGCATATTTTCTATGTGAACCACCTAAACATCTAATGCACATTATTTCTTTTGCACCAGTGTTGTCAGCTACTTTTAATCTAGTTTGTTGCTGTACCATTATTCTAGTTCCTCCTTTTTAATTTATCTCTTCAGAATAATCTTTCAAGATATTTTAAATTCTATTTTTTTATTGCTTTCTCAACGACTTCAACTACCCTGTATCTTTTATCTTTTGATAAAGGTCTTGTTTCCATAACTTTAACTTTATCTCCAGCACCACATACATTTTCTTCATCGTGAGCTTTTAATTTATATGTTCTTTTTACAGTTTTATTATAAATTGGATGTGCAACACTTGTTTCTACTGCTACTACAACTGTTTTATCCATTTTATCTGATACAACTGTTCCTATCATTGTTTTACGAAGATTTCTTTCCTCCATTAGGATTTTCTCCTTTCTTAATTTTATTATTGATTATTTTTTAATTCTCTTTCTCTTAAAATTGTTTTGATTCTAGCTATATTTTTTCTAACTTCTCTTACTTTTAGTGGATTATCTAATCCATTTGTAGCTAGGCTGAATCTTAATTTAAACAATTCTGATTTTAATTCACTTAGCTCTTTTTCTAGCTCAGGTGAAGACATTTCTTTTAATTTATTATTCTTCATCTATTCATCACCGCCTACTTCATTTTCTCTTTTTACAAATTTTGTTTGAACAGGTAATTTTTGAGCAGCAAGTCTTAATGCTTCTCTTGCAATATCTTCTGATACACCTTCTATTTCAAACATAACTCTTCCTGGTTTTACAACAGCTACCCAATATTCTGGAGCTCCTTTACCTTTACCCATACGAGTCTCAGCTGGTTTCTTTGTTACTGGTTTGTCTGGAAATATTTTTATCCAAACTTTTCCACCTCTTTTTATATAACGTGTTAATGCAACTCTGGCAGCTTCTATTTGATTAGATTTAATCCATCCTGCTGTTGTAGCTTGTAATCCGTATTCTCCTTCATTTACTACATTTCCTCTTGTTGCTTTTCCTCTATTTCTACCTTTTTGCATTTTTCTATATTTTGTTCTTTTTGGTAATAATGGCATTAGTCGTTACCTCCTTTTGCTTCTTTTTTAGCTGGAAGAACTTCACCTTTATAAATCCAAACTTTTACACCTATTTTTCCATAAGTAGTATCTGCTTCATAGAATCCATAGTCTATGTCAGCTCTTAAAGTTTGAAGTGGTATTGTACCTTCTTTATAAAATTCTGTTCTTGCCATATCAGCTCCACCTAATCTTCCAGATACAGCTGTTTTTATTCCTAATGCTCCAGCTTTCATAGCTTTTTGCATTGATTGTTTCATTGCTCTTCTAAATGAAATTCTTCTTTCTAATTGATTTGCAATACTTTCAGCAACTAATTGTGCATCTGTATCAACATTTTTAACCTCAACTATATTTAAGTTTACTTCTTTTTTAATCATTTTTTCAAGTTCTGCTTTTAATGCTTCTGAAAGGTTTCCACCTTTTCCTATAACTAAACCTGGTTTAGCTGTATAAACATTAACTTTTACGAATTTAGCAGTTCTTTCGATTTCTATTTTTGAAATTCCACTAATAAATAGTTTCTTTTTCACATATTCACGAATTTTATGGTCTTCTACTAAGTAATCACTAAAGTTTTTAGAATCTGCATACCATTTAGAGCTCCATTCTCTAATAACACCTACTCTTATACCATTTGGATGAACTTTTTGTCCCATCGTAAATATCCTCCTTTCTTTTATTTACTCTCTCTTAAAACTATTGTTATATGACTTGTTCTTTTTCTAATTCTTACTGCTGAACCTTTTGCAGCTGGTCTTATTCTTTTTAAAGTTGGACCTTGATTTGCATATATTTCTGCAACATAAAGGTTAGCTCTATTCATGAAATGATTATTTTCAGCATTTGCAATAGCTGAATTTAATAATTTTTCTAATATATCACTTGAAGCTTTTGGTGCAAATTTTGCTATTCTTTGTGCTTCTTCTACACTTTTACCTCTCATTAAGTCTGCTACAATTTTTACCTTTCTAGGTGCTATTCTAGCATAACTTAGAGTTGCTCTAGCTTCAGCTACTTGAGTTTTCTCTTCCACTGTTATATCCTCCCATAATTAATTTTTATTTTTTTGTTGTTTTATCTCCTGCGTGTCCTTTAAATGTTCTTGTAGGAGCAAATTCTCCTAATTTATGACCGATCATTTCTTCTGAAATATATACAGGAACATGTTTTCTTCCATCATGAACAGCTATTGTATGTCCTACCATTTGTGGATATATTGTAGATGCTCTTGACCATGTTTTTAAAACTTCTTTTTTTCCTGTTTCGTTCATAGCTTCAACTCTTTTTAAAAGTTTTGGTGCTACGTAAGGTATTTTCTTACTTGATCTTGACATAAGTTTTCTCCCTTCTATTATTAATAATGTTTGCAACTATTCTTATTTGTTGCATAAGATATCTGTAAATTTTTACGTTTCAAACAGCTATCTTACTTTCTTCTCTTAACGATAAATTTATTTGATTGTTTCTTTTTATTTCTTGTTTTATATCCAAGTGCTGGTTTACCCCAAGGAGTCATAGGTCCACTATGTCCAACTGGTGCTCTACCTTCACCACCACCATGAGGGTGATCATTAGGGTTCATAACAGATCCTCTAACTGTAGGTCTAATACCCATATGTCTTTTTCTACCAGCTTTACCTAATTTGATGTTTTCATGGTCGCTATTTCCAATAGTTCCTATTGTAGCTCTACATCTTACTGATATTAATCTCATTTCTCCAGATGGTAATCTTACATGAGCATAAGCTCCTTCTTTAGCCATCAATTGAGCTTCTTGCCCAGCTGATCTTACTAATTTTCCACCTTGACCTGGATTTAATTCTATATTGTGAATTAATGTACCAACAGGTATATTTGATATTGGCATTGCATTTCCTGGTTTTATATCTACGTTTTCTCCAGAAACTACTTTATCTCCATCTGTTAATCCTTGTGGAGCTAAGATATAACTTTTTGTTCCATCTTCATACTCTATTAAAGCAATGTTTGCACTTCTGTTTGGATCATATTCGATTCCTATAACAGTTGCTACTTCATTATCTTTTAATCTTTTAAAATCTATAATTCTATATTTTTGTCTGTTTCCACCACCTTGATGTCTTACTGTTATTCTTCCATAAGAATTTCTACCAGCATTTTTCTTTTTTGTAGCAAGTAGAGATTTTTCTGGAGTTTTTTTAGTAATTTCTTCATATGTTGATGTTGTCATATTTCTTCTTGATGGTGTGTATGGTTTAAAATGTTTAATTCCCATTTTTGTTTCTCTCCTTTTATAATTTATTTTCCGGGTTATTTCCCGATAATTTTTAATTTATGTGATTAATTATAAGAAACAAGTATAGCTAGGCAATCGAATTAAAAATTTAATGCGCATACGAACTGTATGTAAATTAAATTTTTAATGATGATTAACGACGCTAGACGAAGTTTATTATAATTAAGCACCTATAAATTCATCAATAGAATCCTTATATTTTTTGCTTATTTTAACTTCTTTTCCACCTTTTCCTAGGTATTTCATATCAGATACATTTGTATCTATAGTAACTATAGCTTTTTTCCAATCTGATGTTCTACCTTGGTGTACTCCAACTCTTTTTTCTTTTCCTTTTACTGTCATAGTATTTACTTTTAATACTTTTACTTCAAATAATTTTTCAACAGCATTTTTAATTTCAACTTTTGTTGCTTTTTTTGCAACTCTGAAAGTGTATTTACCTTCTTGCATATCAGTGCTACTTTTTTCAGTAACTACTGGTGCTATTATAATATCTTCTGCTACCATCTTAAGCATACACCTCCTCTAATTTTTTTATTGTATCTACTGTTAAAACTAATTTCTTGTATTTTAATAAATCATATACATTTATTGTATTTACAGAACTTGTTCCAACATTTGCTAAGTTTCTAGCTGATTTTTGAACTACCTCATTGCTTGCTGGTAATACTATTAAAGCTTTTTCTTCAACTTTTAGGTTTTTCATAGCATTTGCCATTTGTTTTGTTTTGATTTCTTTAAAATCAAATTTATCAACAACTACTAAATTATTTTCTAATACTTTAGAACTTAATAAAGATTTAATTGCTAATTGTCTTTCTTTTCTATTAACTCTGTATTTATAAGATCTTGGTTTTGGTCCTAAAGCGATACCACCTTTAATCCATTGTGGAGCTCTTATAGATCCTTGTCTTGCTCTACCTGTTCCTTTTTGTCTCCAAGGTTTTCTTCCACCGCCTCTTACTTCAGCTCTTGTTTTTGTGCTTTGTGTTCCTTGTCTTTGATTAGCTAAGTAATTAACTAAAACACTGTGAACAACAGCTTCATTTGGCTCTATTCCAAAGATTTCTTCTTTTAAATCTACTGTTTTAACCTTTTTTCCTTCTACATTATATACATCTATACTAGGCATTTAATCTTCCTCCTTCCTCTTATTTAGATGCTTTAACTGCATTTTTTATTTTTAATATGCTACCTTTATTTCCAGGTACTGAACCTTTTATTAATATAGCATTTTTATCTAAATCTACTTTTACAATCTCTAAATTTTGTACAGTAACTTTATCAACACCCATATGTCCAGGAAGTTTCTTTCCTTTAAATACTCTACCTGGTGTTGCGCAAGGTCCCATTGATCCTGGTCTTCTATGATACATAGAACCATGTCCCATAGGTCCTCTTGATTGTCCATGACGTTTAATAACACCTTGGAAACCTTTTCCTTTTGTTATTCCTTGAATATCTACTTTATCTCCTACTGAGAAAGTATCTACTTTTATTTCATCTCCAACTTTAACATTTGCTAAGCATTCTGCACATGCTCTAAATTCTCTTAAATGTTTTAATGGTTTTACAGATGCTTTTTTGAAATGTCCTTGCTCTGGTTTGTTAACTTTATATTCTTTAACTTCTCCAAATCCTAATTGAACTGCATCATATCCATCAGTTTCAACTGTTTTGATTTGTACTACTGAACATGGTCCAGCTTCTATAACTGTTACTGGAATAACTAATCCTTTTTCATCAAATATTTGAGTCATTCCAACTTTTCTTCCTATTAATGTTTTCACTTATTTTTCCTCCTACTATTGGCTGTGACTAGCATAGCTAACCGCAGCTTGGTTTGATTTTTTAATATTTATTATATAATATAATTTAGCTTTGCATATAGCTCTAACTAAATTCAAGCTTCGCTAACGCTCGCTTTCATTAAGTTATAGCTTAATTTCTATATCAACACCTGCTGGTAACTCTAATTTCATTAAGCTATCAACTGTTTTTTGTGTTGGATAAAGAATATCTATAACTCTTTTGTGTGTTCTCATTTCAAATTGTTCTCTTGAATCTTTGTGTTTGTGTGGAGAACGTAAAATTGTTACAATCTCTTTTTCTGTTGGAAGTGGAATAGGACCTGAAACTTTAGCTCCTGTTCTCTTAGCAGTATCTACTATTTTTTCAGCAGACTGATCTAAAACAACATAATCATAAGCTTTTAATCTTATTCTAATTTTGTCACTTCCTACTTTTGTGTTTGATGTTGCCATTTTTAAATTTCCCTCCTTAAATAAATATTATGGCTAACGGCAAGTTATCAACGTACCCTAGTGTTTCTTATAAACCCATTTTAAAATCCAAGCTATCATTAGTATTCAATATATAATTGAAACATAAAATTCTTGGATAAGTATGTACATTTATCAAACTTATCGCCCGGTCTAAGCCAAGACATACTCCACAGAAGTTCCCTCCACCTTTTAGTGTAGCCACATTCTGCTTCTTCGCTCTATCTTACGCTTATCTATTATACTACGCGTATAAGCCTTTGTCAACACATTTTTACCATTTTTTTACAAAAAAATGAGTGAAGAAATTCACTCATTTTTCATGGAACTTTTTTACGTTCCCTTTTTATTTGTATTTTTTATATCAAATATATCTTTTCTATTCTTTTACAAGTAAAGAACATTGTATGTCTGTTTTCCCTTGTAATTCACCATTTCTATATTTTAATAAACTTACAGTTGGATTTCCTGTTGCTTGAGGTATTTCTAATACTATCTCCATAACCCCATCATTATCAACATCAATTATTTCTACATTACTTATACTTAAATAATATTCTGCATTTGTTTCTTGTTTCCATTTACTTTTTTCTATTGATGCTAAATCCGCTATTTTTGAACCTTTAGAATCTATAAGAGTAATTTTTGAAAAACCTGTTGTTTTATTTGCAAGTATTAATATATATTCATCTGTTCCATTACCATCTAAATCTGTTATTAAAGTTTTTATTGTATCATAATCGGCAACTTTAGGATTATTATCTGATACAATTGTCGGCATTGTATTTACTACTTTTACATCTCTTGGTATAGCATCGTAATCTTCTGAAATTGCTATTTTTCCAACATTATCTATTTTAACTAAACCTTCATAAACTTGTGTTGATAATGTTCCTAGTTTAGAATTCTGAAAACTATAATTTTCATAATTATAATATGTTATTACATATTTATCTGAAGCATCAGCTAATCCATCAATATATTTTAATGTAACTTCATCCATTGTTCCTGTTTCTAATACTAAACCATTATATAAAACAACTAATTCCTCATTTAATATTTTTCTTGAATTTGCTCCATCTGTTGCAACTGTTGTATTTGACGTTTGATTTGTTACATCTGATATTACAGAGCCTATCATATTTGCTACTGTATCATCTACTTGCTCCTCTTCTTCTACTATATTATTAATTGGTAAATTAGAAATAATTTCATTATATTGTTTATCATAATCATCTTTTGCCGTATGTATTAAATAATAAGTTAATGCTCCAGTTCCAATTATTAATATTACAAATGCAGCTAATATAAAGTTACCTACTGTTCCAATTTTAATCTTTACTGTATCATCATTCTTCTTACTTTCTACTTCTTCTACTTTTTTGTCTTTTTCATTTTTGTTAGAATCTTCCATTACTTTTCTCCTATTCGTCTCACAAACTTAAGTTTTCATGTTTATCTTTTGCATAATAACACTATAATATTCTTGAACTATTAATATACTCAATTATTCTAGCAATTTCACTTGCCATTGTATCTTGATATTTGGGTTCTTCTCTATCATTATTTGATAAATCATATCCATATTTGTTTAAAAATCTATATGTTTCAATTTCTAACATTTCTTGTTTGGTTATTTTTCTATCATCTAATGGTAAATTACTTCCCTCTTTTTCTTCAACTATACTTTGAACTTTCGATTCTAATACTATGTAATTTCTTCTAAGTTCTTCCGCTAATTTTTTTAGTTCAGCTACATCGCTTTCTACTAATTCATCATCTTCATTTTCTTCAATAAACATCACTATTTCTGCCATTAATTCATGTATACTATAATTATGTGCCAAACTTAATTTTTTTGATAATGTTCTTCTAATTGCTTTTTGTCTAATTTCTATTTGATCAATCATTAAATCATCTAGTTTATTTCTTCCAGTTATCATACCAATAATTCTACTAATTGTTCCTTTATCTTCTATAATTTCTAAATCATCTTTTAATTTCTTTAGTTCAGCTTCTCCTCTAATTTCTCTAATTTTTTCTGCAATTCCTCTTTTTAATTCATTTTCTTCTATGATTGCTATTTCATCAAATCTATTAGCTTTACTGTTTCTTACAGCTATTTTAGGATTATTTAAATAATTCATTAATGTACTTATTTCTATGTTAACTTTAGATATTTTTTCTAATGATTCTTCAATATCTTTATTCTTTTCTTGCTCACATATTGCTTTTATTTTTAAATTTATATTTTTTAGTAATTCTAATAAGCTTTCAGCAGCTTTTCTCATATCAAATGCATTGTTCAGAGCACTATACGAAGCTCCCATATTCCCTGCAATTTTAGCATGATTTTGTTGTTTGGATATTAAACTATTTATATCTTCTAAAAGCTTTTCTCCTGCTTGTATATTTTCTTTTGATTCTTCTTTAACTTTTTTATAAAGCGGATCATCAATTTCTTTTTCTTCTACTTTTGGTATAATAGACACTATTTTAGTTTCTTGAATATCTTCTTTATTATTCAAATTCATATCACCTACTGAAACAGTAGCTAAAGTTTTTTCTGGCTTAAAGCTTTCTTCTATGTTTTTTAATTTTTGTTCAATTTCAAATTCTAATTTAATACTATTATCAGATAAACTATCTTTTATATCTTTAACTTCTATATCTTTTTCTGTAACTTCTAATTCTTTATTGGTATTTTCTATATTAATATCATTAAATAGTTTAACTACTTTATTATTTTCTATATTTTCTAATTGGGCATTTATATCTTCCCTATTTTCATCATTAGACTCTACTTCTTTATCTTTTTTAGCTATTTTATCTGAATTTTCTTCTATTTTATCTAATATATTAATCACATTTTTTTGTTCTATAGGAAACTCTTTTTCTATAGCTTTATCATCTTCTTTTTGTATGCTTTGGTTATCCGTAGTTTTTTCATTATTTTCTTCTTTATCTACAACTTCTTTTATATCTGTTACTTCTTTACTTATATCTTCTTTTATTATGTCTCCTTTAATTTCATTCTCATCTTTAACTTTATTTTCGTTTTCCTCTACTATAGTTACTGGAATTTCTACTAATTTATTTTCTATCTCAACTTTTTCCTCTATAGGTTCTGGAAGTGTTAAATCTTCAAATAATTTTTCAATTTCTTTACATTCAGCTATCATATATACAGCTATATTTCTTTTCCACATATTTACAAAATCTATGTTTTCTTTTCTAAGTTCAAATAAATTTGTAGAAACTTCTTTTAGCTCTTCTAATTCCCTTTTTACTCTTGCAACATCTGCAAAATCATTTTCTCTTTCTATATCTGAATAGTCTGGATTATTTTCTTTTTCTTCTATTGATGTTTCATATTTATTTAATAATTGTTCAAGTTTACGAATACTTTCAAAGTTAATTGAATTTTCTTTTTCAAGTTTAATGCAGTCCTCTATTTTTTTATTAATAAAATATGCATTTTCTAATATATATGTGTAAAGCCCATTTCTTTCTTGATCTGTTAGTGGATCTAACTCTTGTTTCTCAAGTTCTACATCAAATGTTTTTAAATATTTTGAATTATTTCCAAGTTGTCTTTCAAGAGATTCTGTTATTTTCCTTATTTTGGTAAAGGGTAAAATTATTACAGTGTTTTTCTCTTTACCATCTTTAAAAACATCATCTACATATATATATGGTATATTATTATCTAATGTTATATTAATACTTGCTGGTCTATTAAATCCTGCTGCATATCTTTCTTCTGCTTTTTCTTTAACATCTGAGGCAATTAAAAATTTATCAATATATACTTCATTTCTTATTCTTTCTACTTCTGCAATATTTGTTCCTCTATAAAGTGTAATTTTTTTGCGGGGGTTTTTATAACATGCTTTTAAAATTAACTTATATATTAATTTAATATTTCTTAAATTTTCAATCACTGAAGATCTACTATATGAAATTTCCACTGATTTATTTTCAGTTTCGTCACTTAACAAAGCTATGTCAGATTCGCAATCACTAACAAGCATTTGATTGATAGCTTCATATTTTCCATTTATATAAAATTCTAGTGCATTTAACTCTTCATTTGTATAATTCAAATCCATCATATGTACCACCCCGTATTTTTTCACAATATAATTTTATCATTTATATGTTTTTTAAGCAACAATTTTATAACATTTTTTTCACAATAATATCTTAATTTTTTATATTAAATTTATGCAAAATAAAATTTTGTAGAATTCTATTTAGAAGCTTTATATCAAGGAATTTATATCCTATTCCATTAAATACTTACCTAAACTTTTATACTAAAAATACGAATCAACAATTTCAATATATAGGAAATCATTGATTCGTATAAATTATTGCTTTAATAATTCAATAGCTTTATTTAATTGTTCATCATCTTCTGTTTCTTCATTTAATTCTACTACATAATCAGGTTCAATACCAACTTTATTAATTTTAGTTTCGTTTGGAGTAAAATACTCATTTACTGTAAGTTTTAGTGCACTTCCATCATTTAACATAAATACACTTTGTATTACACCTTTACCAAATGTTTTTGTTCCAACTACTTGTGCTTTCTCATTATCTCTTAAAGCCCCAACTAAAATTTCTGATGCACTAGCAGAAAATTCATTTACTAACACAATCATCTCCTCATTAATGATAGGTGTTTTTTCTGCTTTACTTATTTCTTTATTTCCTTTTGAATCAACTGTTACAAGCAAGGTTTTATCTTTTTCAATTATTAAGTCTGCAATATCTAAAGCTTCATCTACAAGACCGCCTGTATTATTTCTTAAATCCAAAATAATTTTTTGTGCTCCTTGCGATTTTACCTTTTTATATGCTTCTTCTAATTCTTTAGCACAGCCTTCGTCAAAAGTAAGTAAAGATATATAACCTATATTATTTTCTAACATTTCTGTTTCAACATGATAAATCTTTATTTCTTCTCTTTTTACAGTAAAATCAAGATATTCTGTTCCTCTTAATACTGTAATTTTTACTTCTGTTCCTGGTTCTCCTTTTATTTTTGAAGAAACAACATCTGAAGTGGCACCAAGAACATTTTCATCATTTACATTAACAATTACATCACCTGTTTCTAATCCTGCCGCTTCTGCTGGAGTGCCTTTAATTGGTGCTACAACAACTATATTATTATTTTTGTCTACACTCATATATATTCCAATACCCACATAATTTCCAAGCGCAGATGCTTCAAATTCTTCCCATTCTTTAGCTGTCATATATTCTGAATATTCATCATCTAGTCCATTGATATATCCTTTTATAGTTTCATCCAATATTTTCTGTTCATCAATTTCACCTATATAACATTCATCTATTACTTTTCTAAAACTCTTTAATGTAGAATCAATTACATTTATATTTTCTTGAGCATTTTGAGATGCTTCTGCTTTTTTTAATACACTATGGTTATTATAATAAAATAATGTAAATTCTGATGATACTATTGCTACTATTATTGCAACAATAAACATAGTTATTGTATATTTTATTTTTAAGCTTTTCTTTTCTGATTCAAATTCTGAAAATTCGTCGTCTTCCATTTTGCCTCCTACTTATTATTTTTGAAACTTATGGTAAGTATGGTGTAGGATTAACACATGATCCTTTAACACGTACTTCAAAATGTAAATGTGGACCTGTTGAATTTCCTGTTGATCCAACATATCCTATAGTTTGACCTTGAGCAACAGTTGCTCCAGGTCCTACAGCTCTTGATGACATATGTGCATATAAAGTCATTGTACCATCATTATGATCTATAACTATATATTCTCCATAACTTTTATATTGTCCATTTGGTCTTCTTAATGCCTTTGAAGTTACTACAGTACCAGCTTTTACTGCTCTAATTGGTGTTCCAGAACCACAAGCAAAATCTACTCCAGTATGACCTGCATAACCATAATATCCTGTTGTAATGCTTCCTTTTGTTTTTCCGGCAAGTGGAGATATGTACCCTGCTGCACTTGGTGCTACAGCATCTTTTACAGAACTTTTTGCCGCTAATGCTGCAAGTTCTCTCTGAATTTCTTTTTTATCTTTTTCAAATTCTTCTAGTTGTTCTTGAAGAGCAGCTTCTTCAGCAGAAAGTTGATTTACTATATTAGTTTTCTCATTACGAGAAGATGCTAAAGAATTTCTTTTCCCTACAACTGCTGTTTTTGAATTTTCAACTTCTGTTTTTGCATTTTGAAGTGAATTTTTTTCATCTTCAATTTGTTTTTTTGTACTTTCAATTTTTGCTAACAATTCTTCATCTGCTTCTGCTAATTGTTCTATTGTATAATATTTTGAAATAAATTCAGTTAATCCATCTGCTGATAATAACATATCTAAATATGATGTACTTCCAGATTCATATAAAGCAACTAATCTTTTATCTAATAAATCCTTTTGTACAGCATATTTTTGTTCTTGTTCTTGTATACTTAATTCTTTTGCTGATATATCATTATTCAAACTTCCAATCTTTGTTTCTAAATTAGTAATTTCATTTTCATATGTTGATATTTCTGCATTTAATTTATTAATTTGATTCAAATTTGCTGACATTTGATTCTTTACACCAGCTATTTCTGAATTAGTTTTATCAATTTGTTTATCAATATTTTGTTGTTGTCTTTTTAATTCAGAAGATGTTGTTGCATAAGAAAAACTAATACCACTTAGTACCATAATTGTCATTATAATGCTAATACATACTATTCTTAATAATTTACTAATATTCATCTTTTCCTCCGTTTTTTTAATTTTCTGATGTATTTTCATTTTGTTGTATAACTATATTTTCCGCTTTATTCTCATTGGATTGTGTAACTATATTTTGATTTTCAGTTTCCTTTATTTCTAATTTTATATTGTCTTCTGCACTACTTTGTTCATTGTTTTCATTATTATTTGTAGGAGCAGAATAAGATGTTATATAATCTAAAGGTTGTACATATTCTCCTGCTATTCTAACTTCAAAATGAGCATGTGGACCTGTTGAATAACCTGTTGATCCCACTTTTAAAACTGGTGTCCCTTGAAAAACTGTATCTCCAACATTAACAAGTATTTCTGAACCATGAGCATACAAAGTAGTAATTCCTCCACCATGGTCTATTATTACCATATTTCCATATGCTGTATTCCATCCTGCATAAGTAACAATACCGTCATTTGCTGCTACAAAGTTGGCACCTAGTGGTGCACCTATATCAACTCCTGTATGAAGTTTATAAACTCCTGTTATTGGATGAGTTCTCATAGAAAAAGGTGATGTTATTCTGGTATACCCTGGAACTGGCCATGCCATCGTTCCACCAACATAAGCTTCTCCTACATTTGCAAGTGCCAGTAATCTAATTTCTGTTTCAATTTCAGCAATCTGATTTTGATATTCTTCAACCATTTGTTGCAATGCAGCTTCTTCTTCTGTCAAACTTATAAGTTTATTGTTTTTTATGATTGACATATTTTCTAAGAAAATAGCATTTTTCTCTCTCGTTTCTTTAGAAGCTGTAAGCACTGCTCTCTTTGTTTCTAATGTATCTTTTAATTTTTTATTATATTTTTTCTCTGCTTCAACTGACTCTAATAATTCTGTATCAGCTGATGTTATTTCTGATATTAAGTAATAATTAGAAAAAAGTTCTGTTATACTCTTAGAATTTAATATTAAATCTAAATACGAAGTTTCCCCCATTTCATACATAGCAACCAATCTTTTTTCTAATAATTCTTTTTGTTTTTCATATCTTTCATTAGATATCTCTAATTCTTTTTCTGCTTTATCTATATAAACAATCAAATCTTTTTCTTGAACCTGCAAAGTCTCTATTTCCATCTGCTTATCAATTATTTTTTGATTTATTTCTGATATTTCTGCTACTGTTGCAGATAAATCGTTCTCTATAAATTGTATTTGCTCATTTGAACTGTTAATTTGATTTTCTAAGTCAGATCTTTCTATTTGTAGATCATCTAATGTTTTTTCTTCTTCATTATTTTCTTCTAATGTTTCTTCTTCGTTTATTTCTTCTGGTATTTCCTCTTGAACTTCATCAGAAGTAGCATTTATTTTTACTAAAGCAAAATTACATGACAAACAAAATATTACTAAAATTATAAAATTAATTTTAATAAATTTTTTCATATAATTAATCTATACCTCCAAGTACTTTTTCATCGACATTGAACTTCCTATTATACCAACCCCAATTCCTAAAACTGCATATACTATTGCTATTGGTTTTGCAAGTTCTAAGAATGTAAGTAATGTTATTCCCATTTGTTGTAATACTGTAGAACTTTCTATATTTTGAATTACAAAATCATATAAAAGTCCTACTATTAAAATTGTAATTATAGCAGCAATTATTCCTATAATTATACCTTCAACAAGAAATGGCCATCTAATAAATCCATTTGTTGCTCCTACATATTTCATTATAGAAATTTCTTTTCTTCTAGCATGAACTGTAAGTTTTATTGTGTTAGAAATAATCGTTACTGAAATAATTAGAAGGATTATAAATATTACTCCTATTGTTATTCTAACACCTTTTACAATTGTTATTAAAGTTGTTATTGTTTCATTACTGCTTTGTATATTTTTTACTAAATTATCATGCTCTGTTGATTCCTCAATTTCTAAATCAACTTCTTCGCTTCTACCTGATGTAGCTATTTTGGCACCAATTCTTAAAACATCATCTTCTATTGTTTTACTTCTTTCAAGGTTTGTTAATGTTACAACAAAAGAAGCTGGAAAGATATTATTTTCTCCTTCATATCCTTCTAGTAATTCTGGTTTATTATTCATTCTTTCTTTCATAGAGTCTAGTGCTTGTTGTTTGTTTTTATATACCACAGTATTAACACCATCTAAAGCTTTTATTTCTGTTTCAAATTGCTCTCTTTGCTCATCTGTTGTTTCATCATAAATAAAAACTTCCATTCCTTGTTTCATTTGAACTTGTTCTAAAACAGAATTGATATTAACACCTATAGCAAAAAAGATACCAAAAAGGAACATCGTACAAATCATTGTTATAACTGATATAACAGTTGATTTTGTATTTTTAAAAATATTTTTAAATCCCTCACTTATTAAATAAGTAAAACCATTATACCTCACTACTATACCCACCTTTTTTATCATCTCTTATGATTACACCTTTATCTATTTGTATAACCCTTTTTTTCATTTTATTTACTATATCTTTTGCATGCGTTGCCATAACTACAGTTGTTCCTCTTGCATTTATATCATTTAATAAGTTCATTATATCCCAAGCGGTTTCAGGATCTAAGTTTCCAGTAGGTTCATCTGCAATAATCATTGATGGATTATTTACTAATGCTCTAGCCAAAGCAACCCTTTGTTGTTCACCACCTGAAAGCTCATTTGGATAACATTTAGCTTTATTACTTAGTCCTACCAATGATAAAACCATTGGTACTTGTCTTCTTATGTGTTTTGGTGTAGCTTTTACAATATACATTGCAAATGCTACATTTTCATATACAGTTTTATCAGGAAGTAATCTAAAATCTTGGAATACTACTCCCATACTTCTACGTAAAAAAGGTACTCTTTTTGCTTTTAAAAAAGTTATATCTTTACCATTTATTATTATATTTCCTCTTGTAGCTTCTTCTTCTTTTAAAATTAATTTTATTAATGTTGATTTTCCAGATCCAGAAGAACCTACTAAAAAAGCAAATTCTCCTTTATCTATACTAAAAGTTGCATTATGAACAGCTTCTGTTCCTGTATCATATAACTTAGTTACATTTCTAAATTCTATCATTTGCTATTTTGCATCCTTTCTAGTTTTATTTTTCCACATTTTTATACATATTATTAAATTTTTCTTAAATCTAACTTAAAAATTTACATATTTTTTCAATTTTACGCATATATAATATCAATAAAGAAAAAAAAAATCAATACAGAAAAAAAATATATATTGATTTTTTTAGTGATTTTAATTATTTTCTTTCAAAATGACAAAATCCTCATAGAGATTTTATCTCATGAGGATTTTCCATGGACTTTCCTACTAAAGAACAATAGTGGACATTATGAAAATTGCAAAAGAAAAAACTTATTGCAAATGTCCACGTCTTTGTTCTACGTGCATAACTTATCTGTAGTTCACTTCGTTTCACACAGCTAAGAAATGTACAAATTTGCCGAAGGCTTTATATTATAGAAAGTGCGGAGCACTTTCCTATAATATAACAATAGTGAATGATATTTAATATGTAAAAATCATCCACTATTGTTCTAATTTTATTTTACTTCAAAAAATATATTGCTTTCTAGTATTTCTCCAACTTCTCTTTCAATATGAACTGTAAAATTTATTTCATACTTGTTATTATATTGTACTTTCATATCAAAATATCTATTTTTAGCATCATTATTATTAAATGAAGATACATCAAATTTATTATTTGAATAAAATAATTCTTTTTCATTAATCTTTTGTAATTCTGTAGCTAATTTTTTAAATTTACTTAAATCACTTTTATAAATATAAGCATCAATTGTAGCTTTATTTTGGTTATAGTATTCCTCAATTTCTTTTTCTGAAGAATTTACTATATTCGAATAAATAGTTTTTATTCTATTAATACAAAAATTTTGAATTCTATTTCTCATTGTTATACTTTTTATTGGAAGATTATCTACAATTACATCAAAATTTTCTATTTCTGTAGATTGCTCAGTTATATCTACTTTAACACTTCCTAGGTGTTCTACTTTATCATTTTCAGATTTACTTTTTGTTAAATTTAATACTATTATTAATATTATAACTAATATTGCTAATACTAAAATTAACTTTTTAATAATATTTTTTTTATTTTCTTTTTTCAAAATATTAGCTCCTTTGTATTTTAATAAAACTTCTAATAATGATACTTATTACCTGTTCCAGGTGGAATTTGTATAGGATTTTTACTTGAATCCACATTAGTTCCAGCTGATTTCCAATAACATCTATCTGCTATTTCATTTTTATATTCACTACCACCTGACATTACAGATGTAGCAACTTGTATAGCTAAATCACTTGGTGCATTTACATAGTAAGTTGTTCCATTTACCTCTAGTGAAATTGTTTCGCCTTTTGTTACATATCCACCTGTACATTGAGAAGGATCTGTTGCAACAACAACAAATTGGTTAGGTGCAACTAAAATTTCCTCAAGTGTTGCTCCAAATTTTCCACTATCAAGTCTATTCTTTATTACCCATGCTGCTGCTGCTTGTCCTTGTGCTGATGTTGGTCCACACTCAGCAGTAAGAACTCCTGCCATAAATTTTATTACATCATCTGCTGCTATTGAACCTGAACCTGGATCATCTAATTTCATGTAGTCTTCTACATTTTCAACTACTGTTTTATCCAAATCTCTCATCATTATTCTTATGTAATTTCCCATTACCTTATCATGGTTTTCTTCTTCATCGCTGTCTCCATCTCCAGCCCCTTCATCTTCTGGTCTATAGTATTCATAGCTTTCTTTTTCTTTTCTTACTTTTTCAATTAATTCTTTATCAGTCATTGTTCTTCCTATAACTGTACCTTCTTTAATGAATATTCCTGTTACGTCTGTTCCGTCACTTGTTTGGCCTGCTGCTGATGATGAATAAATACTAGAGTTTGCTTCATCTTTTACTTTTGATTCTGCATTTATTTTATCTGTTGCTTTTTTACTTGCCATTTTATATTCAGAATCTTTTTCATATTTTGAATCTAAAACTTGATCTTCTTCTAATGGATCTTTTCCTTGTAAATCTCCATCTGTTACTTTTTTGAAACTATCTAATGTTAATTTTTCTCCATTTGGAAGTTTTTCAGAAATATCATCTCCGTCATCGCCTTCTTCGCCACCTTCTCCTGATAACTCTTCATCTGGAAGTTCACATACAAATCCATCTATATATACTACATATCCTGCAATTCCATATTTTTCATAGCTTTCAGCAAATTCTTTATATCCATATATAGTTTTATCTATATTGTTCCAATCTTCAAGGTCTTCTTCACTTGTAAGTTTTTCTGCAAATCCAGCTTTAGCCTTATCTGTATCATATGAGACATCTCTTGTATTTGCATCAACAGATTTATTAATTTGTTTTATTTTTACTAAACTATCGCCTTGGAAACTACTCTTTGTTGTACTTTCTAATTTTTGATAATTTTCTGCATCTAATACTAATATTTTAGCATAGCCTACTTTATCATGTACTATTTTTGCTTTTTCCTCACCATCTTCAACTTGTTCTACTTTATAAGTTCCATCTTCATTAACTGATATCGTATTTTTAGCATTAACATTATGTTTTAAATCTGTGTTTACTCTATATTCTTCTCCTGTTATTGAATCTATTTCTGTGTCATATGTTCCATATTCTAATAATACACCTGTTACTGGTGAAACTACAGCTTCATTTCCTTTATATCCTTCAAAGTTTGAACCACCTGCCATTCCATCTGGTGCTTCATCTGCTACCCAAAGAGCATCTATTGTACTTAAAAGTCCTTCAATACCTCCTGAATAAGTATGTCTATCTGCACTTGATGTACCTGAATCAAGAGTTATTATATTTCCATTACTATCTTGTCCTACCATTGCTACAAAGTGACCACCTGATGTCCAGAATGAATCTCCTGTTTTACTTTGATGCATTAATGTTATTATTGGTTTACCTTCAGAAAATGCTTGTTCTATACGGCTTACATATTCTGAATCTGATAAATAAGCAAAACTTTCTCCAGTAACTCCATATTGTTCCATAAATGCTTTTACACCATAAATTGTAGCATCAAAATTTATTCCTACAATATTATTTGTTGGATTAACATCTTGCCCATATCCTGTTAACAAGTTAACACATGATGTAGGTCCACATGCTGCTTGATGTAAAGTTTTAGTTGCTCCACTCCATGTAAATGTTTTTTCTGCATAGCTACCTTTAAATTGATAGTAATGTGTATATTCTACACTTCCACATCTTACTTTAAAATCATAACCATCTCCAGCTTCTGCAACTCTTTCAAAGTCACTTCCCATTCCGCTTACAACTTTACTAATATTTTCAGTAGCACTTAATTTATTACGCATACTAAAATCATTAATTGTACCTACTGGGTTTGCAAGTCCATTTGCATTTGCAGCTATTCCATTTACATTTTCTTGTGCTGGATTATCTCCTGCTTCTATATTTTCATTTACATCTCCGTTTTCTTTTTCTTCACGTGATTTTTCATACATAGCTCTTAAAAGATTTTTATTATTTGCTTCATAATCAGCTTTTGAGTGTAGATTTGTTCCATATTCATCTTCTCTTTTATCTAGCTCTCTTTTTGGGAAACCACCTGAACCAATATCTGGAATTAACCATTGTAGTAATCTAGGTGTTTCATCTGTTAACTCTTCTTTTGTAAAATATCCAAGTTCTACTATTAATTCTTTAAAATCTCTATATATGTAGTCTGCATCTAGTGTATGTGTATTCTCAAGCATACTAAATGAATTTAATGAATCTTGATTTAATGATACCTTTCCAGCATAATCTGATACTTTATAATTTCCTGGTTCTGCTGAAGAATTATATTTTGAATCACTAAAATCTAAACTATATGTATTATCTAATAAGCCTTCTTTAATTGCTCCATAAGATTCACCTTTTTCGCTTATTGTTCCCATTTTTTCTCTTAAAGCTGTTATTATTTCTGCAGTTTCTTGTGACCCATCATATCTGAAATAGTTATTATTTAAAAACATCTTCTTTATACGAGGATTAGTTTCTGTTCTTTGACCTTCACCTGTTTGTTCTATACTATTTTCTATTGTTACATCAGAATAAATATTTATTTTTATGTCATAATCTTCTTCTGATGCATCTATATCTGGATATACTTGTTCCCATCCTGTTGAAGAACCTTCTGCATTTTCTACATATGCTGTCCAGAATCCATTTGAATTATCCCAATCCAAATCCTCCCCCATACTTTGAATTGTATCTGTTACAGCTTTTTTTACAACTGATTTATTTTGTTCTTTTGCTTCCTCTGCTGTTCCATTAAATTTACTACCAATACTTCCATCTTCATTAACTTCATATAGTGTATATTCTCCATACTCATCTGTTTCATATAATGTCCATCTTTCCTTCATCATTGCTTCATATTCATAATCATATGTAACAAATTCTTTATCTGTTTCTATAAAATATACATCCCTATACCAATGATCTTCCACTAAAGATATGTATGGTGTATACATTGAAAAATCACCATCATGTACTGCTTTTATTTCATCATATATTTTTTGTAAAAATTTTCTACATCCATCACAACATTCATCCACTTCAGTTATTGGTACTTCACTACATTTTTTTGTAATTTCTCCTTCTTCGCCATTTACTTTTGTACCTTCACAATAGTTATCTGGACTTACTATATTATAATCTGTCATTATTTTTTTAGCTTCTGCTTTACTAATTCTCCAGCCATCAAACCAACCAGATGAAGCATAAGCTTTTATTTCAGAATATTTCAAATATCTACCATCTGCTGTTTTGTAAGCTCCATCTACATCGCCACTGTTTTTATGTAATAATAATTCTACTCTCGTTTCAAATGTAGTTGCCATATCATATGATAAATCTGGCATCATTGTTGCCAAGTGAACTGATAATAAAAAGTCAATTGGCATACCATATCTTCCAGTCCAACCATCTAGGTTGAATCTCATAGGATTATTAAACCATCCTTTTTTTATCTCTAAAGATTTTGATTTTGTATCAACTTTTATGTATCCAGTTTCCATAGTAGAATAATAATCACTGCTTTTTTCTCCAACAACTCCAGTATCATGCCAAATGTCAAGCATACCTCTAGACCAATATTGATTAGAATTACCACCTGTAAAAAATGAAGCTAAATGTTGTCCTATACCTGATAATACTCCCAATAATCCGCCGGTTGTTTACAATATTAAAGTTTTTTATAGTATAAACATAATTATCTGATATTAAGTAATTCGTTATAAAATCACTTTCAGCATTTGTGATTGCATCATTTTCATCTCTTTCAATACCATCTTTTGAACTACCTACATAATCTGTTAAAAATCCAAAACCTTTTAAATCATATCCCATCTGCTCTAAATATGTTAATGTATCATATATTTCTACATCATCTATTTGTTCAGTTACATCCGCTCCAAACCAAGCTGCTACAGCATTTCCCATATGTTTTGCTAAAGCCTTTAATTGTTCCAAAACCATACCAGGCATAGTCACTAAAAACATAACTAAACCTATAATTACTATTAAAATTACTATTGCTACAAAAATCCATAATAATATTGGTCCTAATGCTGCAATTAAAGAACTCTTGCTTTTCCAGTTCTTTACTGCACTTTTTACTGCATTTGTTGTTCTTTTAGACCAACTTTCTTTACTTTTAGATGCACTACTTTCTTGAGCTTGTGACATTTCTCCTTCGTTATTGTCATCGTTATTGTCTACTTCTGGTGGATTTCCTCCATCTGGATTTTCGCCTTGTGCTGCCTCTGGATCATCTAAAAATTCATATAAATTATTACTCATACGCATTTCTTCCTTATCTTTTATTTAAAAAATAAACAAACTATCTCTTATATAATATAATACCACAAAAACCAACTTTTTTCAACATTTTGAGCATTATACTAGATTTACAAATTCTTTTTTTAAATTAAATTTGAATTTATTTTTTATTGCTTATTTTTAAATCTTTTTCTTTTACTGCTATATATTTTCTTTTAAACTCTAGTTTAATAAATCCTATTTTATTTTTTTACTTCTTCAATAATTTCTTTACTTGTAAGTCCAAAATAATTTAATAATTCACTTGCATTTCCAGATTTTCCAAAACAATCTTTCATACCCATTCTAATTAATTTTGCTGGATATTTATCTGTTAATACTTCTGATATTGCTGTTCCAAGCCCGCCTATTATGCTATGTTCTTCTATTGAAATTAATTTTTCTGTTTCTTTTGCACATTTTATAATCATTTCTTCATCAATTGGTTTAATTGTATGAAAATCTACTACTCTTATATTTATTCCCTCTTTTGCAAGTTCTTCTTGCGCTTTCAAGCTTTCAGCTACCATCATTCCTGTTGCAAATACTGTTGCTTTTGTTCCATTTCCGAATTGTACTGCTTTTCCTAACTCAAATTTTGTATCTTTTTCATATATTACAGGAGTAGCTGCTCTTCCAAATCTTATATAAACTGGTCCTTGTATTTTTGCAGCTTCATTTATTGCCCATCTACTTTGAGTATCATCAGATGGAGAAATTACAGTCATATTTGGAAGTCCTCTCATTAAATTTATATCTTCTAACATTTGATGTGTTGCTCCATCTTCTCCTACAGTAATTCCTGCATGTGTTGCACAAATTTTAACATTAAGATTTGGATAACATACACTATTTCTTATTTGGTCGTAAACTCTTCCTGTTGCAAATACTGCAAATGTACTAGCAAAAGGTATTTTTCCACAAGTTGAAAATCCAGCAGCTGTTGCTATCATATCTTGTTCTGCTATCCCCATATCAAAAAATCTTTCTGGAAATTCTTTTGCAAATATATTTGTTTTTGTTGCTCCAGCTAAGTCTGAATCTAAAACAACAACATTTTTATTTATTTTTCCCAGCTCAAGCAATGCTTCTCCATAACTTTGTCTTGTAGCTATTTTATTACTTAAATCCATATTTTAATTTGATGATATATTAATCATCTACTCCTTATATAAAATATTTAGATTTTTCATAAAGGATTTATCTATAAACCTTTCTACTTTAAATATTGCTTAACTCTTCAATTGCTAGTTTATATTCCTCTTCATTTGGAGCTTTTCCATGCCATCCTGCTTTATTTTCCATATATGAAATTCCACGTCCTTTTATAGTTTTTGCAATTATTGCTGTTGGCATATTTTTTGTTTGTTTTGCAATTTCAAATGCATTTAGTATTTCTTCAAAACTATGTCCATTTATTACTATAGTTTTAAATCCAAAACTTTCAAATTTTTTATCTATAGGATATGGGCTCATTACTTCTCCTATTTCTCCATCTATTTGTAAATTGTTATTATCAACTATTACACATAAATTATCTAATTTATAATGGCTTGAAGACATTGCGGCTTCCCATATTTGACCTTCTTCTATTTCTCCATCACCTAAAATACAATATACTCTATAATCTTTTTTATCCATTTTACCTGCTAAAGCCATACCATTTGCAACTGATAATCCTTGACCTAAAGAACCTGATGTCATATCAACTCCAGGTATTTTTTTCATATCTGGATGTCCTTGCAAATAACTATCTATTTTTCTAAAATTTTTTAAATCCTCTTTTGGTATAAAACCTTTTTCTGCTAAACTTGAATATAAAGCTGGTGAACAATGTCCTTTTGATAAAACTAATCTATCTCTATTTTCATCTTTAGGATTTGTTACATTAACTTTTAATTCTGAAAAGTATAATGCTGTTAATATATCTGCTACTGATAATGAACCTCCTGGATGTCCTGATGCTGCACTATATACCATTTCAACTATATTTTTTCTAATACTTCTTGCTTTTTCTTCTAATTCATGTTGCTTTGATAAATCTAACATAAATATTCTCCTTTACTAATTGTACTTATTTTACTTTAGTATTCTCATTTTTGACATTATTATATATTATTTACTATTTTTATACAAGAATAAAATAATTATTTGTCGAAAAGTAAGAATTTTCTGTGCAATAGAACAATAGTAGACGATATTTAATATGAAAAAGAAAAACTTTGCTGAATCGTCCACGTAATTCCTCTGTATAACTTATCTGTAGTTCAACTTTGTATATTCTAACTGTAACAGGCAAAGCCTTAACAGTTAGAATAACTTCGTTTCACACAGCTAAGAAATGTGCAAAAATTAGCGTAAATCTTTATTTTATAGGAAGTGCAAAGCACTTTCCTATAAAATAAAAAAGGACTTTTTAAAGTCCTTTCAGTATTATTATATTATTTAATTAAATTGGGAATATTCCAAATAAGAAACGTGCTGGCATGTACCATATAACTAGTCCTGTTGCTATTGCATATGCCCACATAGGAACTCCTTCTAATATTTTTAGTGACCAGTTCCATGCATTTGCTCCTGCACTTTTTGCTCCATCCCAACTAAATAGTTCTGTAAGCTTAACTCCAAATAAAGTGGCGTTACTTAAATCCATTCCAAATACATCAGTTAAATCAATTTCCCATCCTAAAATATTTATTATATTTGTTTTATCTGGTATTTCTGTTACTATGGCTATATTATAACTGCGTACTTCATTTGCTTTGAATTTAACTTGATAGTCTTTAGATTGTCCTGCTGGTAATTCTGGTATTTCAACATATCTTGTTGCTGCAAGTAATCCTTGTTTACTATATAATTCTAATTTTACATAATGATTTTTTATATTATATGATGAATTATTTAACAATTTAAAACTCATATATCCATTTACATTTGTTGCTTTTCCTGATGCATCTTCTATTGATATATTAGCAGTTGTTTGTTCTATATTTCCATTCATTTTTTTATACATATTTTCAATCAAACCATTTTCTAGTATATATGATAAAAACATAAATCCTAGTATGGCAAAAAGATATAATAAAAAGGTTTTCATTCTATCCATATTACATTTTCCCCTTTATTTTACAGTTTATGACATATTTATTATACACCAGAATTGCTTATTTGTAAACATTTAGCAATTATTTAAGTAAAATTTATTTATTAATGTCCATTTAGAGACGTTGCTAAGGCTGTTAAATTTTAATTTCTACAGCCTCAGTATGTAGAATGCATTAGCATTCTGTAAACATATGCTCATGTCCATTTAAGGACATATACTAATTTATTTTTATTTCTTTATTTAGATATAAAGAATATATGTACACTTCTACAACTTCTTTTCCGAATGCCTCTTCTAATGCTTCTTTATATATTTTTAATTGACTATAATATTTTTTAACAAGTAACTCTTCTTTTCCATTTTCTACAAAATCTGTTTTATAATCTACTAAAATAATTTTATCATCTTCTGTTATTCCATATAAATCAATTATACCTTGAACTAATATTGTTTCATCTTCTGCTTGTTCATAAATTTCTTTTGCTTTTAACTTTTTGCAAAATGCTTTTTCTTTTTCTATTATTTTGCATTTCTTAATTTTGGATGCTAAATTAGAATTCAAAAAACTATTAATCTTTTCTAAATTGATAAATGATGCCTCTTCTTCAGTTATAATTTTTTTGAATATCAATTCTTGTTTTAAATCTTCTAATTCTTCTTTTAGATATTCTTTTTTCAAATCAAGATTTTGTAAAAATAAATGCATCAAAGTACCTTTTCTACTAGCAGTTACTTTTTCCTCTTCCACTAAAAATTTAGGTATTATATTTGCTATTCCAATTTGCTTATTAGTTAAATTATCAAAATCAATTTCATCAGTATTTTGATTTTTTATTTCTTTAACCTTGCTTACTGTGCTCTTTATTGGTAATTTTGTTTCTAAGCTTTTTTCATATTTCCAATTAAAATTACTTTTTATTTTTTCAAAATCTGTTTGCTTTTCAAAATCAAAATCTCTAATCACTATTTCTTTTTCTTCATCTTTTGTGATAATGTCTTTTTTATTATATTCATTAATTTGTATTATATCTTTCAAATCATTATTTAAATAAACTAACTGTATCCAATCTAAATATGATGTATATTTCTTTAATAGTATTGGATTAATTTTTCCATCTTCGCTATTAGAACTATAAATTTTTAAAATTTCTTTCTTATCTTCAAGTTCTTTTTTATAATCTTTCATAGTTCCAGTAATAATTAACTTCTCTTTTGCTCTTGTTAGAGCAACATATAAAATTCTCATTTCTTCTGAGATTGTTTCTTCTTTTATAACGATTTTTATTGCATCTTTTGCTGATGTCGAATATTCAATTCTTTTATCATAATTAATATACTGAGGTCCTATTCCTATTTTTTGATGTAATAAAAGATTAGAATTTAAGTCTTGAAGATTAACTTTTTTTGAAGTAGCACATAAAAATACTATTGGAAATTCTAGTCCTTTACTTTTATGAATACTCATTATTCTAACAACATTTTCATTTTCTCCAATAATTTTAGCAGAAGACATATCACTATTTCCAGTTTTTAATTTCTCTACAAATCTAATAAAATTAAACAATCCTTTAAAGCTTGTTTTTTCATATTCTTTTGCTCTTTCAAATAACATTTTTAAATTTGCTTGTCTCAAAAGTCCATTAGGCATTAATCCTACATAATTATAAAATCCAGTATCAGTATATATTTTCCAAATAAGTTCTGCTAAGCTTAAATAGTCACTTTCTTTTCTCCAAATATCTAAATTATTTAAAAATTTTTCTATTTTCTCTTTTAGCTCATCTTTTACAATTTCTTTTACTGATATTAAACTTTCATAAAAGTTTCCTTCATTTTTTGCAAGTCTTATTTCTAAAATTTCATTATCTGTAAATGTTCCTATTTCTGAACGCATAACTGATACAAGTGAAATATCATCTATTGGATTATCTAAAACTTTTAATAAATTTATAATTGTTTGTATTTCTATAGTATCTAAATATTCATTTGATGTATCAGAAAATACTGGTATATTTCTTTTCATAAGTTCTTTTTCATAAATGCTTGAAAGTCTTGAAGTTGAACGTAGTAATATTACAATATCTTTATACATTACATCTCTAAAGCCTATTTTTTTATCTTTTACTTGTTTTTTAGAAGATATAATCTCCTCAATTTTTTTAGCAACAAACTTTGCTTCTATTTCTTCTTTTTCTAATACTTCTACATCATTTTCTTCATCTTCTTCGTCTAAAGCTTCTTCATTTTCTTCTTTTAAATCAATAATATCTAATTCTGCTTTTTCTAATCCATTTTCAACTTCTTCAAAGTCTGCTCCTAGATTCAAATATTCTTCTTTTGTATAATCAATATCTCCTAAAGTTTTACTCATAATATTTGAAAAAATACTATTTGTTATATCTAATACATTTTCTCTACTTCTAAAATTTTTAAATAGTTGTATTTTTAATCCATTTTCATTTCCTTCTAAATCATATTTATCATATTTGTCTAAAAATAATTCTGGGCATGCTTGACGAAACTTATAAATACTTTGTTTTACATCTCCTACCATAAATAAATTGTTTTTACGAGATACAACATTTAAAATATATTCTTGTACTTCATTACTGTCTTGATACTCATCTATAGCAATTTCTTCAAATTTTTCTTGATATTTTTTTGCTACATCTGTTGGTACATATTTTCCATTTTCATCTTTTCTTACTAAAATCTTTAATGCATAATGTTCAATATCATTAAAATCTATTATATTTTTTTCTCTTTTTTTAATTTTAAATTGTTTATCAAATTCAATTATTACATCTTTTAATATATCTAAAATCTCATACATTTCATATATATCGTTAAACGCACTTTCTGAATCATAAACCAAAGTATCTTTTATTAGCTTCATTAATTTATTTTTTACTGTATCTCTTGAAGCTTTTGCCTCATCTTTTAAATCCATAACTATTTTTTTATCAATTGGCCATGTTTTAAACTTCATATCTTCTACTTGATTATAAGCTTCATCCCATGATACTTTACTTGCATTATAAATATTTTCTAATATTTCTATATCTGATTTTATTGTTTGTGTATATTTTTCTAGTTCTATATGTATACTTAACTTATTTTCAACTGCTTTTAAACTGTTTATTCCATCTATAATTTCTTCTTGAAGATTTTTTAGTAAAATTTCTCCCCACATACTTTTTGAAAAATCTTTTATCTCTTCACTATTTTTAAAAGCTTCTACTTTATTAATTAGCCATTCATTTGGAAATGGTGCACTTTGCATAAATCTATATATTTTAAAAATGATTTCTTTTAAAGCTTCATCCCCTCTGTATCCTGTATATGTATTAACTAATTTTGCAAATTGCTCATCCTCATCTTCATACAAATTTTCAAAAACATCTTCTAAAACTTCTTGTTTTAAAAGTTCAATCTCTTCTTCTGCTGCAATCCTAAAATTTGCTGATAAATCTATTTCAAAAAAATTATTTTTAATTACATCTAAACAAAAAGAGTGTATTGTACATATGCTTGATTTTCCTAAAAGAACTACTTGCCTTTGCAAGTTTTCGTTTTCTGGTTCTTCATCTATTTTTTTATAAATTGCTTCTAGTACTCTTTCTCTCATTTCTGATGCAGCTGCATTTGTAAAAGTAACTACTAAAAGTTTATCAATATCTATACCATCTTTTAGTATTTTTTCAATAATTCTTTCTACTAATACTGCTGTTTTTCCACTTCCGCGCTGCTGCTGCAACTAATATGTTTGAACCTTTTTTATAAATTGCATCATTTTGTTCTTTAGTCCAGTTCATAAATTCTCCTCCACAATTTTTTTGAAATTATTTATCCACATTTTATTAAACTACTGTTAATTATACTATCATATTAAATCTTTTTTTACAATTTACAATATAATTTTTTTGCATAAATAACATATTTTTTCAAATACTATTTGTATATTATTAAAAAGGAGATTATTTATGGATGATTTAACAATATTAAATGAAATTCACAAAGGTGTTACTATGGGAATGTCATCACTTGAACATCTTTCTAAAAAATGTTCTGATGAACAATTCAAAGATGATTTAAGTTATCAATATAATACTTATCTAACTACTCTTGATAAAGTAAATAATGAATTTGAAAAAATTGGAGAAATTCCAGATGATACACCTTTAAATCAAAAAGTAATGGGTTGGACAGGAATAGAATTTAACACTATTAATGATACAAGTAATACTAATTTATCTGAAATTTTAATACAAGGATATGATATGGGAGTTATTAAAGGTGTTAAATTATTAAACCAAAGCCCTGAAGCTTCTCAAAATGTAAAAGATATTTTAAATGGATTTATTAGACTTCAAGAAAATAATATTAATAGATTAAAAAAATTTTTATAAAAAGCAGATGCAAGTTAAAATTATAACTTGCATCTCATTTTTTATCTTTATACTATTTTCTTAGTTCAGCTTTTAATGTTTTCTCTAAAGCTTCAATTATTTTTTCTACAACAGGATTTACCTCTTCATCAGTTAATGTTTTTGAGTTTGAGCCAAATGTTAATGAATATGCAACACTCTTTTTATCTCCTAAAATAGCGTTTGTATATACATCAAACATTTCTTGATTTACAAGTAAATTTCCACCTGCTTTTTTAATCACTTTTGAAATTTCATCTGCTGTTATATCTTTATCTAATATAATTGCTATATCTTTCTTTACGCTTGGATACATTGAAATTTCTTTAAATTTCATTTTACTTACTTTTTTAGCAAGTAGTTTATCTAAATTAATTTCAAATACATATACTGGTTCTTTTGAAATTTCTGGATGTAATCTTCCTATTACACCTACTACTTCTCCATTAACATTAATTTCAGCTACTTGACCTGGATGGAATTCTTTAATCTCTTGTTTTGGCATTACAAAACTATATCTATTTCCATAACCTAAATAATCTAATACTTCTTCGACTATACCTTTTACAATATAGAAATCAACTGGTTTTTTATTATTTATTCCTAAGTAGAATTCTCCTGTCATTAAACTACATAATTTTGTATCTTCTCCATATTGATTTTCTTTTTTCCAAAATCCTTTTCCAACTTCAAATATAGATACATCTTTTGTATAATGAGCTTTATTATATTCATAAATTTTATATAATGATGGTATTAGACTATATCTTAATGTATTTCTTTCTTCTGTCATTGGGTCTAACAAACGTAATTCTTCAAATTCGTCTAAAACATATTTATGAACATCTTTATCATTTATTAATATATATGATAATGTTTCATTTAAACCTAGAGAAATCATTTTATCTCTAATTCCTCTTTCAGTTTTATCTACACTTCCTATTTTCATTGGAACAACTGGTAATTTTCCAACAATATTATCTACTCCATAAATTCTTCCAACTTCTTCTATTAAATCTTCTTTTATAGAAATATCTAATCTTCTTGTTGGTACTATAACTGTTATTTTCTCTCCTGATACTTTATATTCAAATCCTAATCTTTTAAATACATCTAAAACATCTTCTTTTGATATGCTTGTTCCTAATAATGTATTGATATCATTTGTAGTAATATCAACTTCCTTTTCTTTTTTATCTGTTTTATCATATACTACTGTTCCTGTTTGAATTGTAGCTCCTGCATATTCTTCTAATAGCTTTACAGCTCTTTCCATTGCCATATAAGTTCTATTTGGGTCTAATCCCTTTTCAAAACGATTACTTGCTTCACTTCTTACAATCTTTTTAGATGTTTTTCTTACTCTTACTTGATCAAATATAGCGGCTTCTATTAATACATTTTTTGTTGTTTCTTCTATTTCTGTATCTAATCCACCCATAACACCTGCTAACCCAATTGCACGTTTTCCATCAGAAATTACAATATCTGTATCTTCTAAATCTCTTTCTATTTCATCTAATGTTGTTAATTTTTCACCTTTTCCTGCCATTCTTGTTTCTATACAGTTTCCTAATCTATCAGCATCATAAAAATGTAGTGGTTGACCACATTCAAGCATTACATAGTTACTGATATCAACTACATTATTGATTGGTCTTATTCCTGATGCTATTAATCTATTTTTTATAAAATCTGGACTTTCTTTTATTTCTACATTTAATGCTTTTCTTGCTAAAAATAAGCTACAATTTTCTGTATTTACATTTACTTTAAATGATTTATTTAAGTCTTCTCCTGACTCATTATGAGATAAATCTATTTCTTTTACTGGTTTATTATAAATCGCTCCTACTTCATATGCCATACCTAAAATACTTAATAAATCTCCTCTGTTAGCTGTAAGTTCAAAATCTATAACATCATCATCTAATCCCATATATTCTATTGGATCTTTTCCAACAGGTGCATCATCTGGTAGTATGTGAATTCCAGTTTTGTCTTCTTCTGATAAAAATTTTTTATCTATTCCTATTTCATATAAAGCACAAATCATACCATTTGACTCTTGCCCTCTTATCATACCTTTTTTTATTTTAAAATCATCTGGAAGTTCTGCACCAACTAATGCTACAATTACTTTTATTCCTGCTCTTACATTTGGAGCTCCACAAACTATATTTAAAACTTCTGTACCAACATCAACCTTGCATACATGTAAATGGTCTGAATCAGGATGATTTTCACATTCTAAAACATTACCAATTACTAATTTAGTTGATGGAACTAATTTTTCAGCGCTATCATATTCATTACCAACTCTAGTCATATCTTCTGCTAAAGTTACAACATCTGTTTCAACATCAACATAATCTTTTAAAAAATTTATACTTAATTTCATTTTTATTCTTCATCCTTTCTATCAAATTGACTTAAAAATCTTACATCATTTGTATATAAATATCTCATATCAGTAATTCCATATTTAAACATTGCTAATCTATCAATTCCAGTACCGAATGCAAATCCTGAATATTTGTCTGGATCATATCCATTCATTCTTAAAACATTTGGATGAACCATACCAGAACCAAGAAGTTCTATCCAACCAGTTTTTTTACAAAGTGGACATCCTTTTCCACCACATTTAAAACATGTAACATCAACTTCATATGATGGCTCTGTAAATGGAAAATAACTTGGTCTAAACCTTAATTCAGTGTTCTGTCCTATCATCTTTTTAACAAAAACTTCTAAAGTCCCTTTTAAATCAGCAAGTGAAACATTTAATTCTTTTTTGTCTATAACTAATCCTTCAACTTGATTAAATTGATGTGAATGTGTTGCATCATCTTCTCTTCTATAAGTTTTTCCTGTACATATCATTCTAATTGGTGATTTTTCTTCGTTTGCAAGCATTGCTCTTGCTTGAACAGCTGATGTTTGAGTTCTTAATAAGTATTCATTTGTTATATAAAAGCTATCTTGCATATCTCTTGCTGGGTGACCTTGAGGAAGATTTAATCTTTCAAAACAGAATTCATCAGTTTCAAGTTCTGGACCTTGAATTACATCATATCCCATTGAAACAAATAAATCTTGTATTTCTTCAATTACTCTGTTTATAGGATGTTTACTTCCTCTTTTTATTTTTACACTTGGAGCAGTTATATCAATTTTTTCTTTTTCTAATTTTTGTGATAATGCTTTTTCTTTTAAGCTCTTTTCTGCTTCATTTAATTTTTGTTCAATTTCATTTCTAACTTCATTTACTAGACTTCCTACTTTTGGTCTTTCTTCTGCTGTTAAGCTTCCTAAACTTTTTAAAAGATTAGATAATTCACTTTTCTTACCAAGTAATTTTACTTTTAAGTCTTGTAATTCTTGTAAGTTTTGAATTTCTGAAATCTTTTCTTTTGCCATTTTTTGAATTTCATCAATTTTCTCTTTCATATTTATCCTCCTAAAATATATAAAGTCGAATCTAAGATTTTCTAACAAATGCAAATTTTAAGAAAATCTATGATTCGACATAATTATCTTCTACATAAAATTATCATACTATGATAATTTTACTAGAATATAAATAAAAATCGCCCTACTTTCATAGGACGAATATAAATCGTGTTACCACCTAATTTCATTAATTTAAAGTATTCTTAAAATTAATCTCATTAATTGTTATAACGTAACAAACGCTTATAACTACTAAGCTTCATTATAAGAACCTCAAAAGTGAAATTTCAATAAATACCACTTAAACAAACTCTCAGCGTTACATTTGTTTTCTCTTTAAAGTGTTTTTCTATTTATTTACTTTGCTTTTTCAAACGGTTTTAAATATTATGTTAATAATATAACACACATTTTATTAAATTGCAAGAGTTAAATTATATAATAGAAAGTCCTCCGCACTTTTTATTATATGAAAGCTTCACTAAATTAATAACTCCTCAACTTCTCTTGTTTCTTTATTCTTACTTACTTCTTGCTCATTTTCTCCTTTAGCCATAGCATTTATGTAATTTTTAGCTTTTTCAAAACTTGGATTTTGATTCCATCCTTTATTCCAATGTGATTTAACTTTACCTAAAAAACTTGTATCCATTTCATTTTATCCCTTCATGTTTATTAATTCATTATTCTTGAATCCTTCAATTCTTAAGTTTAATGGTTCAATTATAGTTGATTCAACAATTTTAGCTGTATTAAATCTACTAACAAAAAATCTTGTAATCTTTTTGAACATTCTAGGTTTACGAATATTTGTAGCAATAGCTTTATCTCCGACTTCCATTGCATCATATATAGATTGTTTTTTTCTCTCATTTATTTTATCTATTTCGTCATCAATTAGTGCTATTTCTTTTTCAACCTTAGCTAAAAACTCTTTATTAATTTTCTTATCTTCAACGGTTTTTTCAATTCTTTTGTTTAATTTTGTATCTATTTCACTTACTACATCTTGACCATCCATTAATTTTGAAATATCATTAAAATCAATTTCATTTTTAGCTTTTTTTCTATTTGTAATTTTTTCTATTGCTGATTTTATATTATCTGTAACAGATTTTTTTACCTTATCATTATCTTTTTGCTCATTTTTTCTAATAACTTTTTCACTTAAGTATTCTTCATTTAAAATTGAGCCAACTAAACTTGCTTCTAATTCTACTTTTCTTAATATTAGTTGCTCTATTTTTCCATCATAAAATTCACTTAGTTCAATTAAAGTTTTTTCATAATTTGCTAAAGTTTCAGAAACTAATTTTTTTGTTGTATCATAATTTTTTGAGCCTTCTTTAAATTTAGGATTAATCTCATAGATTCCAGTTTTTATTGCATTCATTTGAGCAGTCACTTTTTCATTTATTGTGTCTGTTGATATTCTATCTGTATATGCTCTTCTGACCATAGCTTCAGTTTCTACTTTATTTTGAGATTCATCATATAACTTTTTTAAATTTGTGCAAACTTGCTTTTTTGTTAATTCCTCTTCCAAAAAAACTTCCTCCTAAACTACTATTTTTTCAACATCTTCTTTGCTTCAATCAAGCTTTCTTTTTTTGTACTCTCAATTGTTTTTAGAAGCTCTTTCATTTCCTCTGCTGTCATATAGTCTAAGTTATATATTTTATTTTCATATACAACAGTTCCTAATTTCATAGAACCCTCCTAAAGTTTATATTATATTTATATATTGAGCTTAGTTAATTGTCAATATTTTTTTATAATAATATTAAAATTAATAATTAATAATTTATAGAATTTGCTTGACCACCATTTGTTTTTACTCTATACATTTGATATATTTGAGAATCAATTTTACTATCATCTAAATAGTACATAACATTATTTACTATATTTATTTTTGTTCTAGTTGCTTCTAGTGTTACTATTGGCTTTGATTTCTTTCCTTTTAAATCACAGCTACAAATTTGTTTATTTACTTCATCAAAATAATATATTTTTTTACTTGTTACATTATACATTTCATTATTTACAAATGTTGCAACTGTTTTTTTAGAAGATCCGTCTTTTTTCATTTTACATAGTGCATTTTCTTTTTCATCATAAAAATATATCCATTTTTTCAATATTTGAATATTAGCAATATTATATTCTGACGATATTTCTTTTTTATCTTTTCCATTTGTTTTTACAGAATGTAGATATCCTACATTATCAGTAAAATAAACTATATCACCATCTAAAACAAAATCTCTAACATTAGATGCTGTAATCATAGTTTCTTCTCCTGTTTCAAGAGAAATTTTTGCTATACCAGCTATATCTTTATCATTTGCGTAATATAAAAAATTATCTTCTATATAAAATTTACTAATTGATGTTGATATAGTTTTTATTAATGATAATCCATCACCATTTGTTTTTACTTTTTTTAAATCTACAGTATTTGTACTTGATAGTGTAATATAATAAATTGTATCATCAATAAGAGTCATTGAATATGCTGTTTCTTCTGTTATTTGGAATTCTTCTTTACCTTTAACTTTAACAATTCCTTTTTCATATTTATTATAGTAAGTTGCATCTTTTCCTTTTATAGCTAGTCCCATATTTACTTTTGAATTATTTCCAACTACTTTTTCTTCTGCAAAAATACTTGAAAACAATTTACTTACTCCAAAAACAATTAATAAAATTAATATTAGTAAGACTATTAAAACTATTACACGTCTTAAATTTAATTTCATTTTTCCTTTTTTACTTCCCATATTACTTCTCCTATTTTTAGATTTTTAAGCATCTGTTAAATTAAAATTAGAATCTATATTAAATGTATAAATATCAACTACAATTATAGCTGTAGTTTCATTTACATTTGACGAAACTTCAAGTCCTTCAATTTGTAAATCAGCTAAATTCTGTAATGTAAATTCTTGGTTATTATTTTCTGCCTCTTGCATCATTCCTATAATTTTTTCTTCTAAAGCTTTTCTTGCTTCATCTTTAGTAATATTTGAAGATACATTATCTAATTCTTCTCTAACAATATAGCTCTTATTATTAATATCAATAAGATTTAAGTTTGATTTTTTCTCATTATATAATTCTTCAAATCGATTCTTAATATCTTCTATTGCCATACTCGCTTCTTCTTCACTTAAATTATCTAAAAATGTACAATTTTCTTCTGTTAAATCTTCGATATTTTCTACTTTTGAAAATTTAATTATATTATCAATAGTCATTTGCCCATTTTTACCATCATTTGACCCTTGAGAAATAACAATACTATTTTTCATTGTTTTAGAATTTTGTGTTCCATCAGTTCTTATATTTATATTTATCTTTTTATTTATTATTTCATTTTCTATAAAACTATATATTGCCTTTATACTTGTATTTGCTTCTTTTTTTGTTTTATCAATTTCAAGAGAGAAACCATTTATCTTAGAATCATCGATTTCTTCTATATTTGTTTCATCTTCTAATTCTTCTATTTCTTCTATTCCATCTTCTGCTGAATATATTTTTACTTTATCTTTTTTCAAAAATTCTAATCCTGAATTAGAGCCTTTATATAAATATGTTATTTTTAAAACATTTTGTTCTTCTGATTTTTTTGTAAACTCAAAATCTAAAGTATTTTCATTTGGTAAAATGATATTAATTTTCTCAATTCCTACATCTGTTACATATAGTTTGATAACTATTCCATTTCCTGACCATTTTTTTATATTACTAATTGTAGTATCTATCGATTTTTGTAAATCTTTTATATTTGCATTTATTTTATTTCCTAAAAATATTCGTGCTATACCTTCATAAATTCTATATTCCTCTGATATATGACTTTCTTCTTTTGTTATAAGTTCATTTAACAAAACTTCATCTTTTCTTAAATTAGTTAATAAATTGACAATTATATTTTTAAATTCATCTTGTGTTAATGTTAAAGTATATGCTGTAGCACTTGAAGAACTTGAGTCTTTTTGAAGTATAATATTTTCTTGAGTTTCAAACTTATCATCAATTATACTATTTTGTATTAACATCAAGTATTTATTTGCATATTCTTTTTTTTGCTCATCTGTTAATGATATTTTGTTAGAATTTCTTAAAGCTTTTATAACATCTGAATTAACATTAACTCCAAAAATATCTTTTATTGAATCATATTTTATTCCAACATATTTGCTTGAAATTTCATCAGCAAAAGCTGCTATACTTTCTTCATTTGATAACACTTTTGCTTTAAATATTTCATTTTCAGAATAACTAACTTTTAATTCACTATAAGATTTTGAAGTTTCTATATTATTTCTATTTGTTAACTCTAATAAAAATTTACTAATATCTATTTCTTCTAAATTTCCATTTTCTACATTACTTGAAAAATTTATTTTTGTAGTCATCTCTGTATCTTCTGTTAATACTCGGTTTGACATCTGTTCATATATACTATTATCTAAAATATTTTTCATATCTAGATTTGATAAATTTGTGAAAAATAATTCTTTTGATGTTGCCTTATATTGGAAAAAATAAAAATAAATAGCACCTATTGCTAAAATTAATAATAGTATAAAAAATATTACAATTCCTTTTTTGCTTTTTTTTCTATTAGAATTGTAGTTTGCATCTATGATTATATCTTCAATTCCATTATTTTTCATATTTTTTACCTCACTTTTCATTATTATATATAAAATATGAAAAAATAACAACAAAAATTTATATATTTTTTAGCTTGTACAAAAAAAGCGTTACTAAAAGTAACGCTTTTTCAATCTAACAAAATTATTCTGCTGATTCTTCTGCAGTTTCTGCATCTGGAGCTTCATAAGCTTCTAATATAGCTTTTTGAATTTTCTCTCTTGTTTCAGCATTGATTGGATGAGCTATATCTTTAAATTCTCCGTTTGGAGTTTTTTTACTAGGCATAGCAATAAATAATCCATTTTGGCTTTCGATAACTTTGATATCGTGAATTACGAATTCTCCATCAAATGTTACTGAAGCAACTGCCTTCATTCTGTTTTCTAAATTTACTTTTCTTAAACGTACATCTGTTATTTGCATTTTTTAAGCACCTCTTTCTTCTCGTTTTAATACATATTAAAAATTCTATGTACTAATTTTATTATTCTACAAAAAAACTTTTTTTCCTTCTTTTTTTATACATTTTTTTAAAAAATTTTATTTTCATCTTTTAAACTTCTATATTACTCTATTTTATCCCTAACTTTTAATTTATATACAAAATATATATATTTTTTTGTAGAATTTTAAAACTTAAAAATTCTTTAATTTTATTGAAATTATTGCTTTATAATAGTATAATGATTTTATATTTTAGGAGGCTAAAAAATGGATTTTGAAATAAATGATTTAAAACAATATAAACATATACACCTTATTGGTATTGGTGGAATTAGTATGAGTGCTATTGCAGAAACATTACATAATTGGAATTATACTGTTACTGGTTCTGATTTATCACAAAGTGAACTAACAGATAAATTAAATATGCATGGTATAAAAACTGTTATTGGTCATGATTTAGAAAATGCCAAAAACAGTGATTTAATAATATATTCTGCTGCAATTAGTGATTCTGATCCTGAAATGGTAATTGCAAAAGAAAATAATATTCCTCTAATTGATAGAGGTAAATTTGTTGGCTATCTAACAAAACTTTATAAAGAAACTATCTGTGTTTCTGGAACTCATGGAAAGACTACTACTACATCTATGCTTTCTATATGTTTTATTAATGCACAAAAAGACCCTTCAATTGAAGTTGGAGCTATATTAGATTCAATAGGTGGAAATTATCGTGTTGGTAATAGTGATTACTTTATACTTGAATCTTGCGAATACAAAGCTAATTTTTTGAAGTTCTTTCCTAAAACAGAAATAATATTAAATATCGATAATGATCACTTAGATTACTATAAAACTTTTGATAATATTGTTAAAACTTTCAAAGATTTTGTATCAATATTAGATGAAGATGGATTATTAGTTACAAATGCAGATGATAAAAATTGTTTTGAATTAAAAAATATTACAAAATCAAAATTCATTTCTTATGGAATAGATAATATTGATGCAGATTTTATTGCAAAAAATATTGCTTTTGATAATAATGGTTTTGCAAAATTTGATGTATATAAAAATAATGAATTTTATTCTACTATAGAGCTTTCTGTTGCTGGAAAACATAATATATTAAATGCTCTTGCTTGCATTTGTGTATGTGATTACTACAATATCTCTAAAGAAACTATAAAAAGTTCTTTAAAAGAATTTACAGGTGCTGAACGTAGATTAGAATTCAAGGGAAAACTTAATGAAAACGTTTCCATTTTTGACGATTATGCTCATCACCCTACTGAAATAACTGCAACAGCAAATGCTGTTAAAAATAAAACTTATAATAAATCTTGGGTAGTATTTCAACCACATACTTATAGTCGAACCAAAAGTCTTTTAGGTGATTTTGCTAAAGCGTTATCTAATTTTGATAAGTTAATTATTTTAGATATATATGCTGCAAGAGAACAAAATACATTTGATATTTCTTCAAAAGATTTAGTTAAAAAATTAGAAGAAAATAATAAAGAAGCTTTATATATGCCTGATTTTTCTGAAGTAGTTTCTTATTTAAAAGAAAATGTAAATGAAAATGATATTATAATAACTTTAGGAGCTGGAACTGTTACTCAAATTGGTCCTATGCTTTTAAAATAAAAAATCTTAGATTTTTTCAGTAAATTTATGTACAAATATTGGATATACTAAAAATTCTATAATTACCAAAAGCTTAGCTAATATGAATTTAGCTAAGCTTTTAAAAATCCAAGAATTTTTTTTAATTTATGCCTTGTTTTACATATACTAAAAAGTTATGTTGTTCTGATATATAATTTTTTAAATAAAGATTTCCGATAAAATTATATTCTATATAATTTTCCTGTTTCAATTTTTCAATTAATTTTTTGGCATCTCCTCTTGCAGATTTTGAAATAGCATCTTGATTTCCTATATATATGTTTGGTACATTTATTGCTATAACACATACATCAGGCATATTCTCTTCAATCTCCTGTAATGTATAATATCCATTACTTGTACTCCAACAATAATTTGCTTTATCTGTATTAAAATTATCAAATACACTTTTCTCAAAATAGGCTTGTATTGCTATTGATATATAATTTATTCCATATATTTTTTTATTTTCATAATCATCAATTTGTTTAATAAAATCTGCAATCTCCTTTGCTGGAGAATATAAATTGTTATAATCAAAACTTATTGATTGAATGTTCCACAAAACTTGTATCAAAAGCATAACTGTAATAAATATTTTTACTAATTTCTTATCTATATATTTTATTAATACAATAAATAATGTTTCAAACAATACGGCTATATGCCACATCTGACAATGTAACATCATAAGTAGCAATACAAGCGGCATAAATAATATTATTAATTTTACGCCATCTTCTAATGAATTATACTTTATTAACATATATATAAATATTATTATTGGTATAAATGCTAAAAGATTATTATTAGAAGAAATAGTTGATTCTCCAAAAATATATAATAAAGAATGCCCACCATTTCCTCCAAATCCTACATCACTTTTGGGAAAAAGTAATATTAAAATTAGCAAGAAACTTAAAAACGTTATAATTGTACAAGTTATATTTTTATTTTTTTCTATTTCAGATAAGCTTTTACTTTTTTTATAAAAATCATATAAGTATATTAAAAATATTGAGCCTGCTACTAAGTATGTATGCAAACTTATATTCATAAAAAATATAAGTGCTATAAAAAACCTAAAAGGTTTTTCAAATCTTTTTTCATAAAATAAGTATATTAAAGTAATAGCTGGCAATACTAAGCAATAACTTCTACATACTATTGTTGTTTGAAAAAATATAAAATATGAAAATGGAAAAAGAATTTTAATATACCATGGAATATTAGTTTTAAATAATAACAAATATAATCCAATAGATGTAAATATTATAGGTATTAAATAGAAAGAGTCTATCGTAAATCCTAAGTTTATAAACAATTTTAATATTAAAAACCACAAACAAGGAGTTCCTTCATATTTAGTATATTTAATGATTTCTAATACACTATTATCTCTAGCAATTAGCCACGATTGAACTTCATCACTCCAATGCTCATGATAATTTGAAAAAATAATAGCTAATATGATAAATGATATTAATATTACTATATTTAACAAATTATTTTTTACTATTTCTATTATATTTCTTTTTTTGCTTTCCATTTTATTACTTCTATTCCCCTATATCTCAAGAACTATAATGCTTTTATACCTTGATTATATTCATTTATACTTTTACATTTTTAGAGTTTCTTATATTTATTTCTACTTTCATATATTTTTTAGAAATTTTTGCATTTCTTTATAACTTTTTTGTTTTAATTATTTATAAATTATATTTTAAAAAAACTTTTTAGTCAATCTTACTCATTTCTTTTATCATTAAATCTCCAAAAATCGCATAACCTATTTCTGGATTAGATACTAATACATTTGTAATTGCGCCTATAAATTTACCATTTTGAATTATTGGAGCTCCTGAAAGTCCTCTAATTATTCCACCTGTTTTTTCTAATAATTCTTCATCAGTTACTTTTATAAGCATACTTTTATTATTAAACTCATTATCAGTATATATCTTTTCTATTTCAATAGAATATTCTTTTGCTACATTACTATTATCTATTGCACATAAAACTTTTGCTTCTCCAATTTCTATTTCTTCTCTTAATGCTACATCTAATACCTTTGATGTATCTATATTTAAACTTGTTAAATTATTCAATTTTCCATATATTCCAAACTGTGTATTTTTAATTACCTCTCCTATTGTTTGTTGATTTAAAATTGTTCCTTTTATTTCTCCTGGATTTTCAACCTCACCTTTTTTTATTGATATTATTCTTGAAGTGACTAATTCCCCTGAATCAATGTTTATTAAACTATCAGTATCTGCATCTGTAATTCCATGACCTAATACAGCATATACTTTTGATTCAGGCTCGTAAAATGTCATTGTTCCAACACCTGTTGCTGCATCTTTTACCCATAAACCTAACTTATATTCTTTATTTTTGGTTTGTATTGGTGTTATATTTGAAGTTACAATACTTCCATCCCTTAATAATGTAAGTTCTAGTTTTTTACCATTTGAACTGTTTACAACATCTTTTAAATTTTCTATATCTTCAATTTCTTTTTCATTTATTTTTAAAATTGTATCTCCCTCTTTTATATCTGAGTTTTCATATGGCTTACTTAAAATACTATTCTCATCTTCTATTTCAGACATTCCAACTATTAAAACACCATTTGTATATAATTTTAATCCTATTATTTTTCCTATTGGAACTACTTTTGCATTTTCTATAGTAGTTACTGCTACATTTTTTACTGGCAATTTGCCAAATAAACTTACTTCTACATTACTGATATTATAATTACTATTAGATGTTATTGCTGTTTCTATAGTTTCAACTCCAAAAGTCTTTTTTATTTTAAATTCTTCACCCTGCAATAGTACAATACTACCTGGTATCAAAGTAATATTTGCTATATAAATATATAAAATTAATAAAAAAATAATGATTATCACATGTTTTAAATTTTTCATAAACTTATGATAACCATTTATTTATTATTTTATTAATAATTTTAGATGCTAGACACGGGGACGGAGGTTTTGTCTAAACTAATTAAATTTTAAGAAAATTATATCTTTAAAATTAAACTAATAGTTTAGACAAAACCTCCGTCCCCGTGTCTTCATGTCTATTTATAAATTACTCTTATATATTTAATTGCTCTTTTTACTATATCATTATTTTTATCAGCAAAATCTGTTTTTCTATCAGCTTCTGGAACCGAATCTTTATATGTTACTGTCGAAATTCCTGATAAATTAGTAAAATATAAATTTGCAAGTGATACACTTCTTGAATAATTCAAATCAGTTTTATTTGGATTTACTGCTACTCTTATAGTATAATCTCTACTAGAATTTGTAGGAATTGAATAAGTTTCATCATTTAGCGTTCCACCTAAACCAACTGTATAACTTACCGTAGTTTCATTTCTATCTGTTGTATTTATTGTTCCAATAACAATTTCTATTTCTTTTACTTTATCTAAAGTTAAAGCAGAGTTTTTTGCTGGATTACTTAGACCTGCTTTTTCATCATATATTACTTCATGTCCTGAAGAAATATCTATTGCATTCATTTTATAAATATTATTTCTTTCTTTTCCAACCGCTATATAAAATGCTTTTCTTAAATTTGCATAACTTGCATATTCTGAAAGTCCTGAATCAAATATATTTGTATGTCTATAATTTACATCATTTATACATTGATAACATGCTAAATTTTTATGGTCATATTCATATGGAACTTCTTTGTTTGCTTTATCATATAATTTATCATATTTAACTTCTTTAGATGAAAATGCTCTATATTCTTTATTTGAACTTACATCACTTTCAATAACTTTCTCACAATCTAATCTATGATACTCAGAATTTTCATTATTAAATTCTGATTTTGGAACATAAAATATATTATCTGGTGATATTGCAATTTCATTATTTGTACTAGAAACTATCATATAATTATTATATGTTTTTAATTTACATTTGAAACCTTGCATAAATGAAACAATAGATACTTTTGATAGTATTTTATCCCATTCTTGATTTGATATTACGGGCATTTCATAATCAAAACTATATATTTCATTTTCATTATATGTAGATAATGTTAAATTCAAATTATATTGAATAGAATTTCTCATAACATTTAATTTATGTGTATAATATGGTGAATCTACATCTATTTCTGTAATTCCATTAGATTCTTTACCATTTACATCAAAAACTTTTATATTACTATTTTTAAAATCATGAATAATTGTTTCTGTACCTTTTATTGATGCATATTTTTGTCCTGAAATTTCTACTAAATCTTTTTCTTCTATATCTCCAAGATATTCTGATACCCATTTTGAGAATATTTTAGCTTTTAAATAATACACAGCTGAAGATATTTTATCTAACTCATATTGTCTATTATTTATTTCTGCTGTACAATCCTTTTCAACTTGATCTAAAATAGTAATTGGGTTTTCTCCTTCATCATAGCTATAAGCTTGTATAGGAGATTGTAATGAATTTAGAACATTTGACATAGTTCTTAAATCTGATATATATGTTTCTTCTGATATTGCTCCTTTTAAATATAATACTGAATTTTTTTGTGCTTTTTGTAATTGGTTTTTTAATTCTAAAATTTCATTATTCATAGTAGAAACTTTCATGTTGTTTCCACCTGCCTCAAATGATGTTCCATCTGCTATTGTTACATAAATCTTTCTCCCAGATTCTTGCAAAATTTCTTGAGCATCATTTTGATTATATCTTAATAATTGATCTGAATTTACCCCATCTATTTCTATTTTTACTGAATCATAAGGTATCAAATATCCTGATTTTGCATAGTACTCATCGCCAATAGAACCTTCTACTGTAATATAATTATCTAAAGTATATACAACTGTCATATCTACTTTTTTTCCAGCAGAATTATTATCTTTTTGATATCTAGCAGAATATGGCATATATGTTTTTAATACATTTTTGGTTTTTAAAGATGCCTCAGCTATATTAGCCGTATATCTATCTGTTGAACCTTTTTTTAAATATAATAATTGTCCATAATCTTCTGCATTATCTTCCAAATCTGAATATGTTAATGTATTTGCTGCTTTTTCACTCTCATTTAAAGTTGCCTCATCAAGTTCAGTATATGAATATGTATCATGTGATTCTCTTTTTACTCCCAAATCACCAACATATACAGCATTTCCATCACTATCTGTTAGTGTTGTTAATACTTTAGTTGGTGCATAAATATAATATCCATCATATAGAGTATATAACATTGCTGGTATATAAGGCTCTATATATGATTTACTAGCATTTGACATTCCCATTTTTGTTGCTAGTGAATTTATGAAAATATTACTAGAAGCTTCTATAATTGTCCTTAGAGAATCTGACACAGAAGATAAGTCTTCATTCGCAGTATTTAACTCAAATGAAGACATTGCATCATGGGTTGCAGATAATAAATGTGTATCATATTCAGTTTGTAACTCTATTGTATCTACTTGTAATTGTATATAATAAGTTAATACTAATATAAGTGGAATAACAATTAAAGCAAATATTACACCAAATGACTGTAATTTCATTTAAAACTTCCTTTATTATATAAGATTAATAAGAACCGTTTGCTGTAACTAAACCTGAATGATTTGCTTTTATAGAATATATATCACTTCCTGATATTGAATAAAAAGCACTTCTAATTGTTTGTGATAATGTTTTATTAGTATTTTTTACAGTAGCAGAAAATATATCTCCTTCTTTCATAATATATACTCCATCTCTTTCAAGACTTTCAACAATTTGAGATGTATATACTGAATAATATACATTTTCTCCTATTACAGTTCCTTGAGTCCATGCTGATTTTTTTCCTATATTCTCATCTAATACTTTTACTTCCAATTCTACATCATATGAATTTCCTGTTGCATTAATTGTTGTTATTAGCTTATCATAGCTATCCATTGTTATCTTTCCAACTGATCTTGAATTATCAACAAATTCTGTTGTTGCTGTAAGTACTGATAATTGTGATATATCGTCACCTCTCTCAGAAATTGATAATAATGGAAATATAAACATTAAAACTGCAGCAAGCAAAATTGCAACAACTGTAATTAATGTATCACTCATAGTTTTTTCCTCCTTAACTTTTACTTTTCTTTATTATTTTGTCATCGTATATATAATTACTATTTTATCTTTTTCATTTGCACCTGTAACTAATGTATCTCCATCTTCAGTTTCCATTGTTTCACCAGAATATGAATAGCTTATAAATCTTTCTCTAAATTGCTTTTTATCCATTCTTGCATTATAAAAAGCATTTCCTCTATAATTTACATATTCATTATTTATATAACCAGATTTTCCATTAACAAAAAAATCTATCCTTGTTTTTACATTTTCTGTGTTACCTAGCCATGGTGCACCAAACAAGTAGTAAGGTTTTGTGCTGTCATTATAAACTTTCTTAAGTGCATAATTCTCAATTTGTTTTGATTTTGTTGAATCAGCTTTTGCTTCAGTATCCGCAACAGCATTATTAACCTTTCCTTCTAAATTCACATCAAATATTTGAAGTAAATTGTTGTCTGCATCATAAATTTTAACACAAAAATTTTCTTTATAATATCTGTATAAAGTTGGGATAATAGTATCAGCACTTACGAGTCTTTCTGTATAATCTTTTCCTACTTCTTCTTCAACTAATTCTATATTATCATAAAACCTTGTTTTATCAGAATATTGTACTAATTCTTGAGATGTATCCGTTACTTGTGAAAACATATACATAGATAATGACAATGCAATTACAAATACAAATATTGAAAAAGCCATTATAAGAGCTGTTGATGCATTCTCGTCCATACTTTATCCTTTCTTTAAAATAATAAGATATATATTATAGGAAAGCACTAAAGCATTTCCTATAATATAATCTTTAAACAATTTTAAAATTTTATTTTAGTGTTGTTCTATCTAAGTGTTTTTGTTCACTATCTTTTACTTCACTATTGTATCCTACTACAATGTAATCTAATAAACCATTACTTTGATATGACATTGATACAGTATACATATGTTTATTTTCAATTTTATTTTTTAATGCTGTTAAAGAATCAATGTATGCTTGTTGTTTTTTTGCATCCCCTGCTTTAATTGGTTTTATATCTTTATTTGCACTATCACCAGCTGAAATTTGATCTACAAATACACATGGTATTTTTGTTGGTTCATCTGCATATGTATTAGCATTAGCTATTAATCTTGAAAGCAAGTTGCTAACATTAGAACCTGTTGCTTTTCCTTTATAATTTTCAAAATTACTGTTAAAACCATCAACTTGTTGTGTTGAAAAATCTGTTAATGAATCTTGAATTGCACTTTGTGAACTACTATATATAGTCATACCTATAGCTATAATTAGTATTGATAATAATATGGCACCTGCAATTATAAGTGCCTTAGAAGCATTCTCCATAACTCCTACCTCCTTATTTTTTCTTTTGATTTTTATTTATTTTAACATCTATAGTTTTTTCTATAGAAACCTAAAAAACTTTAATATTGTGTTGCTTCAAAGGTCATTGAAGCAATTTTTCCACTTTTTTTGTGATATTCAATACCTGTACATTTAAAATTTACTTCTCCGAAATATGCTATAAATGAATTAATACCTAAATTGTTTATTCTTTCCATTCTGTAAGTTGTATCATTTATTATCATTTTTACATATATTTCAATACTGTTTTCGTCATCTAATTTATATAAACCTTCTTCATCTTTAGATATTCCATATCTTTCATTATTATTAACAGCTTTATTAATAAGAGTTGTAATATCTAAACCATTTAAGTTTTCTTTATTGTATTCTTCATAACCATAATTAAATTTTGCAACTTCTTTTTTTGTAGCTTGCAAGTCTTTATATTTCATACCAGCAATTACTAAAATTATAATTAAAATTACAAAAATAATCAATATATTTTTTCTCATACTATTATTATACCATTTCTATTATTTTTTTACAATATTTTTATTGTTATAATGTTATTCATATTTGCTTGAATTCCAATATAAAATACTATCTGAGTCTGTAACTTTATTAAGCTCAAAATTCATTGAAATAACTCTACCTGTTTTGTCATCATATTCAACTTTAGAACAATTAAATATATATTTATAAACAGTTGCTGAATTTGTAATTTCTTTAGCTGAAAGTACTTTCTTTTCACATATATAGCATTTATCAGGTGCATTTAACCCCATTGTAGTTCTTCCACAATTTGCACATTCCCAAATTCTTTCACCATATTTATTTTTTTTATATGTAACTGTTCCCGTATATGATTTTGATAATTTATCATTACTATCTCCAACTCCTAAAATTCCTAAATCTTTTAAAGGAGTATCAGCTAAGTTATATATAGATATAGCAGAACCATTAAGTAATATTTGATTTTTTTGTAAACCAGCGGATTCTGCTACTGATTTATCTGATGGTATTTGGAAACTTTTACTTCCTAATTTTATATTAATGCTTATTCCTATTCTATTATCATAATTGTTTTCAATATTTTTGCTGTATGCTAAATTACAAACTGTTATCAAATCCATAATTGAGTTATACTGTGTATTATACACTTCAAAATTAGAATTATATAATTCTAATTGTAAGCTAGATTGATTTTGTTCATATTGCTCATCTACACTTGCTCCTACCCTAAACATGTACACCATTATAGATAATAATAGCACTCCTAAAAGCGTAGTAGCAGCAATAAGTAAAGCTTTTACAGCATTTTCCATAAACTCTCTCCTACTAAATTTTATAACTCAGAAAAATATATTTTATCTACTCTTCCAGTTACTTGATTATATCCTATATAATCACATTTGAATCTTTTTGTTTTGAAATTATAAAGAGCTGTTGACCAAATAGCTTGACTCCAGACATCCAAATTTTTTCCAGATGTATTAGTAACTACTTGTTTCATATTATTGCCTGCATAATTTAATAAGTTATATAATTTTTTATCTGATGCTCTTAAAGAATAATATTTTTTTCCATTATAAGTTTCATCTCCACCATTTGCTACCATATATTTTGAAGGATCTGTTAAATAATTAATTTTAGGTGTTAATGTATCTGTTTCTTTAAAATCTGTATAACCTGCAAAAACAAATCCTACATCTTTCATCTTTATACTTGTGGTTCCTTCAAAACTTTGAAGTGTTTTACCATTTTTCAAATAATATACTTCTAGCCCTTCTTCAAGTGAATCTTTTATATTTACATATACATTTATATAATAACGATTTATTTTTTCATCTTTACTATTTCCTTCATAACTCATTCCTTGAAAAAAAGCTCCACCTTGTGCATATTTTTCATTATTACTTTTTGCTTTATTTAAACAAGAAATTACATCAACTCCATACATTGCTTTTTTTTCATACACCGCATATTCTGTATTAAATTTAGCGAGTTGTTCTGCGCTTTCAGTCTGGTCTTGTTCTTGTGGCCATACTCCTATCTGTGAAAAGAAATATGATATTAATGTCATAATCATAACTGCTAATAAAACTCCAGCAGCCATTTCTAATGCTTTTGAAACATTTTCCATTTTATCATCCTTTCTTTCATTCGTAATATTAACTCATTGTAGACATTGTTGTAAACGCTTGAGACATACTTGTCATACCTATTCCAACTAATGGTACAATTAAATATCCAACAAATAACACTACCATTGGAGCAAAACCTATAACTTTTCCAATCATAGATTTTTTTGATATCATTCTTTCATTTGCTTCTTTTCTTTTTTCTTGGTGATACCCTCTTTCTGTATCTAATTCATCAAAAGCTTCTCTAATCGGAATTTGTTCAACTGCTGCTTGTAAGCTTTCTACTATTCTTATCAATTGTTGGAAAGATATATCATTTTTTAGTTCTTCTAGTGCTTCCCAAGGTCCACTTTCGTAGTTATTAACACATTTACTAATTGGTTCTCTAAATATATTTGAATATCTTTCTAACCATTCAAGTATCATCTCAACATTTACTCTTTCGATTTTCATTAACATCAAGATTATAGTCTGGAACTGCATTACTTCATTTTCCATATCCATTTGCCTCATAATTTTTTGGAATATTAAAAGCCAAACTGGAACATTATATGCAATAATCATTATTACCAAAGACATTAAAACTTCAAACCATTTAATATATTCTGATTGAACTATCTGTAATTTCTCCCATATTCTTTCTGTTATTGCCTCTAATTCTTCTTCTGTACTTGCTCCATATTCATCTGAATCTGCAACATCTTTTGCTAATATATCTTTTGTTACTTCATAATCATATTGGAATTTGTATAAAAATACATTATCTTTTTCTGTTGTTTCCATAGCTTTTTTCTCATCTTTTTCAGACATAGAAATTAAGTTATAATCAGAAGTTGGTTCAGTAAATTGATAATTAATTGCCATTTTATGTGCCATAAATAAAACTATTAAAGCACATATAACACCTACAACTGCTGCACACATTCGATTTATGTATAACCATTCCATTTTTAATTTTGAAGCAGAATCTTTTAATAATTGAACTATTTTTCTGTATTCTTTTGTTCCTTGTTTAGGAATAAAACAATCAATAACTTTTTTAGCATATTTATTTTTGTATAACTTTGCTTGCCATGGATTGTCCATATTTTTAGCTGTATTTACACTACCATTATCTTTTAACTTTCTTGTAAGCATATAAGATAAGAAAGTTAAAACAATAAGTCCTATTTGAGAATAAAATCCACCTGTTCCATTATAAAATTGTCTTGTAAAAGCAAATTGTCCTATTGCCCAACTTTTTACTACATCTATAAATAAAATTGGTAATGCTGCAATCATTGATAAACTTTGGAACACATAATCTAATTTATCCCTTTTTAAAATTTCAATCTGCATTTCTTGAGTTATATTATTTAAGTTTTTTAAATATAATGATGCACCATCTTTATCTTTTCTATCACCAAATTCTTTTGTTAAATATGATACACCTGCAAATTCTTTTAAATAACTATTTGGAGCAATATCATAATATTTTTCAAGTTCAGTTTCAGGGTCATCTGAAATTAGAACTTCATATATTTTTTCAGCTTGTCTTGATACTTCTTTTTCATCATCTTGTGATACTTCATATATTGCTTCTTCAACCATGTTGTATTCATGATAAGCATGTCTTATCTCAGCAAAAAAGTCTAATTGTTGTTTTAAAAGTTTATTATCTATACCATCAACCATACCTTCTAGTAAAGTTTCCATAAAGAATAATTCAAATAATAACAATGAACACATTAATAAATAATTTGAATGAGTTGCATATATTACAACAAATGTTAATGGTATTATTATTAATATAGCTTTAAATAATATAGCAGCAACCTGTTTTCTTGTTATAAATTCATCTTCTAAGTTTATAATTTCTAGTCTTCTTCTTAACTTAAGAGCATACCTTCTTAAAAAAGGAATTCGTGTACATTTAATATAGAATTTTTGGTAAAAAACATCCATATTAAATACTGATTTTTTGGTTCCTTGTACTAATTGTGCAACATATCTAGTTTCTTTTTTTGACATTCTTTTATTTATTATAAGATAAACTACTACAAGTAGCGCAAATAATACTCCTACTATTCCAATAACATATAGTAAAAAATTTTGTGACATGTTATACTTTACACCTTCTTCCTTTTCTAAGGTTAGTTAATTTTATTGACCATTTTGATCTGGTCTTTTATCATTATTTTTTTGTCTTTCTTGCATTTTTTGTTGCATCATAGCTCTTTGCATAGCTTGTCTTTTTGCCATTTCAGGATCTATTGTTTTCTTCGCTGTTCTCATTTGTTCTTGTGCTTGCTCAGCTTTTGGAGCGCTTTCTATAATTTCATTACCATTTTCATCATATTTAGGAAGTTTTGGTGGTTTTATTCCCCAATTTCTCTCTAAAAATTGATCAAATGCAACAACATCTGTATCATTCATGTTTTCTCTCATACCTCTTATATTTTCTGGAGAAATAGGATTTGTTAAAACATATGTGTCATCAACAAATTCTAATACATTATGATATTTATATAATTCTCTGTTTGTTTGTTTTGTAAAATAAATTGTAGCATTATCAAAAAATTTATCAAATTTTCCTTCTAATGTTTTTTCTTTTCTATGATCAAATGTATACTCATTTTTCTCTTCTACTGGTATACATTCTGTAATTCTTTCTATGTAACGTCTACCTCTAAAGTCTTTTACTAAGTGTATATTAAAGTTCAAAACTTGAACAACCTGTTCTGCTGCTGTTTGTTCATCTTTGAACACACCTGTTCTTAACATTGAGTTACGAAGTGCTGTAACTAAGTTAGGAAATGTTTTAGCGTGGTGAGTAAATAATGTAAATTTAGATGCAACCTGTGCTGATTGAATCATCCAAGATGCTACGGGGTCAGTTGCAACCTCACCGATGATATTAACAGAACCGTCAGTCTTTTTCTGAACGTCCAAACAGTCCTGTCCAGAAATTGTTTCAGTTTCACGCATTGATACAATATTTCTTGTCGGATATATTTTTCTTAAGTGCAACTCAAACGCTGTTTCTGTGATACGAAGGTTCATTGTTTCGTATATATTTTCAATCATAGCCATAAGCATTGTTGTTTTTCCGGCAACCTTGCTCTCCAGTTAGTGCTATAATTCTTGCTCCTTTTACAAGGAATTTTAGTAATTCAATTGTTTCCTCTTTTCCAGGGAATTTTACTATTTGTTCTAGTGTTGCTCTTTTAACATCGAACTTTCTTACGAAGAATGCCCATGTTTCGCACATGCTTGGTCTAACAACAACAACACGGGAACCATCTTTCATTTCATTGATTTTATAACCATTTGTATCAGATAACTGACCTGGGTTATTGTATTTATAAATATTTTGACATACTCTTTTTAATTCTGCTTCTGTACCAAATGATAAGAAAGCAAGTCTTATTGATTTACCTTGGAAGAATATCCAAATCGCATCACAGGCTCTAGGAATTTTTGATTCCATAGCTTGTCTTAAATAGTCTCCATCTGTTTGTGCAACCTGACTTAAGAATGATTCTGGAAGACCTGATGTACCACCAGAAACACCATCTATATTCATATCTCTTATTTCATCTATACTACTGAAACCTTTATATTTTTGATATATTCTTTGTACTACAACTTCTAATTTATCAGCAAATTCTAGTTGTAATTGTTCTTGTTCATATATTTCACTTATTTCCTCATTTGTTATAACATAACAAGGTTTTGCTTCTCCTTCAACATATTTTAAAGCTGCTAAATTATATTTCTTTATAAGTTCAGTTAAAGCTTCATAAGAAAAAGTCTTTTTATATTCATGAATTAAAATATCAAATTTATCTTGTGCAGTAAGTAATGAAGGTGTATCAAATGGAATTGCTTTTGAGATGTTAGTTTCATCAACACCATATTCTCTAGCTAATAAATCATATATTAATTCTTTAACATACTTTTTATCATTAACATCTCCATATGTACATCCTTTTAGAGCTTTCTTTAATTCATATTTTTTTGCTCTTCTTCTTTTCAATTCTTGTTCTGATAAACCAATATCATAAAGGTTGATTTTTGTGATTTCATCAAGTCTTTGTTTAACAAACTTTACCATTTTTTCTAATGTAAAAGTTTTATCATCAACTTCAATGCTTTCTTCAACTATTTCATTCTTATTCTTTTTTATCATATAAGTTATAGCTGCAATGGCTACTACTACTACGACAAAAATTAAAGCGATATTTGCAATATTCATTTAAAGGCTCCTCCCTTTAAAACTTATAATTTTAAAGTTTATACTTTATATTTTAGTTCTTCTAATTTGTAATCAATTTTTTTAATTGTTTCACTAACTGCTTTAGCAAACATAACATTTTTATTATTTGAGTTTTGTGATAATCCATTTTTTATAAAGAATTGTGCAACACCAGCTTCAGAAGCCGCCTCTTTATAAACCGAATTATATGGTATCTCATTCAATTCTTTTTCCCTTAAATACCTTGCTGCATTTTTTACATTATATTTTGAATTATCATCTGCCACTGATAATAGTGGTATTATTTTATCTTTTTTTAATATATTAGAATTTTCAATCAAGTTAGTTGTATACTCATCCATTTGTTTCAAATTTTGTGAAAAATTATATATAACTAAATGTGACGCTTCAAGTAGTGCCTTTGTAGTATCATATTTTAATGTTTTTTCTAAATCTAAAAACACTATATCATAATATTTATCTGCTATTGATGCTAAATCTTTATATAACATAAGTGATTTTGAAAATTCTTCTGGAATTTTTGTTTTTAATCCACATAAAACATCTAATGTTTTATTAAATACTACTCTTGTATAATTAGTTATTATCTCTGGAGTTATTTTATTACTAGCAATAGCACTTACTGCTCCTTCTGCTCCAGAAGATATATCAACTTTTCCTTTATTAAGTAGCTTTGTTATATCTTTTTGACTATTTATTTTCCAAAAGCATCTTTCCATTGTATCATCATTAAATGTTGCATCTACTAACAAAATCTTGTAATTATGTTCTAACGCCATAAGTGTAGCTACAGCAGCTGCAGATAATGTTTGTCCAGATTCTTTTTTATCACCGCTCCAAAAACTAATTATTGCCATTTGCTTCCTCCAGATTAATTTTTTTCTAATATTTTAGTTGCTTTTTTTACTTCTCCGTTTCCTGCTCCACTTATTCCTTCTACTATATACATTATTCCATCTATATACTGTGTACTCAAACCTTTGATTCTTATTCTTCCTGATCTTTGATTTGAAAATATCATATTTTGATCTCCAAGTTCAAATGGAAAGAATAATATATCACTATTCCATTTTATTTTTAAATTTTTAGAAAGATAGTTTAAGTATTGATCTTCTTCTGCTAGCATTTCTTTTGTAAATAGAACTTTCGTTACTGCTATTGGTTCTTCCAATTTCTTAAATACTTGTAATCCTCTTCTTAAGCAGTATAAATCAAAAGAAGTAACAAAATATTTTTTATCTTCTGTTTTTATTCCAAAGTAATAATATCCTCTATATGAATCTATATCTATTAAGGCATAATCATAATCAAATTTGTCTCCATCATTTTCTGCCTTATATTTTTTGATTTGATCAAAACTTTCGAATCCAATTGCTATATCAACTTTTTCAAAAGTTGTTATGTATTGTTTCTGTGCTTGCATTGTTGGAACAATATATCTAGTTTTTTGTAAAGCAGTTGAGTCTACTACTATTACTTTTTTCCCCATAATAGATAGTATTTTTGCGATATATATAATCATGTCTGCTTTATCATAACTTCCTATAAAAGCAATTTTCTCCATAATGTCCTCCAATTTTTATTTTTTATTCATTGTATCCAACATCATCTGTTCCTTCTAGATTACTTACGAAATCTTGTCTTGCTGATTTCATAGCTTCAATTTCATCAGAATTTCCAGATTCTACCATAGCTTGTTTATCTTCTTCAGTCATAGTGCTTAAAACACCCTCAAAGCTTTTTACTCTGTTTTCAGCTACTGTTAGATATTTATTTGCATAGTCTACTTTTATTTCATTTAATATATTTGGATTATTATTTATTAAAGTTAATGCATCTGGACTTGCAGGATATGTTACTTGAGATGATTCTTGCATTCCAGGTTCTACATATGGAACTGCATATAATTTTAAACCAGTATAATAATAAGATTCTACTATTGCACTATTTAATAATGAAATTTCTAATTCGTCAACATTTAACCAAATTGTATTTGCTGTTGTTCCTAAAACTCTCTTTTTTGCTAAAACTATGTAATCTTGACCATTAGGAAGTGAAAGTCTTATATCAACATAATCTCCATTTTTTAATTGAGATGGTAAAACTATCATATTATATTCTTGAATTCTTTGTGTAGCTGTAACTTGTTCATCTGTTTCAACAATCATATCTTTTGTTACGATTGTTCCAGCAGGAACAGATATTTTCATCATAACTTCTCTTGGCCTTTCACTACCATCTTCATTATATTTAATTTCTATATTTCCATCTTTATCTAAAAATTGAAAATCTGTTTCATCAATAACATTAGTTAAATCCATCGTTGTTTGTACAGTTCCAATTTCAAAATCAGTATTAAAATCTAGCACATCTCCAGATTCTAAATCTTTAGTTGCAACATATACCTTTTTTTGCAACTGTTCTAGTGCTTCTTTCGCATCATTTATACTTTTAATTCTAAATAGTAGTGCAAGTACTACTAAAGCCATAATAATTAAAGATACTAAAAAACCTATTAAAAATGAATTTCTAGCTCTTCTTTGCATTGGATTCATTGCCATGTTAAGTTCCTCCCTTTATAAACACGAAATAATTTATTTTTTACATTTTTCGGCATTTTTATTAACGCCATTTTCTTAATTCTACAACAATTAACGCCTAAAATCAACAAATTAGGTCGTTGTAATTAAAACTTATTTTTACTGTAATATTATTGTTATATTTTTATAATTTTTTTCAATTTTATTATTTTAAAACAAATTTATTTAATGCTTCTAAAACTCCTTCTGAATTATTATCTGCTACAATTTCATTTGCAATTTCTTTCATTTTAGGATTACTATTTCCCATCACGACACCTAGACCTGCATTTTCTATCATCTCTTTATCATTTACATTATCACCTATTGCAATAACTTCTTCTTTTTGTATTTGTAATTTATCTAAAAGGTATTCAATCGCAGACCATTTATTAACATTTTGATTTGTAATTTCAGTATAAAAATACTGTATATCTACATCATCTGTTCCTGATTTTATTTTTTTTCTCGACATATATGCTACTTCAAGAACATCGATTCCTTCTATTTCTTTTAATCTCTTCATTATACTATTAAAAATAAATTGTGACTCGTCACAAACAGTAATTTTTAAAAATTTATCTTTTCCAGATTGTTCTATATATTCTGCAATATTTTGAACAACATTTATATGTGTTCTTTTTTCTTCTATTTTTTTAACATTTTCTTTATGATAAAATAAAACATTATAATTTAGTGAACTTGCTATAACTTCCTCTTCTGTATAAACATTATAAAAGAAACTATTTTCTTCACATAATTTTGCTATACGAAGTACTTGCTCTTTAGTTAAAAATCTATCATATATTACCTTTTGATTTTGGATATCATAAACAGCCGCACCATTACCAGAAATCAAATAATTATCCACTCCAAGTTCAATAGCCAAACTTTCAGTAGAACTAATTGGTCTACCTGATGCAAGTACAACTTCTGTTCCATTATTTTTAGCTTTTATTAAAGCTTCTCGTGTTTTTTCTGAAACTTCTCCATAAGTATTAAGTAAAGTTCCATCTAAATCAATCGCCATTAATTTATACATAAATCTTTCTCCTTTGTTTATTCGTTCATATTATATCACTAAAACTTTTTTTGACAATATTTTTATTTATATGTAAAAAACCAAAGTTAAATAACCTTTAATATATAAAATATTAATAACAAAATATTAAAAATAAGTAAAGAGGTAAGATTCCTCTCACCTCTTTATTATCAATAACTTATTTGTTAGCCATTTGATTTTCAGCTTGTTCTATTAACTTTTTAACCATGTTACCACCGATTTTACCAGCATCTCTAGCTGATATATTTCCGTTATAACCGTTTTTTAAGTTAACTCCTACTTCACTAGCTACTTCATATTTGAATCTTTCTAATGAATCCATAGCTTCTGGAACTACGTTTTTATTACTTCTTGCCATCTTCAATTCACCTCCGAGTATTAATAGCATCTTTCTACTTTACATTTGTAAATTGCTTCTATGCTATTTTGTATTCTTAGAAAAAACAATAAATTATCAAATAGCTAATCACTCAATTTTATTTATTCGAACCAATAAGTTCTATTTAATAATTTTCATATTAAATCAAAATTGATTGATTAAATATTTAAAATTAATTCATCGCATTTTCAATATATATAATGCGTAATTTTAAAAAATTTAAACAAGAAATTTTTGGAAATTTTATAAAGTCATATTTTTAATAAAACTAACATAAAAACGTGTTTGTATTAAATCCTAATTATTATAGAATCAAAATATTATTGTGAATTATTTGATTAAAACTATATTTCCTACAATATAAAGAGGCACTTCAAAATATTTTGAAGTACCTCTTACTTTTTCTTTTTAAGCTTCTGGTTCTACTAAACCATAATTATTAGAATCTTTTAATTTGAAGATTACATTTACTTTTCCTGTATCTACATTAACAAATGTATAGAATATGTTTCCTTTTCTTTCTGTTAATTTTAATTTTGCATCTTCAACTGAGATTGGTTTTAACTCATATGATATAGATTTAATAATTTCTTCTTCAACTGGCTTTTCTTCAGCTACTCCGCTTATATTCATTTGTTTTATTGAAGAATCTTTTTGCATTTTTTCTCTTTTAGCTTTTGTTTTTCTGATTTGTCCTTCTAATATATCAATATCTTTATCTATAGAAGCATATAAATCTTTATCTTCTGTAACTGCTTTGTAAGACATTCCTTTTACAGAAACATACATTTCTGCTACTACTGTCATAGCATTTTCTTTCTTTATTGTAACTGTTACATCAATTGATTCTTCTGCAAAATATTTCTCTATTCTTGTTAATTTTTTCTCAGCGTATTCTTTGATTGCATCTGTTGCTTTTAAATCTTTTCCTGTTATTGTTATATTCATAAATACCCTCTCCTTTTTTATGTATTTTCAAATTCATTATATAAATAATTTTTACACTTTGCAAGTAATTTCAAAATAATTTCTCTATTCTGTATTCTTTTTCTAATTTTTCATTCAAATATATACTAGATATTAATTCTAATTCTTTTCTACAATTTTCAGAAAGTTCAAAAGAAAATATCTTTTTAGGATCTGTTTTTAATATATATATTATTGCATTTTTAGTCGGATCACTCATTTCTAAAGAACTTGTATCTTGCTTGCTACATGATACGCATTTAAATCCATTATCTTTTATACTAAAATATCCTAAATTTTCTTTTGATTTACAACTCACACATTCACTAACATTTGGAGTAAAACCTAAAATTTTTAAAAGTCTCATTTTAAAAACTCCTGTTACAAAATCCAAATCTTTGTCTGTTTCTGATATCATGTATAATGTATTTAAAAATAATTTTAAAGTATTAAATGAATTTTGATTTTCTGTTGTAACATCATTTATTATTTTTGTTATGTATGACGCATATGTTAATTTATCTAAATCTGTTCTTATATTATAAAACATTTCAATAGTTTCGCAAGAATTCATAGTATATGTATCTCCACTTTTAAATAGCATATATTCTCCAAAACATAAAAATTGAGTTCCACTTAAAAGGAGACTCTTAGGTCTCCTTGAACCTTTTGCACTACAACCAATCTTTCCTAAATTAGGAGTTAATATTGTAAGCATTTTATCAAAATCGCCCATATTATTTTCTGCTATTATTATTCCATTTACTTTTATCTGTTTCATTTATTACTACCTTCATATTTTCTTCTATATTTTTAGTCTCTATAAATTCTAAATAAGAATTTATATTACCAGTTTGCTTAAATGTATTCCAAGCCATATTCTTTATCATGTGTTTTAAGTCCTTTCCTAAGTTTAGACATAAGGACGAAAATTTTGTCTAAATATATATTAAAAAAATTAGATAATAACTTTATTCTACTATTTTATTTAGACAAAACCTCCGTCCACATATCATTAGTTATCATTTGTATTTTTTAGAAGATTTATACTGGTATTATTTTAACTTAAATTTATTTACTATATTATCTTTTTCTTGCCAATCTTCCCTGACTTTTACCCAAACTTTCAGATTCACTTTTGTACCGGGTCATTTCTTCCATATCTTTTCTTGCGCAAGACGCAATTTTCTTCAAAAGATTTCCACCTTTACCAATTATTATTCCTTTATGTGATTCTCTTATACAATAAATCGTTGCATCTATATCATATATATCTTCACCTTTTGTAGTTTTTCTATCTTTAAATTTTTCTACTTCTACATATATTCCATGTGGCACTTCATCATTAAGAAATTTTAATGCTTTTTCTCTAATAATTTCTTCTGCCATTTGTCTCATTGTTTGGTCTGTATATTCATCTTCAGAATAATATTTTGGTCCTTCTGGTAAAATATTGATTAATTCTGATATTATATTTTCTATTCCATCTTTTTTAAATGCTGATACTGGTATAACTGCTTTAAAATCACATTCATTACTATATATTTTTATAAGATTTAACAATTTATCTTTTTGAACTAAATCTATTTTATTTATAATAAGAATACATGGTTTCTTACTTTCTATTATTTTATCAAGTATTCTTCTATCTCCTCTTCCAATTTCACTTGATGTTGCATCTATTAAAAACAGAATAACATCAACCTCTGAAAACATAGTAAATGCAGTATCTACCATAGTTTCACCTAATTTGCTTTTAGGTTTATGTATTCCTGGAGTATCTGTAACCACTATTTGATATTTATCATCATTTATAATTGCTTTTATTGCTGTTCTAGTAGTTTGAACTTTATTTGCTGTAATTGCTACTTTTTCTTTTACAAGTGCATTTAATAATGTTGATTTTCCAACATTAGTTCTTCCTACTAAAGTAACAAAACCTGATTTGAATCCTTCCATTATTAACCTCTTTTATTCTGATATAACAACATTTGCATCTATTGGACAAACATTAACCCAGGTATTGCCATCATTTACATCTATTTCTTTTCCTTCCATATCTACATATGTTGTTTGTTCTGTTCTTGATTTTTTAATACATTTTATTTTTATTGCTTTTCCATTTGTTATATAATATCCATCTAACTCTCCAACTGTTACAACATCTTGTCTACCTTTATTTTCTCCATCATCTAATGTATAATTCTTTGCAAAAGTTATTATAATGTTTTTTGTTGTTACATCTTCTTTTGATATTTCATCAGTCATTTTTTTACCTTTTGAGTATCTTGTATATCTTTTAGTATCTGGATTATATTTATATTCTACAGTATGTCCTTTTGAATATGGAATTTTAACAGAATTTGCTATACTCGCATCAGCATTTGTTAATTCCACTTCTTTTGACACATATTTTAATACACTTTCTTTATTTGAAGTTGTAGCATATCCCCTGTCTGCTGCAATTTTTAAAATTGATGCTGTATTTGTATATGCATTATGTGGCGCTTTCTTATGTTTTACTCTCCAATATAAAGAACTATTTGTTCTAGCTTTTCCTGTATCATAAACTTGTCCATTTATATTATTAATATAAAATGATTTCATATCATTATCTGCTTGTGGACTTAATCCTAAATGTGCATATATAGCATCATTTTCCATAGCATAATCTAAAAAGTAATGTCTTGCACTTCTAATTGGTCCTACTTGGTCTGCATCAGTTCCTTTAAAAAGTGCCATCAATCTTGTTTCTCCACCTTCAACAATTATTTCATATACCATATATGTTGAATTTATTGAAGCATGTGGCTGAGCATTTTTATTATTATCTATCATAAAAGCAATAGGTCTATCATTTCCTTTAAATATTTTTATATCATCTTTCACTACAGGTGTTGCTGACTCTTCTTTAGGTTCTTCAGTTTTAGTTTCAATTTCTGATTCATGACTTGCAATATCTATTTCATCTTGAATTATATCTGTTTTAGGCTTATTCATTGATAGTACAATCATCAATACTATTATACAGATTAAAACAATTGCTGTTATTATTTTACTTTTACTACTTTTTTTACTTCTTCTCATATGTATTCCCCTTATTACTTTATTTTATAATTATATTATATATTTTTGGAAAAAATATAAATAGTCCTATTATTACTGTAGAGATTGATAACATTGTAACTGCTCCAGCAGCTATATCTTTAGCAATTTTAGCTTTTTCATTATACTCTTCTGTATACATATCAATTATTGTTTCTAATATTGTATTAAAAAATTCTGCAAAAAAAATCAAAAATATTAATAATACAATTATTGCAAATTCAGTATAATTAATTTTTAATAGTATACTTGCAATTATTGCTAATACTGCAAAAATCAATTGTATTTTAAAATTTCTCTCACTTTTAAAAACATATTTTATTCCATTTATTGCATTTTTTAAAGCATCCAGAAAATTCTTATTTTTCCATTTATTTTCCATATATTATCGCTATTCCCTTCTTGTTATAATATATGATGATTTTCCTACATTAATAGTTTATTCTTCTCTTAAAATATTCAATTTTTCAAGTACTTTCTCTTCTTTTTCACGCATTATTTTCTTATCTTCTTCTTTTATATGATCTTCTCCCATCAAATGATAAAAACCATGAACTATCATATAACTAAGTTCTCTTTCAAAACTATGTCCATATTCTATTGCTTGCTCTTTTACTCTATCTACTGATATTATAATATCTCCAAGTGCTTCTTCATATTCTATTTTTTTTAAATTTGGAATCTCACTTTTTTCAAACATTGGAAATGAAAGCACATCTGTTTCTTTATCTATATTTCTATATTCATTATTAAGTTTTCTTATATTCTCAGGATTTGTTAATGTAACACTAATATAAATATTAAAATCGTCTAAACCTTCTGTGTGAAAGCACTCTTCTAAAACTCTATTTATTAAAGTTTCATATTCATTTTTTGGTTCTATATCTAAATATTCTATTTCTGATTTTTTCATTTTCTATAGTCCTTCTATTAAATAAAGACAAGCAACTTTTACGTAGTAATACATTGCTTGCCTAAAACTTTTTATATTATTAATCTTTTTTTATCTTTGTAAAATGTCCTTTAGTAGTTTTATTAATATTTTTTATTTCTTTCATAACTCCTAATTTAACTAATTTACCTTTATAAATTTTTCTTACCTCAGCATATTTTTCAAATTCATCAGCTGTATCTGTAAGTTCTCTTCTTAAAGCTAGTATTTCCTTTTCTTCTTCAGAATTTGCCTTACTATATGCATCCCAGAATTTTTTATAAGAATCTCTTTCAGCTGGTTTATCCCAATAAACTTTTGTAGATAATAACTTAACATTATAATCTTCTATTAATTTAAGCAACATTTTATATACTTTTTCTTGTTTTTCTCCTGTTTTTGTATTAACAATAAGATTTCTTGTATCTTTTAACAATTTATTATAACATTGTTCTGCTGCAACTAATGGTAAACTATGTGTAAATAAAACTCTACTTAATCCTAATAAAATCATATTTTTTTCTAATAAATCTTTTTCATCTAGTTTTCCAACAATAAATTTCTCATACTCTTCATATTCTTCAATTATTTTAGAATATTTCTCTGTTCCCTCTGTTTTTAATTTTATAGATAAAATATTTTTTATGTATTCTTCTAAAGTTTCAAATATTTTTTTGTATATTTCAGTTTGATTTACCATCTTAGCTCTTAATCCATCAGCTAATTTTACTGAATAATTTTTTAATATTCCCTTATAAATAACATCGCTTTTTTCAATATATATAGGAATATATTTATTTAATATTTTCTCTTTTTGGGTTGCTACTAAGCTATCATAATCTAAATCTAATAAAAATTTTTGCTTTCTATACTTGTATTCTAAATATTCACTATCTTTTAAATGAACAATTGTATAATAATTAGAAAGTGCTTCTTTTTCAAAACTTGATGCTGTATCATTTTTTACTTTTTTATATATAGAATCCATAATATGCTTATCTATTGACTCTAAATATAATGTATAACTCTCTTCATATCTATTTTGATATTGTTCTTTTTTTGTAACATCATTTACTTTCTCTGCTGATTTTAATTGCTCATATGATTTAATGGTTGAACTTCTTTTTATATTAATCATCATTCCATTAATCCCTATTTTTGTAGGTGTTAATAGTTTTGTTAAAGTTTTTGAAACTTTGTTAAAAAATGTTGTGTCATTTGAAAGTACTTTTAAACTTCTTTCTTCTACCATTGTAATTACATCCCCTTTATAATTAATTCGCTTTTGTACCAATATCTTCTTGTATTTCGTACATAAGTTTAACAGTTATACCATCATTTTCTAAATTTACTTCTATATCTCTTTTTTTATCTTTCTCGTCATATTTAGAAATTCCGTATTCTTTTTCTAATTCTTCTTCTAACTCTTTTTCTATTTTTTCTTTTAATTCTTCTTCACTATATACTTTTTGCTCATTTACTATTTCTATATTAGTAGTTTTTTTTATTTCTATAGGAAGATAAAAATTAGAAAACAATTTTACTTTTTTACTTGTGCTTATTGTATCATAATTTTCAAATTTTGAAACCCCTTTATTAAAATTTATTTTAAATTTATTTATACATATTTCGTTTTTTTGTTCTTCATTTCCTGTTTTAGACTTTATATTTTGCACAAAACTCTCTTTTTTTTCTTTTTCATAATAATTTTTTCCATATATATTAGCCTCTGAATGAACTTCTCTATTTCCTGTATTTACTCCTTCCATAATACCTTCAACTAAAATATCTCCTTTTTTTACTTCATCCCCAACAGCAACCCTTGCAGTACCGCTTTGAACTACAATTTTTGATATAGTTGCATCTTTTGTAGCTATAATATTACATATTTCATTTTTATCAATTATTTCTGGCATTTCTATTGCCTCTCTAACAGTTATTATTACATTTGTTCCTTTCATATTAATTCCAATCCATGATAAATCATTTCTTTTTAATCTAATAGAATTACTAATTTTTTCTTCATTAATATTAGATTTCAATTTTCCTTGTTTTATTCCATACTCGCTAACTAATTCTAATATTTCTTCTTCAGATATTTTTTCATTTCCATCAACTTCTATGTTCCAAATAAATTTAGTACTAACAAAAATAAAAATTGCAATTACTAAAACAGCAATTACAAATATTTTTCTTTTTCTATATTTATTGATAAAAAATGGTACTCCTGCTTTCTTTTCTATTTTCACTTTGCATTTAGTTTTCTTTGCAATATGCCTAATTTCCTTAAAATCGGATTTTAAAATTTTAACTTTAATATATGTATTATTTTCTCTATGTAAATCTTGAAGAATAATATTTTTGTTTATGCAAATATTTATAAATCTTTCAACAAAAAAGCCTTCTATACTTAAATTTATGTATCCAGCAAAAAACATATATATCATTTTAAAAATCATAGCTAGCCTCCTATCTCAATTTTTAGATTTTAATTTAAAAATTTTCTTATAATGTGATAACAAAATTTAATTAATATATAAATTATATTTGGGTAAAAGTTAATTTTTACTATTTTCAAAATCTATATTTTCTATTTTTCCACTAACAACAATGTCATTATCTGTCATTTGATTAAGTTTTAAATTAAATCCATTTATATTGATATTCCCTAGTTCTGTACTTATTCTAGTAAAGAAATCCTCATACTCTAATATGCCTTTAAAATTTTCTATTAAAATTTCATCAAATCCTGTTATTGTAATTTTAGGCACATTACTAATAACCTCTCTTGGAATTTCTAAAAATTTACTAACTTTACTATAATCTCTCATAAAAATAAACCTCTCTTTTTAATTATATATTCTAAAAAGAAAGGTTTTATTCTAATAATATTTATTTTTTATTTACATCTACTATCTAATATTAGATAAATCTAAAACTATTATATATGTTATTCTTCTAATAATTTTTTTATATCTTCATCTTCTCTAAGTTCAGGGGAAATATACTCAAAAGCTTTTTTCTTGCCTTTACTAACTGCCACTTTTGCTATATCTTTATCATTTCTTAACCTTAAACTTGCATATTTTAAAATAATTGGTTTATTTTCAACAGCAGCTAATACTACATCCTTATCATCCCTAAGCTTTTCACTTGCAAAATATAAAACTTGACCATCATTTTTAGAAGCATTTAAAAGCACATCTTTATCGGCCTTTAATTTTTCACTTGCATAACAACAAGTCCAACCTGCTTGTTTTACTGCTTCTAATAAAACTTCTTTATCATCTTTTAATCTATTACTTGCAAATTCTAAAGCTCCACCATCCATTTTAACAGCTTTCATTACAACTTCTTTATCATCACGAATTTCATCATTTGCCCACTCAATTAAACTTGGTGAATTTTCAACTTTTTCTAAAAAGAAATTTCTATCATCTTTTCGTTCTCTTGCTTCAACTACTTCAGGACTATCAGCCATATCTACACATTCTCCTAATCTAATTATTTCTATTTTTAATATACCATTACTGATGTTTTCATTCAATATTTTTTACTTTTCATTTGTTTTACAGGTATGTAATATTTTTGTAACAAAAATGTAATATTTTTTTGACAATTTTACATTTACATTTTTTTTTTGTTATATTATAATGTCATGTATAAACATAGGATAAATTGAATTATTTTGTCGATATGGAGGTTAAAAAATGGCAACAAAATCCACAAAAACAGTAGAAGTCAAAGAAAAAACAAAAGCAAAACGTAACTTAAAAATTGGTATTAAAAGTTCGGCAGGAAAAACCACTACTCCAAAAAAAGAAACAGACATTAATGTTAAAGGAGTTAAAGCTAAAACTACTACTCCAAAAAAAGAAACAAGAATTAATGTTAAAGAAACTAAAACAAAAACAACTACCAATAAAAGTTCTAAAAAAGCAAAAACTGATGTTATTGCTTCTAAACGTTGTGCTATAAGACCTGATTCCGTAGTAAGAAAAACAAATACAGGAAAAAGAACTCTTTCCTTAAATTTAGGAAAAGATAAACAAGAAACTACAGCTAAAGAACTACCAGTTATGGAAATTCCTGTTACAGAAGAAATACTTACTAACGAAATTTCTACTAATATAATAGAAGAAAAAAAATTAAATATTGCCAATACTCCTATCGATACACTTATAGATAAAGTTGATGAAGTTGAAGAAACACTAGAAGTTACAGATGATTCTGTTACTTCTGATTTTGATACAATAAATTTAGATAACGCAACTTCTTCTACTACTGAAGAAGTTACTTCTGATGTTGTAGTTACTGAAGATGTTGCTCAAGAAGATGTTATTGAAAATGAAGTTACTTCTGATGTT
>CAMXJY010000001.1 GCA_947244325.1 uncultured Clostridium sp. | reverse complement strand
CAGCCTTCCAAGCTGGCTATGCGGGTTCGATTCCCGCTACCTGCTCCATTAAATTAGTCGTTGTATTAGAAAAATCTAGTATGATGGCTTTTTTATTTTATAGAAATTTCTATAAGAATTAAGGATGTAATTTGTATCCATGTAAAGTTTTATCAATATGTTGTTTTTTACCACATAAACCTAAACCAATAGGTTCTAATTCTTCAGTAGTATATTTTTCAATCATTGCACGATTATCTACATCATTATTAGTAGAAAACATTTCTTCATTATATATACTTATTTCTATTTCTCTATTTACTGCCTTTTCTAAAATTTTTTTCATTTCATCTTTATTAGCAGAATATATTAGTATAGGTTGACCACTCATAGGTAAATAAATTTTTCCACTTTTATCTTTATAATTTTCTCCCATAATATCTTGTGTTCCAAAACCAGAAGCTAAAAAAGCTGTTACATTTAATTTTTGCCAAGTAAGTAAATCTTCTCTTACAACTATTGCTATTTTCTTATCTAAATTCATAATTTGTTCTCCTCTCTATATACTTTTTTTTCTTTGTATGATATAATATTATAAATGCTTTGTATAATATATTATACAATTGTGCGTTATAAAAGTCAATAGCATATAAGGAGATTATAATGGAAAACTTAAACAAAAATATATCTTCAAATTTAAAAAGAATAAGAAATGAACGTAATTTAAGTCTTGATAAACTATCTGAAATAACAGGAATTAGTAAAAGTATGTTAGGGCAAATTGAGAGAGGTGAATCAAATCCAACAATATCTACAATTTGGAAAATTGCTACAGGATTAAAAGTTTCTCTTACTGATTTAATAGAAGTAACATTGCCTAATACTATGTTAATTACCAAAAATGATATAGAACCATTATTTGAAGATAATAAAAAAGTATGTAGTTATCCATTTTTTAGGCAAAATAAAGGCAAAAATTTTGAAATGATGCAAGTTATTATAGAACCAACAGGAAAATTATCTTCAACAGCACATATAGGCGGAACAAAAGAATATATTATTGTTTTTAATGGAGAATTAACATTATATTTAGAAGATCAAGTATATAAAATTTCTGCTGGAGAAGCATTTCAATTTGATGCAGATAAAGATCATGTGTATGAAAATCAATCAGATGAATTATTAAATTTAAGTATGCTAGTTTATTATGCTTAATTAGTTTTATTTAAGATTAAAATTATGAAAGATAAATTTCTTGAAAAAGAAAACTAATTTGTATATAATAGTATACATCTTATGCGGGTATAATTTAGTGGTAGAATGTCATGCTTCCGACCTGATAGCGCGAGTTCGATTCTCGCTACCCGCTCCAAAGAAGGCGTTTTAAGGCGTCTTTTTTATTTTAATATATTCATGTAAGCCTTAAAAATAGGTGCTTTTACAAAATGAAAGCGATAGGTTAAAACGAGTTGAAATATGAAATAGTCAACAATCTTGTCAACAAATAAAAGTCTGTTGACAATTTGTTGACCCAAAAGTCTTGCACTATTACAATATCAATGAATACCAGACACAATAAAAAGGTAATTTTACATAATAGTATTAAAAAGTGGAGTGCAAGAGGCAATTTTTGCAATATTTTTACTGCTTGAAATAATATAATCATTGATATATAAACTCCTACAAACAATGGGAATAAAATAGCAGTACCTATAAAAGATACTGCTATTGGGGGACTATCTTATTAAGTCTGTTTCGCTTTTTAAAAGCTTGAAATCTTGTGATGTTATTTGATTAGTGTGATTAAATATATTATTTTCCATATAATAATCATTTAGTTTTTCAAGTTCTTGTTCTTTATATTTGTTTCAAATTCTTTTTTAGATTAAGTGATTTAAGTTCATATTCTTGTACTTCGTGATTAGTTATTGTTTTTAATTCTTTAATGGGTATATATTTATTTTCACGCATTCTGCATCTATCTAAATCAAAGCCAGAACTAGTCATATAGGAGTAAAATTTATCTTGTAGTTGTTTATAGCTATTTTTACCTTTCCAAAATTCAGTACAAGAAATTTTATCAATGAGCTTATTTGTTTTATTGTCTTGAGTATGAACAACGTGAATAAATACATAATGTAAATGAGGACTTTTATCGTCCATATGAACTTTTGCAGAGATGATATATTGTTTTCCCAAGTTTTTATATGAACATACAAACTTATATGTTGTTTCAAAATATAGTTTTGTTTCAGCGCCTTCAATTTCTTCAAAAAATTCTTTGTCTTATATAATTATGTATTCGCATACAACATTACTTGTTTTTTTTGAGTTAACCATTTTAAATGGTATTGTTGTTTTATTTAATTAAATGTTTTTGAATGACGAATTTAAATAAAGATGACAATTGAAAACTCTATGATTTTATGATATAAACTAATAAAAAAGTTTTATGTAGGAGAAAAAATATGGATAAGCTAACAGAAGAATTTAGAAAGTCATTAGTTAATAATACAAAAGAGCCTTTGATGGAATATATAGAATTAGGTATAGATTCTTTTATAGATGATGGACTTTTAAAAGAGGTTCCTATTGTAAATTCAATAGTAAGTGTATTAAAGGTTAGTAAAAGTATTTATGATAGAAATTTATTAAAGCAAACATTAACATTTATAAATGAATTTAATAGTGGAAATTTAGAAGAGAACGTAATAAATGAATATGTTGAAAGAATTAGTAAAAATGAAAAGAAATGTGAAGAAGAATTAGGAAGAGTTTTAATTATATTAAATAATAATATTGATAAAGAAAAATCAATATTGTTAGCGAAAATCTTTAAATCATATGTTTATAGTAAAATTAATTGGAATGAATTTTGTGAGTTTTCAGAAATTTTAAATAGAGTATTTATTCAAGATTTAGTGTTATTAAAAAAAGTAAGAATCAAAAATGTAGATATTCTAAAAAATAGAGATGATAATTTTAGAATAGAGAGATTATATTCTCTTGGATTAATAGGTATAGCTTTTAAGCAACCAACTTTTGGAGATTTAAAGGAAGGTACGATTAATACTTGTAGGACAGTAAGTTCTTTGGGAGAAAAATTTTGTAATATAATTTTTGATTAAATTAATATTTCTATTTTATTATAGGCAAAAATGTGATATAAGTATTTTGACAAAATATAACTTTTATGGGGGCAAAATTGGAAAAAATAAAACCTTTTGTAAAATGGGCTGGTGGAAAAACACAGCTTATAGGACAAATAAATAAATATTTACCAGTTGAATTAACAGATGGTAGAATTAAGACATATATAGAACCCTTTGTGGGTGGTGGTGCTCTATTAATAGAGATACTTCAGAAATATAATATAGAAACGGCTATAGCTTTTGATATAAATGGTGATTTAATTAATTGTTATTGTGTTATTAAAAATAATGTAGAAGAACTTATAATTGAATTAGATAAGAAAGAAAAAAAATATAAGAGTTTAGAAGAAAATAAAAGAAAAGAATATTTTTATGATATTAGAAGAGAATATAACTCTTATAAATTGCAAAATGGTAAAAATGATATAAAACGAGCTTCTGAATTTATATTTTTAAATAAAACTTGTTTTAATGGGTTATATAGAGTAAATAGTAAAAATGAATTTAATGTTCCTTTTAATAATGCAAAGAATCCAACAATTTGTGATACAGTTAATTTAAGAAATTTATCAAAACTTATTCAAAATGTTGAATTTTACTGTGGAGATTATAAAAATGCAGGAACTATTGCTGATAAAGAAACATTTATATATTTTGATCCACCATATAGACCATTAAATGTAACATCAGCTTTTACATCTTATACAAAAGATGATTTTACTGATAAAGACCAACAAAATTTAGGAGCATTTTATAAAGAGTTATCTTTAAAGGGGACAAAATTAATGTTAAGTAATTCTAATCCTAAAAATATAAATGAAGAAGATAATTTCTTTGTTGATTTATATAAAGGATTTAATTTGAATGAAGTATTGGCAAATAGAAATATTAATTCAAAAGCAAATGGAAGAAAGGCAATTTCAGAGTTGCTAATAACAAACTACTAGTTGGAGAAAAAATGTATAAAGGGAAATTTTATTTTCAAGAAAACGATTTTAAATTAATAAATGAAAATTCTTTAAAAGTATTAAAAAGTTTTGAAGATAAAAGTGTTGATATGATTTTTGCAGATCCACCGTATTTTTTATCTAATAATGGTATTACTTGCAATGGTGGCAAAATGGTTAGTGTAAATAAAGGTGAGTGGGATCAATGTAATTCATTAAAAGATAAACATACTTTTAATAAAAAATGGATTAAAGACTGTTATAGAGTTTTAAAAGATAATGGGACAATATGGATTAGTGGTACTTTACACAATATTTATTCAATAGGTATGGCGCTTGAAGAAAACGGATTTAAAATTATAAATAATATAACTTGGCAAAAGACAAACCCACCACCTAATTTAGCTTGTAAAACTTTTACACATTCAACTGAAACTATACTTTGGGCGAGAAAGGATTTACCAAAAGTTAAATATAAATTTAATTATGATTTAATGAAAGAATTAAATCATAATAAACAAATGAAAGATGTTTGGACAACTAGTCTTACAAAGCCATCTGAAAAGAAACAAGGTAAACACCCTACTCAAAAACCTCTAGAAATACTTGAAAGAATTATTTTATCTTCTACTAATGAAAATGATTTAATATTAGATCCTTTCTGTGGCAGTAGTACAACAGGAATTGCAGCTAATAAGTTAAATAGAAAATACATAGGAATAGATAATGAAAAAGAATATTTAGATTTATCTATAAGAAGATATAAAGAAAATAAGGAGGACTAAAATGGAAAGAAATTTTGCAGAATGGCTGTTAACATTTACAGATAGTATTGCTGATTATAAATACTATATAGATTTTGAAACTATATATAAGAATGCTGAAAAATATAAAATCGAATTAAATATGATGAATGCTTTAATAGGAAGTAAAAATATTGAAAAAGATTTTGAAGAATTAGTAAAAAAATATCCAGAAGTTTTAAAATGTATTCCTATTCTATTAGCAGTAAGACAATATGAAATTATTGTTTTAGATAAAGATGGAAATAAATTTGAATATAATTTTAAGAAAATGAATTATAGTTTGGAACAATATAAAGTTTTTATGAGAGAAACAGGATTATTCGATTTAATTGGAAATCATTTAATAAATAATTTATATGATTATGTTTTAGGTGTAGAAGCTGGATTAAATTCAAATGCTAGAAAAAATCGTGGTGGACATTTAATGGAAGACTTAGTTGAAAAATTTATACAAAAAGCAGGATTTAAGAAAAATGAAACATATTTTAAAGAAATGTATTTACAAACGGTAGAAGAAAAATGGAAACTAGATATGTCTTTTATTAGTAACCAAAATCAAGCAACAAAAAGATTTGATTTTGTTGTAAAAACAGATAAATGTATTTATGGAATCGAAACTAATTTCTATGCTTCAGGTGGCTCAAAATTAAATGAAACTGCAAGAAGCTATAAAATGATTGCAGAAGAAGCAAAGAAAGTTGAAGGTTTTGATTTTGTGTGGCTTACAGACGGAACAGGTTGGCTTTCTGCTAAAAATAATTTAAAAGAAACTTTTGATGTTATGGAAAATTTATATAATATTAATGATATGAAAAATGGAGTAATTGAAAACAATTTAAAATAGTCAAAATTTAAGATTAGCTATTTATACTAAGGATAAAAATATATAAGTGGTAAAGAATAAAGGTGGTAAAATATATGTTACTAGATAAAATAACTATAAAAAATTTTAGATCTATTAAAGAATTAGAAATAAATCCAGAGCCCAAATGTCAGATATTTGTTGGAGAAATAGAGGCTGGAAAATCAAATATATTAAAATCAATATCGTATTTATCAAAAGAGATGAAACCTCATAAGAAAGATATAAGAGAACCATCTGATGGAGAAAATATAGAAGATTCTTATATCGACTATGATTTTAAATTTACTGAAGAGGAATATGATAAAATTTATAGTGTATTTAAAGATTTAATATATTGTCCAGATCAAAAAAAGCTAGTAATAAATCAAAAAGATTATAAGTTAAATATGCAAGAGCTATTTAAGAATATTATGGGATACATTAGAGTAAATTTTGAAGAAGAAACAAGAATAACAGATATATTTAATATACCTAATGAAAATTTTGAAGAAAATTGGAAGTTTATATCTGCTAAACAAACACCATTATTAATTAAAAATACAAAATTAAATTCAGAAATAGATATTTCCAAATATAAAATAATAGACATAAGTGATTTGGAAATACCAGAGGAAGTATTACTTGATAATTTAACAAATGTTAACTTTAAAAATTTAGTGAGAAATCCTATTATAGAATTAATAAATAAAAAAATACCTAATGTAATATTTTGGGAATATAATGATAAAAATTTATTGCCTCCCAAAGTAGATTTAGATAGCTTTTGCGAAGATCCTACTATTTGTAAACCATTAAAAGCAATGTTTGATTTACAAGGAATTAAAAATATAAATGTGCAAATATCAGAAGCACAAAGTAAAAGCAGAAATAGTTTAAAAAATTTATTAAAAAGGGTGGCTAAAGTAGCAACTAAACATTTTCAATCAGTTTGGCCAGACTATAAAAATATAGAATTTTCATTAGAGCCAGATGGAGAAAACATTATTATAGCTATAAAAGATACTTATAACGACTATAATTTATCTGATAGAAGTGATGGTTTTAAAAGATTTGTTACTTTTCTATTACTAATTTCAGCTAAAAATAAAAGCAATAGTTTAGTTAATAGTATAATAATTGTAGATGAACCTGAAATTAGTTTACATATTAAAGGTCAAAAATATTTGAGAGATGAATTAATAAATATATCTAAAAATAATATAGTATTTTATAGTACACATTCTATTTTTATGATAGACAAAAATAATATAGATAGGCATTATATAGTAAGAAAAGAAAAAGAGATTACAGATATACAGCAAGTTGATAAATCTAATTATATGGACGAAGAAGTAATTTTAAATGCGTTAGGTTATTCTATATTTGAAACTTTAAAAGAATTTAATGTTGTATTTGAGGGATGGACAGATAAACAACTATTTGCTACTGCTATTGCAAGAATACCATCACAGTATAAAACAGATATTAGTATATTAAAAGAGTATGGTACTTGTTTTGCTGATGGAGTAAAAGATATAAAGGCAACTTGTAATATATTAGATATGATACCTAGAAAATATATGGTATTAAGTGATAGTGATCAACCAGCAAAAGAGAAACAAAAAGAATTTAGTAAATATAATACTAATATTTGGTTTAGATATGATGAAGTATATAATTTGAGAAGAATAATTACTTCAGAAGATTTTATAAAAACTAATATTTTATATTCAGAATTAAATAAGTTATTAAAAGCAAATGCAATACAACCTATTATTACTGAACAAGATATTAGTCAAGCTCCAAATGGAAGAATAAAATATATAGAAGATAAATTAAAAAGTAACAATGTTGATAAAGATTTAGTGAAAAAGATATTACATGATTTAAAAGAAGTAGTTTTTACTAATTTGAAAAGCTCTCAGATTGAAGATGATTATTATGATTTCTTAAAAGAACTAGTTACATTTATAACTAATATGAATTAATATTTTTGTCAACAAAACTGTCAACAACTTTAATAAAAAAATCAATAAAAGCATATAAACAGCAGGTAATCAGAAAGTTCACTTCCGGTTACCCGCTCCAAAGAAAAGAATTTACAAACTTGATAGGATTGTAAGTTCTTTTTATATGTATAAAATTTATTATATTATAAACTATTTAAAAATAAATTCAATTTCGCTTGAAGACCATATATTATCCTCATATTAACACAAGAATTAAATTCATAACAAAAAATAATATAAACCACTTGTAATTTTTATAAATATATAGTAAACTTTTTTAGGGTATATAAATATGAAATTTTTTGTAGAAAAATTCAATTCAAGTATCAAAGCAGAAGAAGGCAAATATTATTTGCTTGCTTTGTATTTTCTATTTTCAATTTCATTATATTTATTATTAAATCACTAAAATTATTTAGTGATATTTTTTTATTTTTATGGAGGGAAAATGTATGGAAAAGAGTAAAATGGTTTTAGACGTAAATGAAAAACCAGAAATTGTTAAATGGATTATTTTAGCAATACAACATGTTTTCGCGATGTTTGGAGCAACAATTTTAGTTCCAATATTAGTAAATGCAGGAGCAGGAGAAACAGTAATTACAATACCAGTTGCACTTGTAACATCTGGTATAGGAACTTTGATTTATATTTTATGTACTAAAGGAAAGTCACCAGTATACTTAGGAAGTTCATTTGCCTTTATAGCACCATTAACTGCTGCCTATTTAAAAGGTGGAATATCAGGTGCTATGACAGGTGTTGTAGCAGTTGGAATTGTATATATAATTTTTTCTATAATTGTTAGATTTATAGGAAAAGGATGGATTGATAAGTTATTACCACCAGTAGTTATTGGACCTATGATAATGATAATTGGTTTAGGTTTAGCTCCATCAGCAATTTCTCAAATAGGACTTACATCAGGAGCAGAAGTGGACTTTAGAGGAATATTTGTTGCACTTGTATCATTTTTAGTAACAGCTATTGTAGCTGTTAGAGGAAAAGGATTTTTAAAGATTATTCCATTTTTAGTTGGAATTGTAACAGGATATATTTCAGCAATATGTGTAGGATTAGTTGATTTTACACCAGTAATGGAAGCAGCATTCTTTAGTGTTCCACAATTTATGATACCATTTGTAAGTTATGTTCCAAACTTTGGTGCTTTACTTACAATAGTACCAATAGCTTTAGTAACAATGGCAGAACATATAGGAGATCATACATCTCTTAGTGCAATTATAGGAAAAGATTTATTAAAAGAACCAGGATTAGAAAGAACTTTATTAGGAGATGGTGTTGCGACAGTAATTGCAGGTTTATTAGGTGGTCCTGCTAATACAACTTATGGAGAAAATACATCAGTTGTAGGTATGACTAAAATTGCATCAGTTTGGGTAATTGGATTAGCTGCAATATTTGCAATTTGCTTAGGATTCTTAGGAAAATTTACAGCACTAGTTTCAACACTTCCAAATCCAGTACTTGGTGGAGTATCATTACTTCTTTATGGATTTATTGCTGTTAATGGATTGAAAGTATTAATTCAAAATCAAGTCGATTTTGGAAATACTAAAAATGTAATTGTTGCCTCAGCAATGCTTGTACTTGGACTTGGGGGAGCAACTATATCAATTATTTATGGAGATGTATCAGTTAGTATTTCAGGTATGAGTTTAGCAGCTATTGTTGGAATATTAATTAATTTATTCTTACCTGCTGAAAAAGAAGAAGTAGAAGATAAAAAAGATAAAAGTAAAAAAGAAGAAAAAATTGAAGCAAAAGTATAATTTATGAATTAAAAAAATTTACAATTTACATAATATATGATATAATATATCTGATAACAAAAAAACAATGTCTTAGAAAGGGAGAGAAAAACATGAGTAGAAGCGTAGAAAGATTTGTACTTGGAACTATTGCAACAATTGCTGGAGTTATCTGCCGGATAATATTCGATGGAATATTCTTCAGAATATTTTATGAGGAGAGTTATATTGAAATGGTTGTAGTAATAATTCTTCTTATGACAATACTTCTGGGAATGGTTCTAATGAGTAAGATTATGCCGATGATATTAAGGATTGTGGGAGCAGCCTTTTTAGGAATCGGTGTGGGCGGAGCTGCAATTGATGCGATTATATCTGTTCTTTTGATGTGCAATGTGAGTACTAAAACAATTAATGTACTCCAGTATATTTGCTTTCTTGCATTATTCATAGCCAGCGGAATGCTTGGAGCAAGAAAAGCAACAGAATAATTCCAGAGCAAGAAACGTTGTTTTTCAATCTTAATTTTAGCCACACTTAGTGGCAAAGCAAAAAACTGAATAGAGAAAAGAAAATCTACCCGTTAGCAAGAAAGTTAGTGCTGACGGGTAGTATCATATATTTTTCATTATGTGGAAAACAAAGTGTTGATTTTTTTAGATTAAATATTGTCCACTATTTTCTTATTACTTGCTTTTTAATAGAAAAAAGTGTATATTATATATAATTATTAATATTAAGGAGATATCATGAAAGAAGAATTAATTGATGTATTAGATGAAAATGGAATAAAGACAGGGCAAGTTTTACCTAGAAGTGAAGTACACAAAAAAGGATTATGGCACAGGATTATAGTTGTTGCTATTGTAAATGAAAAAAATGAAATTTTAATACAACAACGTAGTAATAATAAAGATAAAAATCCTGGAATGTGGGATATATCTGTTACAGGTCATTTATCAGCAGGTCAAGATTCTTTATCAGCAGCTACTAGAGAAATAAGTGAAGAAGTTAGTGTAAGTTTAGGTTATACAGTTGAAGTTAGAGATTTTAGATTTATGTTTTCTTTTAGAAAAGAAGAAGAGGTTAATGAAAATCATTATGATAGACAATTTTATGATTTCTTTATATTAAGACAATCAGGATTAACGGCAGATATTATTAGTTTTCAAGAAAGTGAAGTTCAAGCAATAAAATTTGTTAATATTAGTGAATTAAATAAAATGAGAGAAGATAAGTTACTTGTAGAAAGAAATGAAGTTTATGATGAATTATCAAATTATTTATTTAGATTATAATTTTGGGAGGAACAGTGAAAATAAAATCGAGTTCAGAAAAAGAAACAATAGAATTAGGAAAAAAAATAGCGGCTAGATTAAAAAAAGGTATGATAATTGTTTTGACTGGTGATTTGGGTTCAGGGAAAACAAAACTTACAGAAGGAATACTAACATATTTTGGATTGCAAGATGAGATATCTAGTCCAACTTTTACTATTGTAAATGAATATAATACAAGAGATTTTCCAATATTTCATTTTGATGTTTATAGATTAGAAGACATAGATGAATTTTATGCAATAGGTGGAGAAGAATATTTTGAAAAAGGTGTAAGTATAATTGAATGGGGAGAGATGATTGAACAAATTTTGCCACAAGATTATATAAAAATAACTTTTTCAAGAGACTTAGAAAATGAAAATTTAAGAGATATAAATATAGAAAATAAAGGAAATTCAAATTTAATAATATAAATCGCAAAAGACGCTTCACCGAGTTTGGTGACTTGCGCCTTTGCTTTTTACATCAATTACACTAAACAATATGCTTATTTGGAAGAGGAATATCTTTCGCCTCCCACAGAGTTAATATATGCTTATTGTTTTCATCTAAGCTCATATTTCCTGTGTGAAATTGCAAAGCTGTGCAATCTTCTCCAAAGCATTTTCTTTTTATTTCGCACACTTTCTCCCACGTTGTCCAGGACTTTCCACAGATGATGGCAACATAATTCCAGCCATCAATTTTCCCACTCTTTACTATAGGATTAATAGGATATATAGATGGAATTTCAAAACGATTTAATAGTTTCTGAATAGGTGGTAATTCAAAATCTGTATTGTGAAGTTTCCACAAATGAAGTCGATACTCATTCCAATTCACGTATTCAGATCGCTTTGGGTGAATCTGAATTACACTTTCAGTATTCTCCCAGTAAAACTTTTTTAAAATATTCATTTCTCCCCATGTAGGAGTCCTTTTAAGCAATTCAAGGTCAAGGAAAGCATGTTCCCAGCCTTGCATTACTGTAAAGTGTGTTGGTACACAACCAACACTTGGAAAATATGTTGCAAACCAGCCTTTAGGACTTTCAAAATATCCCTCAGGCCAATAGCCTTTTTTTAGGTGTTGTAGTAAATTTTGATATTCCAACTCAATAAGCCGGCAGCATTCGATTTCTTTAAAATCTCTCATAATTATGTCACATATTGATATGTGTAATCTCCTTTCAAAAATTAATGGATTTGGCTTTCATCATTTTTTTAATTCTGCATAAACAACAGTCAAATCAAACTGAATTGACGCTTTTATGAAGAAGTGAAAGTTTTCACTTTCATGATGGTAGCCAAAGAAAAATTTGTCTGCATTTGCCTTTAAATCGAAATCTGCATGAATTAAAGTAAATTTGTAAACTGTGTCATTATGCAAATTTAAATAGGTTCTAAAAGGCCCCTGCACGATTGAACGCTGATAATCTTTAAGCATGTTAAGCAGCTTGTTTTCATCATCGTATTCTTTGAAATAGCAAGTTACCTGAGGTGTAACAACAGGAAGGCAAAATTCTTTTCCCAGGTGCTGTTTGTTATAAATCCTCATTAATTCAGCGATTCCAATTCCATCAAAAACGTCTTTTAAAAAGTCATCCAACGTTTTAGCTGGTGTTTGAAAAATATCCACTTTTTTTGAAAGTTTTTTCTTTTTTAACTCTTCAACAGAGTCAAAGTGCGGTAGTGACCGATAAAAGCTATCATCTACCTCAAAATGGCCATCAAGAATTCCTGAAAAAATGGCCTCAAATAAATTATTTTCATCCATTACGCAAACCTCCTTTAATGTTTTATTATATGTAAATGAAAATAGATTTGTACAAAGTGCGTACAGTCCATATTTTATATTAACATAAAATTGGAATATAGTCAAATTATGGTTTACAAAGTCAAAAGATTGTTATAAAATAGAAGACGAATGAAAGATTATATATGAAAAGATAATAGAAAAAAAATGGAAAGGAGTTTTGCATAATTTTATGCAGAATAGGATATATGAAAATTTTAGCAATAGACACATCAAGTAAAATATGTAGTACATCTTTATTAGAAGATGAGAAAGTAATTGATATAAATAATTTAGATGATGGAAAAACACATTCTGAAAATTTAATGCCACTTATAGAAGAACTATTGAAAAGAAATAATTTAAAAGTGAATGACATTAATTTGATAGCTTGCTGTGTTGGACCAGGTTCATTTACAGGAATAAGAATAGGAATTTCAAGTATAAAAGCTATTGCAGAAGTATTAAATATAAATGTTGCAGGAGTAACTTCTTTAGAAACTTTAGCGAAAAATGTTGAAAATGCGGATACAATAGTTTCTTTAATAGATGCAAGAAATAATCAAGTATATTGTGGAATTTTTGATAATAATTATAATAAAAAGCAAGAATATTTAGCAGATGATATTAATAAAATAATTAAAATTTTAAAACAATATAATAATATAGTTTTTGTTGGAGATGGTGCTATTTTACATAAAGAATTATTGAAGGAAAATTTAGATAATATAAATTTTTCTGAAAATAATGAGCAATCAGCTTCAAATGTTGGAAAAATTGGATATAAAAAGTTTTTAGAAAATGATTTATATAATGCAGATACAATTATTCCAATGTATTTGAGAAAATCTCAAGCAGAAAGGTTAAAAAAATAGCTATATGATAGAAATAGAAGAAATGGATTTATCACATTTTGAGAAAATAAAAGATTGTTTGCAAACTGAATTTGATGATTTTTGGACAGAATCAATTTTAAAAAGTGAGCTAGAAAATGAAAATTCAAAATATGTTGTGGCAATAGAAAATCAGAATATAGTAGGATTTGCAGGAATAATTATTTTACCAGATGATGTAGAAATAACAAATATAGTAACTAAAAAAAGTGAAAGAAAAAAAGGTATAGGAAATTTACTTTTAGATAAACTAATAAATATGGCAAGTAAGACAGGAAGAAGTAATATAAGTTTAGAAGTAAATGAAAATAATATTATAGCTATAAATTTATATAAAAAATTTGGCTTTGAAACAGTTGGAAGAAGAAAGAAATATTATAATCAAAAAGAAGATGCAATTATTATGACCAAAAATTTTTAGAAAAAATAATACATTATAAGATTTAATGTAAATTAATGTAAAAATTTTGTAAATAGTAATTGCATTATTTATATGTTTGATATAAAATTACGATAGAAGTTATGATTCGGAGGAAAATTACTAATGAAAAAAAGAAATGAACTAACGCCAAGAGATTTGAAGGATATTTGTAATCCTAATTTATTCAAATTTGAAACAACAAAAGAGCTTGTAGATACAAGTGATTTAATATATGGTCAAGAAAGAGGAATAAAAGCTTTAGAATTTGGTACAGATATAGATATAAAGGGATATAATTTATATCTTGAAGGACCAGCAGGTGTTGGAAAAACAATGTACACAAAAAAATTCCTTGATAAAAAAGCAGAAAAAGGAAAAGTTCCAAATGATTGGGTATATATATATAATTTTGAAAATCCAAATGAACCAATAGCTGTTTCATTTCCAGCAGGTCAAGGAAAAGTATTTTCTCAAACAATGGAAAATTTTGTTAAAGATGTTAGAAGAGATATAAAGAAAACTTTTAACAATGATGATTTTGAAAAAGAAAAACAAATAATAAAACAAGAATTTGAAGAAAAAAGGGAAAATCTTTTAGTAAAATTAAATCAAAAAACAATGATACAAGGTTTCCAAGTTCAGTCAACTGATAATGGTGTATACATGATGCCAGTTCTTGATGGAAAAACTCTAGCAGAGGAAGAGTTTGAAGAGTTAGATGAATCAATAAAAAAAGAATTTGAAGAAAGATCTACTTTAGTTCAAGAACAAATATTTCAGGCTTTAGCAGAAATAAAAGTAATTGAAAGAGAAGCTGAAAAAAAAGTTGATGAATGGCAATCTAACATAGCTTTAATGACTATAAATGTACATGTAAATTCTATAAAAGCTAATTATAAAAGAAATAAAAAAATAGGAACATATCTTGATAATGTAAAGAAAGATATATTAAAAAATATAAGTGCATTTTTAGCTCCAGAACCAGATTCAAAATCTGGACAACAACCAGCACAACAGATGCAAAGACCAGAACAAAAAGAACCATGGTTAAATTATAGAGTTAATTTATTTATAGATAATAGCAAATTAGAAGGCTCACCAGTTATAATGGATACAAATTATTCTTATTATAATATTTTTGGTGGACTAGAATATGAAAATCAATATGGTGCTTTAAAAACTGATTATATGATGATAAAACCAGGATTATTGCATCAAGCAAATGGAGGATATATTATTTTCCAAGCTAAAGATATTTTAGCAAATGCTGTATGTTATGAAGCACTAAAAAAAGCTTTGAAAATTAAAGAATTAACAATAGAAAATGCAACAGAACAAAGAGCTGGAATGTTACTTGTTTCACTAAAACCTGAGCCAATACCATTAGATATAAAAGTATTATTAATAGGAAATTCAAATATATATCATACATTATTATCAATGGATGATGATTTTAGAAAATTATTTAAAATAAAAGTAGAATTTGAAGAAGATGCGCCAAAAACAAATGATAACATAGAAAGATTAAGTAAATTTGTTAGAAGTTTTTGTGCACAAGAATCATTATTAGACTTAGATAAAGAAGCTATGGCAAAACTTGTAGAGATTACATCTAAAATGGCAGGAGATAAAGAAAAATTATCTACACAATTTAGTGAGATTGGAGAAATTGTTGGAGAGGCTTCAAGTTGGGCTAAAAAAGATAAGCAAAAATTAATAACAAAAGAATATATACAAAAAGCATTGGACGAAAGAATTGAAAGAATTAAAAAGTATGATACAAGATATTTACAAATGATAAAAGAAGAAGCTCTTTTAATTGATACAGATGGAGCTTGTGTTGGTCAAATAAATGGTTTAACTGTAATAAAAATAGGTGATTATTCTTTTGGAAAACCAGCAAGAATAACTGCTAGCACATATATGGGAAAAAGCGGAATTGTAAATATTGAAAGAGAAGTTGATATGTCAGGTTCTTCTCATTCAAAAGGTGTTTATATATTAACAGGATATTTAGGAGAACAATTTGCACAAGATATGCCACTTTCATTAACAGCAAGTCTATGTTTTGAACAATTATATGGTGGAGTTGATGGAGATAGTGCATCAAGTACAGAATTATATGCAATTCTTTCTAGTTTGTCAGGAATACCAATAAATCAATCAATAGCAGTAACTGGATCAGTAAACCAAAAAGGAAGTATACAACCTATAGGTGGAGTAAATGAAAAGATTGAAGGATTTTATCAAATCTGTAAATTAAGAGGATTTAATGGTGAACAAGGTGTTATAATTCCTAAACAAAATGTTAGAAATTTACATTTAAGTGATGAAATTATAGAAACAGTAAAAAAAGGAAAATTTCATATATATGCAGTATCAACAATAGATGAAGGAATTGAAATATTAACTGGAGTACCAGCAGGTGTAAAAGATAGAAATGGTAATTTCCCACTAGGAACAATAAATTATTTAGCACATGAAAAGTTAAAGAAATTTACTGAAGGAACTAAAAAATATTAATAATATGAAAGACTAAGTTATTTATAAAATAGCTTAGTTTTTTTGTTTTAAAATTATAAAAAATGCACATAATAATTAAAATTTGAAAGGAGATTTTTTTATGGGAAAAGTAAAAGCTGTGCAATACGGCGTTGGAAAAATGGCAGTTTATACAATGCGTTATATGATTGAAAAAGGAATTGAAATAGTAGGTGCTATAGATGCAAGTCCTGAAAAAGTAGGAAAAGACATTGGAGAAATAATGGGAGGAGAAAAGCTTGGAATAACAGTTACAGATGCAAAAGATGCATTAAGTGTATTAGAAGAAACAAAACCAGATATATGCGTTGTAACAACAAGAAGCTTAATAAATGAATTAGAAAAACCACTTATATTATGTGCAAGTAGAGGAATTAATGCAATTACAACTTGTGAAGAAGCATTTTTTCCAATGAATTCAAATCCATTATTAACTAAAAAGATAGATGAATTAGCACAAAAAAATAATTGTACAATTACAGGTAGCGGATATCAAGATATTTATTGGGGACAATTAGTAACATCAATAGCAGGCTCAACACAAAGAATTGTAAAAATAAAAGGAAGTTCAAGTTATAATGTTGAAGAATATGGAATAGCATTAGCACAAGCTCATGGCGCAGGATTGACATTATCTGAATTTGATGAAAGAATAGCTTCTGTTGATAAGATTTCAGATGAAGAAAGACAAAAAATTATTGAAAAAGGTGATTATTTACCATCATATATGTGGAATGTAAATGGTTGGTTATGTGAAAAATTGGGATTAAAAGTAAAAAGTCAAACTCAAAAATGTGTTCCACAAACAGCTAAAGAAGATATTTATTCTTCAACTTTAAATATGACAATAAAGGCAGGGGATGCCACAGGTATGAGTGCTGTTGTTACTACAGAAACAGAAGAAGGAATAACTTTAGAAACAGAATGTATAGGAAAGGTATATAATAAAGACGAATATGATAAAAATGTATGGACAGTGGAAGGAGAACCAACAACTACAATTACTGTAGAAAAACCAGATACAGTAGAACTTACTTGTGCAACTATTGTAAACAGAATTCCTGATGTTATTTCAGCTAAATCAGGATATGTACCAACAGAAAAATTAGGAGAATTAACTTTTAAAAAGCAGGTTAATTAAGACCATGTATTGGAAGATAAATTTACTCTTGATGCACAGGATTGGATATATGCTAGATTGTTTTATACCAGCAGTACCTACGTAGATAAGCGTGGGTACTGTTGTTTTATGGAACAAAAATCTGATAAAAATTATCAGATTTTTTGTTGAAGAATAAATAAATATATGATATAAAATGTGTGATGGATTTTAGTTAAGTAAACTATTAAAATCTAAATAATTTTATATAGAGGAAATAAAAATGAAAATAGAATTATTAGGTGGATGTACAAATGATGAATTAGAACAGAGAATACAAAATGTAGCAGCAGCTGGAAAATTATCAAGATTTCCAGGTAATGTAATAGAAGTATTAGAAAGTTGTAATGATTATGAAAGTAATTTAAAATTAGTAAAAAGAATTATAAAAATGGGGCATAAATCAATTATTGAACATGATTATTTAGTTTTTGCTTTATGTGATGTGACTCCTATAGTTGAACAAACTTTAATAGGATATAGAATGACATCATTTACCGTTAAATCAAGAAGAGAAGTTGATTTTAGAACAGTTGGTTTTTATACTCCAGAATTTAGAAATAAATCAGGAGAAATTCATGAAAAAAATGAAGAATTAAAAGAAGAATATAATAAACACATGAAAATGTTATTTAATACATATGCTGATATTGTTGATAAAGAAGTAAATGTAGAAGATGCAAGATTTATTTTACCTTATAGTTATCATGATAATTTTATTATGGGAGTAAATGCTAGAGAATTAGAAAAAATGATTATAGCATTAAGATTTAGCAATTTAAGTAAAATTCCAGATTTGAAAAAAGTAGGAGAAACTTTATATAAAATAGTAAAAGAAAAAGTTCCATATTTAGTTCCAAATATTAAAAGTCAAGAGCCAAAAGAAGAAACTGGTTTTGAATATTTAGAAAGTATGGAAGAAAGACCAGAAATAAAAATTATAGAAAAAACAAATATGATAAGTTATACACCAAATGCAGATGATGTTGTACTAGAAAGTGCTATAATGTATCATTATCAATGTTCTAAAGAAAAAGCAAAAGAAATCTTAAATAATATAGTTAAAAAAGATGAAAAAGCAAAAGAAAAGATGATGTATGAAATAATGCATAAAGAAGAAAGAAGAGAACTTGAACAAGTAAGCTTTAGTTTTCAAATTCCTATATCACTTGCAATACTTACACATTTAACACGTCATAGAATGCATTCATTATTAGTTCCAGAATTTTTACCTATGTGGGATATGAATAATTATATAACACCAGAAACAGTAAAAGCTAAAGCAAATGATATATATCAAGAAGCTGTTAAGAAAAATATAGAAATGAAAGAGAAGTTTGAAAAATTAGGAGTTTATGAAGCAGATTTAGTATATTTCTACTTAGGAAATCAAATGTTAAATGTTGTAACAACAATGAATGCTAGAAATATACAATGGGTATGTAGATTACGTTGTTGTAATAAAGCTCAATGGCAAATAAGATTTGTAGCAAAAGATATGGCAAAACAAGTATCTGAAGTTGCACCACTTATAGGAAAGGGATTAGGAGCAACATGTATGACTGATAGATATTGTGGAGAAGGTAGAGAATGTTGTGGATTAATAGATAGCTTATTAGAAGCAGATAAAAAGGCAGAGAATAAATAAGAAAGTTGAATTTAAGTGCATTATAAAAAAATAAAAATTATAAAGGTGAGAAAATGATAGATTTACATATACATACAAATCATTCTGATGGAACAGATAGTGTTGAAGAGTTGTTAAAAAAAGCAGAGGAAAAGAAACTAGAAGTAATTTCTATAACAGATCATGATTCAGTAGGTGCTTATTATGAATTAGAAGAAAAACCACACTTAAGAAAATTTTTTAGTGGAAAAATAATAATTGGTTCTGAATTTAAAACATGCTATAAAAGAGTGCCAATAGAAATTTTAGGATATGGAATTGATTATAAAAAAATAAGAATTCATGAAGTTGATGATGAAAAAATGCAAAAAGAGATTTTAGAGCAAATGAAACAAGCAGCAAACAAATTAGGATTAGTATATGATGAATCTAGCACTTATATAGATAGAAATGATTTAACAAAACAATGGGCTTCATTTGTTATGGGAACAGAATTATTAAAATATGAAGAAAATAATAATATAATAAAAGAAATAGGAGAATTTACACCAACAAGTTTTTTTAGAGTTCATCAAAGTAATTTTGATAGTCCATTTTATGCAGATGAAACACAAGATTCAATTGAAATAAATGAATTAATTTCTAGAATACATGAAGCAGGAGGATTAGCATTTTTAGCACATGGATACATATATCCATTTAAAAACAAAGATGAGATATTAGAAGAAATTTTAAGTACAACAGAGCTTGATGGTATGGAATGTATATATACATTATTTTCAGAAGAAGAAAAACAAAAAGCATATAATCTATGTAAAAAATATAATAAATATATGTCTGGTGGAACAGATTATCATGCAAAAAATAAACCAACAATAGAACTTGGAAGTGGAGTAAATAATAATATAAAAATAGATAGAGAATTTATAAAATCATGGGAAGATAAAGTAAGATATATATAAATATTAAAATTATGTAAAAAAATAATAAAAAAACTTGAATATTATAATTGGATAATGTATAATTTTTTTGTTGTAAGAATATAATAAAAATATATTCTTACAACAAATTAAAAAGAAAAACTAATTGTAATACAAAACTAAAAAGTGATATTCCTCTTTAGCTCAGTTGGTAGATGCTGAGACTCTTGAAGGCGAAGCCGATTAGAGTGTCAGTATGCGAAGCGAAAGCGTAGCTGCGCAAGCGACTGGAGTAAAGAAAAATTAATTGTAATACAAGACTAAAAAGTGATATTCCTCTTTAGCTCAGTTGGTAGAGCGCTCGGCTGTTAACCGATAGGTCGTTGGTTCGAGTCCAACAAGAGGAGCCAAAATAAGAACACCACATATAAGTGGTGTTCTTATTTTACTTTCTATTGCTAATTATTAACTTATTTGATATTATAACTGTTAGATAAATAGTAATTTTTTGTTTAGATAGGAGATATTAAAATGGAGAAATTAAAATTGAAAGATACTAAAAAATCATATATTGTAGTTGTTATATTTGGATTTGTTGTGGGAATCATAACGGAATTAGTAAATTTATTACCAAACAATGATTTATGGGGATTAAGTTCTATTGCAGGAGCTTTTGGATTTTGGATATTTTCAACAACAATTATAATATATTTGAGTAGTTCAAACAAAAATGCTATGATTAATGCTTTTTTATATTTGACAAATATGTGTATTGGATATTACTTATTACAAGGTATAATTGATTTAATTAATCCAACGATTACTGTAGATAAAATATTTCAATGGGATCATTTATTTTATTGGATTGGAATTTCTATTTTATGTGGAATAGTAGCATATATACTTTATTTTTGGAATAATGATAAAAAAATATATAGTAGTTTTCTCTATGCTTTGCCAGTTGCAGGAATGTTTAGTGACACAGTAAATAATTGCTTAAAATTTCATTATTCACATACTCAATTATTGCAAACTATTTTAGATATTGTATTTTTAACTATACTTTTTATTTTATTTTTCAAAAAATCAAATAAGAAAGTAATTTATATCGCTACCATAGTGTTAGTGGCTTTTGTTGGCTATTTTACTGTTTTTCCGAAATCATATAATTTAACAACAGAAGCATCAATTACTTGTGAATTAGAGGGAATAGAAGAAAAGTTTTATATAAAGATTAGAGAAGATGGAAAAATAATTGAGAAGAAAGGGAATGAAGAAATATATAATGAAATTGATATACAATCATTTAAAACTGCACCAGAAGTAATACGAGCATTACAAGATTACTATGAAAGTAAAGGTGGTAGTTGGAATATGAAATAATAAGTATATATTCATCTCGAGAAATTACAATTTATAATATGGATATGTTCTCCACGATAAGTAGGTTGTTAATGTTGGAAAAATAATTTATAATTTTATACTAGGAGGGATAATAATGAACAATTATGTAACAGGTAAAATTATAAAAGAACTTAGAGAAAAGAAAAATTTAACGCAATTAGAATTAGCAAATATTATAGGAGTAACTGATAAAGCTATTTCAAAATGGGAGACATCAAAAGGCTTGTCAGATATTACACTTATAGAACCACTTGCAAAAGCTTTGAATATATCAGTAATAGAATTAATATCAGGAGATTATGTGATAAACAGCAATAAAGCAAGTAATATAGAAAAATCTGAATTATATGTTTGTCCTATTTGTGGAAATATAATACATTCAATGGGGAAAGCAGTAATAACTTGTTGTGGTATTACACTACCTGAATTAGAAGCAGAGGAAGTAAATGATACACATAAAATAATTATAGAAAAGGTAGAAGATGAGTTGTTAATTAGAATAAATCATGAAATGAAAAAAGAACATTATATTTCTTTTGTGGCTTATTCAAGATATAATAAGTTTGAGATAATTAAATTGTATGCTGAAGGAGAAAATGAAGTGAGAATTCCAAATTTGAATAATATAACATTATATATTTATTGTAACAAGCATGGATTAATGAAGCAAAAAATATAACAATACGGAGTTCTAATATAATAGAAGATTTAAAAGACAAATTACAATATATAAAGGAGATATAAAGTTTATGGATAAAGAAAAAAATACAGAAATTAACGAAGAAAAAGAAGAAAATTATATGGCAATTGGTATGAGTTTAGGAATGTGTTTTGGAGTAGCAGTCGGAACGGTAGTAGGAATTTTAATAAATAATGTTGCTATTTGTATGTGTTTTGGGATAAGTATAGGTATGGGGATAGGTATGACAGTAGGTTTATCAATAAAACAAGATAATAGTAATAATACAAAGTAACTGCAAAATTATAATATGAAAGGTAGATGAAGTATTATGAATTTAAAGGAAATAGAAAATTTTATTGATAAACAAAAAGTTAGTTTTATATGTTCTATTGATGATGAAAATTATCCTAATGTAAAAGCAATGCTAAAACCTAGAAAAAGAAATGGATTAAAAGAATTTTATTTTTCTACTAATACTTCATCTATGAGAGCAAAACACTATCAAGACAATCCTAATGCTAGTATATACTTTTATCATAAAGGACTAATTAAATATGTTGGTGTTATGCTAAAAGGTAAAATGGAAGTATTAACAGACCAAGAAACTAAAAATATGATTTGGCAAAAGGGAGATACAATATTTTATAAAAAAGGTGTAACTGATTCAGATTATTGTGTTTTAAAATTTACTGCTACAAGTGGTAGATATTATTGTGATTTGAAAACAGAAAATTTTGAGTTAAAGTAAAATAGATAGTCAATTTATAAAGGAGATAAATTTGATAGATTTAAAAAGAGAAGAATTAAAAAAGAAAATATTTTTTATACTATATTTAATATTTTTTGCATTAACTATTATTGGAGCAATTTTATGTCTTACTCATAAAGTAAACAATGCAGGATATGCAGTTATACCAATGCTAATTGGATTAGTATTTAGTATGCTATATAGAAATAGTAAAAAGGCAATTGAAGAAAACAAACAATAATATAAAATTACAATTTTTATATAATGTTAGGTTTAAGTGTCAATATTCCAGTATAAAATGGTAGAAATAGGTGCGAGAAAATTCTACAATAATAATAGATATTGGTTAATATCAAATTATGTAGAAAGGAAGAGCAAAACATGAAATTTAACGAAAAACTAATTAAGTTAAGAAAAGCAGCAGGGTTATCTCAAGAGGAACTAGGAAACAGACTTGATGTAGCAAGACAAACTGTTTCAAAGTGGGAACTTGGAGAAACAACACCAGAAATGGATAAATTAGTAGAATTATCTAATTTATTTAATGTTAGTATGGATGAGATGGCAAAAGAAGCAGAGATACCAGAAGTCATTGCAAGAGAATTAGACCATAAAAAAATTGAATCGGTATATAATGATGTTAGTACAGCTAAAAGGTGTGTGAAATGTTATTTGATAATTGCAGGTAGTATTGCTAGTACAGTAGGATTGTTAATATTATATTTTGTAGTTAATACTATCTTTAAATGGTAATATACTCTATTGAGTAATAAGGACAGATAATTGAAAAATATCTGTCTTTTATGTTATAATCATCTAGAGAAATGGCAATTTTTAGAGGTGTTTATTTATGAAAAATAAAAATATGGTATATTTACTTCCAATTCGTTGTCTTGTTTTTGTACTCATTTTTATAATAGTTACAATAATAACTGGACAAAAATTAGAAGATATAAGTAAGTGGTGGTCTATCATAGCTAGCTTAGTGAATATTATTCTTATATTTGTTCTATGTTATGCTACTAAAAAAAATAATAGTGATTATTGTAGTTTAATAAATTATCAAAAAGGAAAGACAAAAATTAGACAAATTGTAGGAATTTCCATTTTAATATTAGTTGTAGGAATGATTGGAATGTATTTAGCAGGATATATTTGCTATGGAGTTATTCCTTATGTAGCACCTATGATGATAATGCCTTTACCTTTGGCGTTAGCAATTATAAATGTTTTAATATTACCAATAACAACTGCTTTAGCAGAAGAAGGATTGTATTTAGGATGTGGTGTTAATCAAATACGAAATAAGTTTTTAGCAATAGGAATTTCAGCTTTCTTTTTTGCCTTACAACACTGTTTTATACCAACATTGTTTGATTTTAAATATATTATATATAGATTTATTTCATTTTTACCATTAACACTAATTTTATGTTGGTATTATTATAACAAAAGAAATCCATTACCTATAATGGTTGGACATATAATTATTGATTTTGCTACAGTATTACAAATTCTAGCTACATCTGCTATACCTGGATTTTACGAAATGATATGTAGAATGTAGAAAATAAATTTAAAATAGCTATAATTTATAATAAAGTTACACTGATTATAATTTATATATAAAAAATCAGATGAATATTTGAAAATAAATATAAGATATAGTATAATGGCACTGTAATATATAAGAATATAAATAAAATAAGAAATTATTTATGATTAAGGTGGAGGTAAATATGAAAAATTGGGTTAAAATACTGATTGCAGCAGCTATAATAATTGTTATAATAGCTATAGTTGTTGTAGCAATGAATGCGAAACAAACAAGTGGAAATACTTCAAAATTAGGTGAAATTACAAGTGCGCAAGATTTAGAAAAAATAGTAGATAAGGTGTATGAAGGTAATGATGATTTACCAAATTTACAAACTCAAACAATAGATGTTACAGATAATACAATGGTACAAGTATTTACTGGTCTTGAAAATGGTAACGATTTAGAATATCTTGTATCATCTGAACCTTTAATGAGTTCTCAAGCATATTCATTTGTTCTTGCCAAAGTAAAAGATGGTATAGATGCAAATAAAGTTGCAAAAGACATAAGTGAAAAAGTAGATACAAGAAAATGGATTTGTGTTTCAGCAGAAAAATTATATGTAACAAACAGTGGAAATGTAGTTTGTCTTGTAATGTCTAGTGAAGAATGGGGAAAACCAGTGTATGAAAAATTCAAAGAATTAGCAGGAGAGGTTGGACAAGAATATACTAAGACAGAAGAAGAGGCTGAATTACCACTTGAAATGTATTAATATAATAAAATGAAATATATCGCCAATATAATAGGCGATATATTTTATTATAATGTATACGTTTGTAAATGATAAAACCACTAGCTAAGCCATTTATATAAGGAGCAAATTTATGGTATTTTCAAGCATAACATTTTTATTTTATTTTTTACCTATTGTACTTGTTATTTATTATATAGCACCTAAAAAATATAAAAATGTAGTTTTACTAATAGTATCTTTTTTATTCTATTTTTATGGAGAACCTAAATATATCTATATAATGACATTACTTATAATTTGTACATATATTTTAGGAATTTGTATGTATAGATATAAAAAATATAAAACGTTATTTTTGATATTATCTATTGTTATAAATATAGGTACTTTAATTTATTTTAAATATGCGAATTTTTTAATACAAAATATAAATTTATGGTTATACAAAAAAATAGATTTTATATATGTAGTTTTACCAATAGGAATATCTTTTTATGTATTTCAGTTAATTAGTTATATAATTGATGTATATAAAGAAGATACAAAAGTACAAAAAAATATTTTAAAACTTGCAACCTATATTTCGTTATTTCCGCAATTAATAGCAGGTCCAATAGTAAGATATAAAGATATAGAAAAACAATTGGAAGATAGAAGTCATACATTTTCAAAATTTTCTTTAGGTGTTAGAAGATTTATAATAGGATTAGGTAAAAAAGTACTAATTTCAAATGTATTAGGTGAATTATGTAGTAAATTTTTAATAAGCTATGATAATAGTGTTTTATTCTATTGGTTATATGCAATTGCTAATATGCTTCAAATATATTTTGATTTTTCAGGATATTCAGATATGGCAATTGGACTTGGAAAAATGTTTGGATTTGAAATATTTGAAAACTTTAATTATCCATACATAGCATCAAGTATAAGAGAATTTTGGAAGAGATGGCATATTTCATTAAGCTTATGGTTTAGAGATTATATATATATTCCTCTTGGTGGAAATAGAGTAGAAACTTTAAAATGGATTAGGAATATTTTGATAGTATGGATTTTAACTGGTTTATGGCATGGTGCAGCTTGGAATTTTATAATTTGGGGACTTTACTTTGGAATATTATTGATAATAGAAAAAGTATTTTTAGAAAAATATTTTAAAAAAATTCCTAAAATATTTTCAAGAATATATACTTTAATAACTGTTATGATTAGTTTTATCATATTTAGTGGAGAAAATATAAATGTGATTATGCAAAATATAGGTGGACTTGTTGGAATAAATACAAATAGTATAGTTTCACTTGAAAGTATATATTATTTAAAAAGTTATTTTATAGTGATTGTTTTAGGAATAATTGGTGCTACACCAATTTTAAAGAATATTATTACTAAAGTGAATAATCAAAAGCTTATAAATATTTTAGAACCAATATGCTTATTATGCATATTAGTGATTTCTACAAGTTATATAGTAGATAGCTCATTTAATCCGTTTTTATACTTTAGATTTTAGGAGGATATATAATGGAAAATAATACAAAAAATGTATTAGTTACTGTTCGGATTTTGTATCATTTTAATTGTAATATTTTTATCCAATATATTATCAAAAGATAGGGAAATATCTTTAGCAGAAAGAAGAAAATTAGAGCAATTTCCCCAAATTACAATAAATAATATAAACAATGGAGAAATAAGTGAAAAATTTGATAAATATGCTGTAGATCAATTTATATTAAGAGACTTTTTTAGAAAAACAAAAGCATTTGTTAGTACTGATATTTTAAGACAAAAAGATAATGATAATTTGTTTGAACGAGATGGAGCAATTTACAAAATGGAATATCCATTAAATGAAGATAATGTACAAAAATCTTTTGATAAAATGAATGAAGTATATGATAAATATTTAAAAGGGATGGATGTATATTATGCAATTATTCCAGATAAAAATCATTATTTAGAAAATGATGATCACTTGAAAATAGATTATGAAAAATTAATAGAAATTTCAAAGCAAGAATTAAAACAAATGAAATATATTGATATAGAAGACACATTAAAATTAAAAGACTATTATAGAACAGATTTGCATTGGAGACAAGAAAATTTAATGGGTGTTGTAAGTAGAATACAAGATAGTATGAACTTAGAGAATACAAGTCGGAAGTGAATATAAAGCAATTGATATTGGAGAATTTTATGGAACATATTATGGTCAGTTAGAAAAAAATATATTACCAGATAAATTATATGTATTATCAAATGAAACCATTGAAAATAGTACAACATATAATTATGAAACCCAAAAGAATGGTATAGTTTATGAAAGCTCAAAAACTTTAGATAAATATGATATATATGTATCAGGAGCAACTTCATTAATTACTATACAAAATCCAAATGCAATACATAGAAAAGAGTTAGTGCTATTTAGAGATTCATTTGGAAGTAGTATAGCGCCATTATTTTTAGAAAATTACAGTAAGATAACATTAGTAGATTTAAGATATATATCAAAGGATGTATTAGAAAATTATATTGAATTTGATAAACAAGACGTATTATTTTTATATAGTACATTAGTATTAAATCAAAATATTTTTAAATAAATAATACAAAATGTACAAATAGTTATTTAATAGAGTTATAACTCAAAACATATTTTTTTTGTTATTATAGAAAATAGTTTTTTAGGAGAAAGTTTGTGGTTACAGTATTAGTTATTGAAGATGATGAAATGTTAAATGCAGGAATAAGTTTTAATATACAAAATAATAAAATGGAAGCACTAAATGCATTTTGTATAAAAGAGGCGAAACAAATTATAAAAGATAAAAGAGTAGATTTAATTTTATTAGATGTAAATTTGCCAGATGGAGATGGATTTGAATTTGCTAAAATAATAAGAGAAGAATATAATATTCCTTTTATATTTTTAACAGCACATAATTTGGATGATGAAGTATTAAATGGGCTTGAATTAGGGGCAGAAGATTATATTACAAAGCCTTTTAATATAAAGATTCTTTTGAAAAAACTTGAGTTAGTTTTGAATAGAAACAAAAATAAAGAAGACTTATTTAAACTAAAAGATTTGATTATTAATTTTGAAGATAGAACAGTAAAGAAAAATGAAGAGATAATTTATTTAACACCAACAGAATTTGAATTGTTAAAAGTTTTTGTAAAGAACAAAAGTATTGTACTTACAAGACAAATGTTATTAGAGAAATTATGGGATAGCAAAGAAAATTTTGTTGATGAACATACTTTGACTTTAAATATCAGTAGGTTACGTTCAAAACTAGATAAAGAAAATGATAAATACATAAAAACAATTTATGGCATTGGATATAAATTAACAGAGGAGTAGACTATGGAATTAATTATTTTAGGTCTTCTAGTAATTGGAGTAAGTATACCAATTTATCTTTTTTTCAGAAGAAAATATATTAAGTTTACTAGTAGCGTTGAACAACAAATTGATAGTTTTATAAATGGAAATTTTGATAAGAAAAATATAAATGAAGAGAATTTAGAGTCAAAGATTAATTCAAAATTATATAAGCTTGAAAATATTATGAAGGCTCAGTTAGAGGAATCTAATCACTCTAAAAAGGAAGTTCAAGAAATGGTATCTGATATAACACATCAGATTAAGACGCCTATATCTAATATTAGAATGTATAGTGATACAATTGTAAATAATGATTTACCCCAAGAAAAGGAATATGAATTTTTAGAAGTTATTTCGTCACAAGTGGATAAGTTAGAATTCTTGCTAGATTCTCTTACTAAAATGTCTAGGCTTGAAACTAATATGCTAGTTTTAAATAAAGAAAGTAGGAAAATAATAGAGTGCTTAGAAGAGGCGAAAAGGCAGGCTAATCCATTGGCAGAAAAGAAAAATATAAGTATAGAAATTACTGGAGATACGAAAACTATTGTAAAATACGATAAAAAATGGACTTTAGAAGCAATTTGTAATTTGATAGAAAATGCTATTAAGTACACAAACGAAAATGGCAAAATAGTAATAAACTTAGAGAAATTAGAAAGTTTTTTAAAAATTGATATTATAGATAATGGAATTGGTATTGATAGCAAAAATATAAATAATATATTTAAAAGATTTTTTAGAGAGCAAAAGGTACATAGTATTGAAGGTGTAGGTATTGGACTATATCTTAGTAAAAATATTATAGAATTACAAAATGGATATATTAAAGTAAAATCAAAAGTAAGAGAAGGAAGCACATTTTCAGTGTTTTTACCAATTTAAGACTGATTTTTTTATCAGTCTTGTTTTATTTTATATAAAAGTGATTCGAATTTTCTATAAAATAAAGAGTTTGCCAATATTTGTAAACGACTTATCGTCTACTATTGTTCTTTACTAATAGTTAAAAGTTTCAAAATTGAAACAATGTTTTTAAAAATCGAAACTATTTTGAAAGATTTATATTGTATTATAGATTTATAGAAAAGAGAAAGGAAAATAAGTTATGGAAAATAATTGTATTTTAAAAGTTAATAATTTGAAAAAGTATTATGGAGAAGGTGAAACTTTGGTAAAAGCTCTAGACGATATTTCTTTACAAATTAATAGTGGAGAATTTGTTGCAATAGTTGGAACTTCTGGAAGTGGAAAAACTACTTTGCTTAATATGCTTGGGGGATTAGATAATCCAAGTTTTCGGAAAAATCGAAATTGATGGAAATGAAATTTCAAAAATGAGTGATGAAGAATTAACAATTTTTAGAAGAAGACAAATTGGTTTTATATTCCAAAATTACAATCTAGTTCCAATGTTAAATGTATATGAAAACATAGTACTTCCAATAGAATTAGATGGAAACAAAATCGATAAAGATTTCATAAATGAAGTTGTAGAACTATTAGGAATAACTTCAAAAGTAAAAACTATGCCAAATAAATTGTCAGGAGGACAACAACAACGTGTGGCAATTGCAAGAGCATTAGCGACAAAGCCTGCAATTATACTTGCAGATGAGCCAACTGGAAATCTAGATACAAGAACTAGTTTAGATGTTATTGGACTTTTAAAAAATACTAGTAAAACCTTTAATCAAACAATTATTATGATTACACATAATGAAGAAATTGCTCAAATGGCAGACCGTATTATAAGAATTGAGGATGGAAAAATTTTTTAAAAGGAGATAAAAAATGAATTTAAAAAGTAATAACAATAATAAAATAGTTTATAAAATTGCTAAGGCTTCACTTAATAGTTCAAAACTAAAAACAGGTTTTATGACAGTTACAATTGCTCTTGCAATTTGTTTTATTGTAGTGATTGGACTTGTAACTTTAAATTACAAAACTTATGAGCGTGAGCAAGTAAAAGGTATGCAAGATTGTATGTTTTATGAAGTAAGTGAAGAACAAATAAACAGTTTAAAGGCAGATTCAGATGTAAAATGTGCTATGATGTATAAAAGAGGTATAGAAAGAATTATAGGAGAAACTAAATTATTACCAATATATTATGACTATAATGTAAAAGAAATTAAAGCTTATGAAATTGTAGAAGGTACACTTCCTAACAAAGTAAATGAAATTGTTATTGATAAAGCAGTTTTACAAACTCTAGGAAAAGAATGTAAAGTTGGAGAAAAAGTTGATATTTTAGGCGAAGCTTTTGTAGTATCAGGATTATTAGATGCTGGAAAAGAATTAACATATCCTTTACTTTTATCAAAAGAATATTCTAAAAATGGAAAGCTTTTTGAAAACGGTAGGACAGATGCTTTAATAAAGGTTTCAGACAATATGAAAATACCAAATTCAGCATATATAAAGAACTTCTTTTTTGAGCTTGGCAATAAATATGGAATAGAAAGAAAAAATGTAAATTCTAATAATCATTTTGTAGATTCATTTTCAATAAATCAAAATGAAATGATGGGATTTGTAGGCTTAAGTGTTACAATTCTTGTTATTAGTGGAATTGTAATTTACAGTATATTTTATTTATCAGTATCTTCAAAAGTTAAAGAATTTGCACAACTTAGAACTATAGGTATGACAAAAAAACAAATGAAGAAAATGATTAAAATAGAAGGATTAAATTACTGTAAATTTGGAATAATTTTAGGAATAATCTTAGGAGCAATTATAGCTTGGTTTGTAGCAAGAGATGGATATACACTTATAAATATATTAAAAATATCAGTTGTTGCAACAGTTTTAGGAGTAATTTCTGTATATATTTCTGTTTCAAAACCTGCAAAAATCTCAAGTGAATTTTCACCAGTGGAAGGGTTAAGATATACAGGAAATGATGAAAATATTAAGATATCAAAGAAACTTTGTAGAAAATTAACTCCAAGTTCACTTGGAAGAATTCAAGTTAGTAAAAACAGGAAAAAAACTCTTATTACTTTAATTTCATTAAGTATAGGTGGAGTGTTATTTATATGTGCAGTAGCTTTTGCAAATTCGATAGATCCAATGCAGTATTCAAGAGAAAGTAGCTTTCACAATTGTGAGTATCAAGTTTCAGTTACAAGAGAGGTTCGTGATAGTGAAAAAAATGGATTTTATAATTTTATAAAAGATGAAAATAATTTAACTAAGATAAAAAATGAACTAGAACAGTTAGAAGAAGTCGAAAAGATAAAAGTAAATAAAGCTTTTACTGTAACACTTGAATATAAAGGAGAAGTAATTGAAGATGTTGTTGCTCCAATGACAGCTACCCATACAGAAGCTATGATAGCGGGACTAGATGCGGGTACAGGAGATTATGTTACTTTAAAAGAAAATGGCGAAGCATATTTTATCATGGCTGATGTGTTTGAAGAAGTATATGGATGGAGACCATCATTAGGTGATGAAATAACAATACACTATTTTAATGGTAAAGATAATACAATAAAAGTAAAGCTAGGTGGAATTGGAAATACAAAATTTTCATCGGCTAATATAGATGCAGATAATACTATAGCTGACGGATGGATATTTTTGCCAGATAATATATATGAGCAAATTGCAAAAGACTTGGATACAACTAGTTCTTTATATGTAACAACTAAAAATCATATTTACAATGAAGAATTAGACGAAAAAGTTAAGGATATTGTAAGAAAATACGATGGAACAGAAGTATTAACTTTATTAGAACATTATGAATATGCTAAAGAGAGTTTAACAGGTATGGGAAGATATATAGTTGCATTATCAGCATTTATTGTATTGTTTAGTTTTATAAACTTAATAAATACAGTTATTACAAGTGTAGTTTCAAGAAAAACGGAAATGGCAGTGTTGCAGTCAATTGGTATGTCTAAAAAACAAATTAGCAAAATGATAATATTTGAAAATATTTATTTAGCAATTCCAAATTGTATAGTAAGTAGTATTTTAGGACCTGTTTTGGCATTGATTATAATTAAGATATTTTGGAAGTTTGGAATAAAATATATGTTTTTCAATGTTCCAGTAATAGCAATTATTATATATGTATTGGTTTCAGTACTTATTCCATCAGTTATTGCAATTGCTTGTACAAAAGTGTTTAATAAGCAGTCAATAGTAGATAGATTAAGAGAAAATCAGTAAGAATAAAATAAAGGTTTCGTAAAATTGGCACTATTGTTCTTATTATTCCAAAGATTACTAAATAAATATTGATATTTAGTTTCCATTTTGATATTATAATTTTCAAGTGAAGAGTAATTGATGAGGGAGATGCAAAAATGAGCATAGAAAATGAAAATACACTTGAAGTATATGATGAAAAGGCTAAGACATATTTATTAACTGGTATTGAACATGATAATCTAAATCCAGAGAAAGCCAAACAAAAACGTGAACGATTAGAAAAATTTATTAGAAAAAATATTGGAACATTGCCAAATGGTGCAAAGGTTTTTGAAATAGGTTCTGCTGATGGTACAAATGCAAAATATATTGAAAAATTAGGATATAAAATAACAGCAAGTGACATAGCAGAAGATTTTATTAATTCAGTAAAATCTAAAGGATTAAATACAATTAAATTTAATATATTAGAAAATGAATTTACTGAAAAATATTATGCTGTTTTTTGTTGGAGAGTTTTTGTTCATTTTACTAAAAATGATGTATTAAAAGCTTTAAAAAAAGTATATGATGCACTTGAAAATGATGGATTATTTATATTTAATGTAATAAATCGAGAAACTAGAGATGTTGATGAAGAATGGGTTGATTTTCCTAATGAATATCATATGGGAGCAAAACGTTATTATAAATATTTTAGTGAAGAAGAATTGAATGAAATTATTATTAATATTGGATATAAAATTAATAATTTTCATAAAGAAGGCGGAGAAAATAATAATAAATGGTTAGTATATGTTTTAAAGAAATAGAGATATACTAGAACTATCTTTGCTTGACAATATATGCTTTCTATGCTACTATTATAATAGTTTAAATAAAGTGAGGTGTGAAAATGATTATTAATTCTTTAAAAAACAACTAAATAATACAAAGCCTAATAATGGTTTAGTTTTTATGTTTTTTTAGAATTATTATACATTTTCATTGTAATCATATAATTTTTGCAATCACTAGATGTGATAATGCAATTCTTTATATTTATATAATTGATTATATTTTATTGCACAATAACTAAATCAAAGTTAGTTGTTGTGTATTTTTTTATATAGTAGGAAATTTATCCCAGTGGGATAAATTTCTGTACTAGATAATTATGACAGAAATTAGATTTTGTAGCAGTTTGCACTGCGTACAAAATCTTGATTCTGGTTTTTTTATACAAATATAAGGAGGGAAGAATATGCTAGAAATTAAAAAATTAAATATTAAGACATTAGATAATGAAAAAGAAATTATAACTAATTTAGATTTAGTAATAAATACAGATGATAGACTTGCTATAATTGGTGAAGAAGGTAATGGAAAAAGTACACTATTAAAATGTATATATGATGAAAATTTAATTAAAGATTATTCAATAGTAAGTGGAAACATAATTAAAAATAATATTAAAATAGGATATTTAGAGCAGTTCTTAGATAAAGAGTGGAATTTGCAAACAGTTGATGAATATTTTGTGAAAGATATACCTGTTTCTGAAATTGATTATGAAAAATATTCTGAAATATATAAATTAAATGAGATATTTAATCAGTTAAATATTGATTATAAAAGCTTTGAAAATAAAGTAATTAAAAATTTAAGTGGTGGAGAAAAAGTAAAGATTCAACTAGCAAAAATATTATTTAATTATCCAGATTTACTTTTATTAGACGAACCTACAAACGATATTGATATAGAAACTTTAGAATGGTTAGAAAACTTTATATTAAATTCTAAAATTCCAGTTGTTTTTATATCACATGATGAAGTTTTACTTGAAAGAGTTGCAAATGGTATTTTACATTTAGAACAGATAAACAATAAAACAAAAGCAAAATATACAATTGAACATATTGGATATAAAGAATATAGCGAAAAAAGAAAGTATTTATTAGATAGACAATACCAAATAGCAAGAAATGAGAAAAAAGAACAAGAAAAGCAATTAAATAAATTAAATGATATGTATAATAGTGTAAGATATGATTTAGAGGGAGTGAGCAGACAAAATCCAGGAAAAGCTAGACTTTTAAAGAAAAAGATGAAAAATATTAAGTCAATGAAAAATAGAATGTTAGATAGAGAAATTACTGAAATTCCAGATGTAGAAGAAAAAATTTTTGCAAAATTTCATAATGAAGATGAAATTCATAATTCAAAAATTATTTTAGATTATTATTTAGATGAATTAAAAGTAGAAAATACTATTTTAAAAAAAGATATTCATATTCAAGTTGTAGGAAAAGAGAAAATATGTATTATAGGGAAAAATGGAAGTGGAAAAACTACTTTTCTAAAGCATATATATGACATTTTGAAAGAAAGAAAAGATATAAAGCTAGGATATATGCCACAAAACTATGATGAAATATTAAATTCTAATATTAATTGTGTAGAATTTTTGAAAATAGATAATAGCAAGCAAGAAGAGACTATAATAAGAACATATTTGGCATCAATGAAATTTACAAATGACGAAATAAATTCTTCAATATCTAAATTAAGTGGCGGTCAAAAAGCTAAGCTTTTTATAGTTAAATTAATATTAGATAAATCAAATGTATTAATTTTAGATGAGCCAACTAGAAATTTAAGCCCTCTTTCTAATCCAATAATAAGAAATTTGCTAAAAGAATTTGATGGAACAATTATAAGTGTTTCACATGATAGAAAATATATTTCAGAAGTTTGTTCAAAAATTATAGAGTTTTAAGTGAATTTAATCAATGTATTGAAATAAAAATATAGTCTTGTTATAATAATTTAAACAATGAGTTATATAAATCTTGTTTTTTAACTAAGGAGTAAGATTATGGAGGAAAATTTATGAGAGTGATAGAAAAAGCAGAAGATTTAAAAGAAATACCTTGGCGGAATTTAACAAGAAAAGAATGGATGAGGTGTTCGTATAAAAATGTATCTACAATTATGATAGTAACAGATAGAGATATTGAAGATTTTATGAATTATCAAATCAGAAAAATCGCTATCAAATTACAGTTGCCAATTGATGAAGTAACTAATGTTTTCCTAGAGAAAAATGTAAAATTGCAATTATTTTTTAAGGAATATTTAATAAATATATGTTAATTTTATATTGTTAATAGAATTAGAAAAGGAGAAAAAATATGTCAAGAAATTTAAAAAATATAATTATGATTGTATTAGTAATATCATTAGCAACAAGTATTTATTTTACAGAAGATAAAATTCAAAAAGAAAGTTTTAATATTACTAAAGACTCAAATTTTTTAGAAAATGATATGAAAAATATGCCAGATGGTGATATAGGAAATTCACCAGATGGAGATATGAAAAATGATAATGCTATGGAGAACCCACCAGATAAACCAGAAGGAACAGAAAATAATAATCAATCTGGTGATAAAATGCAAGATAATAGAAACATGAGAGGAGATTTTGCAAAACATAGTGAAGAAATAAAAATAGATAATAAATATATTATATTATTTGGAGTAGAGAATTTATTTATTTCTTTAATAATTATGTATTTAATTATGTCTAAGTTAAATAAAAAGAATTTTAAAGAAACTTTTGAAAATGGAGATAAAGTAACTATACTGATTTTATCATTAATTATACTTGTTGTAGGTTTATCAGTTATAGAATTTTATTTTGTAAAAAAAGATAATAGTATAGATAGAAGATTACCAAATGATATGGAAAAAACTCAAAAAGAAACTTTAGCAGAAGATGTTGAATCAGGAAAAGATGTAGTAGAAAAAAATATTGATTTAAGTGAATATACATCTAATATTACAATAACAGATGGTGGAGAATATACAATAACTGGAAAATTTGAATTTTCATTACTTATAAATTCAAGTGAAGAAGTAATTTTAAATTTAGATAATGTTACTATAGAAAATGAAATAACAGCAGCAATTGCAAATACAACTACAAATCCTTTAACCATAAATTTATTAGAAAATACAGTTAATACCTTATCAGATGGTGGTTCAAGTGAATATGATGCTTGTATTTATTCAGCAGGACCACTTACAATATCAGGAGCAGGAAAACTTGAAGTATATGGAAATCAAGAAGAGGGAGAAGGAATAGCTACAGAAACAAATGATATTACGATAAATGGTGGAAATATTTATATAGAGTCTAATGATGATGGAATAAATGCAGGAGGAGATGGCGGAAAAATTACAATTAATAATGGTTATATATATATTATGGCTTCTGGAGATGGAATTGATTCTAATAAAAATTTAGTTATAAATGGCGGAACAGTATATACAGTTGGCTCACCAACTGGAGGAGATGCTGGAATTGATACAGATGACGGTTTTGATATAAACGGAGGTTTAGTTATAGCTCTTGGATCTGGTATGCTTGAAAAACCAAATAGTACTTCTAGTCAAAAATTTTTATGTAGTTCATTAGACAATACAATAGAAAAGGGAACTTTAATTACTTTAATGAATGAAAATGATGAAGTAATAGTATCTTTTGAAGCAAGTGAAAATTTTAGTACTTTAATTATAAGTTCTAATTTATTAGAAGAAGGAACATATTATCTATATAAAGATGGTGAAAATACTGGAAGATTAGAAAATGGAATTTATTATGATGGAGAATATACAAAAGGTTCAGAAATAACAGTAAAAAATAGTAATTGTTTTAAAATTTAAAATTGAATATATTAGATAAAGGCAGATATTAGTCTGTCTTTATCATTGTAAAATTTATAAGAAATATTATTTTATAAAAAAGTGTTACTTTTATATAAAAAATATCAATATATATATGTAAGATGTCTTATAAAAAGAAAAGGAGTTTAGATCTAAATTGAATGATTATAAAGCAATAAAGTATTATATAGAAAATAATGAACTTGATTTGGAAAAAGTAATAAATGATTATTCACATTATATCGAAACAATAATAAACAATATGTCAAGAAATAATTTAAGTAATGAAGATAAAGAAGAAATAGCTTCAGAAGTATTTTTTATATTATGGAAAAACAAGATTAAATTAGATATAAATAAACATTTGAGTTCATATATTGCAGGAATAACCAAAAATGTAGTTAAAGAATATTTAAGAAAAATTAAAATAAATTTTGATATTTCTGATTATGAAGATAACTTATGTAGCTATGATAAAATTAGTTCACTTGATGATAATGTAGAAAAAATTAGTAAGATAGAAAAGAAATTAGAAAATATGAAAGAAATTGATAAAATAATATTTTTAGATTTTTATTATTTTTCTAAATCAATTAAAGATATAGCTAAAGAACAAAAGATTTCTGAATTTAGTATAAAACAAAGGTTATATAGAATTAGAAATAAAATAAAGAAAGAGGTTAGATAAATGAATAATAATAAAATTTTTGAAAAAGTAAAAATGAAAGTAGCTATATCTAATGTGAAAGAGGAGAATGTAGTAATGAGTAAAGAAAAAAGTAAGATTAAATTTTTGCATAACTATGGAATTAAGTTTGCTATGGCAATGACTATTTTAACATTTATAGCATTACCTAATATTAGTTCTCAAATTTCTTATGCTATGCAAGAAATACCAATAGTAGGTAACATAGTAAAAGTAATTACTATCAGTAATTATTTTGATAAGGATGGAAATAGTGAATTAGATATGGAAATACCAGAAATAAAGAATAGTGATGAATCACAAAGCAAATCTAATGAAATAATCAATGAAGAAATAGATAAATTAACAAAAAGAATTATTGAAAAGTTTTATGAAGAAAAAGACTCCAATAATTATCAATCTATAAAGCTAGACGCTAAAGTAATAGAAAATAGCAAAGATTGGTTTACATTAAGACTAGAAATATTTGAGATATCTGGAAGTAGTGATATTAAATATAAATATTATCATATAAATAAAAAGAATGATAATATAATTAATTTATCAGATTTATTTGTAAATGATAATTATAAAGATATTATAAGTGAAGAAATAAAACGACAAATGATTTCTAAGATGAAAGAAAATGAAGAAATAGTGTACTGGATTGATGAAGAATTTGAAGAATTGAATTTTAATATGATAAAAGATAATCAAAACTTTTACTTTTCAAAAAATGGTAATATTGTAATTGTTTTTGATAAATATGAAGTTGCTCCAGGTTCGACAGGTGCTCCTGAATTTGAAATAAGCAAAGATATCTATTCAAAATATTTAAAATCTTATTAAAAGTTAGGCAAAATAGAGATTGCTATGAAAATGCAATCTCTATTTTATATATAATAAAAAATTAGTAAAATTTTTTATTATATATTTTCATATAGAATACAGGTATTCCACTAGAATATGGAGCTATATCATAGCTTTGAAAATATACTGCAAATTCATTATTAGAAGTAATATAAAATTGGTCAAGTTTAAAAGTTTCTAAAACCAATTTGCAATAATTATCAAAGTATTGATTTGAAGCATTATTAATTTGTTCTTCTATTTGATTATTAATACTTTTAAGAATATCAATTATATAATATGGATTGTTTGGAAAAATGTCGTTAAGCGTAATTTGTTTATAGCATTGCATATTCCAATTCTGAGAAGTTCTAGTAGTTAAACCATGTGCTCCACCAGAAAAAATGTATTCATCAGCATATAAGCTAATAATGTTGTTATTATTATGAGTTATATTATATTCATAAATTAGTTCAAATACCATGATAGGATATCCGTTGGCATTATTATATTCAAAAGTTTCTTGAGCTTGTTTTAATAGTACAGTTTCAGCATAATTTTTTAGTTTTAAAGCTTTAGAATAATTATAATTATTAAATTCATTTTTGTTACATCTATTATAGATGCTAGGATATTCAATTTTGTATTTTAAAATTAAATTTCCTTTATAAAATATTTCATTTTCAAAAATATTATTTTTTATATCAAACATAAACATCACCTATATAATAATATGAAAGATATCAAAAATAGTGTATAATTTTATAAAATTTATTTAGTAGGAAATTATTTTCGAATTTTTACTAATGAACTTTAAAATATATTCATAAATTTTAAATACTTCCAAAAATAATGATAACTTTAAATTTCTTACGAAATCTTTTAAAATCTCTTTATTTCTTTATTAATCTATGATATAATTTAAAATCATTGATAAATAAGGAGAAAATTTTTGAGAAAATTTTTTGTAAAATCAGAACAAGTAAATAATGATAAAATAGAAATAACAGATGAAGATGTAAATCATATTAGAAATGTTTTAAGATTAACAAAAGGTGAGAAAATTAAAATATGTGATACTGGCAATAGTAAGAATTATATTTGTGAAATAAATGATATATCTAAAGAAGAGGTTATTTGTAATATAATAGAAGAAGTATCAGGAGAAGCAGAAGGTAATGTAATTTTACATATTTATCAAGGATTGCCTAAAGCAGACAAAATGGAACTTATTATACAAAAAGGAACAGAACTAGGAGTATCTGAATTTATACCAGTTAATTTTAAAAGAAGTATAGTAAAGATATCAGAAAAAGATGAAAAAAAGAAAATAGATAGATGGCAAAAAATTGCAGAAGTAGCAGCAAAACAAAGTGGAAGAGATATAATACCAACTATAAGAAATATAGAAAATATAAAAAATATATGTAATAATATTAATGAATATGATATAGTATTAGTTGCTTATGAATTAGAAGAACAAAATTATATAAAAAATGAATTACTAAAGATAAAAAATAATAATACAAATTATAGAATAGCTATTGTAATCGGTCCAGAAGGTGGAATTGATGAAGAAGAAATTAATTTGTTAAAATCAGCTGGGGCAAAGATAATAAGTCTTGGAAAACGTATTTTAAGAACTGAAACAGTAGCACTTCAAGTTTCTTCTATAATTATGTATGAATTAGAAAATGGAGGAAATTAGTATTGGAAGATAATGCCAAACTAATGCAATTAGAAATTGAAGAAAAAAGAAAATTACCTAAAAATTTAAAAGATAAAATTAGTACAAAAATATTTCAAGATTTAGTAGTTGCAGTAATTATAATGGCGTATTTTTGTATTATAAATATAACTTACTATAAATTAGAAAGTTATAAATTTGAAGAATATTTAAAATATTTTGCTTTAGGAATTATTCTTTTTACTGTTATTTCTTTTGAAATTGCATATAGAAAAAATAGTATAAATATTGGAATTATTGGAATAGAGCTATTAGCATGTGGGATACTTACTCTTTATATACCATATATTTTTTTGCATACTACAAGTGCATTAAGAGTTTCAATAATGATTTTACCAGCATTTTTAGTAGTATATTATGGAATAAAATCAATAATAATATTTAAACAAAATCAATTTCAATATAGAAGCAATTTGAGTGACGTAAAAGAAATTGTAAAAGAAACTGAAAAAAGTAGTTATTTAGATGAAGAAAGTACAAAAACTTATAGAGCTAAAATAAAAGAAGAAGAAAATATTAGAAGAAAATTATTATCAGAACAAAAAGAAAGAAGAAGACAAAGAGAAAAACATGCAGAACCTAGAAATAAGAAAAGAAGAAGTAAACATTAATTCTGATAGAAAAGAGGTATATAGTTTTGATAAAAAGTATGACAGGATTTGGTCGTGGAAAATATGAAAATGAAGGAAGAAGTTACACAGTTGAAATAAAATCAGTAAATCATAAATATAGTGATATTAATGTAAGACTTCCTAGATTTTTAAATAGTGTAGAAGACAAAATAAGAAAAACAATTTCAAATAGTATTTCAAGAGGAAAAATTGATGTATTTGTTACTTTTGAAAACTATAGTAGTAAAGGAACAACAATAAGAGTAAATAGAGAACTTGCAAAAGAATATATAAAAGAGTTAAAAGAACTTGCAAATGAAGCTGATTTAAAATTTGATTTGAATGTTATTGATGTTTCAAAATTCCCAGAAATATTAAAAATAGAAGATGATCAAGACGAAGAATTAATTGAAAATGAATTAATGATTGCAGTAAATGATGCTTTAGATAAATTTGTTAGTATGAGAGAACTTGAAGGCGAAAAATTAATTCAAGATATAGAAAAAAGAATATATTCAATACAAGATAAAGTAAATGAAATAACAAAATATTCAGGAACTCTTGTAGAAGAATATATGAAAAAATTACAAGCAAGAGTTAAAGAACTTATGGATACACAGGTTATAGACGAAAATAGATTAATGCAAGAAATAGTTATTTTTTCTGATAAGTCATCTATTGAAGAGGAACTTACAAGATTAAAAAGTCATATATCACAATTTTTAGAATTAATAAAACAATCTTCACCAATTGGTAAAAAGATAGATTTTTTAATTCAAGAAATAAATAGAGAAACAAATACTATAGGCTCAAAAGCAAATTCTTTAGAAATAACTAATTTAGTTATTGAAGTAAAAACAGAAGTTGAAAACATAAGAGAGCAAATTCAAAATATAGAATAAATTTAATTTTAAATATTTAGTTTTATATGTAAATTAGTTAATAATTAAAATTATTATAAATTTTATAGATTTTCTTAGAAAATCTAAATATAAATAAAGGTAGGTAAAACAATGCAACTTATTAATATCGGTTTTGGAAATATTGTTTCTGCTGAAAGAATAATATCTATTGTAAGTCCAGAATCAGCACCAATAAAGAGAATTGTTCAAGAAGCAAAAGATTCAAAAATGGCTATAGATGCAACATATGGAAGAAGAACAAGATCAGTTATTATAATGGATTCAGGACATATAATATTATCAGCTGTTCAACCAGAAACAATTGCAGGAAGAGTTGATAATGGAATTGATAATGATGACGAATAATTAAAATAAAGAAAATTTAAGGAGGATTTTATAAAATGATAGTAAAACCAACAGTATCAGAATTATTAAAGAAAGTGGAAGATAACAGATATTCATTAGTAATAATGACAGCTAAAAGAGCTAGACAAATTGCAAATGGATCTGAGGCAAAAACAAAAGTTAAAGAAAGATCAGTAGTATCTTTAGCTGCAAATGAAATAGCTGAAGGAGCAGTAACTAAACTTAATGAAGATTCAGAAGAAAATTAGTAAAAATGAGGTATAAATTATGTTAGTAATATTATCTGGAGTAGCAGGAGCAGGAAAAGATACAATAAAAAAAGAGATAGTAAAAAGAATGGAAAATGTAAAATCTATACCATCTTTTACTTCTAGACCACCGAGAGAAGGAGATATTCCTGGAAAAACATATATATTTTTATCCAAAGAAGAATTTGAAGAGAAGATAAGAAATGACGAAATTTATGAATATGATATACACCATAATCACTATTATGGAACTTCTAAGAAAATATTAAATGAAGAATCTAAAAATGGTATTATCATAAAAGATATTGATGTTAATGGAACAGAAATTTTAAAAAATACTTTAAAAGATATAAAAATAGTAACAATATTTTTAAGAGTTCCAAAAGAAGAATTAAAACGTAGATTAGAAAATAGAATAGACAAGCCATCAGAAGGAGAGATAATATTACGTTTAAACAGATTTGATTATGAAGAGTCAAAAATTGGATTATATGATTATGTTTTAAAAAATGATGATTTAGAAAAAGCAGTAAATATAATTCAAAAAATAATTGAAGAAGAAAATAAAGACCAATAATATAATGGAAGCTATTGAAATATTAGAAAATTAATAAAGTGGTTAAAAAGATGAATTGCAATAATAAATAAAGCAAATTCATCTTTTGTTATATACTGGCTGTAACTAAAATTGTAAATAAATTTACTTACAAATTTTCTATATTTTAGATTTGTTAGAGCATAAATAAAATATAGATTTTTTAGGATTTTTGGTATATAATTGCAAAAGAATTTAATATAACGAATTAAAAGCTTATATTTTAATTCGCAAAAGGATAAAATATGTTTGCAGAAATTATTATTAATAGCAATGCTAGAGCGTTAAATAGAATATTTGATTATATAGTTCCAAAGAATATGGAAAAAGAAATAAAAGTTGGAGCTAGAGTTTTTGTGCCTTTTGGAAACGGTAAAAAGTTAGATGATGGATTTGTTATTAATTTAAAAGAAAATTCAGAATTTGCAAATAAGGAAATAGCAAAAATTGAAATAAGTGAAAGTTTAACAGAAAATAATATAATTTTAGCAAAACTAATGGCAAGAAAATATTTTTGCAATATATCTGATTGCATAAAATTGATGCTTCCTCCAGGAACTGGTGGAAAAGAACTTTCAAATAGAATGAAAGAAAAAACAGGAAATTTTATATTTTTAAAAAAAGAAATTGATGAAATTAATTTTTTAATAGAAAACGGAAAAATAAAAAGTGATAAACATATAAGAGTTTTAAGATTTTTAGAAGAAAATGATGGAATTTATATATCAGATTTAGAAGTGCTTACAGATGTAAATAGAACTATTTTTAAAACTTTAGAAAAAAATGGATATATAGAAATTGTAGAAAAACAAATAGAAAGAAATCCATTTATAAATAAAAATATAGAAAGAGACGAGCCTAAAGTTTTAACAGAAGAACAATCAAAATGTTTTGAAGAAATAAATTATAGTATACAAAATAATAAATTTTCTAAAAATCTAATTTATGGAATAACAGGTTCTGGAAAAACAGAAATATATCTTAGACTTATACAAGAAGTATTAAATAAAGGAAAAGAAGCTATAGTTCTTGTTCCAGAAATATCACTTACACCACAAATGGTAGATAGATTTTTAGCTAGATTTGGAGATACAGTTGCAGTATTACATAGTAAGCTTTCAATAGGTGAAAGATTTGATGAATGGCAAAAAATTTCAAATGGAGAAAAAAAGATAGTAATTGGAGCAAGGTCAGCAATTTTTGCACCAGTAGAAAGTTTAGGAATAATAATAATAGATGAAGAACATGATATGTCATATAAATCAGATACTACACCAAGATATAATGCAAAAGATTTAGCAAAATATATTGCAGAAAAAAATAATTGTCCATTGGTTTTAGGTAGTGCAACACCTGAAATTACTACTATGTATAATGCTAAACAAAATGAAATTAATTTATATACTTTAACTAAGAGAGCTAATAATTCTAAGTTGGCTAATGTTGAAATTATAGACTTAAGAAATGAACTTGCAATTGGAAATAGGTCAATGATAAGCTTCAAGTTACAAGATAAAATAAAAGATAATTTATCAAAAAAGAATCAAACAATATTATTTTTAAATAGACGTGGATATTCTACTTTTATAATGTGCAGAGATTGTGGATATGTAGCAAAATGCAAAAATTGTAATATAAGTTTGACATATCATATGAGTGAAAACAAACTAAAATGTCATTATTGTGGATATGAAGAAAAAGTTATAAAAGAATGTCCAGAATGTAATAGTAAAAAAGTAAAATATTTTGGAACAGGTACTCAAAAACTTGAAGAAGAAATACATAAGCTTTTTCCTGAAGCTAGTACAATTAGAATGGATATAGATACTGTAAGTAAAAAGAATTCTCATGAAGAAATTTTAAATACTTTTAAGAATGATAATATAGATATTTTAATAGGAACTCAAATGGTAGTAAAAGGTCATCATTTTCCAAATGTTACATTAGTAGGAGTAGTAACTGCTGATAGTAGTTTGAATTTAGAAGATTATAGAGCAGTAGAGAGAACTTTTCAAACATTAGTGCAAGTCGCAGGAAGAGCTGGAAGAGAAAAAGAAGGAGATGTTATAATTCAAACTTATAATCCAGACCATTATGCAATAATAGAAGCTCAAAAACAAGATTATGATTTATTTTATAATCAAGAAATAGAATTAAGAAAAATGTTGAATTATCCGCCATTTTGCGATATAATAATGATTAGTTTTCAAGGAACAGACATAAATGAAATACAGAAAATATCAAATTTAGTTTATAGAAAAATTAAAAGTGTAAATGACGAAAATATAAATATCTTTAAACCAGTACCATCACCAGTTGATAAAATAAAAAATAAATATAGATGGAGAATAATTTTAAAATGTAAAGTTACATCTCGAATTTTGGATATAATAAATTATGGTATTGAAGATGAAAATATTAAAAAATGTAAGAATACAAGAATTACAGTAGATATAAATCCAAATACAATGAACTAATCTCCATTGGGATGGAGTTATTTATAAAATTATTGAATGTTATAATGTATTATATAAAATTATATTAAGTAAAAGGGGTTATAAAAATGGCAATTAGAAATTTAAGATATGAAAATGATGAAATATTAAAAAAACGTTCAAGAGAAATTGAAGTAATTGACGATAAAATAAAAGAGCTTGCAAAAGATATGATGGAAACAATGCATAAATGGGATGGAGTTGGTTTAGCAGGACCACAAGTTGGGGTTTTAAAAAGAATAATTGTTATAGATTTATATGAAGAAGGAACTCAATTTACTTTAATAAATCCTGTACTTGTGAAAGAAAAAGGAATTCAAGAAGTTGATGAAGGTTGTTTAAGTTTTCCAAATAAATATGGAAAAGTAGAAAGACCAAAAGAAGTTGTAGTAGAAGCACTAGATATCGATGGGAAAAAGGTAAAATTAAAAGCAAAAGATTTGCTTGCACAAGCTTTATGCCATGAGATAGATCACTTAAATGGTATAGTATTTACAGATAAAGTAAAACCTGGAACATTAGAAACAGTAACTCCAAACGAAAATAAAAAATAAGATAAAATTAAGGTTTATAGGTACCGTAAAAACCTAAATATATTATAAAAGGAGTTTCGTATAATATTAGTTATTAATTATACGAAAAAAAATATAAATGAAAATACTTTTTATGGGAACTCCTGATTTTGCAAGAGAGTCTTTGGATAAATTATATAATGCAGGATATGAGATTTGTGGAGTGGTTACAGTTCCTGATAGACCATCTGGAAGAGGTATGAAACTTGTATTATCTCCAGTAAAAGAATATGCTTTAGAGAAAAACTTTAAAATTTTTCAGCCGGAAAAAATTACTAATAATACAGAATTTAAAGAAGAAATAAAAGCATTAAAACCAGATTTAGTTTGTGTTGTTTCTTATGGAGTAATACTTCCAAAATCTTTTTTAAAGATTCCACCACTAGGATGTATAAATGTTCATCCTTCAATGCTTCCAAAATATAGAGGTTCAGCACCAATACAATGGGCAATATTAAATGGAGATAAAACCACTGGAGTAACTATAATGTATCTAAATGAACAAATGGATGCAGGAGATATTATTATGCAAAAAGAAGTAGATATAGGAGAAGATGAAACCACAGGAGAACTTTGGGATAGATTATCTACTATAGGTGCAGAGTTACTTTTGGAAAGTGTAAAACAAATTGAAAATGAAACTGTAAAAAGAATAGTTCAACCAGAAGAATTTACTCTTGCTCCAATGTTAGATAAAGAGATGTCAAAAATTAATTGGCAAGAAAAAGAAAGTTACCAAATAAAAAATCTTGTTAGAGGATTAAATCCTATTATGGGAACATATTCATTTTTAAATGGAAAAAAGGTAAAATTTTGGAAAGTTCAAAATTTTTCTAAAGATGAATTTAGTAATATATCACAAGGTTTTGAGCATTTAGAATATGATGAAACAAATGAAGGTACTGTAATAATGGTAAATGAGAAAAAAGGATTATATATAAAGGCTAAAGGTGGAGTAATTCGGAGTACTTGAGATACAAGGAGAAAATGCTAAAAGAATGAATATAGGAGATTTTTTAAGAGGAAATAAAATTGCATTAGGAGAAAGATTTGAATAATAATTAAAAAATAATAGTATTGATTTAGGAGAGAAAAATATAGAATATTTATATGAAAAAAGCTAGAGTATTAGATGTTTGATATTTTCTTAAGACTTTATAAAAATACTTGTAAAAAAGTTATTATATTGATATACTAATTGTGTCATAATAATAGTATATTTTAGAAGTTTAGTTTGAAAAAATTCTAATCTAAACAAGAAAGGAATGATTATATTATGGAAGAAAACAATGATGAAATTATTGAGACTACTGATGAAATTTCAGTAGAAGGAAATGATACAATAAAAATAGCTAATGAAGCTGTTGCAACTTATGCAGGAATAGCTGTTTCAGAAGTTTCAGGAGTTTATGGAATGGCTGGTGGATTTGCAGGAATCACAGAAGCTTTAAGTGGTAAGAAAAATTTAGCTAAAGGTATAAAAGTTGATGTTGGAGAAAAAAGTGCTAAAATAGATGTAAATATAATTGTAGAATATGGAGCTAGAATACCTGATGTTGCTTTTGAAATTCAAACAAGAGTAAAGAAATCTGTTGAAAATATGACAGGACTAAAGGTATTAGAAGTTAATGTACATGTTCAAGGTGTTCATGCAATAAGTGATAAAGAAGAAAAAGAACAAGTTCAAGAAGAAAATAATGAAACTGAAGTAGAATAATAATAGTAATAGTTAAACTATGAATTGGAGGAAAATATGAAATTTTTAGATAAGTTAGTTTTAAAAATATTTTCAATAATAATTTTAGCAGTAACAATAGCAATAGTTTTAGTAATGACAGGAATAGTATCTGTTGAAGAGATAATAAACCCAGTAGCGAGCGTGTTATCAGGAGAAAATAGTTTAAAAATTATAATAGGAGTTCTTGCAGTATTAATGTTACTTGCTATTAAAGGTTTATTCTTTACTAGTAAGCCAGAAAGCAATGGAAAAGAAGGGATAGTTTTAGAAAATACAAGTGGAAAGCTTGTAATATCAAAAGAAAGTTTAGAAAATTTAATTGCTAGTGTTACAAAAGAAGTTCCAGGAGCTGATACAGTTGCAAGTAAAACAATTTTAGATAGAAATAAAAATTTAATTGTATATGTAACAGCAATTGTTAGTAAAGATGTAATGTTAAAAGATGTTTCTAATGAGTTACAAAGAAAAATAAAAGATGCAATGAAAAGAACAGCAGATTTAGAAGTAAAAGAAGTAAATATAAAAATAAAAAATATAACTTCAAAAAAAGTAAAAGGATTACCATCTCCAGTGGAAGATGAAGAAAATAAAGGAACAGAAGAACAAGAAAAAGAAGAGAATGTAGAAGAAAATAAATTAGGAGAGGAGTAGTTTAAAATGAATGATAATAATGAAAACGATAATAAAGATTTTAATTCATTTATTGCTAATTACGGAGGAGCAACACTTGGCGGAATTATAGCATTAATATTATGTTTTACTCAAATCTATAGATTATTAATAGGAATAGTTATAGTTTTAGCAGGTATGTTTTTGGGAAATTATGTACAAAAAAATAAATCAAATGTAAAAGAAAAATTAAAAGAGTTTATAGATAAGTTTTAGGAGGAGACGATGCAAAGGTCCGCAATGAGAGAATTAGCTTTTAAGCTAATTTATGAGATAGAAATTCAAAAAGAAAGTGAAGAAGGACAATTTGATATATTTGTAGAAAATAATGAAATAACAAATAATCAAGTTATAGAGTATTTAAAAGATATAAGAGATGGAATAAGTAAAAACTCAGAAGAAATTAATTCTTTAATAACTAATAATCTAAAAGAAAATTGGAGTTTAAATAGAATTTCAAAAATCAATTTAAGTTTAATTAAACTTGCAATTTATGAAATGGTTTATAAATCTTTACCATATAAAGTTGCTATAAATGAAGTTGTAGAACTTGCCAAAAAATATGCTGATGAATCAGCACCAGTTTTTATTAATGGAATTTTAGCAAGTGTTGTAAAAGAAAAAAATCTAAATGGAGAAACAAATGAAGCTTAATCCAATTTCTGTAACAGAATTAAATAAGTATGTTAAAGATAGAGTAGCTGAGGACGAATTTTTAAACAGTGTACTAGTTAAAGGGGAAATTTCTAATTTTAAACATCATTATACAGGTCATATGTATTTTACTTTAAAAGATGAAAGCTCTCTTATAAAATGTGTAATGTTTAAATCGTCAACAGTTACTTTAAATTTTGTTCCTAAAGATGGTATGAAAGTTTTAGTTTTTGGAGCTGTATCAGTATATGAAAGAGATGGAGTTTATCAAATTTATTGCAAAGCGATGCAAGAAGATGGTATGGGAAGTTTATATACTGCTTATGAAGAACTAAAAAGTAAATTATCTGAAGAAGGATTATTTGATGATGTACATAAAAAGCCTATTCCGTTTATGCCAAAAATAATTGGAGTTTTAACTTCAAATACAGGAGCAGTAATTAGAGATATAATAAATGTATCAACAAGAAGAAATCCAAACGTTTATATAAGACTTATGCCAGTACCTGTTCAAGGAGAAGGTGCTGGAGCAAAAATAGCTAAAGCAATTAAATTAATGAATGATAAAAAATTAGCAGATTGTTTGATAGTAGCAAGAGGTGGAGGGTCAATAGAAGATTTGTGGCCGTTTAATGAAGAAATAGTTGCTAGAGCAATATTTGAATCTGAAATACCAGTAATTTCAGCAGTAGGACATGAGACTGATTTTACAATAGCAGATTTTGTAGCAGATTTAAGAGCACCTACACCATCTGCAGCTGCGGAACTTGCAGTAACTGATGTATCTGAATTAGAATATAGTATAAATTTATTTCAGAGAAGACTTAAGATGGCATTAAAGCAAAAAACAGAATTTATGAGATTAAGATTTGAAAAATGCTTAAACTCAAATGTTTATAGAGAGCCATTGCAAAGAGTAAATGATTATTATATGCAAATTGATAAGTTTATAAAGTCTATAGAAAATAGTAGTATGAAAAAGCTAAAAGATTCTAAAATAGATGCTACAAAACTTATTACTAAATTAGATGCTTTAAGTCCTTTAAAAACTTTAACTAGAGGATATTCGGTAATTTCGGATGAGAAAGGTAATGTTGTAACTAAATCAAAAGATTTAAAAAAGGATATGGAAATTAGTTTAAGATTTCAAGATGGGACTGCCAAAGCAAAAATTATTTGATTTTATATTTTATTTTTATATAGTAGATAAATTGATTTTAAAAGGTCATAAGAATATTGATATATAAGTAAAGGAGAAATAGTTATGAATAAAACTGTAAAAATAATTTTAAGTATCATATGTGTTATTATATTGTTTGTAGGCGTAGTTTTTGCAACTTTTAAATTAACATCAAAAGATAGTAAGGTTGAAAATGAGCCTCAAGAAAATAAAGTTGAAAATGAAGCAGTAATAGATGAAGAAAATATAGTAGATGAAAATATTACTAATGAATCAGAAAATGTGGTTGATGAAAATAATACTACTGAAAATACAGCAGTAGTTCCAGAAAATAAAGTAAGTTCAAAACCTGCTGATGTAGTTCCTTCAAGTGCGGTTTATGAAAATTCTGATGTTGGTACAACAGATAAAAAAGAACAAGCAATAAATTTAGTAAAAGCACAATGGGGAGAAGATAATACAGTAACATTTAGATGTGATTCAGTTACATCAAGTGGAGAATACATAATAGCTGTTGTTTCTTCTGAAACAGCATCAGTTAAAAATTATTTTATAGTTAATTTAGAGAAAAAAACTGTAATGGTAGATTATTAATACAAGAAAGGAAAATATGATGAGTGCAAAAAAAGAATCAAATTTTGAAGAATTAATGGTTAAGTTAGAAGAGATTACAAATAAATTGGAAAAAGAGCAATTATCATTAGATGAATCTGTAAAATTATTTGAAGAAGGAATGCAAATTTCTAAGGAATGTAATAGTAAATTAGAAGATGCAGAAAAAAGAATAACTATACTTATAAATGAAAACAATGAAATAAAGGAGGAAAACTTCAATCCTGAAGATTAATTACTATGGAAATATTTAATCAAATAATAAATAATAAATGTATTATTGTACCATTTTTATTATGGTTTTTTATTCAAACATTTAAAGTAATTACAGATTTAGTTAAAAATAAAAGATTAAATGTAAAAAGAATTTTAGGAGCAGGAGGAATGCCAAGTTCACATTCTGCGATTGTATGTTCTGTAGCTACTTGCGTTGGAAGAGAATATGGTTTTGATTCTGGAATTTTTGGAATTGCTGTAATAATGGCATTTGTAGTTATGTATGATGCAGCAGGAATTAGAAGAGCTGCAGGAAAGCAAGCAAGAATATTAAATAAAATTTTGGATACGCCAGGATTAACTACTGGAGAAGTTCAAGAAAGATTAATTGAAGCTTTAGGACATACACCAGTACAAGTATTTGCAGGAGCTGTGCTTGGTATAATAGTAGGATTTATTGTATAAGGAAATAAAATGAAAGATAATATATTAGAGAAAATTAAAAAAATTCAAAGCAATATAAAAATCAATAAAATTTTTACATTTTTATTTTTTATAATATATTTAAGTTTAATAATAATTGTTTCAAATTATCATGAGGCATGGGAAGATGAATCACAAGCTTGGTTAATTGCAAGAGATTTGAATTTTTTGGACATTATAAAACAAATGAGATTTGAAGGACATTCATTTTTTTGGTATTACATATTAACTATTTTTGCGAAAACAGGAATATCATATGAATTTTCAAAAATAGTAATGATAATTATTGCAATGTTTACTGGAATTTTCATTCTAACAAAAGCTCCATATAGAGGAATTGTAAAGATATTAATTTTATTTAGTCCAGTATTCTTGTATTATATGCCAGTATTTTTAAGACCATATTCTATTATTGCTTTAATGTTAATAATAATTTCTATTATGAATGAAACACCAGAAAAGTATCCAATTTTGTATGGCGTTGCAATAGCAATTTTAGCAAATACACATATAATTGTACTCGGAATTTCATTTTTTATATATTTATTCTTTTTTAAAGAGCAATTTTTAGATAAATATAAAGAAAACACTAAAAATCAAAACATAAAATTAATAATAGGAGCAGTTATTGCCATTTTAGGAATGCTAACAGTAGTTTTCTGTGCAGTAGCAGGATATATTTTTTCAATAGCTGCAACACATGGAAGTGATGTTCCAGAAGTAGTATTATTAAGATGTATTAATTATTTTAAAGAATTATTTAATGTTTTAATTGGAATAAAATTATCAGATTTTGTAATTTTTATTGGTTACTTAGGTTTATTAATATCAATAATTATACAATCAATAAAAGTAAATAAGAAACAGGGATTGATATTTTTCTTTGGTTTAATATTTTATTTATTTGTTCAAACTTTTATATTTGGAATTTTTACAAATCAAAGAACTGTACTTCCATTTATATTTTTGTTATATTTTTCATGGAATATAAAAAGAGATTGTATAAATAAAAATAAATTAGAATTATTAGAAATTGCTATTTTCATTATTTGCATTCTATCTATTCCAAATACAATTAGAGTTATTAAAGATGAGATAAAATACCCATATAATGATTCTAAAAATGTAGCTGAATATATTGAAGAAAATATAGAAGAAGGAAGCACATTTATAACAGTAAACTGGGATTCAATATCATCAGTAGAAGTATATCTTTCTGGAAAAGATTATAAATTTTATGATGCAACAGATAACACTTATATGACGTATGCAGTTTGGAATAAATTTTTAGATAAACAAAATGAATTCTATATAGAAGAGTCAATTAAAAAATTTGAAGATGAAGATATATATGTTTTAAATTTAGTATCTAATGATTCTAATATTATGGATTTGAATTCTTTTAATAAATCTAAAGAAAAATTAGAATTATTATATTCTACAAATGATAAATGTTTAGCAAGAAAAGCATATCTATATAAAATTATAAAATAGGAGGATTGTACTATGACTGATATTGAAATTGCAAGAAGTGTAGAATTACAAAAGATAACAAATATAGCAGAAAAATTTGATATTGCAGAAGATGATATTGAATTATATGGAAAATATAAAGCTAAAATATCAAAAAAATTTATTGATAAAGTAAGTGAAAAAAAAGATGGAAAACTAATATTAGTAACTGCAATAAATCCTACACCACTTGGCGAAGGTAAGACTACAATTGCAATTGGACTTTCTGATGCTTTAAATAGAATAGGAAAAAAATCAGTTTTGGCATTAAGAGAACCATCACTTGGACCAGTATTTGGTGTAAAAGGGGGAGCTACAGGTGGTGGACATGCTCAAGTTGCTCCTATGGAAGATATAAATTTACATTTTACAGGAGATATACATGCTATAACTTCTGCAAATAATTTATTATCAGCAATTATTGATAATCATATTTACTATGGAAATGAATTAAAATTTAAAAAGGTAATTTGGAAAAGATGTGTAGACTTAAATGATAGAGCTTTAAGAGAAGTTGAAATAGGGCTTTCAAAAGAAAAAAATATGAATCCAAGAGAAGACGGTTTTGATATATCAGTTGCATCTGAAATTATGGCAATCTTTTGTTTATCTAAAGATTTAAAAGATTTAGAAAGAAGAATTGGAAATATTATTGTAGGATATAATGAAGATGATAAACCTATTTTTGCTAAAGATTTAAAAGCAGAAGGCGCTTTAACAGTTTTATTAAAAGATGCATTAAATCCTAATATAGTACAAACTTTAGAACATAATTTAGCTATAATTCATGGTGGTCCTTTTGCTAATATAGCACATGGATGTAATAGTGTAATAGCTACAAAGCTTGCTTTAAAATTAGGAGACTATGTTATTACAGAAGCTGGATTTGGAGCTGATTTAGGAGCAGAAAAATTTGTTAATATAAAATGTAGAAAATCAGGTTTAAACCCATCAGCTGCTGTATGTGTAGCAACTTTAAAAGCTTTGAAATATCATGGTGGAGTAAAACAAGAAGATTGTTCAAAAGAAAATATAGAAGCATTGAATATAGGAATTGAAAATTTAAAAAGACATATTGATAATATAAAAAATAGATATGGATTAAATCCTATTGTAGCAATAAATAGATATCAAAATGATACAGAAAAAGAAATAGAATTTTTACAAAAAAAGCTAGAAGAAATAGGGGTGCCTTTAAGTTTAACAGAAGTGTGGGCAAAAGGTGGAGAAGGTGCTATAGATTTAGCAGAAAAAGTAGTTGAACTATCAGAAAAAGAAAATAAAATTAATTTTGTATATAAAGATAATGAAAGTATAAAAGAAAAAATAGAAAAAGTAGCAAAAGAAGTTTATGGAGCATCTGGAGTTAAATATTTAGAACAAGCGGAAAAACAAATAGAGCAGATTGAAAGTTTAGGATATGGAAATTATCCAGTATGTATTGCGAAAACACAATATTCTTTTTCAGATAATGCTAAAAATTTATTGTGTGAAGATCCTTTTGATATAACTATAAAAGAAGCGATTGTTAAAAATGGAGCAGAATTTGTAGTTATTAAAACTGGAAAAATATTTACTATGCCAGGATTGCCAAGAAAGCCTGCAGCAGAAGAAATTAGAATTGATGAAAATGGAGAAATCGTAGGTATCTTTTAAATAATATAAAAAACAGATGATTATAATTTATCATCTGTTTTTATATTTAATATGTATTTTAATCTTCGTCTTCACTTAAAGCATGTGATATTATTTTTGGTACTGCAACAAATAATTTATAAAGTGCAAATTTTATTCTCTTTTTTAATATGTAAAATTTACTTAAACTTCTTGCACTAACTAAATAATCATCAAGTGTATCAACTTTAACTAATGAAGTATCTGTATTAGTTGGTTCAACTACATCAATCAAAGGAGCTTCTTCAAATTTAGATGAATTTAATGTAGAATCAGAATTTTCATTTATAGTTTCGGCTATTTCTGTAACTTCAGAATCTTCTGATAAAATATTGTCTATTAATCCATTATCTATAACTTCTTCAGAATGTGAAGTTATATTTTCAAAAGAAGAAGATTCAGCAATTGGTGCTAATATTTCATTTATTAATCCATCCATATCAAATTTTTTATTTTCATGATTTTCTTTTACTTTAGCTTCAATATTTTTTATTGTAGTTGCTGGAGTAGAAGCTTCAAAGATTTTTGATGTTCCTTCATATAAATCGTTAAATATATTTTCTATATCTTTTTCTAATCCATTTTCTATTTCTGCAATATTCACAGTATCAAAATCGACATTATTAATATTTTCGATATAAGTATTTTCTGTACTAGCTACTTCAATATTATTAGAAATGTTTTCTTCGACATCTACAGTAGTAGTGGTATTTTCTGTTTCATCTGTTTCAACATCACTAAAAGTATTTTCTAAAATACTTTTTTCGTTTATTTCAATATTATTAACAGTATGTTCTAAAATATTTGTTTCAGTTGCTTCGGCAGTAGTGATAGTATTTTCTTCTTTATTTATTTCAATTTTTGTATCTTTAACTTCTGATATATCGTTTTCAAAAAGATTGTTTAAGATATCAGTTACTATATTTTCTTCGTTTATAATAAAATTTTCTTCTATCTCTATTTTAGTTTCTTCTTTTTCAATAGGGCATGTAAAGTTTTGATTATAATTGTTATCCCATTCATAATTTGAATTTCTAAAACAGAAATTTAATTTGTCAAAATTTAAAATACGAATTTGTGAAGTAAAACCGTTCAGAAGTTTTTTCCATTTCAGCTTCTTGAGTATTACTCCAATTATCACCAAACCCATAAACAATTGATACTGAATCAGAATTATTTTTAAATAAGTATCCTGAATAAGTAATTTTTGTGGTTTCGTTTTGTATTAAATTACGACTGAATTTTATATCAGCAGAAAAATCCATAATTAAACACTCCTAACCTTATAATTACTTGTATTATATTAATAAATTTGTTTTTTTGCAAGGTGTAAATGATAAAAAAATGTTACATTTTTGTTACAAAAATGTATAAATATGTATTTATTAAAATCTAATAAAAAATAGAATAATTTATCCAAAATGGTAAATACTAGAAGCAAGTGGAAAAGAGTACACAAATAAGTTTGCTAAAAAAATATTTTGTAGTATTACTCTAAAATATGTGTGCTTTAGAAATTAACTTAGAAAGGAATAAAATTTATGAAGACAAAAAGTTTAATTGCTATTTTAATTATACTAATTGCTTTTATAGGTATATATCCAGTTTGCTATAGTTTATCAAAATATGGTTCAAGAGGAGAAGAAGTAAAACAGATTCAAAGTAAATTAAAAGCTTGGGGATATTATAATGGAGGAGTAGATGGAATCTATGGTTCAAATACATTTGAAGCTGTAAAAAAATTTCAAAGAAAAAATGGATTAAGTGTTGATGGAATAGCAGGTCAAAAAACTTTAGCAGCATTGGGAATAAATTCTAGCTCAAGTTCAAGTAGCTCAGGGGGAAGCTCTAGCAGTAATAATACAGATTTAAACTTACTTAGTAAATTAGTAAATGCAGAAGCAAGAGGCGAACCATATAAAGGAATGGTAGCAGTTGCAGCATCAGTTTTAAATAGAGTGGCAAATCCTAAATTTCCTAATACAATAGCTGGTGTAATATATCAATCTGGAGCATATACATGTGTTTCTGATGGACAAATAAATTTAGAAGGCACATCACAATCACGAAAGGCAGCTCAAGATGCTATAAATGGATGGGATCCAACTTCAGGATGTATATATTACTTTAATCCAAATACTGCTACATCTAGTTGGATTTGGAGCAGACCACAGGTTATGACAATAGGAAAACATATTTTTTGTAAATAAAATTTCATATCAAAATAAGATAGTAGTGAATTTATACTAAAATAAGTTTTATAGTATAAATTAGTAGCTACTATTTTTTTTAGTAGGAATTTATCCAAGTAGGATAAATTTCTTTACTAGATAATTATGGCAGAATCAAGATTTTGTTTTTTGTATAAAATTAGGTATCGTTATTAAAAAGTGAAGTTAAAAATAAAAATTAATGTAATTAAATTAATTGAAAACACTTAATTGACAAAAGCCTTACATATTGGTAATATATATATGAAAACATAGGAGGAAAATAATGAAAATTTATCCTAAATCTTACTTAAAAAAAGTAACAGATATAACACCAGAATTTTTAAAAGAAAATAATATACAAGGGCTAATTTTAGATGTAGATAATACTTTATTAGATTTTAATTTAAAAGTAATAGATGGATTAGAAAAATGGCATGAGGATATTAAAGGAATTGGTGTAAAATGTATAATATTATCTAATAGTAATAAAACAGAAAAAGTAAAAATGGTAGCAGATTTAATGAAAATATCTTATATTAAATTTGCTAAAAAGCCATTAAAAACAGGATTTAATAAAGCACAAAAAGAGTTAAATATACCAAGTGAAAATATTGCAGTTGTTGGAGATCAAATTTTTACAGATGTTATTGGTGCTAATAGATCAAAAATGTTTTCAATATTAGTTGAGCCAATAGCTGAAAAAGATTTATGGATGACAAGAATAAAAAGACCACTTGAAAATTTAATAATCAAAAATTATTTGAAAAAAATAGGTAGGGAAAAATAATGTATTTTAACGACGTGTTTATACTTATATATGTACTAATTGCAATAATTGGATTAATAATTGGAAAATTTACTGCATGGTGCAATATGAGAATACCAGAAAATAAAAAAATATTTAGTAAAGATTTTTTTAAAGCTAATAGAGAAGGATTAGAAGCAAATTACATATTTATGACAGCTACAGCAGTAATTTATGTTGCGCTACTATATAAATTTGGAATTCAAACTCAGGATATATTCAAAAATTTAGATTTACTTAAATTTCTAATTTTAACACCAATGTTATTATTAACTTTTTCAATAGATTTGAAGCACAGAATAATTCCTAATAGACTTAATTTAAGTATATTAGAATTTGGATTAGTATTAACTTTTATATATGGAATAACAAATGTTAATATGGCAAAAGATTATATTTTAGGAATGGCAACAGGAGCAGGAATATTTATAGTTATAACAATTTTAGGTTGGATTATTTCTGGAAAAGAAGCTATGGGAATGGGTGATGTGAAATTTATGGGAGCAATTGGACTTTACTTTGGAGTGAGTGGAATTTTTGAAATTTCTGTACTTTCATTTTTTGTTGCAGCAATTTGTTCAATAATAATATTAACCATAAGAATATTAATTTTAAAAAGAAGAGATGAATACATAGCTTTTGGACCTTTTTTAGCAATATCAACATTTGTATGTATATTTATGCCACAAAGTTTTGTACTTAATACATTCTTAGCTTTTTGTAAAACTTTAGGAGATAAAATTTTAATATTTTAACTAAACTTTAGAAAGGAAGATAATTTATGAATGTAAAAATTAAATGGCTCAGAGATCAATTAAGTTCTTTGAAATTAGAGGGAATGATAATTTCAAATCCTAAAAATATCAAGTATTTAACAGGTCTTTCAGAAGAAGGAACTTTAGTACTAGCTTCAAAAGAAAACATATTTATAACAGACGGAAGATATATTGAAAGTGTTAACAGACATCTAACAATAGATGATGAAATAGTGGTGTATGACTCAAGAGAGCTTAGCAAATATGATTATGAATCTATTTTTATGTTAGAAGAAAATGTAGGAATTGAAGAAAAATATATAACATATGAGCAATATAAGAAATATTTACAAAGTTACCAAGTAAATTTAGTTGAAACAGATGGAATAATTGAAAATCAAAGAATTGTTAAAGATAAAGAAGAAATAGATGAAATAAAAAAAGCATGTAGTATTACGGATAAAGCTTTTGAATATATAATCAGAAATATTAAAGAAGGGATGACAGAAAAAGAAGTTGCTTTTGAAATAGAAAAGTTTATGATACAAAATGGTGCAGATGGCTTAGCATTTGATTCTATAGTAGCATTTGGAGAAAACGCTTCTATGCCACATGCAGTTCCAACAGATAGAAAAGTGAAAAAAGGTGATATAATTCAATTTGATATAGGATGCAGATGTAATGGATATTGCTCAGATTTTTCAAGAGTAGTTTTTGTTGAAGAATTAAAAGAAGAATATAAAGAAGTATATGATTTTGTATTAGAAGAGCAAAAGAAAATAAGTTCATTGTTAAAAGATGGATCAAATATAAAAACAGTTATAAAAGATAGAGAAACAGAATTTAAATTAAAAGGATATCAGGTATTACATGCTTTTGGTCATGGCGTAGGATTAGATATTCATGAACTTCCTGTTTTACGTTCAAAACAAGATTGGACTTTAAAAGAAAATTCTGTAATAGCAATAGAACCAGGAGTTTATATACCAAATAAATTTGGTATAAGAATAGAAGATACTTTTTTAGTAAAAAAAGATGGATGTGAAAATTTAACAAATAGTAAAAAAGATTATACAATAATAAAACTTGCAAAATGATAAATAGGAAGAAGAAAACAATATAATTAATATATTGATTATTATAATAACTATTATATAGAAAATAAGCTTGACATAATAAAATTAATATAAAGACTTGATTAAGTTGGAAAAGTATGGTAGTATAGAATAAGTAATGAAATAAAAGAAAAGGGGAGAAAATAAAATGGCAGATGTATATATGGCAGGAGATTTAAGAAATAATACAACTTTTGAATTAGAAGGAAATGTTTTTAAAGTTGTTGAATTTCAACATGTTAAACCAGGAAAAGGAGCAGCTTTTGTTAGAGTAAAAATGAAAAATGTTATAACAGGAGCAGTTATTGAAAGAACATTCAATCCTTCTGAAAAATTACAAGGTGCTGAAATTGAAAAAAGAGAAATGCAATATTTATATAATGATGCAGGATTATATTATTTAATGGATAATGCAACATATGAGCAAATACCATTAAATGAAGAACAATTAGGAGATGCATTAAAATACATAAAAGAAAATATGAATGTAACAGTATTATCTTTTAAAGGAAAAGTATTTAATGTTGAACCACCTATGTTTGTTGAATTAGAAGTTACATATACAGAACCTGGATTTAGTGGAAACACAACAACAACATCTGGAAAACCAGCAACATTAGAAAACGGATTAGAAATTTCTGTACCACTATTTGTTAACATAGGAGACAAAATTAGAATTGATACTAGAACAGGATTATACATGGAAAGAATTTAGAAAAAATCTAAAGGATTGACGGCTATGCCGTCTTTTTTTATTGTTAAATGAAGATGACATCCTGTAGTAGCACCGGTTTGTAGGATTACCATTTGAGTCATGATAAGGATTATTAGGAATTCCATAAACATATTTAGGACCAACATTACCAACTTTTTCACCACTATTTACAGTATCTCCAACAGATATAATATAATTAGGGGATACATGGCAATAAGAAACTTCTAAGTTACCATTCTGCACAGTGATAGTGCACCCATTAGCACCTTTAAATCCAACAAATGTTACTTTTCCACTTATAACAGAGTATAATGTACTTTCTTCATGAGCTGCTATATCAATACCAGAATGATTACTAGAAGCACCAGTAGTAGGTGAAATGCGTTTTCCAAATGGAGAAGTAATTGTATGAAATCCGAGGAACAGGCCAAAAGAATTCTGAATTTGAAAAGTAATAATTTGTATCAAAGTCTTGGTCAGAAGAATCATTATTTTCATTATCAGAATTTTCATAAAAAGAAATTGAAAATGAAGTAATACAAGAAAAAATAATTAAAATAACAAGAATTAAATAAAAAATAGATAAAAAGTTTTTGATAAAAACACCTCCTAAGATAAAGAATTAGTAAATTTGTGTACAAAATTGCCGAAGGCTTTATTTAGTAGAAAGTCTAGAGGATTTTTCTACTAAATAAAATAAAAAAGCTAGATTATCGTTTAAATCTAGCTTTTTTGTGTGGCAGGGGTAGTAGGATTCGAACCCACACAAGCGGTTTTGGAGACCGATGTGCTACCATTAACACTATACCCCTATCAAAATTACCATATCATTATACATTATAAAAAAAGATAATGCAAGATAATTTTAAAAAAATATATAGATTAGTGAGATTGACATAATATTTTTGAAGTAGTATAATTAAAATGTAGCAGAAGTTTTATCAGATAGTTTTGCCTAGGAGGGGTTGAATTATGGGGAAAAATAAGAATTTATTTTTCGAAAGTGAGTTTACACGGAAAGAAAGGAGAGTACATAACACATTAATTGCGGTAATTATTATTGTAGGAGTTATCATATTAGCGATTTTATATTGCGCTATGCAAGGAAATAGTAAAAAATATGATAGAAATACTTATGTGGACGAATTAGAAATAATACACAAAGTATTTAAGGAAGAGGATGACCAACTTTTAATGTTCAACGGTGAGGCGTATTGGTATCTTCCAACCACTAATACTAAATACTATTTCACCTTAGAGTATAATAATTCAGTTAATGGAACAATAGAGCTGGAAGTAAGTGAAGAGGTGTATGGGTGGTATGAAGAAGGAGATTTTGTGAAAGCTAATGTATCAGAATTATATGATACTAGTAATGAAGAAAAAAATCTCGTAGAGATACAACTATTTGGTAACACAATAATAATTAAATAATGTGTAGTTACAATTTAATTTTTTTGACCTAGGAGGGGTTAACATGGGTAAAAAGAAAAAAAAGAAGAAAAAGGTAGTACCGTTTGAGCCTGTCAGCCGGGACAGTAATGCAGGTGTGTGGGTAATTGCAATTTTTTTGTTGGTGAGTTCTTTGGGACTTCTTTTTGTAAAATGGCATCAAGACGATATAGAAAATAGTCTAAGAGACACCAAGGAATATGTAAAAGAATTGGAAATTGTGTCTATGGATGAAGAAGAGGTGAGTAAAGTAGGATCTTATATGTTCATGCCAGTTCCGTATACCGTAACGGAATGGTATTTTACTGTTAGGTATTCGAATTCATTAGATGGCACAGCGCAGATACAGGTAAGAGAAGAAACATTTGCCAAGTATAAGGTAGGCGACATGGCACCAGTTCAGGTATCTGAAGTGTATTATGTTGGCGAAGGTAAAAACTATTTGGAATCCTATGAACTAAAATTGGTCAAGGAATGATTAAAGTGTACTAAGAAGTACTCTAAGTTTAAAAATTGAATATTGAAAAAAAGGAGCTTCCAAACATTAAGTTTGGGAGTTTTCCAATTTATATAAAATTATTTAATTCAAAAAAATACAAAAATAAAATTTACATAAAAAGGAGATATTTTTCAAAAAAGTATTGCATTCCTAACCTGCTTTATATTATAATATTTATATGAGTTAAATTTTTTTGTTAGAAAAAAGGAGAGAAAAATGAGAAAATTATCAAAATTATTAGTTATGGCAGTTGTACTTTTAGCTGTAGTTACAATGTCATTATATGTTAATGCAGGAACACAAGATTTATCAAATTATGTATTAGATATACATAATATCAATGGAATGGTATTTGAATTAACAAACAGCCAAAAATCAGCAATTAAAGATTATATACAAAACAATGTTACAGATGCACAAGCAGATGTAGCATATGCTAAAATAAAAGAAGCAGAAAATTTAGTAGCATCTACAGGTGTAACTAGAATGGAAAACTTAAGCAAAGATGTAAAAACAAAAGTGATTTATTTAGCTGTTGAAGCAGCTAATGCTGTAGGATTAACATTAAATGTTAATACAAAAGATAATACTTTTACATTATATAATGGAAATAAAGTATTAGCTTCTGGAAAAGCAGAATCATTAGTTGTTTACCAACAAACACCAGCTAAAACACCAGCACAAGGTGGAGCAGCATCTCAAGCAGGAACAAAAACAACAAAATTATTATATACAGGAGCAAATTATGCAATATTTGCATGTGTAGCTATAGCAGTTGTTGCCGGTGCAGTAGTAGTTGCAAAAAAAAGAGCTTAAGAGTTAATGATTAAAAAAATAGTAAAAATATTAAGAGCAGCTATATTTTCGATAGTAGTTGCTCTTTTGTTTGTATTTATTATAACTTTTGGAGTTCAAAAGATAACAAAAGAAAAATTTGAAATGGCAACATATCTTTTGAATATAATTACGGTAGATAAAGACAATGTACAAACAATAACACCAGTTTTAGAAGGTGGAACATTAATTAATTATCCTACTTATGGAACAAATTATGCAAGCTTAAAAATAGAAAGTGCACAAATTGATTTACCTATTTATTATGGAGCTGATTATACAATTTTAAAAAATGGTATTGCACATGATGAAAGTTCATATTTTCCTGGAGAAGGTGGAAGTATTATTTTAGCAGGTCATAATTTTAAAAAGTTTTTAGGAAATCTTCCTAAAGCAGAAAAAGGCGATATAATTGAATTAAATACAACATATGGAAATTTCAAATATAAAATATATGATACTAAAATAATAGGAGAAAATGATGTAGATAAAGTTCCAATTCAAACTGAAAAGGAAATTTTAATGATATACACATGCTATCCAATTAATAATATAGGGCATGCAACTCAAAGATATGTAGTATATGCAGATAGAGTTGAAGAATAGGAGAAAAAATGAAGTTATTAAAAAATTTAGTGTGTATAGTTTTGTCTTTCATATTATCTTTGGTAATATTGGTAAATATGTTTTATTCTGTTTTAGAAGATAGATTTTTAGATAAAGATTATTTATTATCAAAAATGGAAGAAACAGAGGTTTATTTACAAATAAGTAGAGAAGTAGAAAGTGGTTTTGAAAAATACATATATCAATCAGGTTTGCCAGAAGATATAATAAAAGATTTATTTACTGAAGATACAATAAAAAATGATGTTTTAAGTATAGTAAATTGTATTTATGAAGGAACAGAAATAAATTTAAGTAGCCAAACTATTAGAAATAATTTAGACAATAAAATAGAGCAGTATTTAGTTTCTGAGGGAAAAACTCTTAACGAACAAGGAAAAGAGAATATAAATAAATTTGAAGATTTAATAGTAAATGAATATGATAGTATTGTTAATACTTCTACTACATTATATACAGAAGCTCATTTAGTAATTGAGAAATTAAATGTTATTTCAAATAAAATAGGAAATATACCTATAATAACTATAGGTATACTTGTAGTATTAATTATTTTATTTAATATAAAAAGTTTGCCAGTTGCTATAAATTTTTTATCTATATCAATTTTAACAGTAGGAATTTTAATAAAAATAGGTATTACAGCTATAAATTCTAATATAAATATAGATAATTTACTTATATTAACTACTTCAATAAGTAATTTAATAATAAATATAATAAAAGATTTAATATATCAATTTGATAAAAATGCTACATTGTTCGTGTTTTTAGGTGTTTTAGGGATACTAATATATTCAATTTTTAAAGTTTTGAAAAAAGAAAAAATTAGTAAATAATTATTAATAGAAACAAAGGCAAAATAAGTCCAAGGAGTGACAAGAAGATGATTGTTATTCCAGCAAGCTTATTTTGTTTTTCTTTTATTTCAAATATAGAATAATATATGCTTTTAATAAAACAAAAAATTAAAAGTAGTATTGCAAGTATTTTCATAAAAGTTTTTCTCCTTTCTAGATAGGGGGACGGAGGTTTTGTCTAAATTTATTTAATTAATTTTAGACAAAACCTCCGTCCCAGTGTCTACATGTCTATTCTTTATTAAATAAATTACTTGAGTTTATTTTTGTTTCTACAGACACATCAAAAAATGAATCTTGAAAAACTTCTTCCCAATGAAGATGTTCAAATTCTTTTTCTGTAAGATATTTTGATTTACAAATTCCTTCAAATCCTGCTATATCTGAATTATAGGTTTTAGTGATTGAATATAGATATTCTTTTAAAGTTTTTTCTAAATAATTATTTAAAGCATTTTCAACTATTTCAATATTAGAATAATCAATATAGTTAAAAGTACTTCCAGAACTACGAATTGTTCCTTCTGGATATACATCTATAGTTATATAAGGAGTACCATTTATAATTTGTACTTGATTTTTGGTGTTTTTATATAAACTAACTTCTAAGTCTAATTTTTCTTGAGCATCAAAAGGATTGTCTATGGTTAGTATACATGTATTTAATTCGTTTGTTACTATCAAATGAGAAATAGAATTCATTGCATCAATATGTCCAACCATAAATTCATCTTTAAAAATAGCTATTCCATCAGTTTGAACAGTATCATCAGAAACTGTAATATATATAGCAACTGGTTCAAAAGAGTTGTTATGAATTGCCTGGAAGAAAGTTCCAAATGTTGATTCAATTGTAAATCCTGTATAATCTGCTGAAGTTGTTAAATAATCAAACATTCTTGAAGAAAATACTTCTCCTGAATTTGCTATTTTTTCTAAAACATCATTTGCTGTAGTTGAACTTACAATTAATTGGCAACTATGGCGTAATTCACTATTATTACTTAAAGTGTTGAAATAAGTTTTTATGCCATCTGTAGCTAATTTTTCTGAAATTATTAATGCTGAACAATGTGATAAATTTATTTGTTTATTTAAGTAATTATTTAAAATAGTTATTCCTTCATCTATTGTTGAAGCTTCTACTGAATAAATTTTATAACTACTTGCTTGAGATGATCCACTAGATTCACTTTCACCAGAAGTGGAAGCAATTTGAACACTTATTTTTAATAATCCGTTTTCTGCTTCATCAAGTCCTAAAGCTGTTATAAAATAGGATCCATCAATTCCTCTTGTATAATAGCATCCAGTAAATGTAAATAATGAAATTATTAAAATAATTATAGCTTGAATCCTTTTTTTCATATTTTAAGTTTTTCCTTTCATTTTCTTCTTAATATTTGCTAGTATTAGAAGAGATATTCCTAAACCAAAAACAAATCCTAAAATTACATATCTGTAAATTGTATTTTCAATAAAATGAATTTGAGATACATTAAAAGGGATTAAAGTTAGTCCAAATAATATACTACATGTAGAATATGAAATCATTTTTTCATTTGAGACATTTGTTAATTTCTTTATAATTCTATTTATTATAAAAACTACAAAACTTAAGTAAGAAAAAATTGATAATATCCATAGTAGTATAAATATAGCATCTACTCTTTGTATAAAATTACCAAGTTCTATTTGCCTTGCAAGTAAAAATAACGAATTTATAGGTTCGTTTCCAGAACTTGTATTAAAAAGAGTAAGCATTGATATTGTTGTTATTAACAATAAACAAAAAGAAATAATGTATGATATTATAGAAATGCTTTTAAATTCTGTAGGTTCTTTTAAAAGAGGTTTTATAAAATAAATATATACAATAATATACATAGCAAAAGCATTACTAGAGCCTAAAACAAAAGTTGTATGAAAATCTTTACCAAGTATAGGAGTTAGATTTTTTATATCAAAATTATTCCATACTGCAAAAAAAGTAATAATAATGCTTATAATTACAAAAGGAACAAAAAAGCTAATTGAATTAGATATTGATTTTATTCCTATAAGATTAGCAATTAAAATTCCACCAAGAAATAATAATACTATAAACATCATATCAAAATTTGAAAAATAAATAGTATGAAGAACATTTGAAAAATCTAATAAAGTTATAAAAGCAACTAATAGTAATAATGATATTGAAAGTATACTTATTATCGTTTTTAATATTTTTCCACCTAAAAATTCTGAAACATCTAAAATATCTGAATTTTCAAACTTACTAAATAATTTTATAATTATTAATAAAAATGTAAAGTCAATAATACCAATATATATGATATTTGCAATAGCACCTGTAGCAACAATATTTACAATATAATATGGAACATTTAAAATTAATTTATTAATCATAATCATTAATATTATTAAAATAGCTTCTTTTTTTTCAAGCTTATAATTATTTTCCATGTTGCCTCCATTTCATACTGATGTGACGTTCAATATCTGGTTTTTTAGTATTTAAGAAATTACTTCTTTTTTCACGTTTCCAAACTGGGTCAATATATAGTGTTTCATTATCAGATAAACCTCTAAAAGGTATATAAGGTGAAAAGAATGGAACACCAAAAGAGCTTTGTTTTGACAATAATAAAAAGTGTATAAAAAATCCTAGTGCAATTCCTAAAAATCCTGCTGTATATCCTAAAACTGTATACATAAATCTAAACATTCTAATTGCAAAACGTAGCGAGTTATCAGGTATAGCAAAAGCAGATATTCCTACAAAAGCTACAATTATAATAAGAATAGGGCTTACAATATTTGCAGAAACTGCAGCATCTCCGAGTATTAATGCTCCAATTATTCCGGACAGTTGTACTAAATGATGAAGGAACACGTATACTAGCTTCTTGAAGTAATTCAAAAGAAACTTCCATAATTATTATTTCAAAAAATATAGGGAAGGGTATAGCTTCTCTTGCAGCAATTATTGCAAATAGAAGTTCTGATGGAATTAATTCATGATGATACATTGTTATTGCAATATAAAGACCAGGCATAAATAAAGCAGCAATTAATGCAAGAAGTCTTAAAAATCTAAGAAAATTTGCATAATGGTAGTTTAAATTTGAATCTTCTGGTGAAGTTAAAAAATCTACTAAAACAGCTGGCAATATAATAGAAAATGGGGAGCCGTTTACTAATATAACAACTCTACCAAGTAACAAGTAATTACAAGTTTTATCAGGTCTTTCTGTAGATATAGTTTGGGGGAATGCAGTTATTTTATTATCTTTTATAAATTGCTCAAGTTGACCTGAAGATAATAAATAATCAATTTCAAGATTATTTACTCTATATTTGGTTTCTGCTACTAAATCATCATTTGCAATATCTTTCATATAGCATATAGCTACTTTAGTTTTACTAATACTACCAACAGAAATTTCTTCTATAATCAATTTTTCATTATTAATTATTTTTCTAAGTAAAGATGTATTAGTTCTTATATTTTCAACAAATCCTTCATGAGAGCCTTTTACAACAGCTTCTGTAACTGGTTCAGCAATACTACGCCCTTTAAACCCTTTACTCTCAATACAAATTGCACTTTCTAAAGTTTCAACAAATAGTGCACAAAAACCTGAATTTACCATAGAAATGATTTCTTTAAATTCACTTTCTTTTTTTATACTGTTTTGAGGAATAAGACTTGAAAATAGGAAGTTTTCTAAATTGAATTTTATATATCGTGTTTGATTACTATTTTGATTAGTTTCATTCATTCTTATAGAATTACGAAGAAAGATAGGTTCTAGTACAAAATCATTTATACTATCTTCATTTACCATACCATCAATGTAAAGTAGAAAAGCAGGAACTTTTTTAGTTTTTATAGGTATATTAAATTCTTTAATTTTTACATCACTATTTATTAACATATTATATTTTGCTCTTAAGTACTCTATATTGCTTTGTAGATTACTAGATACAGTGGTAGTATCTTCTTTATCAAATTCTGTTTCAGGAATATTATTAGATACATTAGGCAATATAAAGTTGTATTCTTGTTTTTCTTTATAACCAAATATATTATTTAGTAATTTTTTTATCATGACAAACTCCTTTTATATATAAATTAAATAAATTACTTTGTACTTATTATTAATAAATATTGTTTTCAAACTTACCATAAATATATTTGTTATTATTTGTAATTTTTTTTAAAATATACTATAATGTATCAAGGAAGGACTTGAATTTTATGAAAGTTTGCAAATCTGAAAAAGGTGTAATTTCATTATTTGTGTTACTGGCAATGCTATTTTTGCTAGTATTTGTATTTGGAATGTATACAATGACTTTAAGTAGAAAAAGAAATGAAGAATTTAAGAATATGGAACTTGAAAAAATTTATTCTAGAAATTTTAATGAAGTAGAAAACTATACATATGCTCGGAGATGATGATATTGTTCCAATATATAATATAAGAGAGCTAGATAGTTTGGGAACAGGAGAATATATACAAATTAAAGACAAAATATATAGATGCAGTAGAGGAAAATCTTATGAATTAAAACAAGATATTATTGTTGACATTAAAGAAGATTTAGGCTCAGTAAATATAGGTTTTAATGATTACAAATTATATTTGCCTACATATTATATTGATAAATCATATTATGATTTATATTATTACTATGATAATGAATATTGGAAAACTATAGCATATCAAAAGTTTGAATCAAGAAATAAAGAACTTGTAAAATCAGGTACATATGAAGAAAGTAAGTTTTCTATATTAAATGAATATAATTTTAATGAAAATGATAATATTAAATTTATGATTGCTTACACAAGCAAAACTGATGGAGAACTAAAAATAGAAATAGAACAGCAAAATATTAAACCAACTTCTTTAAATCAAATAAATGTGTTTAACAAATACTTTAATGATGTAAATAAAGAAAAGGGAGAATTTTATATTTTTGTAAGTGTTAAAAAATAGTCATAAAATAAAAATACCTTAATATAAATTAGTAAAAGATGTACAAATTTATAGGAGGGTATTTTTTTATGGAGAGTTTAGGAATATATCAAGATATAGCTCAAAGAACAGAAGGAGATATTTACATAGGAGTAGTAGGACCAGTTAGAACAGGAAAATCAACATTTATTAAAAGATTTATGGAGCTTCTTGTTTTACCTAATATTGAAAATGAATTTAAAAAAGAAAGGGCAGTAGATGAGTTACCACAAAGTGCAAGTGGAAGAACAATAATGACTACAGAACCAAAGTTTATACCTAATGAAGCTGTCGAAATTAATTTAGAAGGAAATGTTAAATTAAAAACAAGATTGGTTGATTGTGTAGGATATTTAGTTAATAATGCGATTGGATATTTAGAAGATGATATGCCAAGAATGGTAAAAACACCATGGTCTGAAGAGGAAATTCCTTTTGAAACTGCTGCTGAACTTGGAACAAAAAAAGTAATAGTAGAACATTCAACAGTAGGAATTATAGTAACAACAGATGGTACAATAACAGATATACCAAGAGAAGAATATGTAACAGCAGAGGAGAGAGTAGTTAGCGAATTAAAGGAATTAAATAAACCTTTTATAATGCTAATGAATTGTCAAAATCCATATGATACATATAGCATTCAAATGGCAAATGATTTATCAGTAAAATATGGAGCAACTGTTATACCAGTAAATTGTTTAGAATTAAATTTAGATGATATAAATTCAATTTTTTCAAAATTATTATATGAATTCATGATTGAAAGAGTAGAAGTTAAATTTCCAAGATGGATTGATGGATTAGATATAAATAATGAATTAAAAGTTAATTTATTTGATACTGTTAAAAAGTCTTTTTCTACAGCTAGAAGATTAAAAGATGTTAGTGAAAATTATTTAAAATTACAAGATTGTGAAGAAATAAAAAAATCTACAATTGAAGAAATAAATTTAGGTACAGGTGTTGTAACTGTGAATGCAGAATTAAATGATAGCTTATTTTATAATGTTCTTACAAATATAACAGGTGTAGAAATAAAAAATGAGGGAGAATTGTTTTCATGTATATCTTCATTTTCTAAAATTAAAAAAGACTATGATAAAATGGCATATGCAATACACGAGGTAAATGAAAAGGGGTATGGAATTGTTACACCTGGAATCGAAGATTTGATTTTAGAGGAGCCAGAAATTGTTAAACAAGGAAGTAAATATGGTGTTAAATTAAAAGCTAAAGCACCATCAATTCATATGATAAGAATTAATACTGAAACTGAGGTATCACCAATTGTTGGAAGTGAAAAACAATCAGAAGATTTAGTAAAATATTTATTATCAGAATTTGAAAATGATCCAAAACAAATTTGGGAATCTAACATTTTTGGAAAAAGTTTACACGAATTAGTAAATGAAGGATTACAAAACAAATTAGCTAAAATGCCAGAAGAAGCACAAGGAAAGTTACAAGAAACATTACAAAGAATAGTAAATGAGGGTAGTGGAGGACTAATTTGTATAATTTTATAAAAGGACGTAAAAAAAGCCAGATAGAAATTATCTGACTTTTTTTACAGTTATTTATATTTGAAAGTTTCATATGCTAAATTATAATGGATTAACTTGATATATAATATTAAATGCTTTAAATTCATCTAATCTATTTGCATCTAAATAATATAAATAAGTTTTTAATTCATCCTCTGATTTACATGAAGCTATAATTGCTGGATTTAAATCACTTCTATGCATTAACTTTAATCCTGATGTTATTGATGAGAAAACTGAATTTCCTTGACGATTTCTCATTAGATTATATGTTTCAAAAAATCTTGATTTATAAGGATGTTTCATAAAGTAATCAAAAGGTAAAATAAATTCTTGTGCTACAACATCTGATAAAGAAGAGTAAGCATCTGGATAACTATCTATATAATTAACTAATTCTGGTATTTTATAAGGTAAATAAATATTATTTGTTTTTTCAGAAATAATTAATGTTTCGTTATCAGCTGTTGCTGTAATAATTTTTTCAAGTTTATTTTTTAATAATTCTTTTTGAAGTTCTTCATCATTTTTTTCTTCTATAGGTAAAACAACATTTTTTGAATTTTCAAAATTACTATTGAAAGGATTTCTAACTCCGAAATCATATCCTAAGTTAGTATTAGGAGTATCAATAATATCTTCAATTTCTTCTTCAACTTCATCTTTTTCATATGGCTTTTCAAAAAATTCTTCTGTATATTCATTTTCTAGATTTTCTTCTATTACTGTATCTTCAGTATTTTGAGGTGCTTCTACAATTTCTTCAACAGTTTCAATATTTTCTTGTACTTCTTCAATAGATTCGATTGTTTCTTCAACATATTGAGGTACTTGAACATTTTCTACTACTTCTTCTGTAATTTCAGATACTTTAGTATTTTCTTCAACATTTGTGTTTAATTCTTCTGTAACTTCTACTATAGCTTCTGTATTTTCTAATATATCTTTAGTTTCTTCTACAGTTTCAACGTTTTCTATTGGTTCAATTGAAGTTCCAGTAACTTCAAAATTGTAAGTAGGTTCATTTGTACTTTCATTTTCTGTAATTACATTTTCAGTATTTACAACTTCATTTCCTTTTTTTATTTCAGCATCAGCTAATTCATGAATTTCTTTAAAGTAATTAGAAATTAAGCTTGAAGTATCTTCTACAGAAGTTTCTTCATTTGCAAGATTTATTAGCATTTTTCTAAAATTGTTAGTTAATTCATCTATTTTATTAGTTCCTTCAACATTTTCAGCTTTTTCAGAAGTAACTTCTTCATTAGTTTCAACTATTTCTTCTGATATAGTTTCTATATTATTTTCTAAAACAGGTTCTACTATATTTTCTTCAAGAGTTTCAATTATTTCTTCTGGTGTATTTTCTATTTCATTATTAGAAGTAATATCTTCATTAAATGTTTCTAAAGTAGGTTCTACTAAATTTTCTTCATCAGATACAACTTCATTTTTATTAGTTTCTATAGAAAATCCTGTGAATTTATAAGTGTTTGAATCTGTTCCTTCTTCATTTTCAACAGATTCAAAATTGTATTTGAAATTATTAACATTGATAAATTCATTAAAATTAGTATTATCAAGTTCTAATTTATTTTGTAATTTTTGAAATTTCTCTGTATATTGTGCAATACTATTTTTAATATTTGAAAAAGATACAATATAAAATTCTTTTGTTCTTGTATTTTTATTTTCTTCTGATTGTAAATTCTCTAATTCTTTAGAAATTCCTGCTATTTCTACATTTAATTGCTCAAGTGAAGTAATATTGTTAGAAATTGTATTTAAAAAATTATAAGCAGATTCACGAATTATTTGATAATTTTCTATATCATTTGTATCTTTATTTAAGATTAAGTCTATATTAGAAATAATATCTAGCATTAATTGCTTATTATTTTCTTGTTGCTCTAGTTGAGCATTTAAGTAGACATTGTTCTTTTCTAATTTTAACATTGGTATATTTAACATTTAAGATCCTCCTAGAAGTATTGAAAATACAATTTTTTCAACATTTCTTTTTATTTTTTAATCTATCAATATAGTGATTATAACATAAAAGAATTGCAAGTGATATATCTTTATGATTAAAAAAACATTACAAAAATGTAACACAAAGTATTGATATTAACATTATTTTTACAATTCAAATTATGTTAATCTTAAAAAGTTAACATATAGTTCATAATTTAATATTAATATGTTCATATTAAATTAAAATTTATTTTATTTATTGCGAAAGTGCTTAGCACTTACCAATAAATAAAAGTTTTACAGATGTTAAGAAAAAATTATGTGAAAATATTAATATTTTATTAAATCTATGCTTTTTTAGCAAAATTGTGCTATAATAATTGGCGGAAAATAAATTAAGTAAGGGTTCTATAATGTATGGATAGATTTGAAGAAATAGAAAAAACAATAATCAAAACTTATAGGAAAGAAATCTGGAGCAAATTTGTTAAAGCTATTTGTGATTATGAAATGATACAAGAAGGAGATAAAATAGCAGTTTGTATATCTGGTGGAAAAGATTCAATGCTTATGGCAAAATGTTTTCAAGAACTAAAAAAGCACAGGAAAATGAATTTTGATTTAGAATTTATAGTCATGAATCCAGGATATAATGAGATAAATAAGCAAAAGATTATAGACAATAGCAAGATTTTAAATATACCTATTAATATGTTTGAAACAGATATTTTTAATAGAGTTGTAAATATTGAAGATAGTCCATGTTATTTGTGCGCAAGAATGAGACGTGGATATTTATATGAAAAAGCTAAAGAATTAGGATGTAATAAAATTGCTTTAGGTCATCATTTTAATGATGTGATTGAAACAATTTTAATGGGAATGTTTTATGGTGCACAAATGCAAACAATGATGCCAAAATTAAAGAGTACGTCACATCCTGGAATGGAATTAATAAGACCACTTTACTTAATTAAAGAAGAAGACATAATTAAATGGGCAGAGAAAAATAATTTAGAATTTATTAGATGTGCTTGCAGATTTACAGAAAATTATCATGAAACTGGGAATGCAGATGGTGAATCTAAAAGAGAAGAGATGAAAACTCTTATAAAAGAAATGAAAAAGGTATATGATAATATAGATGTAAATATATTTAATAGTGTTCAAAATGTTAATTTAAGTACTATTATTTCATATCAAAAAGGAAATGAAAAACATCATTTTTTAGATGATTATAATACTAAGAAGTAAAATATAAAGTTTTATATTTGTAAATAATTTTTATGAATAGTTATATTAAATGAACAAAAAATAATAAAAATATATAGAATTACATATGATTTAAAATAAGATACATAAGATTAAGAAATTAGAAAGATTAATAGAAGGAGCAAAAAAAGAAAATGAAAAAAATTAAAAACAAAAAGAAAAAAATAATTATAGCAATAGTTGTTCTTGTTATTATAGTAGTAATTATAAATTTTTCAAAACCCAAAGAAGTAAATGAAGTAAAAATAGAAACAGAAGCTATAGAAAAGAGAACTATTGCACAAAGTATTAGTTCAACAGGAGTAATAAAAGCAAATGATACTAAAGATGTTACATCAACATTAACAGGTATGAAAATTACTTCTGTAAATGTAAAGGAAGGACAAAAAGTTTCAGCAGGAGATGTTATTTGTACATTTGATACATCTACTTTAGCAAATAACTTAAATGATTTACAAAAAAGTGTAAGTGTAACTAATGCACAAACAAATTTAGGAATGGAAGGATCAAAAAGAAGTTTAAATGACGCAATTGTAGCAAGAGATACACAAATATCTGAAAGTAAGAAACAAGTTGATAGTGCAGCCAATGCATATAATGATGTTCAAAATCAATTAAATCAAGTAAATGCACAGCTTGCAAATCAAAGCGCCGCTTTAGCAACGCTAGAACCTCAATATATTCAAGCAGAAGCTAATTTTAAAAATGTAGAAAATGCATATAAAGAAAAAGAAAGAAATTATAATTCAAAATTAAATGATGTAAATGTAAAACAAGCTGAAATAAATAGCTTACAAGCTCAGTTAGCACAAATGAATGCAAATGGAACACCAGATACCAATGGAAACGTTGCAAACCAAATTGCAACTAAGGAAACAGAATTACAAACTTTAAATACTCAATTAAATGTAGTACAAACAGATTTTGAACTTTATAAAACATCAACTTTCAATACAGCAGTTCAAAATTTTACACCAATACAAAGTCAATATACTGCTTTAAGTCAAGCTGTATCTGGATTACAAGCTCAAGTATCAAGTTTAAATGCAAATGCTTCTAGTTTAAAATCAGCATATGATGGAACAGTTACAGCATATAACACAGCTGTAGCTACATCAAACAGCTCTGTTGCAAGTATGCAAGATAATGTTACAAATCAACAATTAGCTTAAAGTATTGGAACACAAAGCCAAACAACACAAATAAAAGAACTTCAAAAACAACTAGCAGAGGGAAATTTAATAGCAGGAGTTTCTGGGACAGTTACAAAAGTAAATGTAAAAGCAGGAGATGTTTATACAGGAACATCAATTGCGACTATTGAAGGATGTGAAGATTTTATAGTTGAAGCTGAAATTGATGAATATGATATTGCAGATGTAAAAACAGGAATGAAAGTTTTAATAAAAACAGATGCAACAAGAGATGAAGAACTACAAGGAAAAGTAATTTATACAGCTGTAAGTTCAACTGGTTCAGCATCTTCAGCAGCATCAGGAATGACAACAGGAATGGCATCTAGCGGAAATGCTACCTATACTGTAAAAATAGCTTTAGATACACCAAATGACAGATTACGTTTAGGAATGAATGCAAAATTAAGTATTATTACAGAAATGAAAGAAAACGTATGGACAGTTCCATATGATAGTGTATATACAAGAGAAGATGGAACAAAGTACATTGAAATTGCAAAAAATGAAACAGGAGAAGAAAAAGAAGAACTTGATGTACAAACAGGAACAGAAGGCTCTTATTATATAGAAATTATTTCAGATAAGTTAAAAGATGGAATGAAAATAGTATTACCACAAATTGATGCAGGAGATTCAATAGAAAATCTTCTAGAAATGATGGGAGCAGATGCAGGAATATAGAGAGGAAATGTAAATAATGAGTTCAATTATAAAATTAGAAAATATAGTTAAGAAATTTTATGTAGGTGAACCTAATGAACTAGAAATATTGCATGGAATCTCTCTTGAAGTAGAAGAAGGAGAATTTGTTGCAATAGTAGGACCATCAGGTTCAGGAAAATCTACATTAATGAATATGATAGGAGTATTAGATAGACCAACATCAGGAAAATACATATTAGACGGTATTGATGTTGGAGAAGCTGATGAATCAGAACTTTCAGAAATTAGAAATGCAAAAATAGGATTTGTTTTTCAAACATACAATTTAATAGCAAAAACAAATGCTTTAAAAAATGTTGAATTACCAATGCTATATGCGGGTACGCCTAGAAATGAAAGAATTAAGAGAGCAAAAGAATTATTAGAATTAGTTGAAATGGGAGAAAGAGAAAAACATTTACCAGAAGAATTGTCAGGAGGACAAAAACAAAGAGTGGCTATTGCAAGAGCAATGGCTAATGATCCAGCTATCATTTTGGCTGATGAACCAACAGGTGCGTTAGATTCTAAAACAGGTAGATTAGTTATGGATTTGTTTCATAAATTAAATAAAGAAAAGCATAAAACTATAGTATTAATAACACACTCAGAAGAACTTGCAAAAGAAACAGATAGAATTATATCAATAAAAGATGGAAATATTTTAAACGAAACAAAAGGAGGAAAAAAATAATGCTTCTTATATGGGAAAATATTATTTTAGCCATAAATAGTTTACTTTCCAATAAAATGAGAGCATTATTAACAATGCTTGGAATTATTATTGGTATAGGTTCAGTTATTGCTATTATTACTGTAGGAGATTCACTTACTCTTTCAGTTTCAGAAAATATGCAATCAATGGGAGCTAATGATGTTTATGTTATGCTAAATTCAAGAAATCAAGAAGAAGATACTTCTGAAATAGATGGTATAAAATATGGAGCACTACCAGCAGATGGTTATACAGAAGATGATTATATTACAGAAGAAATGATAAAAGAAATGTGCGAAAAATTTTCAAATGAAATATATGCAATTAATCTACAATACAATGCAGGAAGTGGAACAGCCAATAAAGGTAAAGATGCAGCAAGTGTTAATTTAGTAGGAAATAGCGTAGGATATTATGTGACCAATAAATTAAATTTAATAAGCGGGCATATGTTTTCAGAATCTGATTTTGAAGAAAGAAAAAATGTAGCAATAGTATCAGATAAATTAGTAAATAAATTATATGATGGTGATAGTATGAAAGCTTTGGGAGAAGAAGTAACACTATCAGTAAATGGTAAAGCAGAAACTTTTACAATAGTAGGTGTTTATGAATATCAATCTATGGGAATGATGGGAATGTCTATGGGGGGAGATAATGTTACAACAGATTTTTATGTGCCATTAAAAACAGCAATGGACTTTAATCATGCACCTATAGCATATCCATATTTACAAGTAATTACAACAGTTGGAACTGATGCAGATGAATTGTCTGTAAAAATAGAAAAATTCTTTGAACCATATTATAGATCAAACAGAAATTGTGAAGTAAATGTAGTAACAATGGGAAGTATGGTATCAATGCTTACAGATATGTTATCAACAATAACACTTGCAATATCAATAGTTGCAGGAATAGCATTAATTGTTGGTGGAATAGGAGTTATGAATATAATGCTTGTATCTATAACAGAAAGAACTAGAGAAATAGGAACCAGAAAAGCTTTAGGTGCGAAAAATTCTTCAATAAGAATGCAATTTATAGTAGAAGCAATGATAATATGTTTAATAGGAGGAATTTTCGGGGTTATATTAGGAGTTGGAGGAGGAGTACTTGCTTCAAACTTACTAGGATATCCAGCAAGACCATCAATATCTGGAATTGTGGTTTCACTTATTTTCTCAATGTCTATAGGAATATTCTTTGGATATTATCCAGCAAATAAGGCTGCAAAAATGAATCCAATAGATGCTTTAAGATATGAATAAATTTTTTTAATATTAATACTAAATTATTATATATAAATAAGTTCCAAATACAATATATATTATATTTGGAACTTTTATTATATTTTTATATAGATTAAAAAAAGTTTTTATGGTATAATGTCTGGTATGAAAAACTTAAATATAAAATATTAAGGGTAATTTTATGGAGAATAAAAAAGAAGAAAAAATAGGATTTACAATCGGTAAATTTGCGCCATTACATAAAGGACATCAGTATTTAATTGAAACAGCTTTAAAAGAAATGGATAAAGTAATTGTAGTTGTTTATGATACAGATGTAATAGACATTGAAACAGAAAAAAGAGCAAATTGGATAAAAGAATTATATCCAAATGTAGAAATAAAATTTGCACACAATCCACCATCTAAGTATGGGTTAGATGAAGAAAGTGTTAATATTCAAATGAAATATTTAAGCAATATTTTAAAAGATGAAGTGCCAACCCATTTTTATAGTAGTGAGAAATATGGAGCAAGTGTTGCAAAGTACATGAATATTGTTGATAGACGTGTAGATAATGAAAGAATTAATGTACCAATCAGAGCTACTGAAATTAGAAATGATATAGAAAATAATAAAAAATGGATAGAAAATAAAGTTTATTTAGATTGTAAAGAAACAAAAAACTGACCAATTGTTCTATAGATAATTTATAGATTTAATAGTATAATATATAAACATTAAATTTATTACTCAAAAAAGAATATGTAATTTGGGGGATATAAATGAAGGAAAATAATGTAAGAAAAGTAACTGATTTAAAAGATTTAATAAATCAAACAGTAGAATTATATGGTGATAATCCAGCTTTTAAATTTAAAAAAAGAATGTATAAAAAAGGTGAAGAAGTAGAATTTAATCAAATTACATATAAAGAATTTAAAAATGAAATAGATTCTTTTGGTACAGCTTTAAATTCTTTAGGATTACAAAATGAAAGAATTGCATTAATATCAAAAAATAGATATGAATGGACATCAGTATATTATGCTGTAACTACTGGCGATAAAGTAATAGTTCCATTAGATAAAGCACTTCCAGATAATGAAATAATTTCGCTAGCGGAGCGTAGTGAAGCAAAAGCTATAGTATTTGAAGACAAATATTTAGATGTAATGAAAAAAATTAAAGAACAAAAACTATCTAAAATAGAATATTTTATTTGTTTTGATTTTGAAGAAGATAAAGATGGATTTTTATCATATAAAAAATTATTACAAAAAGGAAAAGAACTTTTAGATTCAGGTGATAGAAGTCATTTAGATGCTAAAATTGACCCAGAAAAAATGTCTATAATGTTATTTACTTCTGGAACTACATCAATGTCAAAAGCAGTAATGCTTTCACAAAAAAATATATGTGCTAATGTTATGGATTTAGTAAAAATTATTAAATTTGATGATAAAGATTGCATGCTTGCATTACTTCCATTTCATCATGCTTTCCAAGCAATTATAAATCATGTTGTTGTATATATAGGTGGATGGATATCTTTTTGCGATGGATTAAAATATATTCAGCAAAATTTATGTGAGTATAAACCAACAGTTATAGTTTGTGTTCCATTAATTATGGAAAGTATATATAAAAGAATAATGAAAAATATTGATAAACAAGGAAAAACAAAACTTGTAAACAGAATGATTAAGATTACAAATGTATTAGATAAAATACATATAAAATTAAAAAGAAAAGTATTTAATGAAGTACATGAAGCTATTGGTGGAAATGTAAGATTAGTAGTTGTTGGAGCAGCTGCTATGGATCCAAATCTTATAAAATCTTTAGGAGGGCTGGGATTAAGACTTGTTCAAGGATATGGCTTAACTGAAACATCACCAGTTGTTGCAGTAGAAGCAGATGGTGCAGAGAGAAAAGGATCAGTAGGAAAAGTTATGCCATCATATGAAGTGAAAATAGACAGTCCAGACGAAAAAGGAATTGGAGAAATTTGTGTAAAAGGTCCAAGTGTTATGATTGGATATTATAATAACAATGAAGCAACAGAAGAAGTTATGTCTGGTGGATGGTTTCATACAGGAGATTTAGGATACTTAGAAGATGACTTTTTATATATAACTGGAAGAAAGAAAAATGTTATTGTTCAAAAAAATGGAAAAAATATTTTTCCAGAAGAATTAGAAACATTGATAAGTTATATTCCAGGTGTAAAAGAAAGTATAGTATATGGAAAACCAACAAGAGATGATGACTTAGATGTATGTGTAAAAATAGTATATGATGAAGAAGAAATAAAAAACATCATGGGATATATTAATGAAGAAGAAATTCATAAATTTATGAAAGAACATATTGCAGATATTAATAAAAATATGCCACCATATAAACATATAAGAGAAATAATAGTTACTAATGAAGAACTAATAAAAACTACAACAGCAAAGGTTAAAAGACATGAAGAAATAGCAAAAATTTTAGAAAAGTAAATTGTATGTGAATTTATTTAAAAAGTGCTTTGTATAAAGCACTTTTTTTGATATAATACAAAACATATGAATATTTAATAATTTAAAATTTATGAAAAAATAAAAGGATTTAATAAAAATGAATAATATATTTGGAATAATAGTTTCAACAATATTTATAGGAATAATTTTAATATCAGCTAAACTATTTGAAAAGGCTGGAAAAGAAGCAAGTAGAAAATATATACATATAATGCTTTCTAATTGGTGGATTATAGCTCTTGTATTTTTTGATAATATGATTGCAGCAGCAATTATGCCAGCGTTATTTGTTGTAATAAATTATGCTTCTTATAAAATGGATATTATAAAAGTTATGGAAAGAGATGAAGGAGAAGAAAACAAAGATAGTTTAGGGACAGTTTATTATGCTTTAACATTATTAATTCTTTCATTGTTGACATTTGGACCACTAAAAAATCCATTAGTTGGATTATGTGGTGTAGCTGTTATGGGATATGGAGATGGATTAGCAGCAGTAATTGGACAGTCAATAAAAAGTCCAGAATATAAAATAAAAGATAATAAAAAAACTGTTGCAGGGTCATGTGCAATGTTTTGCATAACATTAATGATAATGGCAGGATTCTTAAAGTATAGTAATGCAAGTTATGTTGCTATAAAATCAATATTAGTAGCAGGATTAATTACTTTTATAGAAGCAGTTTCAATTAAAGGAACAGATAATCTTACAGTACCACTTGCTACATCTTTACTTGCAATATTATTAGTATAATGGGAGTTCATTATAATAAACTTAAAGTATGAGATTTTCGTAAGGAGAAAAATAATAAATGATTTTAGAGAAAGTTAATTACCCAGAAGATTTAAAATCTTTAAAAATAGAAGATAAAAAAATTTTAGCAGAAGAAATTAGAGAAAAAATAATAGATACAGTTTCAAATACAGGTGGACATCTAGCATCAAACTTAGGTGTAGTAGAACTTACAATAGCACTACATTCTATATTCAATACACCTATAGATAAAATAATTTGGGATGTTGGACATCAAACTTATGTGCATAAAATATTAACAGGAAGAAAAAATAAATTAGATACTTTGAGGAAAATGGATGGAATAGCAGGATTTCCAAAAACTAATGAAAGTATTTATGATAATTTTAATACAGGTCATAGTAGTACATCAATATCAGTTGCTTTAGGAATGGCAAGGGCAAGAGACATAAAAGGAGAAAATAGTAAAGTACTTGCTGTTATAGGAGATGGAGCATTAACAGGTGGTATGGCGCTTGAAGCATTAAATGATGTAGGAACTAGTAACACTAACATGATAGTAGTTTTAAATGATAACGAAATGAGCATTTCAAAAAATGTTGGTGGAATATCAATGATGCTTTCAAAACTTAGAACTAAAAATACTTATGTTAAAGCGAATATAAAAGGAAAAAGAACAATAAGTAAAATACCTTTTGTAGGAGAAAAAATAGTAAAATTAGTACAAAGAGGTAAAAGAGGAATAAAGCAATTAGTTATTCCTAAAATGTATTTTGAAGATATAGGATTTAGATATCTAGGTCCAGTAGATGGACACAATTTAGAAGAGCTAGAAGATATATTTAAAATATGTAAAATGCAAGAAGGTCCAATTTTAGTTCATGTTTTAACTAAAAAGGGAAAAGGATATAAACCAGCTGAAGAAACACCAGATAAATATCATAGTACATCAAAATTTAATAAAACTACTGGTGAAAAAATAAGTAAAGGCAAAAAAGATTATTCAAAAGTATTTGGAGAAAAGCTAGTATCTTTAGCAAAAGAAAACAAAAAAATAGTTGCAATAACTGCAGCAATGGCAGATGGAACAGGACTTTCTGAATTTTCAAAAAAATATCCTAAAAGATTTTTTGATGTAGGAATAGCAGAACAACATGCTGTAGGATTAGCAGCAGGACTTGCAAAATCAGGAATGATACCAGTTGTACCACTATATTCATCTTTTATTCAAAGGGCATATGATCAATTAGTACATGATGTAGCAATACAAAATTTACCAGTTGTTATATGTGCTGATAGAGCTGGAATAGTTGGAAATGATGGAGAAACACATCAAGGATTATTAGATATGGCATTTACAAATACAATACCTAATTTCACAATAATGGCACCTAAGGATTTTAATGAATTAGAACAAATGTTGGAATTTGCAGTTAATTTGAAAAAGCCAGTGTTAATTCGTTATCCAAGAGGTGGAGAAGAAAAAAGTTTTGAAAATTCTGGTAAAATTGAATTTGGAAAATCAGAACTTTTAGAAAAAGGTAAAAATGTTACTATAATAGCAATTGGAAAAATGGTATCAAGAGCAATAGAAGTTTCTAAAGAATTAAAAGAATATGGAATAAATGCAAGTATTATAAATGCAAGATTTTTAAAACCATTTGATGAAAATATATTTCTTGAAAATTTATCTAATTTAGTAGTTACAATAGAAGATGGAACAGTAGTAGGTGGTCTTGGAAGTAAAGTAGAAGAAATAGCTATAAAGAATAAATTAAATATTTCTTTAAAGAAAATAGGGTATCCAGATGAATTTATAAAACATGGTGATACAAGTAAAATAGAAGAAAAATATGGATTAGATACCAAAAGTATAGTAGATGAAATAAAAGACTCTTTAAAAATTAAAAGTGAAATAAAAGTTATATAAGGTAGCAATAATAGTTATATTTAATTTATGAAATAGATTTTCTGATTTATAAAAATATAATATATAGGTGAAAAAATGCAAGAAAAACTTGAAGAAAACAAATTATTAATAGCTAAGGTTATAGATAAATTTGAATTTTCTAAAACAAAAAATAAAATTACATATACAGATTTTTTAAATATGGCAGAAATGTCGGTTATAAAAAAGTATTTAAAAGAAAACAAAATTAATAATTTTGTTATTTATGGTGGAAGAGAAGGAGCTGATAGAAATATTTTAATTTTTTATCCAGAAAAGATTTCTTTAGAAATGCTAGAAAAAAATTATGAAAAGATATTAGAGGTAATAAGAATTAAATTACCAAATGGTATACAGTATGAACATAGAGAATTTTTAAGCGGAATAATGAAATTAGGAATTAAAAGAGAAAAATTTGGAGATATAGTTGTAACAGATTCAGGAGCAGATATTATTTCTTTATCAGAAGTTTCAAAATATTTAAGTAGTGGATTAAAGGATTTAACGAGATTTAAAAAATCTGATATTTCGATAGAAAATATTAGAGATTTACAGAAAATAGAAAATGAGTTTGAAGATATTAAAATAATTGTTTCTTCAATTAGGTTGGATAATTTGGTTTCAGAGCTTGCAAGATGCTCAAGAACGAATGCTCAAGAAATAATAAAAGAAGGAAGAGTTTTTATAAATTCGATAAATGAATATAAAGATGACAAAAAAGTAAATATTAATGATATAATAACAATACGAGGAAAAGGAAAATTTATATTTTCTGAAATAGAAAAAGAAACAAAAAGTGGAAGATTACTTATAAATATGAAAAAATATAAATAAAAGATAGATTATTAGTAACTTATAAAATTTTAGTAATTAAATAAATATAGAAGGGAGAAATATATGTTAAATTTGAAAGATGACATTATACTTGCAACTAATGCAAGAACTAGAGCATACGTGAAATACACGCCATATACTGTTGGAGCAGTACTTAAAACAAAAAGTGGAAAAAGATATACAGGATGTAATATTCAAAATCATGGAATACAAAGTACATGTGCAGAAAGAGTAGCGTTTTTAAAAGCGATATCAGAAGGGGAAACAGAGTTTGAAAGTATTTTAGTAATAGGTGGACCTAAAGATGAGCCAGCCGAGCAGTGTTTGCCTTGTGGATATTGCAGACAATTTATGAGCGAGTTTGTAGAAGACGATTTTAAAATATACACAGTTTATGATAAAAAAGTGGAAGAATACACATTAAAAGAATTATTACCACATTCTTTTAAATTTTAGTAAATAAAGGTATTGATTTTTTAAGAAAATATTGTAAAAATATAATTTATAAAAGATAAAAATTTGTTAAAATAAAAGCGAGACTAAGATTTTATTAAGAAATAAAAAATTAGTCTCGTTTTATGTTTTGCCTTTTGCTTATTAAATATCATTTATTATTGTTAAAAAAGATAATAAATGTAGCAGAAAGTTTATCTTTCTTCGTTATCATTTACTGTTTTATCGTTATTCTCAGGATTTTTTTCTGGAATAACTGTTTTTAATGATGGAGATACTATTCCATTTGAATAAATCATTTTTGTTCCAGCTAGATGCTCAGTATCATTTAAAACAGATTCATATGTATTAAGTAAAGCTTCAAAATCAGTATTTGTAGATGAATGATTAGGATGTGAATGATCTAAATCATATTCATTTAAGTAAGCTTTATGTATAGAATTTTTGGCAAACATTGAAAATGAATCAAATTCTGTTACTACAACTGATTTATCTTCTCCATTTTTATCAACATAATTTATAGTACAAAAATGTTCTGGGTTAGGTTCTGCATTAGGACCTGTATGTATATTAGTAGTTCTATCATACATTGTTTCTACAGAAGTTACTTCGCAATCTGGATTTGCTGTTTCAAAAGCTGATTTTGTTAAGTCACTTAAAACTAAATTAATTACATCATCTAATTCTGTTCTAAGTCCTTCAAGGTCTTTATAATTAAGTTCATCTGAATTTGAAACTATATTTTGATAAGAAGTTAATTTGCTTCTTATGTTTTCAAGTTCAGTTTTTGTTTCGTTAGATATATATGATTCATATTCTGTTGATCTAGAAGTTAAATTATTATATGTATTTATATTATTTACATGTAATGCTCCACCTAAAAGTGCAGCTGATGTAGCAATAGCTGCAATAGAAACTCTTACAGCAGTTTTATTTGCTTTATAGAAGTTTGATGCTCCAGTTTTAGCTCTTTGACCTAAAACATAAGCACTTTCAACAGCTAAATTAGGAGTTTTTGCATATTCTCTTTTTTCATCTTTTTCAAAAATATTATAAGCTTCATCACGTACTTCACTTGGTGTTTTTACTTCTGGTTTATCTATTGTGTGAACATGCTTTTTTACTCCTTTAATTGTAGCTCCAAAAGCAGTAGGAGTAAGAATTTTTGAAAAAGCTTTGGAATTTAAGTGTGAATTATCTATTTCATCTATTGTATTAATTGATTTTCTTGTAGCTAAATAATAATTATGTCCTATTAATCTTGGAGAAGATTCACTAATGAATTTATCAAAAAGTTTAGTGCTTTTTGAAGTATTTTGCATATAATTTTTATATCTTTCAATTGCTGTTAAATCAAATTCAGGTTCTTCAAATGAAAATCTAATTATAGAGCCTTTTAAAATAGAAGCAGCTTCTTTAAATTGAGAAAGTCTATCAGAACAAAAAGCATATTTTTTAAATATATCAATTTCATTCTCTGAATAGATATCATTTTCAGATTCAAGAAAACTTAAATCACCTTTAGCAGCTAAAGAAAGTGCTTCTGAATAAGTTTCTTGAACCTCATCTGGTGTAGTATCTGGACCCTGTAACTCTGCAAGGTCTGAATAAAGACTACATAACTTAGAATAATATTGCAATTGTTTACTATATAAAGCTTTTTGACAAAGCATAATATTTTTTTCGCTATTTAGTTTCATTATAAATTCCTCCAATTTATTTTATTATAATATAAAATAAGACAAAAAAATTAAATGTAACCAAAAAGTAATGAATATGTAAAGGAAAAGTACAAATTGAAAAAAATATTATGTATGTGCAACCTACGAAAATTGATGTAATTGCCTAAAAATAAAGAAAAAAATAATATCAAATTATTAGTAGAAAATAATTGACAAAAATTGTATTTTAATAGATAATTATTAGTATGAAAATAACAAAGGAAATAAATTTTTAAATACGAAGGAGGAATATATAATGTATATATTCAATAGAGTTACAGTAGTACCACAACTTCCACAAAGAATAGGAAAATTAGCAGAAATTGCAAACAATTTATGGTGGTCTTGGAATACAGAGTTTTTAAGATTATTTAAAACTATTGATAATGATTTATGGGAAAATAGTGAGAAAAATCCTGTTAAATTTTTAAAAATGGTAAATCAAAATAGAATTGAAGAAATGTCTAATGATGAAGAATTCTTAAAAAAATATGATAAAGTTGTCGAAAATTATAATAATTATATGGAAAGCAAAGACACATGGTTTAGCCAAAATTATCCAGATAATAAAGATGATTTAATAGCATATTTTTCAGCAGAATATGGATTAGATGAAGTACTTCCAATATATTCTGGTGGACTTGGAATTTTATCAGGAGATCATTTAAAATCTGCAAGTGACTTAGGATTACCTTTTGTAGCTGTTGGATTATTATATAAAAATGGATATTTCCACCAAAAAATAAATTCACGTGGAGAGCAATGTTCAGAATATAATAATATAGATTTATACAATTTACCTATAACACCAGTAAAAGATAAAATGGATGATGATATTATTATAGATATTCCATTATTAGATAAAACTTTATATTTAAAAATTTGGCAAATAAATGTTGGTAGAATAAAACTTTATTTGATGGATTCAGACATAGAACAAAATCCAGAAGATTTTAGAAATATAACACTTAGATTATATGGTGGAGATAAAGAAATGAGAATCCGTCAAGAAATCGTTTTAGGTATGGCTGGAGTAAAAGTATTAAAAACATTAGGATATAATCCATCAGTATACCATATGAATGAAGGACATTCTTCTTTCTTAACTTTAGAATTAATAAAAGATATAATGCAAGAAAAACAAGTTTCATTTGAAATGGCAAAAGAAATTGCAACAGTAAAAACAGTATTTACAACACATACACCAGTTCCAGCTGGAAATGATATATTTGATATAAGCTTAGTAGAAAGATACTTTAATGGATTTTGGGATAGACTTGGAATTTCAAAGGAAGATTTCTTAAAACTAGGTATGCCTGGTGAAAATTTAGAACCAGGATTTAATATGGGAATTTTAGCTTTAAAAATAGCTGGAAAGAAAAATGGAGTAAGTAAACTTCATGGAGCTGTTTCAAGAGAATTATTTAGTGAAGTATGGCCAAATATAGCAGAAGATGAATCACCAATTACTTATGTAACAAATGGTATTCATACATGTTCATGGCTTGCACCAAATATAAAAGAATTATTTAATCAATATTTACCACCATATTGGCAAGATAAAATTCATTTAGATTCTACATGGGAAAAAATAGATAATATACCAAATGATAAATTATGGGCAGAACATCTTGAAAGAAAAGAAAAATTAATAAGATTAATAAAACAAAATGTTACTGAAAGATATGTAAACAGCGGAATTGGATATGATCAAATATCAGAAGTAGTAAGTAAATTAAATCCTAAAGCTTTAACAATAGGATTTGCTAGAAGATTTGCAACATATAAAAGAGCAACATTATTATTTAAAGATATAGCAAGACTTACACAAATATTAAATGATGAAAAACGTCCAGTACAAATAATCTTTGCAGGAAAAGCACATCCAGCAGATAAAGAAGGACAAGATTTAATAAAATATATTCATGAAATATCATTAATGCCACAATTTAAAGGAAAAATATTCATATTAGAAAACTATAATATAGGATTATCAAGATATTTAATAAGTGGTGTTGATGTATGGTTAAATAATCCTAGAAGACCAATGGAAGCATCAGGAACATCAGGAGAAAAAGCATCAGTTAATGGAGTAGTAAACTTCAGTGTATTAGACGGATGGTGGTGTGAAGGATATGATGGAACAAATGGATGGACAATAGGAACAAATGCACAATACGATTCTTATGAAGAACAAGATAAAGCAGATAGCAACAGTTTATATCATACTTTAGAAAATAAAATAATACCTGCATATTATAATCAAGACAAAGATGGTATTTCTAAAGAATGGCTAACATATATGAAAAACTCTATAAGAACTACAGGTGGAAAATATAGTACAGCAAGAATGGTTACAGACTATGTAAACGATTTATATATGCCACTTTGCAATATCAGAAGAAAATATTTTGATGATTTAGGTAGAGTTGGAGAATTTACAGAATGGAAGAAAAATGCTAGAAATAACTGGGAAAATATATCACTTGTACAAGATAGAAATGTTGATAATGCAAAATTAGTTGCAGGAACACAAATATCAGTAACTTGTGAAGTATATCTTCCAAATATATCAGAAGAAAATGCAGATATACAAGTATATTTCGGACAATTTTTAGATAATGGTTCTGTTAGAAATGTATATACTAAAGAAATGAATAAAATATCTGAAAATAAAGAAGAACATAAATATACTTATGAAGCAGTTTTAGATTTAAAAACAGGTGGAAATTTTGGATATACATTCAGAGTTATGCCAAAACATGAAATGTTATTAGATGCAGAAAATATGAATTTAGTAAAATGGATAACAAAATAATAAAAAACCTCTCTCTTTAAATTTAAGAGAGAGGTTTTTTATCAAAATATAATATAGACAATACAGAAAAAATAATATAGAATATCACGAACAAGAAATGATAAATAAGCAGATGTGGTTTGCTTCTAATCCTCAATTTTATTGAGAGTTAGGAGGTGATACTATGGTAGAAAATGCGTTGATATTAATAATAAAATTTTTATTATTTGGCTTAGTTACTGAAGCTATTATAGTATTTGCCTTAATTTTATTAGTTTTAAAATTAAGCAAATAGAAAAATAAAAAACTCACATCTGTACTTTCCCCAGTATTGTGTGAGCTTTGTTACATATATGAAGCAAAACCACGTTTGTGGATTTGTTATTTCTTGTATTTATTATATATTATTTTGAGTACAAAAGTCAATATTATTAGGATTTTAGAAAAAATTTAAAAAAGTACTTTACAAATAAAAAATATCGTGCTATAATCTCAAACAAGTTAAATATTTTAACTGTAGATTATTTTAAATCTAAAATAAATATCGTTCTGGTATTTATTTATCCCAAATTTTTGAAAATATAATATGAAAAGAATGTTTTTTTGTCATGCCCCAAAAACGGAAAAATATTAAAATTTAGTTTAAATAATTGTTTGTTTTATGCCCCTAATAGAATAATTATTAATAAAAATTTGCAGATTAAAATATTTAACTTAAATTTATAAAAGGAGGTTGAATGAGAAAAAGAGTAATTAGTGTTTTAATTATAATGGCACTAATTTCAGTAACATTTATAGTAGGTTATAAATTTGCTACTATTAGTTACAATCAAGTAAATACTGCACATGGATATGCAGAGATTGCTAGATGGTCATTTGGATCAGATACCTCAGGAAAAGTAATAAATTTATCTAATGAAAAAATATATCCAGGTTCAAATGGCAGTTTTGAAATTGAAGTTGATGCAAGTGGTTCTTATGTAGAAGTTGAGTATGAAATAATTGTTACGGAAGAAAAGAATATACCAACAAATATGAAATTCTTTGCAGAAACTATAAATCAGCAAGGAGGTGTAATACATAAAACAAAAGAATATAGTAAATTTACAGAACTTGCAATTAATGAATTATCAGGAGTTATCCCAGTAGAAGAAAATAACCAGAAGAGAAAAATTAAGGTTTATTGGAACTGGGAATATATTCAAGATGATAAAAGCTTGCAAGATAAATTAGATGCCACACTATCATATGACGAAAACGGAATGTCATCTTTAGAGTGTGGATTTAATATAGAAATAATTGGAAAACAAAAGAATAAATAATTATATAAATTACCTTTTTACAATAAAATAGTACAAAAGAAAATGGTTTAATTATTGCCAAATAAAATCCTATAAAACTTTATATATTAAAAGCAGAGAGAATAAAACTCTCTGCTAAGAATAATTTTTATTTGTTTAGTAGAAAAGTTTTCTGAACATTTTACTAAATAAAAGTTTTGATAATATTTTGTAAACAAAATATAAAAGTTATTTTTAGCAGAAAGTTTTTAAAATTAAATATAGCGTTTTAAATGGCATAATCAAGAAATTATATATTTATTGAATAAATGTGTTTATATATAAAATAATTAATTAAAAGGAGTAAGATATTAGAGATTTAAAAAAGAATATATTTAAAATATTTAGTATTTTTTTAGTATTAATAATATTATTAGAATTAATAAGTTTTGCGAAGTATTATGAGAAAATAGAAAATATAAAAGTTGTCTCAAGTATAGCAGAGCCAATCTTAAATATAGAACCTTTGCAAGAAAAAATAGATTTAGAAATAAGTAATCAAAATAACAATAAAGAATTCTTTTTTATAATAAAAAATTATAGAGAAGAAAATAATGAAAAAATATTAACAGATATTGATTTAGAATTTTGTATAGAACTAGAACTTACAGATGAAAAATTTCCTGTAGAATTTAAAATTTATGATTGTAGTAATGAAAAAGAGGTTTTGGAAGCAGAAAAAATAAAAATATCTAAAGATATAGAGTTTAAAAATAAATACAAATTAGTTGTATTAGGAAAAGAAAATCAATCAAGTAAAGTATCTAAAAGTGATGTAGATATTAATATTAAAGTATATGGAAAATATAATTATATAGAAAAAGTAAAAGCATTTTTATTAAAAAGAAAGATTACAGTAGTAAATGAAAATGTAGTTAAACCAAAAGAAGAATATGTGGAAGCAGACGAAAAAATAGAGATAAATGATAGTATTAATATTCCTATAGTAGAAATTGAAAAAGAAGAAAATAAAGGTAAAGTAGATATTAATTATACTATTGAAAGAGTTAATTAAAAATTTTATCTTACATAAAAATATATTAAAAATATCCAAAATTCAATTTTATAATTTATATTATAGCAGTATAAAAATACGCATAGACTTTTTATAAGTTATTTGATATAATATGAAAGGATTGTTTAGTTTTGAATAGCATAAAATAAAAATAAAGGAGAAAATCATGTTATTTGCACATAAAATGAAAACATATGCTTTTGTAGGACCATCAGGAACTGGAAAAAGTTATAGAGCACAGATGGTAGCAAATGAAAGAGGAATAAATTATATAATAGATGATGGACTTTTAATAAGTGGAAACGAAGTTTTAGCTGGAATTTCGGCAAAAAAAGCTCCAACTAAAATAGAAACAGTAAGAAATGCTTTATTTCAAAATGATGAGAGAAAAAAAGAAATTCAAGATGTTATAAAAAAGAAAAAACCAGAAAGTATATTAATACTTGGGACATCAGATGAAATGGTAAAAAGAATAGCAGAAAATCTTGGATTTGAACCTATATCAGAAACAATATATATAACAGATGTTGCAACGGAAGAAGAAATGGCAACAGCAAGAAATATGAGAGTAACACAAGGAAAACATGTTATACCTGTTCCAACTTTTGCGATAAAAAAAGATTTTTCTGGATATTTATTAGATCCGCTTCAAATTTTTAAATCAACCGGAAAAGGAAAAGAGCCATATATTTCTGAAAAATCAATTATAAGACCAACTTTTAGCTATTTAGGAAACTTTAAAATTTCTGATACTGTTTTTAAGCAAATAGTTGATTATGTAGCGGAAAAAACAGAAGGAATTAATAAAATATATAGAACAATAATAAAAAAACATGAAGGTTTTGATGATGGAATATATATTTATTTAGAAGTAATTATTGAATTTGGATATAACATAAAAGATACAATGCAAATATTAAAACGTAATATAATAAAAGAAATTGAAAAATTAACAGCAATGAATGTTTTAAGTATGGAAATAGTTGTAAAAGGTGTTAATTATAATAAAGATAATAAACTAATAAAATAAAAAAATCAATAGGAGGAAAACATGTCATTTGTAGTAGCAATAGATGGACCAGCTGGAAGTGGAAAAGGAACTATAACAAAATTAGTTGGTGAAAAAATGAATTTGATTAGTATAGATACTGGGGCAATGTATCGTTGTTTAAGTTTATATATTATAAAAAATAATATAAAACTTGATGAAATAGATAGAATAGAAGATATGTTAAAAAAAGTTGATATCGAATTAAAAAAAGAAAATAATACTGATGTGGTTTATTTAGATGGTGAAAATGTTACAAAACGAATTAGAGAAAAAGATGTAAATGAAATAGTTTCACCAGTATCTCATATGAGTATTATAAGAGAAGCTATGGTAGATATGCAAAGAAAAATGTCACTAGGTTTAGATGTAATAATGGAAGGAAGAGATATTGGTACAAATGTATTTCCAAATGCAGATGTAAAAATATATTTAGATGCAAGTGCTGAAGAAAGAGCAAATAGAAGGCTAAAACAAAATAAAGAAAAAGGCATAAATGTAAGCTATGAAGAAATTTTGCAAAATATAAAATCTCGTGATGAAAATGATAAAGCTTCAAGTGTTGGAACTTTTAAACGAGCAGAAGATGCAATATATATAGATTCTACTAATTTAACTATTGAAGAGGTAACAGATAAAATTATAGATATAATAAAAGAAAAGAGAAAATGTTAAAATTACTATTATATAAAAATATATATTATTAAATAGAATATATGAGATTAAGAGAGGAAATAAAATTTTAATATGGAAAAAGTAAAGAACTTTTTTAAATCAGTAGGAAGAGCTATAGTTAGATTTATTGTTTTAGTATATTGTAAGGTTGTTTATAGAGTAAAAATTATAGGAACAGAAAATATACCAAAAGAGGGATCATTAATATTTTGTGGAAATCACAGAACATATTTAGATCCACCGTTAATAATAGTTACAGCAGGTAGACATGTTAGATTTATAGCGAAAGAGGAGTTAAAGAAAAATCCACTTTTTGCTATATTAGGAGTTCTTTTTGAAGGAATATTTGTAAAAAGAGATGCTAAAGATATTTCAGCAATGAAAGAAGCAATTAAAACTTTAAAAAATGAAGGTGCAATAGGGATATTCCCAGAAGGAACAAGAAATGGATTTGAAAAAAATGATGGCAAAGTAAAAAATGGAGCTTCATATATGGCGTTAAAGACAGGAGCTAAAGTAATACCAATAGCAGTAGTAGGAAAATCAAAACCATTTACTAAAAATGCAATAATATATGGAAAGCCAATAGATTTTTCAGAATATGCAAAAGATAAAAAAATTGAAAAAGAAGTTGAAGATAAAGTAAGTGAAATAATAAAAGAAGAAATTTTAAAATTAGCTAATACAGAAATTTAGGAGGTGATAAAATATGAGAGAAGTAAAGCCATATACTATGTACCAACATTTTAAAGGTACAAAAGCATTTGTTATAACTACTGCAAAGCATAGTGAAACAGGAGAAGAACTAGTTGTTTATTGTTGTATGGATAATAAAGGAAAGACAAATCATAAAGATGGTATTTATGCAAGACCAATAGAAATGTTTTTATCAGAAGTAGATCATGAAAAATATCCAGATGTAAAACAAAAATATCGTTTTGAAGAAATAAAAGATAACGAATAGAATATCACATTATAAATTTGAAATTATGTTGACATAGGTTGACAAAAAGATATAGTTGATATATAATTATATGGTTAAATTTGCATATGCAGAATTTAACCATTTTTTATGTAAAAGAAGAAATAAAGAGGGGTAGTAAAAATGAACAACCAAAAAATTAGAAACGTAGCAATAATTGCACACGTTGACCACGGAAAAACAACATTAGTAGATGCAATGCTTAGACAAAGTGGTATATTTAGAAGTAACGAACAAGTTGAAGAAAGAGTTATGGACTCAAACGACATAGAAAAAGAAAGAGGAATAACAATACTTTCAAAAAATACAGCAGTTCACTATGGAGATATAAAAATAAATATAGTAGATACACCAGGGCATGCTGATTTCGGTGGAGAAGTTGAACGTGTTTTAAAAATGGTTGATGGAGTAGTTCTATTAGTAGACGCTTTTGAAGGAGCTATGCCTCAAACAAGAGAGGTTTTAAAGAAATCTTTAGCATTAAATTTAAAACCAATTGTTGTTATAAATAAAATAGATAGACCTGGAGCACAACCTCTAAAAGTTGTTGATGATGTTTTAGAGTTATTTATCGAACTTGGAGCTAATGATGAACAATTAGAATTTCCAGTAGTATATGCATCAGGAAAACAAGGAACAGCAACATTAGATTTAAACACTAAAGGAGAAGATTTAAAATGTTTATTTGAAACAATAATAAATGAAATTGATCCACCAGCTTGTGATATGGATGGAACAATGCAAATGTTAGTTTCAAATATTGATTATGATGATTATATTGGAAGAATAGCTATAGGTAGAGTTGAAAGAGGTGCTATAGATCTTAATATGCCAGTTGCTATTTGCAAAAGTGAAGATAAAGTAATTAGTGCAAGAGTAACAAAATTATATGTATATGATGGATTAAAAAGAATTGAAGTTGAACATGCAGACGCAGGAGATATAGTTGCATTATCAGGTGTTACAGATATTAATATTGGAGACACAATATGTGATTATAATAATCCAGAAAAAATACCATTTGTTGATATAGATGAACCAACAGTCTCTATGACATTTAGTGTTAATAATGGACCATTTGCAGGAAAAGAAGGAAAATTTATTACTTCAAGACATATTAGAGATAGATTGTTTAAAGAATTAGATAGAAATGTAAGTTTAAGAGTAAAAGAAACAGAAACACCAGATTCTTTTGAAGTTTCAGGAAGAGGAGAATTACATTTATCAGTTTTAATTGAAAATATGAGAAGAGAAGGATTTGAACTTTTAGTTTCAAGACCAAAAGTTATTTTTAAAGAAATTGATGGTGTAAAATGTGAACCAATCGAAAGATTAGTTGTTAATGTACCTGATGATTGTGTAGGAAATGTTATAGAAAAATTAGGTAGAAGAAAAGCAGAAATGCTTAATATGGAACCAGCAGAAGCAGGGCATACAAAAATTGAATTTAAAATTCCTGCAAGAGGAATTATTGGTTATAGAACAGAATTCTTAACAGATACAAAAGGTGAAGGAACAATGAACCATATATTTGAATGTTATGAAGAATATAAAGGTGATGTTCAAGCTAGAGTAAGAGGAACAATAGTAGCATTTGAAAATGGAAAATCTATTACATATGGATTATACAATGCACAAGATAAGGGAGAATTATTTATAGGACCTGGTGTTGAAGTATATGAAGGTATGATAGTTGGATTAAACTCAAGAGGAGAAGATTTGGCTATTAATGTATGTAAAGAAAAACATTTAACAAATACTAGAGCTTCTGGTTCTGATGAAGCTTTACGTTTAGTTCCACCAATTCAAATGTCATTAGAAAAAGCTATTGAGTTTATACAAGATGATGAATTAGTAGAAGTAACACCAGAAAGCATTAGATTAAGAAAGAAAATATTAAATAATAAAGATAGAGAAAGAGCAGCTAGAACAGGAAAATAAAGTTTATAAAGCATAAATTTATAAATTAAAGACTTCTAAAAAATAATAATATAAAATCCACTATATAGGAAGTCAAGTATTGACTTTTGATTAGTGGATTTTAATTTAGAATTAATAAGTATTAAGAGGTAAAGAAATGTTTAATATAGAAGAATTTGAAATAGTAAAAAAAAGAGCACTAGAAAACCATATTCCAATTATAATGGATGATACATTAGAAGTTTTAAAAGAAGTATTAGCAAAAGAAAATCCAAAGAGAATATTAGAAATTGGAACAGCTGTTGGATATTCAGCCTCTTGTTTTGCAAGATTTACTGAAAATGCTTGCATTATAGATACTATAGAATTAGATGAAGAAAGAGCAAAAGAAGCAATCGAAAATGTTAAAAATATAGGTGTTTCTGATAGAATAAATATAATGATAGGAAATGCTGTAGATATATTACCAACATTAAATGATTCTTATGATATAGTATTTATAGATGCAGCTAAAAGTAAATATTCAATATTTTTAGAAGAAGGAATAAGACTAGTAAAAAATAAAGGAGTAATTTTAGCAGATAATGTTTTATATAAAGGGTACGTTATGAGTGATTATAATAAACACAAACAAAGAACAGCTGTAAGACATTTAAGAGAATACATAAAGGAAGTTACAGAAAATCCTAATTTAGAAACAAAAATTTTAGAAGTAGGAGATGGACTTGCTATAACTAAAGTTACAAAATAATAATATGTAAGATTTAATATAAGAAAGAAAAAAGCCCATAGGCAAAGCTGTTTAGCTTTAACCTGTGGGTTTCTTTTGTGCCTCCTGATTTTCTGATGATAGATGTTCAGGCTGGCTGGAGTTTGTTTAATCGCATTCACAGCGGAAATACGCATAAACATGCATCGTTTTTCCTGAAATCTTAAAAGCTGTGAAATCTTGACAGTCAACGTCAACTTCCAAGAAATTTTTTTTGCAGCCGTTTTTCAAAAATGTAAACTCATTCTGCTTTTGCATAAAAAAAGATTTCGGCTTTGAAAATTCATGGCAAGAGCCACATTGAACCTTGAGGATACCATGCTGCTTGCAGTACTTCTCTATAAAGTTAATATCCTCATTATTAAGAGGAACTCCCCTTATGCTTTCTGCTCTCCGCAAGTCAAGAAGATTTTCTGTTAATGTACACATTTATAATACCTCCATTTCATATTTTGTATACAATATCTATTATATAACGATAAAGCGTCAAAGTCAATGAAAGCTAAGGTTTACATGTGAAAAAATAATTTTCTAAAATAGATTCAAATGTTGACTATTTATAAATATTATAATAAAATGACTTAAACAAATTTATAAACTTTGAATAATATATATCAAAATTATTAACAAATTTTATTTAGCTATATATTTAATAAATAGATATTAGTATTTGTAAAATTTGTTTAAGGATGGATGGTGAAACTATGATTATTGAGGGAGAAAATCAATACGTAAGTACAATTATTATGGCTGCTGGTAAAGGCACAAGAATGAAATCTAATAAGTCAAAATTAGTTCACAAAATATATGATAAAGAATTAGTAAAAAGAGTAGCAGACCTTGCAAAATCAGTAGGTTCTGATGAAGTTGTTACAGTAGTTGGACATTTGAAAGAACAAGTAGAAGAAGTACTTGGAAGTGGTGTTAAATATGCATATCAAGATGAGCTTTTAGGTACAGGTCATGCTGTTATGCAAGCTGCAGAATATTTAGAAGGTAAAAAAGGAAAAGTAGTAATTCTTTATGGAGATGTTCCGTTAATAAGAAAAGAGACTTTAGAAAACTTAATAGTAAAAAGTTTTAAAAATAAAGAATATGCCACTCTTTTAACAGCAATATATGATAATCCTACTGGATATGGAAGAATTATACGTGATGAAGGTGGAAATATACAAGCAATTGTTGAAGAAAAAGATGCTAATATGTTTGAAAAAGAAATAAAGGAAATAAATTCTGGTATATATTGTTTTGATATAGAAGAACTTTTAACGGCTTTAAAAGAGATAAAACCTAATAATGTTCAAGGTGAATACTATTTAACAGACGTTATAAAAATAATGAACGATAAAGGGCTAAAAACAGGTGCTGTTATAGTTGAAGATAATACAGAAATACTTGGAGTTAATGATAGAGCTCAACTTGAATTATTAACTAGAGTTTTAAGGATGAGAATAAATGCATATCATATGAAAAATGGAGTTACAATTGAAGATGTAAATACAACTTATATTCATGATGATGTACAAATTGGAGTTGATACAGTTATTCATCCAAACACTATAATTAAAAGTGGAGTAGTAATTGGAGATAATTGTGAAATAGGACCAAATGCATATATAAGACAGGGATGTGTTTTAGGAAATAATGTAAAAATTGGAAATTTTGTTGAAATAAAAGAAACAAAAATTGGAGATAGAACAAAAGTACCACATTTAATTTATTTAGGAAATACAGAAATTGGAACTGATGGAAATATTGGTTGTGGTACAGTAACTTGCAATTATGATGGAAAAAATAAATATAAAACAAAAATTGGAGATAGAGCATTTATTGGTTCAAATGTAAACCTTGTTGCACCTGTAACTTTAGGTGATGATGTTCTAGTTGCAGCAGGATCAACAATTACAGAAGATATACCATCTGGAAAAATGGGAATTGCAAGAGAAAGACAAACAAATAAGGATAGAAAAGATAGAAAATAAATAATTGGTTGGAGAAAAATGAAAAATATAAAAATAATAGAAAATCGATATAAAATATCTGCTATATTAACAATTATTTCAAGTTTAATTGGATTTTTTTTCAGTTCTTTGAGTGTTAAAGATTGGATTTTTACAACAGATAAAATTTTTAGTCCATGGTGGAATATAAAATTTTATTCTATTTTGCTTATAAGTTATGAATTATTTTTAATTTTAACTAATAAAAATAAGAACATATCTGTAGTTGGAGCAATAGTTACTACATTTTCAGGAATGACTATGTGGAATTTTAATAATATTGAAGCTTTAATATTGTTAGAATTAATTACTGTTCTAGTGCAAAAGTTTTTTGAATATCAAAAAACAATACAAAAAGTTATAATATCTTTAGTAGTTATTGTATGTAGTGTTTTATTACAGTTTACTTATATACCATCAGTAGTAAGCTATGGATACATATTTATTGCATTAATAATTTGGATTTTAATTAAAAATAAAGAAAATATTTTAAAAAATAAATTATCAAATATTATAGGAATTATTACAATAGTTATAAGTATTGCATTAGCAGTAATTTTAAGTTTTAATGTTGAACATCAATACGAAGTTCCTCAAAGATATTATAGAAATGGCATATCATATTTATTTAATTATTTATACAATATATTGTTACCATTTAATGATGTACCAGAAAAAGCAGTACTTGGAAGTTTTATATCAATTTTTCCTATACCAATGATAATTTCATTATATTATTTATTTTCAAAAGATAAACATGCAGAATTTTTATTACCAATTACAATAGTATCAGTTTTAGAAACAATATATTGTATATCTGGATTACCACTGCTTTTAGAAAATATAACTTTATTTTCTAAAACTGATATATCATGTGTAGCACCGGCAGTAAATTTTGCAAATTTAATCATAATATTTTATTTTTTAGGAAATGTAAAAGAAAAAATAATTAAGTTTAAAAATACAATTAGAATTAGTTTATTAATTGTGTGTATTTTAATTTTTGTAGAAAGACCAATGGCATTTTTTACTAATTTATATTTGTATTTATTTGTTGCGGAGCTTTGTTTACTAGTGTTTTTATTTTTAAATTATGATGATAAAAAATATAGAAATGTATTTTTATTCTTTTTATGTGTGCTTACTTTAATAAGTGGAATTCCAGTGATTTTTAACTTATAGAAGGTGTTATAATAAATATTGTTTAAATTTTTTTGTGAAAGTTTTGTGTAAAATGTGGAATATGTGTAAAAAGCTTTGACAATGTGAAACGCTGTGATATAATGTGCGTATTAAAAGGATAAGAAAAAATAAACATAAAGGAAGGATTAAAATGAAGAAAGTATTATTAATTGGAGCAGACGGAATGCTTGGAGGAGAATTAAGAGAAAGATTAGAAAAAAATTATGATGTAGTAGGGACTACTTTAGAAACATTAGATATATGTGATAGAGAAGCTGTACTAAATAAAGCAAAAGAAGTAAAACCATACTATATTATAAATTGTGCTGCGTTTACAAATGTAGATGCTTGTGAAGTAAAAGAAGACTTAGCATTAGCTGTTAATGGAACAGCACTTGCTAATATAGCAGATGCAGCAAAACAAGAAGATGCAACTCTTATTCATATTAGTACGGATTATGTTTTTGCAGGAGATATGCAAGTAGATAAAATCTATACAGAAGACATGACTCCAAATCCAGTAAGTGCATATGGAAGAACAAAACTTGTTGGAGAAGAAAATGCTAAATGCGCAGAAAAATACTATATTTTAAGAACAGCATGGCTTTATGGACTAGGTGGAAAAAACTTTGTAAAAACAATGCTTAAATTATCTGAAAGTAAAGATGAAATATCTGTAGTAGATGACCAACATGGAAGTCCAACATCAACAACTACTTTATGTGAAATTATAGAAAAAATAATGGAAAAAGAACCAGAATATGGAATATATCATTCAACAAATGAAGGGTTTACAACTTGGTGTAAGTTTACAAGAAAAATATTTGAACTTGCAAATATTTCAACAAATGTAAAAGCAATAACATCAGAAGAATATAAAGAAATGTATCCACAATCAAGCGATAGACCAAAAAATAGTATGTTATCAAAAGAAAAATTAAAAAATATCGGAATAGTCCCAAGTAAATGGGAAGATGCTTTATCAACATATTTAAAAGAAGAATTGAAATAGTAGGAGGAAAAAATGAAAGGTATTATTTTAGCAGGTGGTAGTGCCACAAGACTTTATCCAGTAACATTAGCAGTTTCAAAACAAATGTTACCAGTATATGATAAACCAATGATTTATTATCCATTATCAACATTGATGATGGCAGGGATTAAAGAAGTATTAATTATTTCAACACCAGTTCACTTACCAGCATTTAAAAGTTTATTAGGTGATGGTTCTAAATTAGGAATGAGATTTGAATATAAAGTTCAAGAAAAACCAGTAGGATTAGCTGATGCATTTGTACTTGGTGCAGATTTTATTGGTGATGATAATGTAGCTTTAATCTTAGGAGACAACATGATTTATGGTTCAAGAATTGAAAGAGTTTTAAAAGCAGCAAGTCACTTAAAAGAAGGTGGAATTATATTTGGATATCATGTTGCTGACCCAACATCTTATGGTGTAGTTGAAATGGATTCAAATGGAAAAGCAATTTCTATTGAAGAAAAGCCAGAACATCCAAAATCAGATTTTGCAGTTCCAGGAATTTATTTTTATGATAATGAAGTTGTAAAAATAGCAAAATCAATAAAACCATCTGAAAGAGGAGAATTAGAAATAACAGACGTAAATAGAGTATACATGGAAAATGGAAAATTACAAGTTATTCCATTAGGAAATGGATATGCTTGGTTTGATACAGGTTCAGCTGATAGATTATCTGATGCATCTGATTTTGTAAAAGCTATAGAATTAAGACAAGGTGTACAAATAGCTTGTTTAGAGGAAATTGCATATAGAAATAAATGGATAAGTAAAGAACAAGTCCTAGTTGAAGCAGAAAAATACAAAAAAACAGAGTATGGTAAATATTTAAAGAGAATTGCTGAAAGAGATTATGAACAATATAAAGCAATTTATGAAAGTGAATTATTTGATTAATGTACATATATTACGAATAAAAATATATAAAGCAAATTGAAAGGAAGTAATAATAATGGGAAAATTTACAAGAATAGATACTTCAATTGAAGGTGTTTATGTTATTGAGCCAACAGTATTTGGAGACAATAGAGGATATTTTATGGAAACATATAGTAAACCAGATTTTGATGAGATTGGAGTTACAAATAACTTTGTACAAGATAATCAATCAAAATCAAAAAAAGGTGTTTTAAGAGGATTACATTTCCAAAAAGAAAATACTCAAGCTAAACTTGTAAGATGTATAAAAGGTGAAGTTTTTGATGTAGCAGTTGATTTAAGACCAGGAAGTAAAACTTATGGAAAATGGGAAGGTGTTGTGCTTTCTGAAGAAAATAAAAAGATGTTTATGATTCCAAGAGGATTTGCACATGGATTTTTAGTATTATCAGATGTAGCAGAATTTAGTTATAAATGCGATGATGTATATAATCATGGAGCAGAAGGTGGATTAAAATGGGATGATCCAGAAATAGGCATTGTTTGGCCAGAAGTTCCAGGAATGAAGCCAGAAGAATACTTAACATCTGAAAAAGATGCACTTTGGCCTACACTAGATGAATTAAGAAAAACTGATTTATTTAAAAATCTAAAATAAAGGATAAATTAGATGATAGATATCGTAAAGGCAAAAAAGTATTTTAAAGAATATGTTTCAAATTATGATATAAATGTTCCAAGAATAAATATAAAATTTATTCATACATGTCGTGTTGCAGAAAATGCTAGAAAAATAGCTAATATGCTTAAGTTATCTAAAGAAGAACAAGATTTAGCTGAATTAATAGGATTATTACATGATATAGGAAGATTTGAGCAAGTAAGAATTTATAATACTTTTTTTGATAAAATTAGTGTAGATCATGCAGAAAAAGGTGTAGAAGTTTTATTTAAAGATAATATAATTAGAAATTTTATTGATGATACAAGTTATGATGAAATAATATTAAAGGCAGTAAGAAATCATAATAAATTAGAAATAGAAGCTGGACTTTCTGATAAAGAATTATTACATGCAAAAATAGTTAGAGATGCAGATAATTTAGATATATATAAAGTGTTTACAGAACAAAAAATTGAAGATTGCGTCATTTTAGGAACTAAAGATATATCTAAAGAGAAATTAACACCAGAATTTTTAAATAAATTTAAAGAAGAAAGATTGCTAGCATATTCAGATGCAAAAACAGATATGGATTTTATGGTTGTATGTTTTGCACATCTTTATGGATTAAATTTTAAAGAAACATTAATATTACTAAAACAGAATGATTATATTAGCAAAATTGTAAAAAGATTAAATTGCCAAGACGAATATACAAAGAAAACAATGAACGAAATTGTAGAATTTGCAAATAGTTATATTAATAGAATGATAAATTCATAAAAATATGTTATACTAAAAGAGCATTTTTATATAAAATATAAATAAAAGTAAAGGATGGGAAAAAATGAAAAATATATTAGTTACAGGAGCTGCAGGTTTTATAGGAGCTAACTTTGCAGAATTAATGGTAAAAAAATATGAAGGAAAATATAATATAGTAGTGTATGATAAATTAACATATGCTGGAAATATACATAATTTAGATAATATAAAAGATAAAATTACATTTGTACAAGGAGATATTTGTGATTTTGATTTTGTAATGGAAACATACAAAAAATATGATATAGATGCAGTTGTACATTTTGCAGCAGAATCACATGTTGATAATAGTATAAAAACTCCATTTGTATTTACACAAACAAATGTAATAGGAACACATACATTATTAGAAGCTGCTAAACAATTTTGGGGAGAAGGAAGCAAAAATAAATTTGTTCATGTTTCTACAGATGAAGTATATGGAACACTTGGAGAAACAGGATATTTTACTGAAACTTCACCAATAAAACCAAACAGCCCATATTCAGCATCAAAAGCATCATCAGATTTAATAGCTTTAGCATATAGCGAAACATATAAAATGAATGTTAGTGTAACAAATTGTTCAAATAATTATGGACCATATCAACATCATGAAAAATTAATACCACATATGATATCTTTAGCTATGCAAGATAAGCAATTACCAGTTTATGGAGAAGGATTAAATATAAGAGATTGGCTATTTGTAGAAGATCACTGCGAAGCAATTGATATAATCTTACATCAAGGTAAAAAAGGTGAAAGATATAATATCGGTGGACATAATGAAAAAAGAAATATAGAAATAGTAAAATTAATTCTTGAAAGATTAGGAAAACCAGAAAGTTTAATATCTTATGTAGAAGATAGAAAAGGACATGATTATAGATATGCTATAGATCCTACAAAATTAAAAAATGAATTTGATTGGGCTCCAAAAACAATGTTTAAAGATGGAATTGTAAAAACTATTGATTGGTATTTAGCTCATCCAGAATATTTAATGAAATAGTTATTTTATAAATTAATGAAGAGTTAGTAATTAAAATTTGATTACTAACTTTTTTTATTTTATAGGAAAGTGCTTCGCGCTTCCTATAAAATAAAGGCTTTGCCAACTTTTGTACATTTCTTAGCTGTGCGAATGTAATGAGCTACAGATAAGTTATGCGCATCGAACAAAGACGTGGACATTTACAATAAGTTTTTTCTTTTGCAATTTTCATAATGTTCACTTTTGTTCTATTAAATATCATCAACTATTGTTCTACTTTAGTAATATAATTATGCAAAATTAAATTTTTTTGAGATAAAGTCGTTTAGAAAATCTTATTTTCGATTTTTTTACCTAAAATGTGATTTTTATGTGCATTATTGTATAAATTTCTTGAAAAAAATGGTATATAATGATAAAATTTGAAAAGACTTATAATGAAGAGTATTATTTTTAATCGGAGTGTAAAAATTGGAAAAAATAAAGAAGTTAAGTAAATATAGAACAATAATACTTGTCTTATTAGATATAGCATGTATAGTAATTGCGTATTATTTGGGAATGGTATTAGTATCTGAATCTTCTGTATATAAGATATCAGGATACTATATGGATAAATTTTCAAAAACAATAATTCTTTCAATTATTGTATATCAATTAGTATTTCATTTATCTAAGAGTTATAAAAGTATTATTAGATATGAAGAAGGAAAAGATTACTTAAAATATTTTGGATTATGTATAATTTCTTCTATAATAATTTGTATTATAAGAAAAGTTTTTAAATTTTATATTTTAGTTTCTGCAAGATTAAATATTTTGGCTGGTATTTTTATTGCCCTTATGATGATTTCATATAGAATAATTGTAAAATATATTTTGGTTGCAGATATAGTAAACAAAGGAATAAATGTAAATAAAGAAAAGCAAAAAAATTTACTTATTATTGGTGCAGGAAATGCAGCACATGAAATAATCAAAACAATAAAATCAAGTATGAAAGAAAACTATAATATAGTTGGAATTATAGATGATAACAAAAAAAGGTTAAATTATACAGTTTCAGGAGTAAAGATAATAGGAAACAGAAATGATATTGTAAGAATATGTAAAGAAAACAATATAGATTTAATCTTTTTTTCAATAGCCAATATTGATAATGAAAATAAAAAACAAATTTTAAATATTTGCCAAGCAACAGATGCAAAAGTTAGAATTTTACCAGGATTAAAAGAAATAATAAAAGATAAAAAATTAATTGAAAATTTAAGAGATGTTGAAATAGAAGATATTTTAGGAAGAGATCCTATAAAATTAGATAATAAAAATATAGAAAGTTTAATTAAAGAAAAAGTAGTTGTTGTAACAGGTGCTGGTGGTTCAATAGGTTCAGAACTTTGTAGACAAATTATAAAGTATAAACCAGAAAAACTTGTTATGATAGATATATACGAAAATTCTTTATATGATATAGAAATTGAATTAAAAACAAAATACCCTAAAATAAAAATCGATGCAATAATAGCAAGTGTACGTGATAATAGAAGATTAGAGCAAATTTTTGAAGAATATAAACCATATTTAGTATTTCATGCAGCAGCACATAAACATGTTCCATTAATGGAAAAAAGTCCGTTAGAAGCAATAAAAAATAATGTGTTTGGAACATATAATGTTGTAAATGCTTGTGATAAATATGATGTAAAAAGATTTATATTAATTTCTACAGATAAAGCAGTAAACCCAACTAATATAATGGGAGCTACTAAAAGAATTTGTGAAATGATAGTACAAGCTAAAAACAAAGAAAGTAAAACAGAATATGCAGCAGTACGTTTTGGAAATGTACTTGGAAGTAATGGTTCTGTAGTTCCACTTTTTAAAAAGCAAATTGCAGAAGGCGGACCAGTAACAGTTACTCATAAAGAAATTACAAGATTTTTTATGACAATTCCAGAGGCAGTTGAACTTGTACTCCAAGCAATGACATATGCAAATGGTGGAGAAATATTTGTATTAGATATGGGACAACCTGTTAAAATATATGATTTAGCAGTAAGTTTAATAAAGTTATCTGGGCTTTCTCCAAATCAAGATATAGATATAAAGATAACAGGATTAAGACCTGGTGAGAAATTATATGAAGAACTTTTGATGGGCGAAGAAGGACTAGAAAAAACAGCTCATAATGAAATTTTTGTAGCAGAACCACTAGATATTACTATGGAAGATATAGATAATAAAATAGCTGTTTTAAGCAAATTGATAGAAAAAAATGATGTAGAAACTGAAGAAATAAAAAATACTTTTAAGGAACTAGTTCCAACATTTAAAGAACCAGAAAAAGTAAATGAAAATAAATAATTTAAAACTAGAGAAGCAAATAAATAATAAAAAACTAGAAAGGAATTTGTAATGCAAAAAAAGATTTATTTAGCATCACCACATATGTCTGATGAAAAATATGAAGAAAAATTTGTAAAAGAAGCTTTTGATACTAATTGGTTATCTACAATTGGAGAGAATATAAACGAATTTGAAAAATCAGTTAGAGAATATTTAGGTGTAAAGGCATCAGTTGCACTAGCAAGTGGTACTTCAAGTATACATTTAGGTTTAAAAGCATTAGGAGTAAAAAAAGATGATATAGTATTTGTATCTGACCTTACTTTTTCAGCAAGTGTAAACCCTATTATATACGAAAATGCAACACCAGTATTTATAGATTCAGAAGAGTTTACTTGGAATATGAGTCCAAAAGCTTTAGAAAAAGCTTTTGAAAAATATAATCCAAAAGCTGTTATAGTAGTTCATTTATATGGAAGAGCCACTAAAATGGAAGAAATAATGAAAATATGTGATGAACATAATGTTCCTGTTTTAGAAGATGCAGCAGAAGGATTAGGAACAATATATAAGGGAAAATATTTAGGAACTTATGGAAAATATGGAGCATTATCTTTTAATGGAAATAAGATAATTACAACTACAGGTGGCGGAATGTTAGTATCAAATGATGAAGAAGGAATAAATAAAGCAAGATTTTGGTCAACACAAAGTAAAGATCCAGCTCGTCATTATCAACATTCTGAAATTGGATATAATTATAGAATGAGTAATGTTTTAGCAGGAATTGGAAGAGGTCAGATGATGGTCTTGGAAAAACGAATTGCTAGAAAAAATGAAATTTTTAATAAATATAAAGAAGGATTTAAAAATATTTCTGATATAGAAATGATGCCAGAAAATGAAGATGAAAGATCAAATGTATGGCTTTCTTGTATGACTATAAAAGAATCTTCAAAAGTAAAACCATTAGATGTAATAGAAAGATTGGAAAAAGAAAATATAGAATCAAGACCAGTATGGAAACCAATGCATTTACAACCAATTTTTGAAAAATATGATTTTATTAAAGTAGATGAAAAAAGTATTGGTGAAGATTTATTTAATAGAGGAGTATGTTTGCCATCTGATACAAAAATGACAGAAGAAGAGCAAAATAAAATCATAGATATAATAAAGAATTTATTTAATTAAAATTTTAGCAAAATATTAAAAAGTATTTTTTCTATTCTATTAAATAATTATTTTTTATTTTTAAAATAATTATTTAATAAAAATATATTTAGTATAAATTACTAAAATTAAAAATGTCATAAAAATTTTTTACTATAAAAGAGATTTTATAAGTAAAAGTAAATTATATATAAACGGAGGATAAAAAAATGAAAGTAAGAGATATTTTAATTATTGTAGTAGTATTAATTTTAATTATAGCAGGATTTTTTGTATACAAAATGAACTCAAACAAAGAAGAGAATGAAAATACAGTAGGACAAGAGGATTTTGTTCTTGAAGGAAATAGAGTATCAACTCCAGAAGTAGAAAGAGAAATTCCAGAAAGTGAATATGGAAGAAGTATAGATAAAGTTACTTTAGAAGTAGATATAGGAACTTTAACAAGAACTGGAACAAAACTTATAATAACAGATACAAATGATACAAATTATTTTTGGGGACCTGAATACAAATTACAATTAAAAAATGCTGAAGATAAATGGGAAGATGTGCCTTTATTAAGAACTATAAATTTTGATTCTGAAAGATATCAGTTAGATGAAAATCATCAAACAGTTGAGGAAATCAATTGGACAGAAGATTATGGAGAATTAGGTGCTGGAACATATAGAATTGTTAAACCACAAAATGATAATGGATATTTAGAATTATATTCAAATGAATTTATATTTGAATAAAAATTTATTCATAGTACTTAGCATAGTTTTACTATAATATCTAAGACATTCTTTTATATTATAGTATAATTGTAAGTTAAAAAATGAGGAAAATAATGTATAGAAAATATATTAAAAGATTATTAGACATTGTAATAAGTTTTTGCTCTCTTGTAATACTTTCACCAATTATATTAATTGTTGCAATATTAGTTAGAGTAAAATTAGGAAGTCCTGTAATATTTAAACAAGATAGACCAGGAAAAGATGGTAAAGTTTTTAAGCTTTATAAATTTAGAAGTATGTCTGATAAAAAAGATGAAAATGGAAAATTACTTCCTGATAAAGATAGGCTAACAAAATTTGGGAAAATATTAAGAGCTACAAGCTTAGATGAGCTTCCAGAGTTAGTTAATATTTTAAAAGGTGAAATGAGTTTGATAGGTCCAAGACCTTTAGCAGTAGCTTATTTACCTTATTATAATGAAGAAGAAAAACATAGACATGATGTAAGACCTGGATTAACAGGTCTTGCTCAAATAAATGGAAGAAATGCTTTAAATTGGGAAGAAAGATTTTCATATGATATTGAATATGTAAATAATATTACTTTTATAAATGATTTAAAAATACTTTTTAAAACTTTTTATAAAGTTATAAAAAAAGATGGTGTTGTTACTAGAGGCACCGGAAAAACAATAGATTTTGATGAGTATAGAAAGAAACAATTAGAAGAAAATAACAAAGAATCTTAAAATAAAGATATTCTGTGAAAATGTATATAAGTAGAAAGGAAAATATGAAAAAAAGAGTATTAGTATTATCTTGTGGTTCACTTGCTGCAACAGATATGAATATGGCATTAAAAGATAATGAAGAATTTGAAATTTGGGGAACTTCTATATATAAAAATCATGGAGTTTATGTTTATAAAAACTATATACCAGATATTCCAAATATGAATGACGAAAATTTTATAGAAGTTTTAAATCAAAAAATTAAAGAATATAATATTAAATTTATTATATCAACACATGAAGATATGTGCGTATTTTTACAAAAAAATAAAGATAAAATAAATGCAATTACATTATGTTCAGATTATGAAACAGCTTTATTATGTAGATATAAAACTAAAACTTATGAAAAATTAAAAGAGTATGATTTTATTCCTAAAACTTATAAAAAAGAAGAAGTAACAGAATATCCAGTTTTTGTAAAAAAAGATAATGACCAAGGTGCAAGACATGCTTATAAAGTTAATAATAGTGAAGAATTAGAGCTATATACTAAAGAACCTAATATGGTAATTTGCGAATTTTTACCAGGAGAAGAAGTAACTGTTGATTGTTTTACAAATAAAAATAGAGAACTACTATTTTGTAATCCAAGAGCAGCAGACAGAATGCTTGCTGGAATTGATGTGCATAGCAGAAGAATTAAACTTACAGATGAGATTAAAAAAATAGCTGAAAATATAAATAGTGAGGCAAACTTTAGAGGTTTCTGGTTTTTCCAAATAAAAAAAGATGTAAGTGGAAAATTTAAATTATTAGAAATGAGTACAAGAATGCCGGGAGCTTTTAGTTTGAGTAGATGTTTAGATGTAAACTTGCCGTTATTGGCACTAAAAGATTTTGATGGACAAGATGTAAAAGTAACTTTTAATGATATTGATATAGAAGCTGATAAACAATTTTTTGGTAAGTATTCACTTGGAATATCATATAACAAAGTTTTTATTGATTTTGAAACTTGTTTTAAAGATATAGAAAAAATAAATACTTTTGTTATGATGTATTTATATCAATGTGTAAATAAAAATATAAAAATAAATTTATTAGTTAAAAATAAAGAAACAGCAATTGAATTTTTAAAGTCAAATAAGATTGATATTAATTTATTTGATGAAATATTTGAAGTAAGCAAAGATGGTATAAAAAATCTTTTAACAGAAAATTCAATTTTATTATCAAATGACGATAATTTAAAAAATGAAATAAGAAAAGAAAATGATAAATATTATTGTTTTTCTAATAATATTGTTGAATGTTTAATTGATTGGAGAGCGTAAATTTACGAAATAATCATCATTTTACGTCGTTAAACTGCATTTGAAATTAAATCAACGTACAACACGTACGCCTCATTAATTTCAAATTCGTTTGCCTAGTAAAATAATAATTCTTTCGTAAATTTGAAAATAAAAAAGTGGAGATAAAATGGAAATAGGTAGTGAATTTTGGGAGTTTGAAGATGAATTAAAAAACGATAATAAAGACTGTTGGAATTTTGGACAAGATGTTAAATTTACTTTATCTGGTAGAACTTCTATATATTATGTTTTAAAAAATATATTAAAAAATAAAGAAATAAAAAAGGCTTATTTACCTTCATATAGTTGCTTTTCAATGACAAAGCCATTTCTTGATTTAGGAATTGAAGTTGAATATTATGATGTGTATTATAATGAGGGATTAAAATACAATATTGAATTTAGAGAAGATATAGATATCTTTTTAGCAATGAATTACTTTGGATATAGTAACACTAATATGGGTTCTTATATTCAAAAATTTAAAGCATTAGGAAAAATTGTAATTGAGGATATAACACATAGTATTTTTTCAAGTAAGAAATATAGTGAATATTCAGATTATTTAATAGGGAGTTTAAGAAAATGGTTTCCTATTGCAAGTGGTGCAATTGCAGTTTCAAGAAACTCTAAATTTGAAATAGATTTAGAAAAAAGCACAAATGAAAAAATGATTGATATAAAAAAAGTAGCTATGAAAAATAAAAAAGATTATATTGAAAAAAGTGATAATATAGCAAAAGAAACTTTTTTAAATCAATATAGTGAAAGTGGAAAAATATTAGAGGATGATTATAAAAATTATTCTATAGATGATGAATCTTTCAAAATAATTATGGGAATCAATCTTGAAACTATAAAAAAATCAAGAATTGAAAATACTAAAGTAATTTATAATAAATTAAAAAATAATGCAAATGTTAAGTTTTTAGTAAATGATTATAATGAAGCTGATGGACTTTTATTTGTTCCTATAATTTTGGAAAAAGAAAAAAGAGATAGTTTAAGAAAATATTTGATAGAAAATAAAATTTATTTACCTGTACATTGGCCACAAGAAGAACAATTAAATAATATTTTTGAAAATGAATTATCATTAATATGTGATCAAAGATATACATCAAGTCAAATTGGAGAGTATATAGATTTGTTAGTGGAGTTTTTAGATAAAATTTAGTAGTGTTTTATAATTTAATATTATGAAATATATACATTAAAGTAAAAATGGAAGGAAAACTAAAAAAATTGAGTGAAAATATAGATTTATATTTTGATAAAAATTATGGAAAATTATATGAAAAAGCAGATTGTGGCACACAAGAAATATTTGTATATGAAGATGATAATGGAAAAATTACGAATCAATTTCTAAAAAGAGAAATTAAAGAAAGAATAGATGGAAAAGTTTATTTTGATTTAATAACACCATATGGCTATGGTGGACCAATTATTGAAAACTTGTTAAAAGATAAGGACAAGTTATTACAAAATTATGAAAAAGATTTTTCAAATTATTGCTTGCAAAATAATATTGTAAGTGAATTTGTACGTTTTCATCCAATTATAAAAAACTATGAAGATTTTGAAAAAATGTATAATGCAAAATATATGAGAAAAACTCTAGCAACAAATTTAGAAAAATACGAAGATCCTGTTTTAAGTGAATTTTCAAAAAGTTGCAGAAAAGAAATAAGAAGAGTTTTAGCTTCAGGTGTAGAATATAGAGTTACAGAAAAACCAGAAAGTTTAGAAGAATTTAAAAGAATATATTATCTTAATATGGAAAGGAAAAATGCATCAGAATATTATTTTTTTGATGATGAATACTTTAATAATATTATAAAATTTTATAAAGATAATCTGCTTTTTGTAGAGGCAATTTATGAAAATAAAACAATTGCAACTGGATTATATTTCGTTTATAATGGAATAATTCATGTCCATTTATCTGGAACAGATACAGAATTTTTAAATTTATCGCCAGCATATATTCTAAAATATGGAACAGCTTTATGGGGAAAAGAACATGGTTATAAATTAATACATTATGGTGGAGGATTATCAAATTCAGAAGAAGATTCTTTATATTGTTTTAAAAGAAAATTTGCAAAAAATACAGATTTTGATTTTTATATTGGCAAAAAAATTTGGAATCAAGAAATATATGATAAATTGTGTGAGTTAAAACAAATAGATAAATCTGAAGAGTTTTTCCCAGCATATAGAAAAGTTTAAGATAAGTAAATAAAGTATAGTAGATTGAAAAATTTTTAGGTAAAAATAAATTGATATATTATAAAAGGAGTTATATGAAGAAAAAAGTTCTCATAATAGCAAATTTTACTAAACTTCCAAATGAAAATGGAAATAGTAGATTTACTTATATAATAAATTTAATAGATAAAGAAAAATATGATGTAGAACTGATTACTTCAAGTTTTTCTCATGGAGAAAAACAGCAAAGAGAAGAAGTTAAATTTGATTTAGATTATAAAATAACATTAATAAAGGAACCTGGATATAAAAAGAATGTATCTTTAAAAAGATTTTATTCACATTATATATTTGCTAAAAATGTAAAAAAACATTTAGAAAAGATAGAAAAGCCTGATATTATATATTGTGCAGTACCTTCCCTTGATGTAGCAAAAGTAGTAAGTAATTTTACTAGAAAAAATAATATAAGATTTATTATAGATGTACAAGATTTATGGCCAGAAGCTTTTAAAATGGTATTTAATGTACCAGTTATAAGTAATATAATTTTTGCTCCAATGGAAAAAATGGCTAATAAAATATATAAAGAGGCAGATAATATTGTTGCAGTGTCAGATACATACTGTGATAGAGCAAAAAGAGTAAATATAAAAGAGAATCAAAGTTTAACTGTTTTTTTAGGAACAGATTTAGATTATTTTGATAAATGTAAAAATGAAAATAAATTAGAAAAAGATGAAGAAAATTTTGAGATAGCTTATATTGGAACATTAGGACATAGTTATGATATAAAAATTATAATTGATGCTTTAGCTATTTTAAATCAAAAAAACATAAAATTTGTTGTTATGGGAAATGGACCATTACAGCAAGAATTTAAAAATTATGCTAAAGAAAAGAATGTAAATTGTGAATTTACAGGAAGATTAGAATATGAAAAAATGATTGCAAGACTTTGCAAATGTGATATGGCAGTAAATCCAATAAAAAAGGGAGCAGCTCAAAGTATAATTAATAAAGTAGGAGATTATGCAGCAGCAGGACTTCCAGTTATAAGTACACAAGAATGCCCAGAATATAAAAAAATTGTAGAAGATTACAAAGTAGGATATAATATTCAAAATAATAATGTAGAAGAAATAGCAGAAAAGATATTAGAATTATACAATGATAATGAATTAAGAGAAAATTTAGGAAAAAATAATAGAAGGCTAGCAGAAGAAAAATTTAATAGAAAAAATACTTACTTAAAAATAAAAGAATTAATAGAAAAATAAAATTTTAAATAATGAAAATCAATAAAATTTAGATAAATAAAATTAATAATTATGAAAGGTCAGAAGATGAATTTTATAAAAAAGTACAAAAGTTTTTTATCTGACATGATATTAAACATGATAGGATTTGGAATATATATAATTGCTCAACAAATACTATTACTTCCAAGATTAAAAAGCATGGCAAAAGACGAAATATATACAAGTATTGTACTATATATATCAATTTTAAATGTAATTTGCAATGTTACTGGTGGAGAGCTTGGAAATGTAAGATTAGTAAGAGATAGCAGTTATAAAGAAAAAAACATTATAGGTGATTTTACAAGAATTTTAGTTTTATTATCACCAGTAATTGCAATTTTAGTTTTTCCAATTTTTATATATCTAAAATATTCAGTTTTAGGAAGTATACTTTTTGTAGTAACAATATTAATGGCAAATATAAGACTATATGCTACATGCTACTATAGATTAGAAAAAAATTATTATAAAGTTATTATTCAAAATATCTTTTATTTAGTTCGGAATAGTTGCTGGTTTGTTTGTCTTTAAGGCTAATAGTAATATATATTTACTATTATTTATTCCTGAATTAATTTCTTTAGTTTATGCATTAAAAAATTCAGATCTTTTAAAAATGAAACTTACAAAAACAGTAGAGATGCTAGGAACAGTAAAAAAATTTTTTCAATTAGGATTTGTTTCGCTTTTAACAAATGTAATGAATTATTTTGATAGATTTTTAATATATCCGATTTTTGGAGCTAGTTATGTTGCAATGTACTATGCAGTAAATTCAATGTCAAAAGTAGCAAGCTTAATAACAAATCCAATGGCAAGTGTTATTTTATCTTGGGTATCAAATAATACAGAAAAAAGTAATAAATTAAAGATATTAAGTTTTACTATATTATCAAATATACCAGTACTTTTTTTAGTAACTTTAGTTACAATCCCTTGTACATATGTGGCATTAATATTTTTATATCCAGAATATGTGCATAGCAGTGAGGCTTTAGTATTAATTATTCCAATTTCATTAACAACAGCTTTTGGAACTGCAACAACTCTTATAAAATCAGTTTTATTAAAATATAGTAATACTAATAAATTAGTATTTACATATTTTGTGTATATTATATTATTTATGATACTTGGATACTTTTTAAGTAAATCAGATGGATTAAGAGGATTTACAATAGCAAATCTAATCTCTAAAATTGTTTTATGGGGATTATTTATAGTATTATTAATAAGCTCAAAAAAGGAGAGTACAAATGAAAATATTAGAGAAAATTAAATCTAAAAATAATTTACCATTTATTTTATTTATAATTTTGTTTATAAATTATATTCCATTAATAAAATTAAATATAGTAACAAAAGAATCATTTGGAGTTGGAACTAAAGAAATGGCAATTTGTTTTGCAATAGAGCTTGTTATATTATTTTTGTTTTTTATTAAAAAAATTAAAATAACTAAACTAACTATAACAAATTTGATATTGCTAATTTTAACAACAATAGCACTATCAATAGTTCAGTTAAATGCATACAAATCAGGAAATTATGATAAATTAGATATTATTAATATAGCATGTATATTTTGCAATATATTATTTTTATTTGTACTTATACTTAACTTAGATATAGAAGAAAAGTATATATATAATTTCTTTAGAGGTATGATAATAATGGGATTATTTGCTTGTATTGTGAATGTATATATATATCATGAGGAAATATTAAAGTTATTTGAAAAAGGAGCAAAAGTATATAAAATAAAAAGCTTTTTTGGACATAGAAATCAATTCGCAATATTTTTATATACTGCAATAATTTCAAATATGTTTTTAATTTTAAGAAATAATAAAAATATATTTTATAAATTAACATTACTTGTATTTTTAGCAAATTTAGTTTTTACAGCATCAAGAACAGGAATCTTTTGCACAGCAGTATTTGCAGTTTTATTTTTTATTACTACAGATAGATTTAGTATAAAAACTAAAATAGTAATTTTTATTGTTGGCGTAGATATTTTATTAGGTGTAACTTATTATATAAATAATACTCATCCTGAAATAATAGAAAATGTGCAAAGTGTTTTAATAAGATCTAATACTATTAAAAGTTTTACTGGTAGATCTGATTTATGGGAAATAGGAACAGATTTAATCTCAGAAAATAATTATACTAAAATTTTTGGAATAGGAAGATTTAAAGGAGTAGAAATTGTTGAAGAAACAAAAAATCTTACACAATTTCATAGTTTTTACATAGAAGCATTAGTTACTGGTGGAATTATGGAACTTGTATATTTTATATTAATATATTTTATAGTTATTATAAAGGTGATGAGGTCTAATATAGCCAAAAAATATAAAAGTATATACATATCTATGTTTATAAGTTATTTTATATATTGTTCTTTTGAATCTTTAAGTAGATTTTCTATAGGATGTGCAGATACTTTGTGTATGATAGTTTTTATAAGTATTCCAATATTGCATGCATATAGTGTAAAAGAAGAAGGAGAAGAGAAAATATATAGAATTTCTAAAAAATGGCTTTCTGATGGAAGTAATGTGATAGTAGATAATGAACAAAAAATAGAAGAGGAGTAGGTTTTGAATTTTCTTGAAAAATGTAAAGAAAAATTAAATTTACCATTAGTTTTATTTATAATAATATTTATTAATTATATACCATTAATTATTCCAAATATGATAAGTAAAGAATCTCATAGTGCAAGTAAAATATCTATGATGATATGCTTTATTATAGAAATTTTAATATTGATTAGAGTTCAATATAAAAAAATAGAAATAACAAAAGAAGTAAAAAAGCATTTTCTTTTATTAACTTTTATAACAATAATAATGTTTATAATCCAAATTAAGAATTTTATAATAGATGATTTTTATTTTTTTGATATAGTAAATATTGGGTGTATTTTTATAAATATTGTATTACTTTATATATCAATATTTAATATAAAAATAAAAGAAGAAGATATTAATAACTTTTTTAAAGCAATTATATATTTTGGGATTTTTGCTTGTTTTATAAATTTGAGCTTATATATAAAAGAAATTATGGCTACAATTGGAATTATAAATTTAGAAGAAAGAGTTAATATAAAAAGTTTTTTTGCAAATAGAAATCAATTTGCCTTCTTCTTATATGTTGCAATAATTTCTACATTTTTTATTATGCAAAATTCAAATGAAAAAGTTTATAAATATATATTCGTAATATTTTGTATAAATTTATTATTAACAATGTCTCGAACTGGAATATTAGCAGTTTTAATTTTCTTAATTTTAATGTTTTTATTTTCAAATAATGTTAGTAATAAAATAAAAATAATTGCAATATTAAGTTTAATTATAATTTTTACTTTAACTATTACTACTATAATATTGTTTTTTCCAGAAATTTGGAATAAATTAAATTCGATGTTTTTTAGAATAGAATATATTAAAAATTTATCTGGAAGAACTGATATTTGGTCAGTAGGATTAAATTTATTATTTGAAAATCCAATAAATTTTATATTTGGGATTGGTAGATTTAATTCAATTAGCTTATTACATTTTGAAACTAAAACTTTTACTCAATATCATAATATATATTTAGATATTTTATTAATGAGTGGATTAATTGGACTAGCGTATTTTAGTTTTATATATTATAATGTCATAAGAAAAATAGTAAAATCAGATTTAGATAAGGATATAAAAAGAACATATCTATGTATGTATATTACTTATGGAATATATATAATGTTTGAAAGTTGTGGGAGATTTTCACTTGGAAGTTTAGATACTTTATGTTTAATATTTTTTATAACAATTCCATTATTACATTCAAATAGTATCAAAAATATGCAAAAGAAAAATGTTGCTAAAAAGGAGAAATAAAATGATTTTAAAAATTTTACTTTCAATACTAGTTTTATTTATAATACCAGAATTATTAGGTTTATTAATTTGTAGATTTATAAAAAAAGAAAAAAACAATATAATCTTTGCATTTGTTATAGGTTATTTACTAGAATTTGCTATAGGTCAAATTCTGGCAGTTCCAATGATATTATATGAAGTTTCGTTTTCTGTTTTATTTAATACTTATGTAATTATAATAAGTGTATTGTCTATAATATCTTTTTTAATAAATGTCATAAGAATAAAGGAAATTATAAAAAATATTATACAAGGTATAAAAGAAACACCTAAACTTTTAGCATTAATAACATTAATTTTAGTAGGAATTCAAGTGTATGCTTTTATAGAATATGCACATATAGATGATGATGATGCAATATATGTTGGAACATCAACAACAATTTTAGAAACAAATACTTTATATAAATATTCTGCTAATACTGGATCAGAAAATGGAGAGCAATTACACTTAAGATATAGATTAGGACCATTTCCAGTATACACAGCAATAATATCAAAAATGATAAATATTCATCCTGCTATAGTAGCTCATTTAGTATTTCCATGTATATTTGTTCCAATTGTTTATATGATATATGGATTGATAGGAGATGAATTATTTAAAAAAGATAAAAAGCAAATTTTTCAATTTTTAATAATATTAAATTTTGTATTTATATGGGGGAATTATTCTGCAAGAACTAATTTTACATTTTTGCTATTCCGTATTTGGCAGGGAAAAGCAGTTTTGGCTAATATTATAATACCAACTGCTTGGTTATTATTACTAAAAGTAGAAGATAATAAGTTTAAGCTTGCAAATTTTCTATTATTATTTATTTTAAATTTAGCAGGAACTTTTACAACTACAATGGGAATAGCTTTAGTACCAATAACAGTAATGGTAATATCATTTGTACTTGAAATGTCTAGATTCAATTTTAAAAATGGAATTTTGAAAACTATAAAAAATTTAGGTATATGCTTATTAAGTTGCATGCCAAGTATAGTTTATGGAATTACTTATTTTGTAAAAGGATAGTTTAGGAGAAAGAAGAATATGTTTAAAGAAAATATAGAAATTATAAAAAACACATTTCAAGAATTTATTGGACAAGGTATGTATATTTTACTTTTTTTAATAGCGTTACTATACATATATGTAAAAGAAGATAATAAAAAAAATAAAGCATTCCTTTTATATGGATCTATTATTATATTATTTATAACTTTAAATCCTATTTTTAATAAAGTAGTTGGAAAAATATTTACAAGCTCAGTATATTGGAGAGTATTTTGGATGCTTCCTTTTGGAATTACTATAGCATATGCTGGAGTAAAATTTATAAATACTGAAAAAGAAAAATATAAGCAAATAGTTGCAATGATAGGATTAATTTTAATAGTTATAGTAAGTGGAAAATTAGTATATAATGAGGAAAATTATTTTAAATTAGGAAACCTTTATAAATTGCCAGATGAAGATGTTTTAGTAACACAATTAATAGGAGCAGATGATGAAGAATATAAGAAGGTAATTGCTCCTGAAAGTTTAGTTGCACATATGAGACAAGTTGATGCTTCAATGGATTTAGCATATAGAAGAGATCCACAAGGGAAGGGAAATCCAACACTTACAGCATTGATGTCTGGAAATGTAGAAGAATTAATAAAAAATGCAAAAATAAAAAATTGTAATTACATTGTATTTAGAAAAGAAACAGTTTTAAATGGAAATATGGAAGATTACAATTTTGAAAAATTTGATGAAACTGATAATTATATAATATATAAATTAGTGAATAAATAAAAAGAGGTGTATTATAATGAAAATTTTAGTAACAGGTGGATTAGGATTTATTGGTTCACATACAGTAGTAGAACTTGCAAAAGCAAATAATGAAGTAATAATAGTAGACAATCTTTATAACAGTAAAGAAGAAGTTTTAGAAAAATTAGAAAAAATAACAGGTAAAAAATTCAAATTATACCAATATGATTTAACAGAAAAAGAAAAGGTAGAAGAAATTTTTTCAAGTAATAAGATAGATGCAGTAATACATTTTGCAGGTTATAAAGCAGTAGGTGAATCTGTAAAGAAACCATTAATGTATTATTCAAATAATTTAATAAGCACAATAAATCTTTTAGAAGTAATGCAAAAATATGATGTAAAAAAGATAGTGTTTAGTTCATCAGCAACTGTTTATGGAGATCCAGGAACTCCAAAATATGTAGAAGATATGAAAAGAGGAGAAACTTCAAATCCATATGGCGAAACAAAAGCAATGATAGAAAGAATTTTAGAAGATTTATATAAATCAGATAATTCATGGAATATAACTCTTTTAAGATATTTTAATCCAGTAGGAGCACATGAATCAGGATTAATAGGAGAAGAGCCAAATGGTATTCCAAATAATTTAATGCCTTATGTAATGAAAGTTGCATCAGGAAAATTAGAAGTTTTAAGTATATTTGGAAATGATTATCCAACTCCAGATGGAACAGGCGTAAGAGATTATATACATGTTGTAGATTTAGCAAAAGGACATGTAAAAGCTTTAGAAAAGCTAAAAGAAGGATTAAATGTTTATAATTTAGGATCTGGAAAAGGAGTAAGTGTACTTGAACTAGTTACTACTTTTGAAAAAGTAAATAATATAAAAGTAAATTATAAAATTGTAGATAGAAGACCAGGAGATCTTCCAGAATATTATGCAGATCCTTCAAAAGCTTTAAAAGAACTTGATTGGAAAACAGAAAAAACATTAGAAGATATATGCAGAGATTCTTGGAATTATGAGAAAAATAATATTTAAAATACTTACTTAATAAAAAGCAATATAGAATAAATGAAAAGTTATATTGTAAATAAAGTAATAAAAAGAAAGTGAATATAAAAATGAATTGATAGGATAAATGTAAACACAAAAAAGTGTTTACATTTATCTTATCTTTTTTTAGGAAAAATTCACAAATAAGACACATTAAAATGTTGATATTTAAAGTAAGTAATGATATAATCACCATAAATTTTAATAGGTAAAAAAGGATGAAAAAATATGGAATTTTTTAAAATACTATTCAAAAATAAAAAAATTATAATGCAACTTGGAAAAAATGATTTTAGAAATAGATTTGCAAATACTGGACTTGGCGCTATATGGGGGTTTGCACAACCTTTTGTTTTTATGCTTACTTATGTAATTGTATTTCAATATATATTAAAATCAAATAGTTCTGGAGAATATCCATATGTTGTATGGTTTTTGCCAGGTATGTCAATATGGATGTTTTGTAATGATGCAATTATGAATGCAAGTAATTCTATTAGAAATTATAGTTATTTGGTAAAAAAAGTAGTATTCCCAGTAGATATTATTCCAATAATAGCTCTTGCATCATCATGCTTTGTAGGGATATTTTTAATGATAATAGCAATAGTAGTTTCAAGCATATATGGTTTTATACCAAATGTTTTGAACATTATATATATATTATTTTGCTTACTATGTTTTATAATTTCATTTACACGTTTTACATCAGCATTAACAACGTTAGTACCAGATTTTGCTCAATTATTAGGAATTTTAATGCAATTATTTATGTGGTTTACACCTATAATTTGGAACTTAACTATGCTTTCAGATAATTTAGTTAATGTATTCAAATGCTTCCCGTTCACATACTTAGTAGAAGGATTTAGACAAGCTTTTATGGAGAATTCAACTATCATAACTGAAAGTAATGGCGTATTTACAATTGTTTTTTGGGCAATTACAATAATTATATTTGTTTGGGGAAATGCAATATTTAAAAAGTCTAAAAAAGATTTTGCAGATGTATTATAAATTGAAAGGTAAAATAAATGAAAAAAGTAGATATATTACTTGCAACATATAATGGAGAACAATATTTAAAAGAACAATTAGATAGTATTTTATCTCAAAGCCATAAAGAATTTAGATTATTAATTTCAGATGATTCATCAACAGATGATACAGTAAAAATTTTAAAAGAATATGAAGAAAAAGATAATCGTATTACAGTATTTTTTCAAGATAAAAATTGTGGTGTAATAAAAAATTTTGAGTTTTTGCTAGAAAAAGTAGAAAATGAATATTATATGTTTTCAGACCAAGATGATATTTGGAAAGAAGATAAAATTGAAAAATCAATAAAAAAACTTGAGGAAACAGATAGCAGTTTAGTGTATACAGATTTGGAAGTAGTAGATTCAGATTTAAATGTAATATATGAATCATATTGGAAGTTAAAAGGAATCTATAACAAAATAAAAAAATACAATAATTTTGAAAGTTTATACTTAAATAATTTTGTTACAGGTTGTACAATAATTTCTAAAAAAGAGCTTATAAAAGAAGTACTTCCGCTTCCAAATACAAGTAAATTTGTTTTACATGATTATTGGATACCACTTATATTAAGTCAAAAATATAAAATTTCTTACATAGAGGAACCTTTAATAAAATATAGACAACATAAAAACAATAAAGTAGGGTCTAAAAAGAAGGTTGATGAATTAAAAGAATTTGAAGATGTAAGAGAATTGTTTATCAGAGTAAAAAAAGAGCATTTTAGAGTTTTTATAGAAATGCAAGATAAATTTGTAGATGATAAAATAAAAAAATTAAATGTAGAAGCATTAGAATATTATGAAATGTTAGAAAAAAAGAATAATATAAATTTTAGAAAATGGATATTATTTTTCAAACTTTATAAATATGAAGGATTTGTTTATAAAATGGAAAATTTTGTTATTTTAAATTTACCAATAATTGCAAGATTTTTGTTTAAATTAAGAAAATAATTATTTGAAAGGGAAAAAATATGGATAATTCTGAGACAGTAATAAAAATTACAAATTTAGTAAAAGAATATAAAATGTTTGATAGAAAAAAAGATAGATTATTAGAAACAATACTTCCTAGATATCAAAAACATTCAACTTTTAGAGCCTTAGATAATCTAAATCTAGAATTAAAAAAAGGTGAAGTTTTAGGAATACTTGGAAAAAATGGTGCTGGTAAATCTACTCTTTTAAAAATGATTACAGGAGTTGCAACACCAAATTCTGGAACAATTGAAATTAATGGAAAAATAAGTTCATTATTAGAGCTTGGAGCAGCTTTTAATCCAGATTTAACAGGTTATGAAAATATATATCAACATGGACAAGTTATGGGACTTACAACAGAAGAAATAAAAGCAAAAGAACAAGAAATTATAGAATTTGCAGATATTGGAGATCATTTATCACAACCTGTAAAAACATATTCTTCTGGTATGTTTGCAAGACTTGCATTTGCATGTGCTATAAATGTAGATCCAGATATTTTAATTGTTGATGAGGTGTTATCAGTTGGAGATATGGCTTTCCAATTAAAATGTTTTAAAAAGTTTGAGCAATTTAAAGAAAAAGGAAAAACAATTATATTTGTTACTCATAATGTTGCAGATGTTTTAAAGAATTGCAACAGAGCAATAATAATGGAAAATGGTAGAAAAACATTTGATGGAAGTGTTAAAGACGGTGTAAATAGATATAAAAAAATAATCGTAGGATTAAGTGAAGCTGATGTAGAAAGAGAAGAAAAAATACAAGAACAACTAAAAGAAGATTATGTTATTGAAGATGGTGAAGTTTGGAAAGACAAGTTTAATCAAAATCCAAACATTATAGAGTATGGAAACAAAGATGCTGATGTTATAGATTATGGAATTTTTGATTTAGAAGGAAATCCAATTAATGTTTTTGATAATGCAGATACAGTAGTATTGAAATCAAAAGTTAAATTTAATAAAACTGTTAAAGATCCAATCTTTACAATGACAGTAAAAGATTATAATGGAAATGATATAGCAGGTACAAATTCTCAAATTGAAAAAATTATGACAGGAGAATTTAAAAAAGGTGATGTTGCTATAGCAGAGTTTAAACAAAAATTACCAATAGCAGTTGGTAAATATACATTATCTTTTAGCTGTACAAGATTTAACTTAAATGGTGAATTAGAAGTGCTAAGTAGAAAATATGATGCTCTACTAGTTGAAGTTATTACAACGAAAAATACAGTTGGAACAGTTAGATTAGATTCTGAAATTACAGTAAGAAAGATTTAAAATATATGTAAGTTTTATAAAAATAGAATCTAAATATTTTATTAGTAAGTTAGAATATAATAAATGATTTTGCAATATTGAATTAAAGGTATATGGCGAAATATTAATAAAGGATAGGAGAATTAAAAGTGGAACTAAGGTTATTAGAATTTGAAAAGAATATTTTATTATGGTACCCTTTTAAAGAAAATTCTTCATTATTAACAATTGGATTAGATGTAAGTAAATTTAAAGATGAATTAGATGTAAATTTTAGTAAAATTGTTGATATTGAAAATGTAGAAGAAAATGATAAATTTGATTATATAACTATAATTGGAGAAAATTCTGTAAGTTTTGAAGAAAGACTTAATTTAGCTAAAAAGTATTTAAAAGAAGATGGAAAAATATTAGTAGCAATTAATAATAAATTTGGTGCTTCTAATCTTAATACAACTTCAAATAATATGGATACAAGTATTTCTCAAGCGGATTTAGAGAAGTTAATTTCATTAAAAGAATTAACTAATTCAAAATTTTATTATGTATTTCCAAGTTATAAATATGCAAATTTAATATATACAGATGAATATGAGTTAACAGAAGAAGATATATCAAGAAATTTTGCTGTATATGAAAAAGATGCTGTTATAAATTTTAATGAAAATAGATTTTATACAGAACTTTTGAAAGAAGGAAAAAATTTTGTTAATAAATTTGCAAATTCTTTTTTTGTAGAGCTTTCATATAAAGAAATTGATACAGATGTAAAATATGTATCTTATTCTAATTATAGAAAAAAAGAATATAGAGTAATGACTATAATTGGAAAAGAAAAAGTTATAAAAAAGCCAGCAGATATAGAAGCAATAAAACATATTAATCAAATTAATGAAAATATAGAAGCTTTAAAAAAATATGATGTTGATTTAATTGAAAAATTTGAAAAAAATAGACTTGTAAGTGATTTTATAAAAACAGATAGATTTGATGTAAAACTTTCAAAAGTAAATTCTATAGAAGAATTTATTAAAGAAATAGATATGTTAAAAAATATTTATGAAAAAGAGTTAATTAATTTTAAAGATATAAGAAAAGAAAATTTAAAAGATTGTATAAAAAATTATGATAAAGAAAAATTAGAAAAATTACATTTTGTAAAAAAAGCATATATTGATTTAATTCCAAAAAACATATTTATTGTAGATGGAAAAATTAAAGCTTTTGATCAAGAATGGGTTGAAGAGAATATCCCACTTGAATATATTTACTATAGATTAATTTTAAATACCCCAGTAGCATTAAATAAATTTGATAAAAAAGAATTGTTTGATAGATTTGGATTAACAGATTATATCGATTTATTTAAAGTTTTAGAAGAAGATTTAAGAAATAAAACTTTTGATATTGAAATGCATGATATCTTTTTCAGAAGTTATAATACTTTAAATGAGGCAAATCAAAAAATTAGTTCATATTTAAAACTTTTCCCAGATATAAAGGATGAGAATTTAAAACTTGAAAAAGTAAATCATGATTTGAATTTAGAATTAGATGATGCTAGAAATAAGGTAGAAGGGTATGCAAATCAATTAAGAGTTATTGGTGCATCAAAAACTTGGAAAATATTAAATTTATTTAGAAAAATATTTAATATGATTAAGCCTAAGAAAAAAGATGTTGAAAAAAATATTAATAAAAATAGAAAGAAAGAAATTCTTGAAGAATTAGATAGAGTATTAGATAAGAAAACTAAGGAATATTGGTTAGAATTAGTAGAAAGATATAAAAGGGTTAGAAGTAAAATTGAAAATACTGAAGAAACAGATAACACATATATTTTATGGATGAAAGCTAATGATTGTAATGAAGAAAAATATAGAATGCAATTAAAACAATCAGAAGAATTTGCTATTAAGCCCAAAATTAGCATATTAGTTCCTTTATATAATACACCTATGGACTTTTTTAGAGAATTGTTATTTGCTGTGTATTTTCAATCTTATCCAAATTGGGAATTATGTTTAGCAGATGGAAGTCCAAAGCCTTTAAAAGAAATTGAAAATATGTGCAAAGACCCAAGAGTAAAATACTATTATATAGGAGAAAATAAAGGAATTTCAGGAAATACTAATGAATGTTTGAAGCTTGCAACAGGAGATTATATTGCACTTTTTGACCATGATGATATGATTCCTTTAAACTCATTATTTGAAATTGCAAGATGTATAAATAATAATCCAGAAGTAGAGTTTATTTATACAGATGAAGACAAATTAGAAAGTATTGATGAGTTTAGATATAATCCATATTTTAAGCCGGATTATGCACCAGATACATTAAGAAGTGGAAATTATATAACTCATTTTAGTATATTCAAAAAAGAATTAATGGATAAACTAGAAGGCTTTAGAAGCAAATATGATGGAGCTCAAGATTTTGATATTATATTAAGAGCAACAGAACTTGCAGGAAAAGATAAAATAAAACATATTCCAAGTATATTGTACCATTGGAGAACACATGCATTATCAACAGCGTTAAATTCTGATGCTAAAACATATGCATATGATTCTGGAGTACTTGCTATACAAGATCATTTAGAGAGAATTGGCTTAAAAGGAAAAGCTACTGCAAATCCAAACTTAAGAGGATACTATGAAGTTAATTATGAAGTAAACGGAAATCCAAAAGTAAATATATACATTATAAATAAATATACTGGAAAAGAAGGTTTAAGTTTTGCTATAGATACTATTATAAATAATACCTCTTATGAAAATTATGAAATAGATGTTATAGATATTACAGATGGAAACATAGAGATTGAAAAATATTATAAAGAAATTATAGCAGATGGAAAAGTAAAAGTATTATATTATAAAGGCGAATTAAATTATTCTAAGATAATGAATTATGCTATAAAAAATACAAAAGGTGATTATATTGTAGAATACAATATTTTAGAAAGAATTATTACTAAAGATTGGATTCAGGCAATGCTTGGCTTAGCACAAAGAGAAGATGTAGGGATAGTTGGCGGAAAATTAGTTTATTCAGATAATCAAGCATTATCAAAACATATTGGTATAGCATATGGAGTTATGGATTTCGCAAAATATATCAATCAAAAAGAAGCTGTAGCAGACTTTTTAAGAGATAGATATACTTGTAATGTTAGTGCAATTACTTCTTTATTTAGAATGTATAAAAGAGAAGTATTTAATAAAGTGAATGGAATGGACGAAAAAGTTTCTTTTGATGATATAAATGAAGTAGATTTTTCATTAAGTGTTATAAATAGTGGATTAATAAATGTATTTTGCCCAAATGTTAAAGTAGTAGATTTTACAGATGAAACAATAAAACCGCACAAGATAGAAAAAGATAGTGTAGAAGAATATGAAAAAAATGTAGAAGATTATAAGCATTATTTAGAAGTTAAATATTTAAAAAATAAATGGAAAATATTTTTTGATAAAAATGATCCATATTACAATATTAATTTTAATGATAAAGAGCAACGTACAATTCTAAAAATCAATGAGGTAAAATATTAATGAGTATAAAAGAAAAGGCCTTAAAAATTTCTAAGTTTATATGGTGGGTAATAAATCCAGTAAGTGGAGCAACATTTATAGATAGAATAATGCCACCAGGCGGAAAAAGAAGAATAGAATATGATAAAAAGCAAACAGAGAAAAAATATGCAAAAAAAGTCGAAAATTATTTTAAACTTGCAGATGAAGAAACAGCAGAGTTTTGGAAAGGTATTGACCATAGAAAATATTTAAAATATGAAAAAGACTTAAAAAAAGCAGAAGACGATGAATTATCTGATTATGAAAAATGGATTAGAAATAATAGTTTATCTGATCAAGAATTAGAAATGCAGTCTAAAAAAAGGTTTAAAATAAGACCTAAAATTAGTATTGTAATTCCACTTTATAATACAAATACAGAATTTTTTAGAGAATTATTATATAGTGTGCACTGTCAAACTTATAGTAACTGGGAACTTTGTTTAGCAGATGGAAGTCCAGAAGAGCTTACTGAAATAAAAAAAATGTGTGAAAAAGATAAAAGAATAAAATACAAATTTTTAGGTGAAAATAAAGGAATTTCAGGAAACACTAATGAAGCATTATCTTTAGCTACTGGAAAATATATATCACTTTTAGATCATGATGATATGCTTTCTATTGATGCTTTATATGAAGTAGTTAAAGTAATTAATGAAAACAAAGGTGTAGATTTCATATATTCAGATGAGGACAAGTTCCACTTTTTAGATGAACCAAGATATTCACCTCATTTTAAACCAGATTATGCGCCAGATACATTAAGAAGTAATAATTATATATGTCATTATAGTGTATTTAAAAAAGAATTATTAGATAAAATAGGTGGATTTGATAATAAATATGATGGGGCTCAAGATTATGATTTGATATTAAGAGCTACAGAAAATGCTAAAAAAATAGTACATATATCTAAAATTTTATATCATTGGAGAGTACATAAAGGCTCAACTTCAATGGAAACAGAAGCAAAACCATATGCAATAGACGCAGGAAAAAGAGCGATAGAAGATCATTTAAAAAGATTAAGTTTAAAAGGAAAAGTAACTAAAGGAAAAAATGCTGGAACATATATTGTAGATTATGATGTAAAAGATAATCCAAAAGTTTCTATTTTAATTAATAATGCAAGTAAAAAGTGTATTGAAGAAGTGTTAAAAAATACTAGCTATGAAAATTATGAAATTTTAGCTTTTGGAATGCAAGAAAAAATAGAGAATGAAAAAGTAAAAAATATAGAAAGTAATGAAAAGAATTATTCTAAACTAATTAATGAAAATGCTAAAAACATAAAAGATGCTGAATATTTAGTAGTATTAGATACTAATTGTATATTACTTACTCAAGATTGGATTCAAAAAATGCTTGGATTTGTGCAAAGGGAAGATGTAGGAGTAGTAGGTGCTAAAACATATTATCAAGATGATACAATATGTAATGCAGGAATTGTAGTAGGAGCAGGAAAATGTGCAAGCAATTTATTTGAGGGAATAAATAAAAATGAAAATGGATATTTTGGAAGAGAAAAAATCATTCAAAATATGAATGCAGTATCAGGTCTTTGTATGATGATAGATATAAATGTATTTCGTGAAGTGGGTGGATTTTCAGAAGAATTTTCAAATGAGTTAAATGATGTCGATTTTTGTTTAAAAATAAGAAAGCTTAGAAAATTAATTGTTTATAATCCAGAGGTTCAATTATTATATTTAAAAGATAAACAAAGCAATACAATATCAGATAGTGATGTAAATAGATTTAATGAAAAATGGAAAGAAAAAATAAATGTAAGAGATGAATATTATAATCAAAACTTTAGTTTAAAAAATGCGCAATGTGAAATAGATTGTAAATAGATAGAAAGAATTTTATAATTTTGAAAAATGCAAAATTTACAGAATTACGAGCTAATTGAAAGGAGCAAAATGATGAACATTATAAAACATAGAATTAATCAAATTAAATTTTATATTCAAAAATATGGTTTTATAAAAACAATGAAAAAATGCATCAAAACAGCTATAAGAAAAATAATAAGAATTTTAAAAAATGAAAAAGATTTAACATATGGTGATTATGGCGGATGGATAAAATACAATGAGCCTAAAGATGCTGACTTAAAATTGCAAATGAAAAAAGAATTTAAAATTTCACCTAAAATTAGTATAGTAGTTCCAATGTATAAAACAAAAGAAAAATTCTTTAAAGATTTAGTAAAATGTGTAACAAGTCAAACATATTCAAATTGGGAATTAATTTTAGCTGATGGAAGTCCAGAAGAAAATAAAAATTTCAAAAAATATTATGAAAATGATTCAAGAATTAAATATAAATTTTTAAATGAAAATTTAGGAATAGCAGGAAATACGAATTCAGCAATAAAAATGGCAACAGGCGATTATATTGCACTTTTAGACCATGATGATTTACTTTCAGAGTATGCATTATTCGAAGTAGTAAATTATATAAATAAACATCCAAATGCAGAATTTTTATATTCAGATGAAGACAAAATAGATGAAAATGATAATAGATATGATGCATATTTTAAACCAGATTTTGCTCCAGATACATTAAGATGCCAAAATTATATTTGTCATTTTAGCATATTTAAAAATGAATTAATAGAAAAATTAGAAGGATTAAAGGCAGATTATGATGGAGCACAAGATTATGATATTTTCTTAAGAATGTCAGAAATAACAAAACCAGAAAATATCATACATATACCAAAGATTTTATATCATTGGAGAGTTCATAATGAATCAACAGCAAAATTAAATAGTAATGCTAAAAATTATGCTTTTGAAGCAGGAAAAAAAGCAATTGAAGATCATATAAAAAGAATTGGATTAGATGGAACTGTAAGTGAAGGATGTATAGATGGAATTTACAGAGTAGATTATAAAGTAAAAGGAGAGCCTAAAGTATCAATAGTTATACCTAATAAAGACGGAAAAGATATTCTAAAGGTTTGTATAGATTCAATTTTAAGTAAAACAACATATAAAAATTATGAAATAGTTGTTACTGAAAATAATAGTGAGACAGAAGAAATTTTTGAATATTATAAAGAATTAATAAAAAATGATAAAATCAAAGTAGCAAATTATAATACAGGAAATCTTATAGAGAAAGAAGAAGAATCTAGTTTAGAATATACAAATAAAAATAGAAGAGAAGTAAAACCAGGATTTAATTATTCAGCAATTATTAATTTTGGAGTAAAAAATACTTCAGGAGAATATGTAATTCAATTAAATAATGATACAGAATTAATTACAGAAAATTGGCTTGAAATTTTGCTAGGTTTTGTACAAAGAAAAGATGTAGGAGCAGTTCGGAGTTAAACTTTATTTTCCAGATGAAACAATACAACATGCAGGAATAATAGTAGGAATAGGTGGAATAGCAGGAAATAGATTTAAAAGTATTCCTAAAAATGGACACGGATATTTTGCAAAAGAAAGTATGATAGAGAACTTAAGTGCAGTAACAGCTGCTTGTATAATAACACCAAAATCAATTTATGAAGAAGTAGGATGGATGAATGAAGATTTAGCAGTAGCTTTTAATGATGTAGATTTTTGTTTAAAAATTAGAGAAAAAGGTTATTTAGTAGTATACAATCCATTTGTTGAATTTTGGCATTATGAATCAAAAAGTAGAGGACAAGAAAACACACCAGCTAAAATAAGAAGATTTCAAGGAGAAATAAGTACATTTGAAAAAAGATGGGGAAATATTTTAGATGAAGGTGACCCATATTATAATATTAATTTAAGCTTAGATACAGAAGTATACCATATGAAAAATATAAAAGTAAACTATGGAGAAGAGGAAAACATTAAGAAAAAGAAAAAGTAACATTTTAGAGATGTTACTGTGGCTGTTAAATTTTAATTCTTATAGCCTCAGTATACAGAATATGGAGGTGTTTATGAGACTTTTATTAACATCATCTGGAATTTCAAATAAAACTATTGAAAATGAATTAAAAAATCTTATAGGTAAAGATTTTAAAGGATTAAAAATGTTATTTTGTATAACTGCTTCAAATTATGAAGGCGGTGAAATGAATGACTGGTTAATTGATGATTTAGAAAAATTAAAAAGTTTAGGTTTTAAAATAGATATATGTGATATTAATGGAGTTAGTAAAGAAAAGTTTTTATCAAGATTTGAATGGGCAGATGTGTTATATTTTGAAGGTGGAAATAGTCAATGGCTAAAGAATAGTATTAAAAATTCGGGTTTAGAAGAAGAACTATTGAAATTATTAGAAACAAGAATTTGGATTGGGGCAAGTGCAGGAAGCTGTGTTTTATGTCCTACAATTTGTAATTCTTGCCAAGATTTATTTGATGAAAATATTGATGGATTTCCAATAGATGGTTTAGGATTTGTAGATTTTCAATTTATTCCACATTTTAATAATGAGTTTTTTCCTAAAATAAATTTTGAGAATTTAAAAAATGCAAGTAAAAATTTACTAGAAATAGATGGGAAAAAGCTATATGCTGTTGATGATAGTGGAGCAATAAGTGTAAATAATGAAAATATTAAAATTGTAAGTGAAGGAAAATGGCTTGAAATTTAATTATATTTTAGAAAGAGAAAAGTTTTGATGAGTTTAAAAAATAATTTTAATAAAATTAAATATTATTTTAGAAGATATGGTTTTTTTAGTACTTTAAAAAAGATTTTTAAAAGGATATTTCATATAAAAGAAAACAGAAAAACTAATTTAGAACAGTATAAAAGTTGGATGGAAAAAAATAATCCTACTAATGAAGAACTAGAGAAACAAAGAAATCATAGATTTGATATAGAACCTAAAATAAGTATAGTAGTTCCAATGTATAATACGAATGAAGGGTTTTTTAAAGAACTTGTAGAAGGATTAATAAATCAAACTTATAAAAATTGGGAACTTTGTTTAGCAGATGGAAGTGGAACTCAAAATGAGAATTTAAAAAAATATTATGAAAGCGATAAAAGAATAAAATATAAATTTTTAAATTCAAATAAGGGAATTTCAGAAAATACGAACTCAGCAATTGAAATGGCAACAGGAGATTTTATTGGATTTTTAGACCATGATGATTTACTTCCAAAAGAAGCGTTGTATGAAATTGTAAAAGGGATAAATGAAAATCCAGAAGTCGATTTTTTATATACAGATGAAGATAAAATAGATGAAAATGGAGAAAGATTTGAACCATATTTTAAACCAGATTTTTCACCAGAAACTTTAGAATGCAATAATTATATAACTCATTTTGTAGTATTAAAAAAAGAATTAATAAAAACAATTGGAAATTTAGATTCCAGATTTAATGGAGCTCAAGATTTTGATTTTGTTTTAAGAGCATCAGAAGTTTCTAAAAAAATAGTACATATTTCAAAAATTTTATATCATTGGAGAGTACATAAAGATTCTACGGCAAATGTAGCAGATGCTAAAGAATATGCATTTGAAGCTGGAATAAAAGTAGCACAAGAACATTTAATTAGAACAAGTAAAAACGGAATTGTAGAAAATGGACAAGATGTACCAGGAATTTATAAAATAAAATATGATGTAATTGGAAATCCAAAAGTTACTATTTTAATACCCAATAAAGATAATATTTCTTTATTAAAAAATTGTATAGATTCAATTTTAAAATTTACTACTTATAATAACTATGAGATAGTTATTATTGAAAACAATAGCGAAAAAAAAGAAACTTTTAAATATTATGAAGAATTAGTAAAAAATTCAAAAATAAAAATATTAAATTATAATTTGCAAAAAGAATTTAATTATTCTGCTTTAATTAATTTTGGAGTAAGAAATACTACAGGAGATTTTGTTCTTCAACTAAATAATGATACACAAATATTAACAAAAGATTGGTTAGAGTTATTTATAGGATATGCTCAAAATAAAGAGATTGGAGCAGTTGGAGCAAGACTTTATTATGAGGATAAAACTATTCAACATGCAGGAATAGCAGTTCGGATTATCTGGAATAGCAGGAAATTTACTTGTAAATCTTCCATATGGAAAACATGCATATTATGCAAGAGAGTCTGCAACAAGAAATGTATCAGCAGTTACAGGAGCATGTTTGTTTTCAAGAAGAGATGTTTATGAAGAAGTTCGGATTTATGGATGAAGAAAATTTTAAAGTTGCTTTTAATGATGTAGACTTTTGTCTTAAGTTACTTGAAAAAGGGTATCGTATTGTATATAATCCATATATCGAGCTAATACATTTTGAATCAAAAACAAGAGGATATGAATATTCAAAAGAGCAAGAAGAACGTTTTGAAAGAGAATCAAATAATTTTAAAACAAAATGGAGAGTTTTTTTAGAAAAAGGTGATCCATATTATAATAAAAACTTTACAAGAGATACTTGTAATTTTGATTTGGAGGGTTAGTGAAAGTTGGATAATTTGAATGAAGAAAAAAAGAAAAATATAACTTTAAGAGTTTTTGAAGCTTTAGAAAACTTTGGATTATGGATTTTAGAAAAATTACATTTAAAAAGCTTAGCAGACTTATATAGAAATCATTTAGAAGGAATGCGATATTTAATTTGTGGTGGATTATCAACAGTTGTAAATATAGTAGCATATATTTTAGGAAGTTATGCAATATTTTTTAGAATTGTTGATAATTCTTTAAAAGTAAATATAAGTGAAATATTTGCATTTATTGTTGCGTTGATATTTGCATATTGGGTAAATAAAACAATAGTATTTGATAGCAAATGTGAAAATTTTAAAGCTTTAGTAAAAGAAATATCATCTTTTACGGCTTGTAGAATATTTACAGAAATTATAAGTATAGGATTAATGAACTTTGCTGTTTATGCAAATATAAATGATATTGTTATGAAAATAATTGCAAATATAGTTGTTATAATTTTAAACTTTATATTAAGTAAACTAATTATATTTAAAAAAACTGAAGAAAAAAATAGTTAAAGTATTTTAAATTTTGGGAGTTTAAATTAAATTTATGAAAAAAGTTGAAACAGATGAAGTTTATGGTTCAATAAAAGAAAATATAAAAAAAGCTGGTAGTTCAAAAATCTTAAGAAAGATTGCAGAGATTTATAAAAAAATTTTTGTTCATCCAGAAGAGGTTGAAAAAGATTTTTTTGAATGGTTTGATTCGGGTAAGAAATTTGCTTTTTTAGCAACTCTACTAATTGGAATTATTACACACATAACTTTTTTAACAGAAATGATAATGAGTCAAGATGGATTATGGAATTCTATAGGATATGCAGAACCAACAGCTTGGGAATTATCACTTGGAAGATGGGGAATATTTATAGCGGATAAAATTGTAAATAATTTGGCTATTCCAAATATTACAGCGATTGTAGGAATAGTTTTAATAGCAATTTCTACTGTTTTGATTGTTGATTTATTAAAATTAAAAAATAAATTTACAATATTTTTAGTATCAAGCGCAATGGCTGTATCTCCAGCACTTACTGGAACTTTTTTGTACATATATACATCTGTAGCATATTGCCTATCAATGTTATTATCTGTAATAACAGTAAGTTTAATTTTTAAACAAAAAAATAAAATTTTGAATATAATTTTAGCAACAATAGTTTTCACATTTTCTTTAGGAATTTATCAGAGTTATATTGGTGTAACAGTTGGTTTAACAGCAATAAGATTAATAAGAGATTTATTTGATAAAGAAACACATATAAAATGGTTCTTTATTAATGGAATAATAATGGTTTTAATTGTAATAGTTGGAGGACTTTTATATTCTCATATTACAGAAATTATACTAGAAAAAATGGATTTAGGAGTTGCAAGTTATAAAGGAATGGAAAATATTAGTATATCTAATACTTTAAAATCTTTAGATACGAGCATTCCAAATATATATAATGATTTTCAAGAATTTTATTTTACTGATAATATTATAAATAACGAAAATTATTCAAGACAAGAATTTTATAAAGTAATGTTTGCCTCAGTTATTATATTAGAATTAATTCTTATAATAAGTTCTGGTGTATGGAAAAATCCTATAAGAGTAATATTTATAGTATTAATGAATGCTATTTTACCAATAGCATTAAATGTAGTATTACTTTTAACAACAGATACAAAAACATATATATTAACTGCTGCTCAGCTCATTTTAGTAATTCCATTTGTTTGTATGATATGCGAACTTTCTGGAAAAAGAGCAACATTTGTATTTAAGTGGGCAGGATTAATAAGTATGTTTTTAATAGTATTTACATATTATTTGGCTGATAATGCATCATATATTGCTTTAAAATTAAACTATAACCAAGCTTATTCAACTGCTATTAGAATAATGGACAGAATGGAGGAGACAGAAGGGTATGATCCTGAAAAACCAATAATGATAGCAGGGATTATATGGGATAATGATGTACAATATTTAAAAACTTCAAATATTTATTATTATACTTTAGGCTCAATTTTCGATACAGCAGTATTTCATGGAACATATAGTGGAATGGAAGGAACTTGGACAAAGTTTTTTGGAAATTATTTAGGGATGAAAGTACAGTTTTGTAATACTATAAGTTACAATGATGTATTAAATTCACAGGACTTTAAAGAAATGGGGATTTTTCCAGCTGAAAATTCAGTAAAGAGTATTTATGATGTTATGGTTGTAAAATTAACAGAAAATCCACCAATACCATAAATAATATTTGAAAAAGTAGAAAATTATGTTATAATGAATGCGAAAAATATCAAATTTTGAAAGGAACAAAAAAATATGGACAAAGTAGCGGTACTAATACCTTGTTATAATGAGTCTAAAACAATAAAAAAAGTAGTAGAGGATTTTAAAAAAGAATTACCTGAAGCTACTATTTATGTATATGACAATAACTCAAAAGATGGAACAGATAAAATTGCAAAAGATGCAGGAGCAATAGTTAGATATGAGACTAAGCAAGGAAAAGGAAATGTTATTAGAACTATGTTTAGAGAAATAGATGCAGAGGTCTATATAATGGTAGATGGTGATGATACATATCCAGCAGAAAGTGCAAAAGAAATGGTAAAAGCAGTTTTAGAAGAAAATGTAGACATGGTAATAGGAGACAGGCTTTCTTCAACATATTTCACAGAAAATAAAAGACCATTTCATAATATAGGAAATGTAACAGTAAGAGCATTAATAAATAGAATTTATAAAAGTGATATAAGAGATGTTATGACAGGATTAAGAGCATTTAGTTATAAATTTGTAAAAACATTTCCTGTTATGTCTAAAGGTTTTGAATTAGAAACAGAAATGACAATTCATTGTTTAGATAAAAATTTAAAAGTAAAAAATATAATAATAGAATATAGAGATAGACCAGCAGATAGTCCTTCAAAATTAAATACTATACCAGATGGAATTAGAGTTATAAAAACAATATTTGGTTTTTATAAAAATTATAAACCACTTAATTTCTTTTTAATAATTTCATTTATAATAGCTGTTATTGGGTTAATATTCTTTATTCCAGCAGTTATAGTAATGTTTAAAACAGGAGAAATAAAAGTGCCATCAATTATTTTAAGTATGTTACTTTTTGTATGTACACTTCAATCAATTTTTACAGGGCTAACATTAGATAATATTATACAAAACTCAAAACAAAATTTTGAAATGAGATTAATTGATTGTGAAAAAGATTTGAAATCTAGAAAGGAAAATGTATAATAATGAGTTCGGTAAAAGTTTCTATTGTTGTACCAATATATAATTTAGAAAAATATATTCCAAAATGTTTAGATGCACTTGTAAATCAAACTTTAGAAGATATAGAAATACTTTGTGTAGATGATGGCTCAACAGATTCAGCACCAGAAATTATAGAGGATTATAAAAAAAGATATCCAAACAAAGTAAAAACTTTTCATAAAGAAAATGGTGGAGAATGGTCAGCAAGAACTTATGGATTAAAACAAGCTACAGGAGAATATGTCGGATTTATTGATAGTGATGATATTCCAGAAGTTACATGGGCTGAGAAATTATATAATGCAGCAAAAGAAAATGATGCTGATATAGCATTTTGTGGATATGATAGAGTTGAACTTGAAACAGGAAAAGTAGTTTCAACAGAAATGACACAATATGGAGTAATGAATAAAGAAGTCGATTGGAATGATGATTTTATAGTATATGCAAACCCTTCTTTATGGAATAAATTATATAGATTAGAAAAGGTTAAACATTTAGAATTTTTACCTTTTAGAGGATGTAATGATACATTATTTTTAATTCATTCATATATGGATGGAGTTAAAAAACTAACTTTTATACCAGATGTTTTATATCATTATTATTTACGTTCAAGCTCACAAATACATTCTTTAAATTCTAAAGATATAGAAAATTTAAAGAAATACTTACTTGTAACTAAAGAACATGCTGTTAAAATTGGAAAATATGAAGAATATAAAGAAACATTAGCTACTATGGCATTTTTACATTTAGCCATATCTTGGGCTTTTATGCTATCATATGATAAATCAGTAAAAATGAATAAAGCTTTAAAAGAGATTATAACATACTTAAATGAAAATTTCCCAGAATGGAAAAATAGTAAGCACTTTAGAATTGTACATTGCCTTCCAAAAGGATTTAAACATATTTGTATTTGGGGAGTTCATTTATTTTATAGAATTCATTTACCTATAGTTTATATTTGGGTAAATAGATTTTTATTAGATGTAGTGAAATTAGAAGTAAAATGGTAATCTATTTTTATTAATAGTTATATATAAAAGTATTTTGTTATTTATTCATGTTTTTGAAATAATAAAAAATAGCGTTCCTTACTGGTCGACCATGTTTCAATAAATTGAAACATATTAGCTTTGCAGGTCTCCCATACTGCGCGTCACTTTATTTTTTATTATTTGAAAAATATGAATAAATGTATAAAGCTTTATTTATAATTAAGATAAAATATAAAATAAAAGGAATTTAAAAGATGAATATTAATGAGAAAATTGGAAGTTTATATAAAACTTGTGAAGATAAATTTAAATATTTTATAAATAAAGAAAATTGCACAAAAATAAAACTTGTGTTAGTTTTTGTAGTTTCTATTTTATTATCAATTGCATGTGAATATACAATTTTTAGAAAAACACATCCAGAATTTATTTCAAAAAATAGAATTATGTTAGTTTCTATAATATTTATGTTTATAGGATTACATTTCGTATTTAAACTTTCAAAAATGTATGAATTTATACATAATCATAGGTACAAAATTGCTTGTGCCTTTTTACTATTTGTAATGGTTTTTAAATATTCAGGCTCATCAATAGTAAATTTTCATATATGGAATGGATTAATACAACCACATCATGATGATACAAGATATCATACATTAATTGGAAATACAAGACCAATAAGAACTGATGAATGGGCAACTTCAACTACATACATATTATCTCAAAGTAAAGCGGAGCATCCATTTAGTTATTTTAATAATGTTTTAAGAGGAACAGATACAGATATGTTTACAGTTGCTAATGCACCTGTAGCAGATATTTTAATGCTTGGAAGACCATTTCAAATAGGATTTTTATTATTTGGAAATGATGTAGGATTAAGCTTTTATTGGTATGCAAGATTAACAGCAATGTTACTAGGTTCTTATGAATTATGCTTAATACTAACAAAGAAAAATAAAAAAGTATCTTTATGTGGAATGTTAGTAATAACATTTTCATCAGCAGTACAATGGTGGTATTGTATGGATACTCTTTTATGGGGACAAATTGCAATTGTCTTACTAGATAAATTTATGAACACAGATAAAAAGAGAAATAAATATTTATGCGCACTTGGAATACTAATTGCGGGACTATCCTATATATTTGTATTTTATCCAGCATGGCAATTATCATTTGGATATTTATTCTTAGCATTAGTAATATGGATAGCTATCAAAAATATAAAATATGGAAATTACAAATTTAATAAACATGATATTGTAGTAATATTAGTTACTGTCATTGCTTTAGTACTATTGCTTGGAAGATGGTATAGCTTATCAAAAGATACACTTGTTGCTGAAATGAGTACAGATTATCCAGGAGAAAGATGCGAAGTAGGTGGAGGATCAAGAAATATATATTCATATTTTTATGATATTTTCTTACCTAAATATGATTTTCCAAATCCTTGTGAAGTGTCAAGCATGTTATCATTTTTCCCAATACCAATGATACTTGGATTAATTTATGTTTTAAGAAATAAAAAAGATTTACATTTTTGGATTCCAATGTTAGTTGTTGGTGGTTTCTTAAGTATTTGGTGTGTATTTGGATTTCCAGAAATTTTAGCTAAAATAACAAAAATGTCTATGACAACAGCTGGAAGAGTAAGCATACCACTTGGTACAGTATGTATTTATATGTTAATTTATTTAATTGGAAATTTTGAAAAAGAAGATAAACTAATAAATAAAAAAGTTACATATGTTTTAACAGTTTTATTTACATTGTTTATTGCTTATAAAGCAAAATCAACACTTGATTTTAATCCAAATTATTTAGATAATTTTAAGATGTTAGTATCACTTGAAATATTTGGAGCAGCAATTTATGGCATTTTAAATATCAATAATGAAAAAATTAAAAATTATACTATATACGGATTAATTATAATAGCTTTAATGTCTGGACTAACTGTAAATCCAGTAATTAGAACAACAGATATATTCTATACAAAACCAGTTGCTATTAAAATGCAAGAAATAAAAGAAACAGATCCAGATGCTATATGGGCTGTACATGAAGATGGATGGTATATAAATGATTATGCGGTAGCAAATGGAATTCGTACAATAAATTCAACAGGAGTGTATCCAAACTTAGAATTATTTGAAACAATTTTAGGAGACAAAGCTGAAGAAAATAGAATAACATATAATAGATATGCACATATAAACTTTAAAGTTACAGACGAAGAATCAGATGTAGAGTTATTATATGCAGATAATGTAGCAATTAAATTAAATTATAAAGATTTAGAAAAATTAAATATAAAATATATTCTTTCAAAAGAAGATTTTAGTGAGAAATCATTTAAAGATGAATTTGAAGAAATCTATAATGAAGATGGAATGTATATTTATAAAGTTAAATAATTATTTTAAACAGTAAGATTTGAATGTGAATGAAATATAAAAAAGAATTATACTTAAAATTAACCCCTGAAAGGACTAGAAAATGGCAGATAAGAAAGTAGCAATAATAATGTCTACATATAATGGAGAGCCTTTTATAAGAGAGCAACTAGATTCAATATTAAATCAAACTTATAAAAATATAGAGTTAGTTGTAAGAGATGATGGTTCAAAAGATAAAACAGTAGAAATAATAAAAGAATATCAAGAAAAATATGAAAATATAAAATTATTTCAAGGTGAAAATCTTGGATTTGTAAAAAGTTTTTTCGAGTTATTAAAACTTGCTGAAGCGGATTATTATTCATATGCAGATCAAGATGATATTTGGATGGAAAATAAAATTGAACTTGCAGTAAATGCTTTAAATGAATTAGATGAAGAAAAACCTAATATGGTTTTTGGAAATTCAGATTATTATGATGAAAATATGAATTTTATATCAGCAGGAGAAAAAGACAAAGAATATTCATTTTTAAAATCTTTATTTGCTTGTGTTGGTCAAGGAATGACAATGACAGTAAATAAAAAAACAAGAGATATGATTATAGAAAAAATGCCAAATTCATGTTTCTTTCATGATTGGTGGACTTACATATTGTGTATAGGTTTGGGAAATGTTGCATACAACAATGTTGTAACTGTTAAATATAGAAGAAGAAAAGAGAATGCAACATCAGAAGGTCAAGGATATATTAGATTACTTATTTGGAGAATAAAAAATCTATTATTCAAAAATGGAATGAAAGATATTAAGCAACAAATGATTAATTTTAAAGATATATATTATGAAGAATTATCAGAAGAAAATAAAAAGATTTTAGATTTATTTTCAAAAGAAAAATATAATTTCTTTATAGCTTTAAAAAAGGCATTTTATCCAAAAAGAATTAGAAAAAGTTTAGTAGATGATTTAGCTTTAAGGATAATTTTTATATTAGGAGTTTTATAATGGATTCAGAAAAAAAATCTTTTTTGAAAAATTTTATATGGAATAGTTTAGGAACTGGAATAAACTCATTTAACTCACTATTTTTTTTAATTATAGTAACAAGAGTTAATGATATTCAAACAGCAGGTATATTTTCAATAGCATATGCTACAGCAACAATACTTTATACATTAGCAATGTATTCTGGAAGACTATGTCAAGTAACAGACATAGAAAATAAAATAAAAGATAAAGATTATATAACTAATAGATTTATTACATGTATGTTGATGCTTATTGGAGCAACAGGATTTTTATGTATAAAACAATATCCAACATTTAAAACTACAATATTTGCATTACTTGCGATATTTAAAGGATTAGAGGCTTTTTCAGATATTCTTTATGGTGTAATGCAAAAAAATGATATTTTATATAAATCAGGACAATCTTTAACGTTAAAGGGATTTGTTCGGAATAGCATTATTTTTAATAGTAGATTTAATTACAAGAGATTTAAGACTTGCATGTTTAGCAGTAATAATTGTAAATGTTTTTGTGTTAGTAATATATGATTATTTTATAATTACAAGAAAACTTATAGATAATACAAATAAAGTAAATATGAAAAATGTTTTACAAATTTTAAAATCTGAATTTTTTGTATTTGTAAATTCATTTGCAGGAATATACATATTAAATGCTCCAAAGTATGCAATAGACAGTTACTTAACAGAAGACATTCAAGCAATATATGGATATATAATGATGCCAGCAACAGTAATGACATTATTTACACAATTTATAGTAATGCCATTTTTAGGAAAACTAAAAGACATGTATGAAAGAAAAGAACTAAAAGAAATTGAAAAGGTAACTTTTAAAATAAAATTAATAGTTATAGCTTTTGGTGGATTTGCAGTTCTTGCAGCATTCTTACTTGGACCAGAATTTTTAGGATTAATATATGGATTAGATTTAAAAGCATATAGAATGAATTTATGTGTAATAATTGGTTCATATATATTCTATGCAATATCTTATATAAATCTAGTAACATTAACAACAATAAGACATACGTTTGTGCAATTTGTAATTTATATTATTTCAATGATTATAGCTTTTATAGGCTCAAATGTATTAGTAGGAAATTTAGGACTAGGAATAAATGGAGCAACTTTTTCGTGTACAACAACTTTGGCTATACAATTTATAATGTATACAATAGTTACTAAAATTATCATGCATAAAGAACAGAAGAAAATGTATTAGTTTTTGCAAGCCTCCCATAGGATGCGTGGCAAATATTTAGAAATATATTAAAAAAATTTGTAAGGGGAAGAATTATGGGAATATTGTACATAATCACATTAATAATACTTGGAATAAGTTTTATGATGTTCAAAAAAACAGATGAAAAAATTAACTTTATCAAATGGCTAATAATTTATTTTGTATCCTTATTTGGATATAATGTTGTAATCGGAATGGTTTTAGGTCTATTAAATATTACAGCAGATATTTGGCTTTTATCTATAATAAATTTAGTAGTTGCACTTGTTTTGAGTTATAGAGTAATAAGATACAAAGATATTCAAAAATATTTTGTTAGAAAATTAGATATTGCAGGAATTGTAATTATTTTAGCAATATTTACAGTAATGTTTGTAAAAGATTTATACATATATAAAGGCGATATAACACATTTTGCAGTTGATTCATCAATTCATTATAGAGCAGCAAAACATTATTCAGATAATTTGAATATATTTGTAAATGTAGAAGATAAAACATTTTTTAATTTTAATGTAATGCAAACAGGTGCATATATAAATGATGGTATATTTATGAATGTAATAAATGGGATTACAGGACTTGACCATTGCTACATATATCAAATGTTTGAAACTTTAGTATTATTTTTAAGTGGATTTGCATTTTATTCAGCAGTTATGGAAAAAGTAGAAACTAAAAAAGGATTAATTGGAACAGTAATTTTATTTGCATTATATATTTATGGATATCCATATAACTCATGGATTTATGGATTTTCATATTTATCAGTGGGAATAATGATGGTAGCTATGCTTTTAACAGTAGTAGAAATGCTTTATTCTAAAGAGAAAATAAATAAAGCTTTAGTAATTGCATTAATTGGTATTTGTGGGACAGGATTAATATTCTCATATTGTTTATTTGTACCAGCAGTATTTGCAGGTATATGTATTTATACATTCTTAAAGGATTTTACAGTAGAAGGAAAAACTTTCTTAAAAATATTTAAGAAAACTACTTTAATTGTAACTGGAATGTTACTTGTAATAACAGCTGTAGGAATTTGCTATTTGTTTATACCAACATTTTATATAGAAGGACAAACTGATTTAGTAAATGCTTTAAAAATAGATGGAGCAATATATTCAGAAAAATTCACAAACTTTATACCATATATACCATTTGCAGTTTTATATTTTGCTGAATTAATAAAAAGAATTAAAAATAAAAATTTAAGATATATGGATGTTTTTGCAGTATGCATAATGGGATGTTTAGCTTGTTTATATTTAGGATTAAGATATGGATTAGTAGCACCATATTATATGCTTAAAGTTTATTTTATAATGTGGATGGTTATATTTGCGGTTACTATAGATTTAATGAATGAGTACATAGAAGAGAAGCAATTTAGAATTGATGCAATAATATTTGCATTATTTAGTATATTATTTTATGCTTTAATACATTCGAGAACATTTGCAGTAATGCAATCTGCACTACCAGTAGAAGAAAAGTTTAAAATATTAGTAAATGCAGCAAAAGTATATGTAGGAATATCTATAGGTTTATTCTTAGCATTATATGTAGTACTTCCAGAAATACTAAAGAAAATCAATTTTGAGAAATTTGAAAAATTAAAGAAAATTAACTTAAAAACTACAGGATTTACATGTGTAGTTATATGGGCAGTTTTTGTATGTGGATGGGTTTGGATAAAATCAGGTCATGTAATAAGTGAAGAGAAAAAACATTCACTTCCAAATTTAGTAGGAATATATTACTTAGAAAATTGTGAACATAGAAAATTAATAGATTTAATGCAAAACTTTAATTCTAATGAAATAGAAATTGTAAAATATGCAAGAGAAAATATAGAAGACTTAACAGCAAATAATATAGAATTATTAACAGGCGGATATTATTATAATAGAATTTGGGCAACAGCATTACTTGAAATTACAAGTGATGATATAAAATATGAAAACTTTGTTCAAGATATGACACCTTACACAGTAGAAACTGCAATTAGTAATCCAGAAAAGAAATATATTGTACAAACTGTAATAGAAGAACAAACAGAACTAAACAAATATAAAGAAGAATTAAAAGAAATTAAGCAAATGGATGAAATAGAAATATTATTTGAAAACGAAAATGGATTTGTAGCTAAAATTAATAGATAATAATGTGCGTTATTGCAATATAAAAATAAATATATAACAATATAAATTATTGTAAAAGTTTAGTAGGAGAAAAAATATGGGAATTTTCTATTGTTTAACAGTTATTGCTATGCTAGCAAGTTTTGTGCTAGTAAAGAAAAGTGATAAAAAAGTAAATTTAATTAATTGGTGTATAATTTCACTAATAGCATACTTAGCATTTAATATTATGGTATGTATGATATTTGGAGTATTAAATGTTACTACGAACTTGTTGTTTTTATCAATTGTAGATTTAGTAGTAACAGCAGGATTAGGATTTAAAATTTACAAAGATAAAAAAATACAAAGTTTTGAAATTAGAAAAAGGGATTTTGTAGGTGTAGCCATTGCAGTAATAATTTTATGTTATATGGCAGTGTCTCAATATGCTCCACTTTCAAAAACTATGGCAAATGCATCAGTAGATGCTTGTATGCATTATAGTGCTGCCACAAACTTTGCAGATAATATGAAAGTACTTTCAAAAATAGATAATCAAACTGGATATAATTTTAAAACAATGCAAACAGGAGCATACATAAATACAGGAATCTTTATGAGTGTTGTAAGAAGCATAATGCCAGAATTTAAAGATTTTGTAACTTTTAAAATATTTGAAATGGGAATTTTATTACTAAATGTATTAGGATTCTATATGTTAATATCAGATAAATTAAAAACAAAACAAAATTATGCAATAGGAATAGTATTTTTAATACTATATGCATTTGCATATCCATATACAAGTTTATTATATGGATTTTCATATTTAAGTACAGGAATAGCTTTTGCAACAGGATTATTCTATTTAGCTAAAATATATGATAAAGAAGAAGCAAACTTTATAACAATATTAAGTTTAATAATATTAATGGGTATAGGAATAATATTCTCATACTGCTTATTTGTACCAGCATTATTTGCATTTATTTGTATATATGTTTTTATAAAAGACTTTGCAAAAAAAGACGAAAAAAGTTATTTAAAAATTTTCAAAAAATCAACATTAATAATAACAGGATTACTATTAGTAGTTACTGTTTTAGCAATACTTTATTTAGTAATACCAACATTTACAGACAGTGACCAAAATAAATTAACAGATGCAATAGGATTTGATGGTGGAATTTATAAATCTTTATATCAAGACTTATTATTCTATATACCACTACTTGCAATATTTGTTTATAAGACAATAAAAAGTAAAAAGTTTAATTATCAATCAGTAGCTTTAATTATATTAGGAGCTCAAGCTTTAGTTACATTTGCAGGTGCAATAGTAGGAATAGTATCAGCATATTACTATTATAAAATTTACTATATATTATGGATATTAGTAGTAGAAGTAGCGGTAGAAGTAATGTGTGATATTAATGAAAATAAAGAATTACAAGTAGCACTTATAACATATTTAGTAGCTTGGTGTTTAATTATATATGTAGCAGTTTCAGGAACAGAAGATAAACTTCAGCAAAAAGCTCCAACATTAATAGAAGCTAGTAGTGTATATAATATAGACCCTTGTAGAACACATAGTATGGCAGGAATTTATTATGAAACAAATGTGGCAGCTACAGCTAATATAAATGTTTCTTGTATAGTAGATGCAAATAGAGTAAAACTTGCAGAAGCTATGGGAGAAGTAGAAGGATTAACATTAAAGAATATGTTAGTAGGTGGAATGAATACAAACTGTAAAGCATGGATTTATGTTATATCAAGAATAAATTGTGGCGGAGAATCTATAAATGATTTACAAAAAGCAGTAGTTGAAACAAGTGTAGATGATTGGATGAAAGAAGATGAAAAAGAATTCTTCGTATTATTTACAGGAGACAAATACGAATCAATTGATAAATATGATTTAGTTTTCCAAAATGAAGCAGGAGTAATCTTAAAGAAAAAATAGGAGAATATATGAAAGTTGCAGCTATTATAGTAAATTATGATGATTTAGAAGATACAGAAAAATTTGTTAAAACAATAAATAAATATAATATAATAGATAGAATAGTAGTAGTAGATAATATGTCTACTACTATTAGTGCTTTTGAAAATTTAAAAAAATTAGAAAATGATAAAGTAAAAGTTATTCAATCTGAAAAAAATGGTGGATATGATTATGGAAACAATTTTGGTATTAAATATTTAGATAATTTAAACGAAAAATATGATTATATAATTATATCAAATCCAGATATAGAAATAACAAAACAAGCAATAGAACATTGTTTAGATGTGGCTCAAAAAGACAAAAATATAGCAGTAATAGCTCCAAGAATGTTTGGAAAAGATAATATGCCAATTAGAAGAAGTAGCTGGAAAATTAGAACATTTGCTTTAGATGTTATACATTCTACTAGAATTTTAGAAATTCTTTTTTATAAGTTTCTTCGAGGTGGAGAATATTCAGAAGAAGATTATAAAAAAGAAATTTTAGAAGTAGAAGCTATTTCAGGAGCATTTTTTATAATAAGATATGATGTTTTAAAAGATATAGGACTTTTAGATGAAGAAGTATTTTTATTTTATGAAGAGGATATTTTAGCACATAAATTAAAAGAAAAAGGTTTAAAAACAATAAGTTTAAATAGTGAAAAATTTATACATTACGAAAGCCAAGCAATAGGAAAATCATTAAATTATTATAAAAAAATGAAGCAATTATATAAAAGCAAAATTTATTATCATAAAAAATATAATAAAATAAATTTTATACAAGCATTCATATTTAAAGTTTTAAATCTAGTGAGAAAATTAGAATTATTAATAGAAATACCAATTAGAAAAATATTAAAAAAGTAATATAGAAGTACTATTTAACAAAAAATAATAATGAAATAAAAATCTTAATTTTTTTTAGAAAATATCAATTATAGAAAAAGATGTATATAAGAAATTAATTTGTATATAGATATTTGGAGAAATACTTATGAAAAGTAATGATGTTAAAATTAGAAAGCAAAATATGAAAATATATTCATTATATAGAATGTTATCGTTAGATCATATTTTTTATTATGCTATAGAATTTATGTTTTTAACACAAGTTAAAAATTTAACAGCATCTGATATTGTTTTAGGACAATCATTTTATTCTTTATTTTCAATAATTTTACAAATACCAATAGTTATAGCAATTGATAAAATAGGAAAAAAGAGATGTACTGTTATTGCAAATATATTTTTAGCTTTATATGTTTTAGTAATAATGAATTGTAAAAATATTTGGACTTTAATTTTTGCACAATTACTAGATGCTTTTTGTTTCTCAATAAAAGATACAGCAGATATAAGTTTATTAAATAATTCTATTCCTGATACTTCTAAAAAGGGAGAAATATATTCTAAAATAGAAGGTAGAGGATCTAAAAACTATTATTATATATCAGCTATTACAGCAGTTTTAGCTGGAATATTATATCAAGTAAACCCATATATACCATTAATATCTTCTTTTATTATTTCAATAATTAGTATAATCATGTCATTAGCGTTTACAGAGATAGCGGAAGAAAATAAAACAGAAAATGAAAGTATTATTACATATATTAATGAATTAAAAATTTCATTAAAATTTATATTTAAATCCAATAGATTAAAAGCGTTACTATTATATTCGGGTATTATTTGGGCAGTATTTTGTTTGATGACTACTTGTGTAAATAATCTATTAAAAGATATAGGAGCAGTTGCAATTATACTTGCAATAAAGACATCAATGTCTGAAATTTTTTCAGGGATAGGTTCAAAAAAGCAACTAGATTTTCATAATAAATTTAAAAATAAATCTTTAAGTGTTATATTAGTTGGAACATTAGCTAGTATATTTATTATTGGTATTACGGGTGTTTTAAAATTAAATATGGTATTGTCAATTAGTATAATATTTCCAGCAGTTGCTTTTTATAATTTATTTAAAGGGGTAAATCAAGTTATAACAGCAAGATATTTACAAAATTTTGCAAGTGAAAACTTAATATCTAAAATATATGCAGTAAATTCTATTAGTAGAAATTTAGCAAGGGCAATTTTAGGATTTATAGGTTCATATTTATTAGAAATAACAGATTCATCTAATGCAATTATTATAATAGGAATTATATTTTTTATAATAGTGATTATGCTAATAATGTATATGAAAACAAGGATTGGATTGAAACCAGAAGATTATAAATTAGAAGATATTAAATTCGAATAAATATATTGTAAAAAAAACTATTATATGATATAACAAACGATATATAGGAATGGTGGAAACATTGAAAAAAAATATAAAAAATTATGATTTAGATAATTTAAAAGAAGAACTAAAAAACTTAAATGAAAAGCCATTTAGAGCAGAACAAATATTTAAGTGGTTATATCAAGAAAAAGTAAGTTCGTTTGAAGAAATGACAAACTTATCTTTAGATTTAAGAAAAAAATTAGAAGAAAATTATAGTTTAGGTTTATTTAAAATTGTACATAAGCTAGAGTCTATTGATGGAACAAAAAAGTATTTATTTGATTTGCAAGATGAAAATAAAAATTTAATAGAAACAGTACTTATGCAGTATCATCATGGATATACAATTTGTGTTTCAAGTCAAATTGGATGTAAAATGGGATGCAAATTTTGTGCATCTACAGGAATACCATTTTCAAGAAACTTAGAAGCAGGAGAAATAGTAGAACAATTATTAGCAATTGAAAAAGATAATAATATTAAAATTTCTAATATTGTTTTTATGGGAATTGGAGAACCATTAGATAATTATGAAAATGTAATGGAAGCAATAAAGATTTTAAATAATCCAAAAGGAATAAATATAGGTGCTAGACATATAAGTATTTCAACAAGTGGAATAGTACCTAAAATATATGAGTTGGCAGATAGAAAAATGCAATGTACATTATCAGTATCTTTGCATAGCAGTAATAATAAAATAAGAAGTTCGATGATGCCGATAAACAATAGTTATCCAATAGAAGAACTAATGAAGGCTTGTAAATATTACATAGAAAAAACAAATAAAAGAATTTCTTTTGAATATGCTTTAGCAAAAGATAACAATGATAATTTAAATGATGCAAAAGAACTTGCAGCACTTTTACATGGAATGCTTGCACATGTGAATTTAATACCAATCAATAAAATAGAAGATGGAAAATATACTAAAAGTACAAATGAGAATATAATAAAATTTAGAGATTACCTAAATGATCATGGAATAGTAGCTACTATAAGAAGAGAACTAGGAGCTGATATATCAGCTGCATGTGGTCAATTAAGAAGACAGAATCTTCGGGTAGAGATAAGAGGTGAATGTTTTTGAGAATTTTGGCGAAATCTGATATTGGAAAATCTAGAGAAATGAACCAAGATAGTTATTATATATCAGATTTAGAAAATGATGACATAAAATTATATATATTAGCAGATGGTATGGGTGGATATAAAGGCGGAGAAATTGCAAGTTCACTTGCTGTTGCTAATACAAGAAATTATATTTTTAATAATTTTAAAAATATAAGAAAAGAAAGAGAATCAATTTTACAATTAATAAAAGAAGCGATAGAATATGCAAATGAAATTGTATGTGAGAAGTCAAAAGAAGATGAAGAACTTCAAGATATGGGTACTACTTTAGATGTTTGTTTAATATATAATAATAAAGTATTTATAGGTCATGTTGGAGATAGTAGAGTTTATAGAATAAGAAAAAATATAATTAGAAGAATTACAACAGACCATAGTTATGTTGAAAAATTGGTAAAAGAAGGAACAATAACAAAAGAAGAGGCTTATAATCATCCAAAAAAGAATATGTTAATGAAAGCTTTGGGATGTAACACTCTTGTAGAACCAGATTTAATATGTAAGGGATTTTTTAAAGATGATATAATACTAATGTGTTCAGACGGACTTACTAATATGTTAAGAGAAAATGAAATTTATAATTTATTATTAAAAAATCCAGAACATCCAGAAGAGGCTTTAATTAATAGCGCAAACGAGCTTGGTGGTTATGACAATATAACGGCAATCATTATAGACAATATAGATATTAGTGATGAAACTAAGGAGAGATAATTATGAATCTTATAGGAAAAATGTTAAATAATAGATATGAAGTTTTAGAAAAAATCGGTAATGGTGGTATGGCAACTGTATATAAAGCCAAATGCCATGTTTTAAATCGATATGTAGCTATAAAAATACTTAAAGATGAATTTACTACTGATAGTGAATTTATAAAAAAATTTAATACAGAAGCACAATCAGCAGCAAGCCTTGCACATCCTAATATAGTTCAAATATATGATGTTTGTAATGAAGATAATTTATATTATATAGTAATGGAATTAATACAAGGAAAAACATTAAAAGAGATAATAACAGAAGACGGCATACTTTCTTGGAAATGGTCTGTTAATATAGCAATTCAAATAGCTTCAGCATTAGAAACAGCACATAAAAATAGTATAATACATAGAGATATAAAACCACATAATATTATAATAACAGAAGATGGAATAGCAAAAGTAACAGATTTTGGAATAGCAAAAGCAGTATCAAATTCAACAATAACAGCATTTGGAACAACAATTGGTTCAGTACATTATTTTTCACCTGAACATGCAAGAGGTGGATATACAGATGCTAAATCAGATTTATATTCATTAGGAATAGTTATGTATGAAATGCTTACAGGAAAAGTTCCATTTGATGCAGATACACCAGTATCAGTAGCGTTAAAACAAGTACAAGAAGAGCCAGTAGACCCAATGAAATATAATGAAAATATACCAGTAAGCGTAAATAGAATTATATTAAAAGCTATGCAAAAAGATCCAAATCTTAGATATCAAAATGCAACAGAAATGGTTCAAGATTTATCACTTGCTCTAAAAAAACCAAATGAAGATTTTGTAGTTTTAGCAACTAGAAGTGATGATTCACCAACACAAAAAATACCTACATTATATGAAATTGAAATGGAAAAAAATAATGATAGAAAAGCACCAAAAATAGATGAAAGTAAATCTAAAAATGCAAAAGAAAATAAAATAAAAGCATTTTATGAAAATCATAAATGGGCAAAACCAGTAACAATACTTTTGGTAGCAGTAATTTTATTTGTAGTTGCAATGTTCGGAACAATAGGATTCTTAAATGCAGATAGACCAGCACAAGTACAAATACCTAATGTTGCTGGAACAAATGATGAAAAGAGAATGTCAAAAGATGAAGCAATAAAAGCTTTAAATGATTTAGGAATTAAAGATATTACAGTTGAAGAAGAATATAATGATGATGTTGAAGAAGGATATGTAATTTCTCAAACACCAGAATATCAGTCTAATTTTACAATTAATGTTACACAACCAATTAAATTAATTGTAAGTAAAGGACAAAAAATAGTAACATTGCCAAAAAGAATAAAAGGCAAAAATATAGAAGATGTTAAAGAAGAATTAGATGAATTAGAATTAAAATATGAAATAAAAGAAGAAACAAGCGAAACAGTAGAAGCTGGAATAGTAATAGATGTTGACCCAGAAGCAGGAGAAGAAATTACAGCAGCAACAGTTGTAAATATAACAGTAAGTAAAGGTAGTGCTTATAAAGATGTTACTGTACCAAGTACAGTAGGAGATTCAGAGGAAAAAGCATATCAAACACTAAGTGCTTTAGGTTTAGTAGTAAATATAACTTATGAAGAAGATTCTTCAAAATCAGATAGAGTAGTTATTTCTCAAAATCCAATTAATAAGACAATAAAAGAGGGAGAATCAGTAAATATAGTTGTAAATAAACAGCCTACAAGATCAACATTAACAGTTAATGTCAATTTAAAATCATTAATGAATTATACAGAACCAAAACCTGTTACAGAATCAAAAACAGATGAGTTTGGTAATACAGTTCAAAATACAGTATCAGTACCAGAAGTTGAAAAAGCAACAGTTGTAATTGAAGTCGGAGAAGATATAATTTTAAGCAATAGTTATAATATGACAAAAACAGATATTTCTCAAACTTGGACTACATCTGGAGTAAAAGAAGTAAAAGTAAAAGTAAATGGAGTTACTAAATTTACTCAAACTGTTGATTTCAAAAAAGGTGACCAAGTAATAAATGTTGATAAATAAACAAAACAATTGAGGCATGATAAATAAAAAATCATGTCTCATATTTTGAGAATAGGAGTAAAAATGATAGAAGTTTCAGCGTCATTATTAAGTTTAGAGAGAGAAAATGCTACTAGAACATTATATAATTTAGAAGTAGCAAAAATAAATTATTTTCACATAGATGTTATGGATGGAAAATTTGTTGAAAGAGATACAACAGAAATAATGAAAGATTATGCATTAACAATTTCTCATATATCAAATTTAGGATTAGATGTACATTTGATGGTAGAAAATGTTGAAGAATTTATAGATGAGTATTCAATGTTAGAACCACAAATAATAACTTTTCATATAGAAGCAGTAAAAGAAGATAAAGAAAGAGTAAAAAATATTATAGAAGAAATAAAAAACTGTGGTTCAAAAGTTGGAATTGCAATTAATCCAGCCACAAGTATAGAGGAAATAAAAGAATATTTAAAATATATACATATGGTTTTAATAATGACTGCAAATCCTGGAAAAGGTGGTCAAGGATTAATGCCAGAAACACTAGAAAAAGTAAAAGAATTAAGAGAATATGTATCTGAAAATAATTTAGATATAGATATTGAAGTTGATTGTGGAATTAATAATGTAACAGCTAAAGCTTCTATAGATGCAGGAGCAAATATATTAGCAGTAGGAAGTTATTTAACATCAGCTGAAAATATTACTGAAGCTGTAAAAAGCTTAAGAGAATAAGTTAGTTTTGAAACATGAAGATTATAATTGATTAAATTTTAAATTTTAATAAAATAATTTTAGGAGGAAAAAAATGAAAAAGAAAAGCTTTTTAAAAACTTTATTAGTATTAGCAATAGTATTGTTAATATCAACTTCTGCATTTGCTACAGAAGTAAATGATAATATGGAAGTATCAGCAAATCAGGATGTAGAAATGCCAGTTTTGGATGGAACAACTGATGAAATTAGTGAAGATGGAATAATGCCTATATCTGATTATCCAGATAGAAATGGAATTTCTTATGAGGAAGGCGGAATAGAATTTTTAGAAGATGATGTATATTTATGTTCAGAAGATATAGTTTATGATAAATTAGTAGATGGAAATGTATATTTAATAGGTAAAAATGTTACTGTATCTTCACAAGCAATATCAGGAAATTTATTTGTATTTGGAGAAAGTGTAAAAATAGATGCAAGTGTATCAGGATCTATATATGCTTTTGGAAATAATGTAGAAATTAATTCAGGAGCAAATGATATTTATGCTGCTGGAAATAAGGTTATAATTGGAGAAAATTCATATTCTTATAGAGATATAAGAGTTTTTGCAGAAACTTGTGAATTTAAAGGATATTCATATCGTAATTTTTATTCAATGTCAAACAAAACTAATATAAATAGCAATACAGCAGGTGGAGTAGCAGGAAGAACATTTTATTCAGGAGAAATAGATATTAAAAATGATCAAAACTTTGGAGAAGTAATACCTGTAGAGCCAATTGTAATAGAAAAAAAATCAGATACTTTTTCAGATGTAATAAGTATTTTAGCAAAAGCTTTTACAGCAATAGTTATAATTTTAGTATGGTCAAATATTACAAAAAATAAAGAAAATAGCGAAAAAGAAAATTATATTATAGATGTATTAGTAGGATTAGGATTAACAATTTTAGTACCAATTATAGCACTTGTTTTAGTAGTTACTTTAGTTGGAATTCCAATAGGACTTTTAATAGTAGCATTATATGTTATAGCACTTTGCATTAGTGTACCAATAGCATCATTAGAAATTGCAAGGATAATATTAAAATTAACTAAAAAAACATGTTCAAATTTAATGAAATTTGTTTTAGCACTTGCAATATATCTTGTAATAGAATTAATTGGTTTTATACCAACTGTTGGAGGAATAATTACATTTATAGTTATGGCTTATGGATTTAAAGTTATTTTAAGTACAATATTTGTTAAAAAAGAAAATAAAGAAGTTGTTTCTGAGTAATTGGAGTAGAAAATGAAGAAAAAAGATGAAGCAATAGAAATAATAAAAATTTTAAAAGAATTTTATCCAGATGCAACATGTAGTTTAGATTTTACAACACCATTTGAAATGATGATTTCTGTAATGCTTTCTGCACAATGTACAGATGAAAGAGTAAATAAAACAACACCTATGCTTTTTTCTAAATATAATACACCTGAAAAACTTGCCAAAATTGATATAAAAGAATTAGAAGAAATTATACATCCTTGTGGATTTTATAAAAATAAAGCAAAAAATATAAAAGCATGTAGCCAAAAATTAATAGAAGAATATAATGGAATTGTTCCAGAAGATATGGAAAAACTACAAAGTCTTCCAGGAGTTGGAAGGAAAAGTGCTAATGTAATTATGTTAGAAGCTTTTCATAATCCACAAGGAATAGCAGTTGATACACATGCTAAAAGAATTTCAAATAAACTCGGTCTTTCTAAAAAAGTAGAGCCAGAAAAAATTGAACAAGATTTATTAAAAATAATACCAAAAGAGTATTACTATGACGTAAATCACTTATTAGTATGGCATGGTAGAAAAATATGTATTGCACGAAATCCAAAATGTAGTGAATGTCCAGTAAGTAAATATTGTGATGAATATAAAAAGAATAAATAATTGATTTAAGCAAGTTATTTAATAAAATATTATTAGAATTAATTAATTTTAAATGCTAATAATAAATTTATTTTGATTAGATTTATGGAGGAAAAAATAATGAACTTTATTGATACGATAAAACAAAGAGCAAAAAAAGACATAAAAAAAATTGTATTACCAGAAGCTAGTGATATTAGAACAATTAAAGCTACAGCTACAGTTTTAAAAGAAGGATATGCTGATGTAATTCTAATAGGAAATGAAGAAAATATAAACAAAATGGCAAATGATGAGGGATTAGATATTTCAAAAGCAACAATTATAAATCCTTTAAAATCAGAAAAAAGTAAAGTATATGCAGAGAAATTATATGAACTTAGAAAAGAAAAAGGTATGACCTTAGAAAAAGCAGAAGAATTAATAAAAGATGAAGTGTATTTTGGTATGATGATGGTAAAATTAGAAGAAGCAGATGGACTTGTTTCAGGTGCAATTCATTCAACATCAGATACTTTAAGACCAGCACTTCAAATTTTAAAAACAGCACCTGGAACTAAATTAGTATCAGCATTCTTTTTAATGGTAGTACCAGAATGCGAATATGGAGAAGATGGAGTATTTGTTTTTGGAGATTGTGGATTAAATCAAAATCCTAGTTCAGAAGAACTTGTAGAAATAGCTAATTCTTCAAGTAAAAGCTTTGAACAATTAGTAGGAAAAGAATCAAAAGTAGCAATGCTTTCTTATTCTACAATGGGAAGTGCAAAGTCAGAATTAACTCAAAAAGTTATAGATGCAACTAACATGATAAAAGAAAAATACCCAGAATTAAAAGTAGATGGAGAATTACAATTAGATGCAGCAATAGTTCCAGAAGTAGCAAAAAGTAAAGCTCCCAATAGTAATGTTGCAGGAAATGCTAATACATTAATATTCCCAGATTTGAATGCTGGAAATATAGGATATAAATTAACTCAAAGATTAGGAAAGGCAGAAGCATATGGACCACTTTGCCAAGGTATTGCAAGACCAGTTAATGATTTATCAAGAGGATGTTCTGCTGAGGATATTGCGGGGGTTGTGGCTATTACTGCTGTCCAAGCTCAATAAAAATTAATTGATAGCTTCGTATTGCGTCGTTAAAATCATCGAAAAATTAAATCACGTACCATTCGTACGCTCATTAATTTTTCTCAAATTTTGCCTAGCACTACTTGCTCTGAATTAATTTTTTATTAAAATGCTTAATAATAATTTGAATTAAATTTAAAATATGGAGGAAGAATAAAAAATGAAAATTTTAGTAGTAAACTGTGGAAGTTCATCATTAAAATATCAATTAATAGATATGGAAGGTGAAAAACTTTTAGCAAAAGGAAATTTTGAAAGAATAGGAGAACAAGAAGCTTTTGTTACTCATAAAGTTAATGGAGAAAAATATGTTACAAAAGTTCCTGTAATGAATCATGAAGAGGCTTTAAAAATAGTTTTAGAACAATTAGTTCATAATGATTATGGAGTAATAAAAGATTTATCAGAAATATCTGCAGTAGGACATAGATTATGTCATGGTGGAGAAAAATTTAGTGAATCAGTTAGAATAGATGAAGATGTAATTGCAAAATATGATTCATGTTCACCACTTGCACCACTTCATAATCCAGCAACAATACGTGGAATAAGAGCTTGCCAAAAAGCTATGCCAGGAGTTCCTATGGTTGGTGTATTTGATACAGCATTTCATCAAACAATCCCACAAGAAAATTATTTATATCCAATTCCTTATGAATATTATGAAAAATATGGAATTAGAAAATATGGATTTCATGGTACATCTCATCAATATGTTTCAAGATTATGTGCAAAATTAATGGAAAAACCTATAGAAGAAATAAAAATGGTTACATGCCATATTGGTCAAGGAGCATCAATATGTGCTATAGATGGTGGAAAATCTATAGAAACATCAATGGGACTTTCTCCTTTAAGTGGAATTGCAATGGTTACACGTTCAGGAGATTTAGACCCAGCTGTTGTAACAGAAATAATGGATAGAGAAAATTTAACTACTAAAGAAGTAACAACTGTATTAAATAAAAAATCAGGATTATATGGTATAACAGGATTGAATCCAGACTTTAGAGAAATAGAACTTGCTTCATATGAAGATGATAAACCAAAAGCTAAAGTTGCAATAGAATTATTTACAAAAATTATAGCTCAATTTGTTGCAAAATATGCAGTATCATTAAAAGGAATTGACGCAGTTGTATTTACAGGTGGTATAGGTGAAAATCAAATAAACATTAGAAAGAAAATTTGTGAAAACTTAGAATGGATGGGATTAAAGTTAGACTTAGAAAGAAATAATGTAAGAAGTGAAGAAAAGAAAATTTCTACCGATGATTCTAAAATTGCAGCATTTGTAATTCCAACAGATGAAGAAATGGTTATAGCAAGAGATACAAAGAGAATTGTAGAAGGAAAATAGGCATTAGTATGGAGTTTTTGTCTAAAATTAATAGTTTTAGACAAAAGCTCTATTCTTTTGAAAAATTACTATTGTTAAGTAATTAAATTAATGTTAAAATTGGTATGATAATATAAAACTTGGAAAGGAAATAATTTATGAAAATATTAGTTTTAAATTGTGGAAGTTCATCACTTAAATTTCAACTTATAAATATGGATACAAATGAAAGAATGGCAAAAGGAAATTTTGAAAGAATAGGTGGAATGAAAACAACACTTAAATTAAATATAAATGGAAACAAAGAAGAATTATTGCATATTGCTAGAGATTACGATGAAGCAATAAGCTTTGTTTTAGAAGTATTACAAAAACCTGAATATAATTTAATAAACAGTTTAGAAGAGATAGGAGCAGTAGGACACAGAATAGTTCATGGTGGAGAAATGTTTAGCCAGTCAGTTATAATAAATGATGAAGTTATTAGTGAGATTGAAAAATGTATTGATTTAGCACCACTTCATAATCCAGCGGGAGTAGCAGGAATAAAGGCTGCAAGAAATGCTCTTCCAAATGTTCCAATGGTAGCAGTATTTGATACAGCATTTCATCAAACAATGCCAGCAAAAGCATATGTATATCAAATACCATATAGATATTATACAAGTTATAAAATTCGTAAATATGGATTTCATGGAACTAGCCATAGATATGTAGATCAAAGAGTAGCAGAACTTATAGGAGAAAATAAAGAAAATTTAAAAGTAATAAATTGTCATTTAGGTCAAGGAGCATCAATATGTGCAATAGATGGTGGGAAATCTGTTGATACAAGTATGGGATTAACACCACTAGCCGGTATTCCTATGGCAACAAGATGTGGAGATATAGATCCAGCAATAATTCCATATATTATGAAAAGAGATAATCTTGGACCAGAAGATATAGAAGAGATATTAAATAAACAATCAGGAGCATGGGGAGTATCTGGAGTATCATTAGACTATAAAGATATTGAAGATGGATACAACATGGGAGACCAAAGATCTATACTTACACTTGAAAGTCAAGCATATAAGATAGCTCAATATATAGGACAATATGTAGTTTCACTTGGTGGATTAGATGTTTTAACTTTTGCTGGTGGAGTTGGAGAAAATGGAATTGAAACAAGAGAAAGAGTTTGCAAATATTTAGAACCATTTGGAGTAAAATTAGACTTAGAAGCAAATAAAACAAGAGGAAAAGAAAAATGTATTTCAACAGAAGATTCTAAAGTAAAAATATATATAATTCCAACAAATGAGGAATTAATAATAGCAAAGGACACATATGAATTAGTAACAAAATAAAATATTGGTGAAAACTTATATTATAAATATTTAAGAATCTATATAAGAACAAAAGTGGACGATATTTAACATGCAAAAGACAAAACTATACTGAATCGTCCACATTTTTGTTCTTTTTTTATGAGAGTGATTTTTTAGCTTAATTTGCAAATTTACATAAAATATGGTATAATAAATTTGCAACTAATTTATTGTTATAGTATTGCGAAGAGTGTATTAAGTAATTTTTTTCGCATACTGTAATTTTCTTAAGTAGATGAAGAGGGATGAAACATGAGAAATTTTGAGGAACTTTTGGCAGCAAATAACATTAAACCATTTTTTGGAAAAAAGCATTTTGAAAAAAGATGGTGCGAGGTTCGGTCTCAATACGGGTACTTTTGCAAAAAACTGGATGAATTAGATACTCTGTTTAAATATATTAATGACCAGCTGAAAAAAGCTTGGGGAGCAGAATTCAGTATAGCAGAGGTATACCAGATGCCCGAATTTAAGTTTAAAAACCGCAAGCAGGCAATGGAGATGATTGATCAGGAGTGTGACAAAGTAAAAGAAGCACATGCGAAGCTGTATACGGTTGAAAGAATGATGACAAAGAAGGCTCGTAAAGAGTGGATTACTCAGGTGATATCAGAGAGGCCAGAAAAATGCAAGCTTATTGTCATCAAATCAACGACATTTGTTCCGAAAAACCAAAGTGTGGAGCAGTTTGAGAAGGCTATCGCCAACAAGTCGGAGTCAATGATAGCCATGATGGGAATTTCTCCATTGTGGGTTGCTTTAGACCCAAATAAAGTGGTTGACACGGAAAACTGGTTGATGGACAAAATGACGAGTACAGTGCAATACGTGAGCTAAGATTCCTTCAATATGCAATGTAACAAAAACACAAGGTTCAGCACTTCTTAGTGAGAACCTTGTGTTTTATTTTACAATTATAGTTTTAAAATTATTATAAATAACCATACCAGGTTTAGCTCCAGAAACTTTTTTTACATATCTAGCATAGCAGTAATCTACTGGTACATTTAAGCTATTAGAAGCTTTACTATTTTGTTTAGCTAAAACTGCACATTTAAATAAAATATCTTCTGGAATATCAGAAAATTCTAAGTTTTCTGAATTTCTTAAAAGTACATGGCTACCATGTATTTTTTGAGTATGAAACCATATATCATTTGGATTTGCAAATTTTAAGCTTATGTAATCATTTTGAATATTATTTTTTCCAATATATATTTTGAACTTTCCAATATCAATACTTTCTAAATCAATTATAGTATCTTTTGTTTTCTTTTTTGAAACTTTATTTTTTTCTTTTTGAGAAAGAGCTTTTTTAGTAGAAACATTTTCTGCAATTTCTTCATAAACTTCATTTATATCACTAAGAGTTCTACTATTACTTAAATTAAATACAATACTTTCAATATAATCTAATTCTTTTTCAGCTTCTTTTTTTTGTTCAGATACAATAGAAAGAGCATTTTTTAATTTATTATATTTTTTAAAATATTTTTCTATGTTTTTATGTATAGATATGCTTTTATCTAATGGAATAACTACAGGTTTATTTTCATCATAATAATTATCTACTGTAATTTCTTCAAGATTTTCATTAGGATTTACTTTATATAAATTTGCTGTTAAAAGTTCACCATATAATCTAAAAGTATCCATTTCATCACATTCTTTAAGTTTAGAGTTTATATTTTCAATTTTTTTGTATACTTTTTTTAAAGAAGCAGAAACAATTTTTAATAAACTATTTCTTGAATTTATAAAAATTGAATTTTGTTCTTTATTAAAATAGAAGTCATCAATAAAGAAATTGATATCAAGATTATTTTCACTAGGATTTTCTTTATTTAAAATAAGAGTATAATCTTTATCAGAAATTTGTTTGCAAGAAATATTAGTAGTTCCCATATTATTTATAAATTCTTTTATATGATTATAAACTTTTTTTAAATCGCCATTAGAATAATCTGTATCTGAAATTTCTAAAATTTTTAAATTTTCTTTTATAAAAGGTTTACTAAAACCAATAAAAGTATTCATAAGTATTTTGGCTAAACTACTTTCGTCAGAAGAATTTACTATATTATCAAATTCTTCAAAAGATTTTATATCAATAAAACTAATTTTATTAGTAGGCACAGGAGTATATTCATGTGCTGGTAAAAGTTCTCTAGTATTGTTATCAAAATGTTTTAAAGTATCTATAATAATATTTTTTTCGTTTGTTAAAATGATATTACTTTGTCTACTCATAATTTCTATAAATAGTTTTCTTGTTACTAAATCATTTAATTCATTATAAACTTCAAATTTTATTTCTATAGTTCTTTCTAAATCATAATTAGATATACTTATTATTTTTCCACCAGTTAAATATTTTCTAAGTAACATACAAAAATTGTATGCATTTTGTGGATTAGGTTTTGTGTGAGTAGTTAAACAAATTCTACAAAATTCTGGATTTGCACAAAGCTCTAAAGCGTAATTTATACCATTATTATAAAGCCCCAAAATAATTTCGTTTTTTGTAGGCTCAAATACTTTATTTACTTTTGCTCCAACAAGTGAAGGCTCAAGCTCAGAAATAATAGATTTTGTGATAAAACCATCAAATGCCATATATAATCTCCTTTAAATTTTATAGTAAAGTTTTTCGCATTTCCTATAAAATGAATACTTTGCTAATGTTAAAAAACACTTAATATAATATAGCTTAGAGGATAAAAAGTCAACCTGAAAAGAGTAAATTTTAGACATGGGATGAATGTTTTCTTTAAACATTAAAATTATTTAGACAAAACCTCCGTCCCCATGTCTAAAAAAGTAATTGAAAAAATTTTTCATTATGATATAATCTTTTAGAAAAGTGAAAAATATAATATATATGTTATAAATTAAGAAAGGAAAGATTTAAAATGATTAAATTTAATTATGAAAATTCAAGTATAAATGATAATGTAATTAATGAATTAACTGACGAAGTAGCTGTAATTCATGAGAAACTTCATGAAAAAGCAAATGATGAAAAGGAATTTTTAGGATGGATTGAACTTCCTACAAATTATGATAGAGAAGAATTTGAAAGAATAAAAAAAGCAGCTAAAAAAATTCAAAATGATTCAGATGTACTTGTTGTTATAGGAATAGGTGGATCTTATTTAGGAGCAAGAGCTGTTATTGAAGCTATAACACATAGTTTTCATAATAGTATGCCAGAAGGAAAAAGAAAAACTCCACAAATTGTATATGCAGGAAACAATTTAAGTCCAGTATATATGAATGATTTATTAGAATTTATTAGTGATAAAGATGTATCTATAAATGTTATTTCAAAATCTGGAACTACAACAGAACCAGCAATAGCATTTAGAATTTTTAGAGAAGTATTAGAAACAAAATATGGTGTAGTTGAAGCAAGAAAAAGAATATACGTAACTACAGATAAACAAAAAGGAGCATTAAAAACTTTAGCAAATGAGGAAAAATATGAAACATTTGTTATTCCTGATAATGTAGGTGGTAGATTTTCAGTTCTTACAGCAGTAGGATTATTACCAATTGCTACTGCTGGAATTGATATTGATAAATTAATGAATGGTGCAAAGCTTGCACAAGATAAATATTCAGATCCTAATTTAAAATATAATGATTGCTATAAATATGCAGTAGCAAGAAATTTATTATATAGATCTGGAAAAACAATTGAAATATTAGCAAACTATGAACCAAAACTTCACTATATGACAGAATGGTGGAAACAACTTTATGGAGAGAGTGAAGGAAAAGATTTAAAAGGAATTTTCCCAGCTGGAGTTGATTTAACAACAGATTTACACTCAATGGGTCAATATATTCAAGATGGAAGAAGAGATTTAATGGAAACAGTACTAAAAATACAATCAAATTCTTCTGAAATAACAATACAATCAGATGATCAAAATTTAGATGGACTAAACTATTTAGCAGGAAAAAATTTAGGATATGTAAATAGTAAAGCTATGGAAGGAACAGTTCTAGCACATGTTACTGGAAATGTACCAAATTTCATGATAGAAATAGAAAAATTAGATGAAGAGAATTTAGGAGAATTAATATATTTCTTTGAAAAGGCATGTGCAATTTCAGGCTCTCTTTTAGGAGTAAATCCATTTAATCAACCAGGTGTTGAGGAATATAAGAAAAACATGTTCAAATTATTAGAAAAACCAGGTTATTAAAATGTTAGTGGACGATATATAAGCGGTAAAAGCAATAATCGTCCACATAATTATTATTTAAACAAAATAGAAAAGGTAACAGAAATTAAAAAATGAAAAAAGCTTTATTAAAAGATAGTATAAAACAAATTAAGAAAACAAATAAAAGGTTTATCTCCATATTGCTTATGGCATTTATGGGGGTAGGCTTTTTTGCGGGTGTAAGAGCAACAAGTCCTGATATGAAAATAACATTAGATACATATTTAGATAAATACAATGTATATGATATTAATGTTGTTTCAACATTAGGACTTACAGATGATGATATTGATGCTATTTCAAAAGTAGATGGAGTAGAAAAAGCTATAGGAACATATAGTGAAGATGTATTTGTTACTGTAGATGATGAAGAGGTTGTTGTAAAAGCATATGCTCTTGAAAATGAGATTAATGAACTAGAACTTATAGAAGGAAAACTTCCACAAAATGAAGATGAATGTGTTATAGAAACAAGTATGAAACACGGAATCAGCATAGGTGATTATATAGAAATTAGAGAAAACTTAACTGAAGATGAAGAGAGCTCATTTAAAAATACAAAATTAAAAGTGGTTGGTATAGTAAAAAGTCCATTATATATATCAAGAGATAGAGGAACTACAACACTTGGCTCAGGAAAAGTTACATATTATATGTATGTAAATAAAAATAATATTGTATCTGATATATATACTGGAATAGATATTATAGCAGAAAATAGCAAAAATTATAATGCAATAAGTGATGAATATGATGAATTAATATCAAAAGTAGAAAATAATTTAGAGTCAATAAAAGAAGAAAGACAAAATGCTAGATATAATGAATTAATATCAGAAGCAAATCAGAAATTAGATGATGCAGAAAAAGAATTTAATCAGCAAAAAGCAGATGGAGAAAAGAAAATCCAAGATGCAGAAAAAGAAATTGCAGATGGAAAAAATGATATAGCAAAAGGTGAAAAAGAGATAAAGAATGCAGAAAAAGAATTAGCAGATGGAAAAGAAACAGCAGAAGTAGAATTTGCAAATGCAGAAGCTCAAATTTCAGAAGCTGAAACTAAACTTGCAATGTCACAAACAGAAATAAATGATGGAAATGCACTTTTATCTGCAAAAAAACAAGAAGCAGAAGCAGGAATATCACAATTACAAACAGGAATAAATACATTAGATTCAAAAATTAATGAACTACAAGAAAGCAAGGCATTAGTTGAAAATGTATTATCTACAATTAGTAAAATAGATGAAACATTAGTAATGCTAAATAATACACTTGCAGGATATCAAAAAGAATTAGAGACAGCAGAAGGAGATACAAGTGAGCTTGTATCTGCAATAGAATATGTAAAAACTCAAATAGCGAGTATGAATGCAGAAAAGCAAGAATTAGAAAACTATGGAATGACGAGTGAAAAATTAAACCAAATAAATGCAGGAATTTTAGAATGTCAAAATCAAAAATCAGCGTTGGAAGTGCAATTAAATCAAATTCAAAAAGAGTTAAGCGATGCTGAAAATAAATTAGTATCAGGACAAAATCAAATAGCGGTTGGATATAATCAGCTTGCAGAATCAAAAGCAACACTTGCACAAAAAAGAAATGAAACTGCACAAAAGTTTACTGATGCAGAAAAAGAAATTGCAAAAGGTAAAAAAGAAATTCAAGATGCAAAAAATAAATTAGCAGAAGGCCAGCAAGAATTATTAGATAAAAAACAAGAATTTAATGAAAAGATAGCAGATGCAGAAGGAAAACTTATAGATGCAAGAGAAAAAGTAAATGATATTGAAAATGCTAAATGGTATATTTTTAGTAGAGATGATAATTCTGGATTTAGTAGTTATACACAAGATACAGGAAATGTAGAAAAATTAGGAGAAGCATTTCCAATAGTATTTTTTATAATTGCAACATTAATAAGTTTAACAACAATGTCTAGAATGGTTGAAGAAGAAAGAGTACAAATAGGAACTTTAAAAGCTTTAGGATATAATAAAATACAAATAATGTCTAAGTATATAATTTATTCTTTACTTGCTTCATTAATAGGAGGAATATTAGGTGCAATATTTGGACTTGAATTTTTTCCAAGAATAATAATATCGATGTATCAGATGATGTATGATATATCTGAAATGGTAATAGAACTTAATAGATATTATACAGTAATGGGTGTTGCAATAATGTCAATATGTATTGTTGGAGCAACAATATATACAGCAAATAAAGAACTTATAAGTACACCAGCTGAAATGATGAGACCAAAAGCTCCAAAAGCAGGAAAAAGAGTATTAATTGAAAAAATACCTTTTATATGGAACAGATTTAATTTTACACAAAAAGTTACAGCTAGAAATATGTTTAGATATAAGAAAAGATTTTTAATGACAGTAGTAGGAATATGTGGTTGTACAGCATTAATAGTTGCAGGATTTGGATTAAAAGATTCAATTTCCAAGATAATGGATTATCAATATTTAGATATTTATAATTATGATATGCTTATAGGACTAAAAAATACATTAACAAAAGAAGAAATTAGTGCTTTAAAAGAAAATTTAGAAAGTGAAGATCTAATAGAAAGTTGTACAGAAATTTATTTAACATCTGATGATATAAAAAATGGAGATTTAGAAGAAGAGGCACAAATATTAGTAGCAGAAAGTAAAGAAGATTTAGATAAAGTTATTAGATTAAAAGACTTAAAAACAGGAGAAAAATTAAACTTAAATGATAACGAAGTAATAATAACAGATAAATTATCTCAATTAATAAATGTAAAAGTAGGAGATGAGATTATCTTAAGTGATTCAGATGAAAATGAATATAAAGTAAAAGTTGGTGGAATAACAGAACATTACATATCACATTATGTCTATATGACAAAGAATATGTATGAACATTTATTTAAAGAAAAAGTATCTACTAATGTATTGTTAACAAAATACACAGAAAAAATAGATGAAAATAAAGAATATGAATTATCAGAAAAGATTTTAAAAGATTCTAAAATAGCATCAATAACATTAACAAGTTATCTTGTACAAATAATGGATGATACTTTAAGTGCTATGAATTTAGTTGTATATGTATTAATAGTATCAGCAGGAGTTTTAGCTTTTATAGTTCTTTACAATTTATCTAATATAAATATAAGTGAAAGAATTAGAGAGCTTGCAACAATAAAAGTTTTAGGATTTTATGATAAAGAAGTATATGATTATGTAACAAGAGAAATTGTTGTTTTAACAGCAATAGGAATTGTGTTTGGATTAGTAGCTGGATATATTTTAAATTCGTTTATATTAGGAACTTGTGAAATAGGAATATTAAGATTTAAAAGAGTAATTTTACCACAAAGTTATTTATATGCATGTTTAATAACAATTATATTTACATTTGTAGTTAATTTTATAACATATTTTTCTTTAAAAAAGGTAGATATGATAGAATCATTAAAAAGTGTAGAATAGAATAAAATATAAAAAAGCATAAATAACATTTTCCATAGAAACAACTTTATTTTAGCCTAATTTTTTTTAGAATATTAAAAAATCTTACAACAAGAATTATATAGTATAAGAAAGAAAAAAAGAGAATCAAAGAGATAAATTAATTTTTGATAAGTGCAAAATGCAAATTCATTTTAAAAGAAGTTGGCAAAAGATTTGCTAAAAAAATATCAAACTGATATAATATATCGCATTGGTGCATTATTCTAGTGTATCACTCCTGTTATGAGGGTGGGCCTAAAAATCTACTAGAAAGTATTATCAGTCGAAGTTTTTCAAGAGTCTGCGCATTACGCCCAGTTTTGCGTGGTCCTGAAGAGTAAAGAAATTAGGATAGCCTGTAATGGCATACAGATGATTCCTGTTTTCGTTGAGACTTATTCATTTGAATAGGTAAACCTATATAGCAATCTGTTATGTAGTGGTAATGACTGTCTTGAGTGATAACTGGGGATTAATCGTTTAAATATAATTTAGATATCGGCCATATCTTTTTTATATTTGATTATGAAACTTTTGTTGCAAAAAAGACTAATAGCAGGCAAGGATACTCAAAGAAAATTTCTAGAGTGTTTGCTTAAAATTATAAGCATGGGAATTTAAGGATTAAGGTACGGATTTAAGTGGTGATCTGGCGACCTCGCATGAGGGGTATTTTTCTTAAACGGAAACGGCTTTCTAGTAATAGAAAGTGAAAAATAGAGAAAATCTGCTAGACCTAAACCGTAAAGTTTACTTAAGTTCCTACCAATTATAATTTATTTTATAATAGGAAAGTGATACTTTCCTATTATATAAAAGCTTCGCTAAAAATTGTACACAAATTTATTGCATAAATTTGGCACACGAACAAATTTACTGAAATAATCTGAGATTTTTTCAGATTTGTTCTATATTAAAAAGTTATAAATGTTATATAGTAAAAATCATTCATTATTTTTTAGAAAATTTTTAAACTTAAATTTTCTAAAAAATAAGAATCAAATTAATATATGTAAAATAAGGAGAATTAATTATAAAGAATACTATGAAAGAAAAATCGAAAAAAAATAATAACAATAGTTGGGTAATAGGAATAGCTATTACCACTTTTATTCTATCATTGCTATTTTCATATATATCAAATACAGCAATTTCAAAATTAAATATAATATTAGGAGTAATAGTTTTAATATTAGTAATTTTAGTAGGTGTTTTATTTGATTTAATAGGTGTAGCAGTTACAGTAGCAAATGAAGAAGATTTTCATGCACAAGCAAGTAAAAAAATAAAAGGAGCAAAAACTTCTATAAAAATGATAAGAAATTCTGCAAAAGTATCAAATTTTTGTGCAGATGTAATAGGAGATATATGTGGAGTACTTAGTGGAGCAATAAGTGCAATGATTGCATTAAAGCTTACAGAAAATTATGGAATGAGTTCACAAATACAATTTGTATTTAGTGCTATAGTAGCATCACTTACAGTTGGAGGAAAAGCAGTAACAAAAGAAATAGCAAAACAAAATTCAACCGCTATAGTTGGATTCGTAAGTAAATTTATAAATTTTGATGATAAAAAATAGACATGGGGACCGAGGTTTTGTCTAAAATATAATAATATGAATATAAAAAACTGGTAATTAAAATTACCAGTTTTTTTGATGTTAAAATAAATAAAAAGTCAAGGAGATTATGGGTAAGGTTTAATTTCATCTGTAATACCTAACAAATAATCAACTGAAGTTTTATAATATTTTGCTAGTTCGATTAAAATTTTTGAAGGAATATCGTTTTCACCAGTTTCATATTTTGAATAGCCAGTTTGTGACATATTAAGGATTTTGGCTATTTCTTTTTGAGTTAAATCATGATCTTCACGTAGCGAACGAATTCTCGGATACCTGTTATTAAAAATAATAATTACCTCCTTTTTTGTTATTGTTTAAAATTTTTTTTAAAATATAAGTAAAAATAAAATAAGCTATTAGTATTAAAAAAAATTAAACAATAAACTTAATCAAAAACGAATTAAAAGGATTATTACAATAATTTTAAAATATTTTAAATTACTTATTGACTTTTAACCTGTTTTAGATTAGAATAATTAAAGAGTTAACTTGAAATAGGTTAAAGATGCTTTTAAGTGTCTTTAAACAAAGGTATCTAGAGGAGGTGAAATCTATAATTTCAAATGGAAAAGCAGCCTAGTCACAAGGGAAAAAGATTTGCAGAAGAAAAATCAAATAAAAATAAGTTTTTAATCCCGATATTAATTCTTGTAGCTATTATAGTAATTGTAGGAATATGCATTTGGTTGAATTGTAAAAAAAATAACGAGTACATACCAACAAATACAGATGAAACAAATACTATAGTAGACGAGCCAATAACTGAAACAAATACTGTTAAAGAATTAGAAAAAGTAGATGTAAGTGAATTACCAAATAAAATGGGAAATTACAAAGTAATTGGTGAATTAGTAATTGATAAAATTGATGTCAAAAAGAATATTCTGGAAAAAACGGATGATGCTTCATTAAATTTATCAGTAACTAAATTCTACGGAGGAGATATAAACGAGATTGGAAACTTTTGTATAACAGGTCATAACTACAAAAATTTACTTAAAAGATTAAAGGAATTAGAAGTAGGAGACACATTTGATTTAATCAACAAAGAAACCCAAACAAAAGTTACATATAAAATATATGATATTTATACTTGTAATCCAGATGATATAAAATGTTTATATCCACCTGAAGAAGAAGTGAGAGAGGTTACTTTAATTACATGTAATCCTGGAGGAGTAACAAGGCTTATATGTAAAGCACGCGAAATATAGATAAAACTAAATTTAGATATTAAAAAAGAAATATATAAATAAGAAAGGAATTTTTAAAAATGAAAATGAAAAAATTATTTTTAACAATCGTAGTTGCTCTTGTAGTATTAGCAGCAGCTACAACAAACGTAAACGCAGCAACAGTATCAAGCGTTAAAGAAGAAGTAGGAAAAGCAGTAGCAGTAACTGTAGATTTTGGAAGTGCAGAAAGCGCTGATGGAACAGTTACATATGATCCAGAAGTTTTAACTTTTGTAAGTGGACCAGAAGTAACTTTTGAACCAACACCAGGAACAATTAATTTCTCTATGTCTAAAATTGGAGGATTAAAAACTTTAACATTTAACTTTACAGCTAAAGCAGAAGGAACATCAGCCGTTGCAGTAAATGTAACAAGTTCAGTAGATGCAACTGCAGTAGGAACATTTAATGGTTCAGTAGAAGTAACTAAAAAAGCTGAAGAAGTTAAGCCACCAGTAGATCCAACACCAGTAGATCCTACACCAGTAGATCCAACACCAGTAACACCAGAAGATGGAAATGGATCATCATCAAATGGAAACGGAGCAACAACACCAGATAATGGAAATGGAACAACAACACCATCAGCTCCAGTAGCTAATCCTGCTCCAGTAGCAACAGCTAACCCAGCTCCAGTAGCAGCAAATGGAATGCCTACAAGATTACCTCAAACAGGTGTTAATTATGCAATAGTAGCTGTTATAGCATTAGCAATAGTAGCAGCAGCTATCGGAACAATCAAATTAAACAATAAATAATTTTTTGCAATTATTTTAAAAATTTAATTATAGATAATATAAATTTTAAATTTTAGGGGGAAAATTTATAATGAACAAAAAAATTAAAATAGTTTCTAGCCTTGCTTTAGCTGGTATTTTAACATTAAATGTTTTTAATACAAAAACTTTAGCAGCTGAAATAGAAACAGAAATTGCTAAAACACCATATAACAAATTAGTTAGTGATGTAACAAATGTAGTACCAGTTATATTACATGGTAAAGATGATACAGTAACTTTTGAAGAAATAAAAGCTGTATATCCAAATGCTAAAGTTGATAGCATAAGTGATGAAAGCAAAGTTGCTACAGGAGATACTTTTAAAGTAAATGGAAAAACATATACAGTTTTAGTATATGGAGATGTTAGTAAAGATGGAGCAGTAAATGGTGAAGATGCTTTATTAATTGAAAAACGTAATGTTGGATTAGAAACTTTTGATAATTTATTAACAGTTGCGTCTGATGTAGATGCAAGAGATGGAAAATATACAGCTGGAGATTCTTTAAGAGTAAAACAATATGCTGTTGGAATGAAAGATACAGTAGTAGATTCAATGCCAGATGAAGAAGTTGTAATACCACCAGTTGATAACTATAACTATACAGTTACAGTTAATGAAAACGATATGGTAAATAATATGAATGCTTCAAAATCTAAAATAGATGTAAGTCTTAAAGAAGAAATAAAAACAGCTAAAAATTTAAGTTTAGTAATTAAAGATTCAGCAAGCCCTGCTAATACAGTAACAGTAACTGTATCAGTACCTGCTAATACATCAAAATTAATTACTATAGAAGATGAAGATTTAAGTAGTTTAGTTGATGGAAATTTATCTTTTGAATTAAAAGATGGTAAAGATGTTGTAGGTGCAGGAACTTTAGTAAAAAATGTAGTAAATCCAGATAAAGTAAGTGTATCAACAAAACGTATTGATGCTGATAGAGCAAATGCATCTTTCACATATTATGGTGAAGGAACAGCTAAAAATGTTTACTATAAAGTAGTTGCTCAAGGAAGCGCAGCTCCAACACAAACAGATCTTTTAGAAACAAAACCAGTTAGCATGGCTAACAATGAATTAAAAAATTATGTAGTTGCTAGTGACTTAGAGACTGCTAAAGCATATGATTTATATTATGTAATAGAAAACAATTTTGGAAGTGTAACAGTTACACCTCAAAAATATGTTATTTCTAAAGAAAATGGTAACGTTGAAGAAGAAAAAGCTATAAAAGATATAGTTGTTCCTACATTTAAAGCAGCAGATAAAAATGGATTTGAATGGACTTTAGAAGAAACAACTGATAAAAAAGTTAAAGTTGTTTTATATAACAATGATAAAATAGTTAAAGAAGTTGTATTAGAAGATGGAACAGATGATGTAGAAAAAGTAGATTTTTCAGATATAATGCTAGCTACACCAGGAAAATATAAAATAGAAGTTACAGTTGAAGGAAAAGATGATGGTTCAACATATGCTTCAGAAACAGTTGAATCAGCTGTTGTTGAAGTTAAAGCTTTAAAAGAAGCTACAAAAGTTGCATTTGATGTAGAATACAATGATACAACAAGTGCTACAGAATATGTAGTATCTTGGGAAAATTCTAATAAAGTAGAAGATATAGAAAAATACGAAGTTGAAATATTTGATGAAGATGGAATAAAAGTAGGAAATACAGTAGAAATAGCAAGAGTAAATAATGTATTACCAACAAAATGTTCACTTGCTAATGAGCCAAGTATTACTATTCTTCCAAATAAAGTTTATACAGCTACAGTAAAAGTAATTGCAAAAGAAAATAATGGACCAATTATAAATTCAGAAGTTTCTGATGAAAAAGAATTCTTTGTAGTAGATCCAGATATGACTAAAAAAGTAGAAGGTGAAAATTCTATAACATTTACTTTAGATGAAATTAAAATAAATGATAAAGTTCCTACATACAAAGTAGAAGTTTATAAAGCTGTTACAGAAAAAGTAGAAGATGTTAACGGTGGAGGAACTAGAAAGAAATTTGTTGAAGTAGGTACAAGAGATTTAAAAGTTAACAAAGATAATGAAGCTGTAATAGATGGATTAGATAACTTTACAGAATATGCTTTCAAATTAATAGCTACAGTAGATGGAATAACAGGAGAATCAGATTATATAGGAAAAGCTTATGATGTTAGAACAAAACGTGCATCAGTAACAATCAACAATGTAACAATAGTTAATGATGAAAAAGAAGCTGTTGGAAATACATTCTATTATGATAATGGAGTTGCAATAATCAAAGGTGCAACATATGACTTTTCAAATGGTAAAGATGCTGAATATACACCAGAATTCGTATCTTTAGTTGAATTAGTTGCAGGTATGAAATTATATCCACAAGATGTTGTAAAATTAGCAACAGCTGAAAAAATAACTTTAAAATTATTTGGTATCTCTACAAATGCAGGTAATGCTACAGATACAACTGTAACATTAGGAGATATTGGAGATACAGAAGTTGAAATCGAAGGAACAGCATCTTTTGATAGAATAGTTAATGCCGCATCAGGAAAAGTTACTTTAACAGGAAATAATTCTATATTTAGAGTAGAAGGTACTCCTGAAGAAGTAGTAGTAGGAAATGGTGTAAGAGTTAGTGGTACAGCTGCATATGATGCAACAATATTAGCTAACACAACAGCTACAGTTAACGGAACAAAAGTAACACCAACTAAAGATGCAACAATGAATGTTAATGACACAACATTAACAATAGCTGTTAATGGAGATTCAAAAACAGATTATACATTTGAAAATAAAGAAAATCAAGCTATGACAATAGCATTCGTTGATACAAACAACAATGGAACAGACAGACAAGTAGGAAAAGTTACAATATTATCAAATGGTGGAACAGTTGCTGTAACATCTAATAATGTTGCTGTAACAGGAAACTTAGATGTAGAAGTACAAAAAGGTGATGCAACAGTTGATATAGATGATTCTTACTTATCAGGAGATAAATCAATAGCTGTAAATAAAGGCGCTTCTTCAACAGTTAGTGTAACTGCAAAAGAAGCAGCACCAGTTGCATTAGATGTAAATGTTGATATTTCTGATGAAGACTTATTAAATGAAACAGGTGTTACAGAAGATAACATCGAAGAAGTAAGAGCATACTTAGATTCATTTGGATTAAATGGAACAGGTGCTACAATACAAGTAGCAGCAGATTCTACAAGTGTAACAATAGTATTTGAAGTATCAGAAAACAATGTAGAATCAACTACAATTGGTAATCTTAAATAATAGTATATTCCTTTCTTTAAAAAAGAATATATATAAATGATGTTCTAAGAGGGGGTGATAATGAAAATTATCACTTCTTCTTTTTTGCGTAAATTATTATATAAAGTTAGAAATATAGAATATCAAAATATCGTGTTGACAAAAGATTTTGAAATTTATATAATCGAGTTAGAAAAGTATAAGGATAGTAAAATGAAGAGTCAAATTGTTGAATAAAATTTATATAAAGTAAGAGGATAAAAAAATGAATTTAACATATGATGCATTAAATAAGAGCATTCTTGAAGGATTAAAACCATTATATTTATTATATGGTGGAGAGCAATATTTAATTGAAACTTGTGTAAATAAAATAAAAAAGAATTTTGGAGAATTACTTTTAGGAATAAATTATATTGTACTTGATGAAACAAATATAGATAATATTATATCAGATATAGAAATGCCAGCTTTTGGATATGAAAAAAAACTTATTATAGTTAAAAGTGCAGGATTATTCAAAAAAGATGGAAGAAAAAAATCAGGTACACCAATACAAGAAAAGCTAGCAGAGTACATAAGAGAAAATATGAGTATAATTGAAGAATCAGTAGTAATAGTTTTTACAGATGCAGAAGCAGATAAAAATGTTGTATTTGAAGAAATAGAAAAAAATGGAATAATATGCAATATAGAAGAGTTAAAACCTATTCAGCTTGTAAAAAAATTAAAACAAATATGTAATTTATATAAAGTAAATTGTGATGATACAACTTTAAATTATTTAGTAGAAACTTCTGGAACGAATCTTCAAAATTTAATAAATGAAATTAGAAAACTTATTGAATATGCGGGAGAAAATGGAACAATAACAATTGATGATGTAAATAGTTTATCAATTAAGCAAATAGAAAGTGTAATTTTTGAACTTACAGATAATTTAGCAATAAGAAAAATAGATAAAGCTTTGGAAGTTTTAGATAATTTAATATATCAAAAAGAACCATTACAAAAAATATTAATAACTTTATATAATCATTTTAAAAAAATCTATTTATGCACAATTGCTGTTAGCTTAAATAAAGATATAGTTAATTCATTAAGTTTAAGACCAAATCAAGTATTTTTAGTAACAAAGTATAAAAAGCAGGCCTCATATTTTAAGAAAGATGAACTTAGAAAAATTTTAAATGAGTTTATAGATTTAGATTATAATTCAAAAAATGGAAAAATTGATATTGATGTAGGCTTAAGAAGTATTTTGTGCAATTATTGTAGTTAAAACTCCTTGAAAAAATATCAATATAATGATATAAATATAAAAAAATAATAATTTATTTCTTTATTTATTTAAAATCATATGGAGGAAAAATATGATTAATATAAACGAAAATTTTTTAAATTTACAAGATAGCTATCTTTTTTCTAGTATAGCAAAAAAAGTAGCTGAATTTCAAAAAAATAATCCAGATAAAAAGATTATTAAATTAGGAATAGGAGATGTAACTCGCCCAATAGTTCCAGCAGTTTTAGATGCAATGCATAAAGCAGTAGATGAGCTAGGAAAAGGAGAAACTTTTAGAGGTTATGGACCAGAACAAGGTTATGAATTTTTAAGAGAAAAAATAGTTCAAAATGATTATGCAAAAAGAGGTGTAACAATATCACCTGATGAAATATTTGTTTCAGATGGAGCAAAATGTGATTGTGGAAACATAGGAGATATTTTAGGAATAGATAATACTGTAGCAATTACTGACCCAGTTTATCCAGTATATCTTGATACAAATGTTATGGCAGGAAGAAGTGGAAACTATGATAGTGCAAATGGAGTATATGAAAATATAATTTATATACCAGCTACAGCAGAAAATAATTTTACACCACAATTTCCTAAAAAAGTTCCAGACATGATTTATTTATGTTTTCCAAATAATCCAACAGGAACAACACTTTCTAAAGATGAACTTAAAAAATGGGTAGATTATGCTAAAGAAAATAAATCTTTAATATTATTTGATTCTGCTTATGAAGCTTTTATTTCTGAAGAAAATGTACCACATACTATTTATGAAGTTGAAGGTGCAAAAGAAGTAGCTATAGAATTTAGAAGTTTTTCAAAAACAGCAGGATTTACAGGTGTAAGATGTGCGTATACAGTAGTACCTAAAGAATTAAAAGGATATACAAAAAATGGTAAAGAAGTTCTTTTAAATCCATTGTGGAATAGAAGACATGGAACAAAATTTAATGGAGTTTCATATCCAGTTCAAAGAGCAGCAGAAGCTGTTTATACAGAAGAAGGACAAAAACAAATAAAGGAAAATATAGCGTATTATATGAATAATGCTAAAATTATAAAAGAAGGTTTAAAAGAAGCTGGATATACAGTATATGGTGGTACAAATGCCCCATATATATGGTTAAAGGTTCCAGATGGATTAACTTCATGGGAATTTTTTGATAAATTATTATCAGAAGCAAACGTGGTAGGAACACCAGGTGTTGGTTTTGGACCAAGTGGAGAAGGTTATTTTAGATTGACTGCTTTTGGAACAAAAGAAAATACAACAGAAGCAATTGAAAGAATTAAAAATATGAAATAAATTGAAATAGTGGGAAAGATTTCGGTCTTTCGCATTGATTTTAATTTGAGTTTAATATATAATAATTAGCAATATAAAAGAAAAATTAAGGAGGATTTTTGAAGTGGCTGAAGTTTTAAAAGATGTATCAAGAACATTTAATGAATTTTTATTATTACCAAATTTAACAGATGAAAGATGTATTCCAAGCAATGTAAGCTTGAAAACACCACTTGTAAAATTTAAAAGAGGAGAAGAACCAAAATATAGTGCAAACTTACCTTTAGTTTCTGCTATAATGCAATCAGTTTCAGGAGAAAAAATGGCGATTGCACTTGCAAGAGAAGGTGGATGTTCATTTATATATGGAGCACAATCAATAGAATCACAAGCACAAATGGTAAAAAATGTAAAAAAATATAAATCAGGATTTATTACAAGTGATTCAAATGTTACAAGCAATACAAGTATAAGAGAAGTACTAGAGCTTATAGAAAAAACAGGGCATTCAACAGTTATGATAACAGAAGATGGAACACCAAATGGAAAATTTTTAGGATTGGTTACAGATAAAGATTATAGAATATCAAGAACTAATTTAGATGAACCAGTTTCAAATTACATGATGCCTAAAGATAAACTTATTTATGCTAAAAAAGGAATATCATTGCATGAAGCTAATGATTTAATATGGGAACACAAAATTAGTTGTTTACCAATATTAGATGAAAATGAAAATCTTGATACATTAGTATTTAGAAAAGATTATGAGTCAGACAAAGAAAATCCAAATTCATTATTAGATGAGAATAAAAGTTTTATAGTAGGAGCTGGTATTAATACTAGAGACTATGCAGAAAGAATTCCTGCATTAGTTGAAGCTGGAGTTGATATGGTATGTATGGATTCTTCAGATGGATATTCAGTATGGCAAAAAAATACTATAGACTGGGTTAGAGAACATTACGGAGATTCTGTTAAAATAGGAGCAGGAAATATAGTTGATAAAGAAGGATTTTATTATTTAGCAGAAGCAGGAGCTGATTTCATAAAAGTTGGAGTTGGTGGAGGTTCAATTTGTATAACTCGTGAAACAAAAGGAATTGGACGTGGACAAGCAAGTTCCCTAATGGATGTAGTTGAAGCTAGAAACGAATATTATGAAAGAACAGGAATATATATTCCAATATGTTCAGATGGTGGAATAGTACATGATTATCATATTACATTAGCATTAGCAATGGGCTCAGATTTTGTTATGATGGGTAGATATTTTGCAAGATTTGATGAAAGTCCTACAAGAAAAGTAAAAAGAAACGGAACATTTATGAAAGAATACTGGGGAGAAGGTTCAAATAGAGCTAGAAACTGGCAAAGATACTTAGAAGATCCAACAAAAAATAAATTATCATTTGAAGAAGGTGTTGATTCATTTATACCATATGCAGGACCATTAAAAGACAATGTTGAAGTTACTGTTAGTAAGATTAAATCAACAATGTGTAACTGTGGTGCAATAACAATACCAGAATTACATCAAAAAGCTAGATTAACATTAGTTTCTAATGTAAGTATTAAAGAAGGTGGAGCACATGATGTTATATTAAAGGAATATGAGTCAGGTGTATAATCTTGATTATTAACTGTTGTTATGCTAAAATGGTTATATTAAAATAAATAAGGAGCGTGCGATGAGAGTTTTAGCAGTTGGCGATATAGTTGGGAGAGCAGGACTTGAAAAGTTAAAAGAAGTTTTACCAAAAGTAGTAAGTGAAAATAATATAGATTTTGTAATAGTAAATGGAGAAAATGCAGCAGATGGTATGGGAATTACAGAAAAAATGTATAAAGAGATGTTAAATTTAAACGTAGATGTTGTAACAATGGGAAACCATACATGGGGGAAAAAAGAAATCTTTAACTTTATAAATGATAAACATATTATTAGACCAGCAAATTATCCTAGCAATAATCCTGGAAGAGGATATGATATATATGAATGTAAAGATAAAACAATAGCTGTAATAAATTTAATTGGAAGAACAACAATGACAGTTCTTTCAGAAAATCCATTTTTAGTGGCAAAAGAAATAATTGATGAAATAAAAGAAGCTGTAGATATAATAATTATAGATTTTCATGCAGAAGCAACAGCAGAAAAAATTGCATTAGGATACTATTTAGATGGTGAAGTAACAGCAGTTTTTGGAACACATACACATGTTCAAACAGCAGATGAAACAATACTTGAAAAGGGAACGGCATATATAACTGATATAGGTATGACGGGACCTAAAAAGTCAGTTATAGGAATGGATGTAGAAGTATCTTTAAAAAGATTTGCTACATCATTACCAGAAAAATATAGAATTGCAGATGGAAAAGCAAAATTTAATTCTTGTATGTTTGAAATAGATGATATAACAAATAAAGTTAAAAAAATTGAAAGAATAAATAGATAAATACTTTTAAAAAATCCAAATTGTTAGAAAAATATTTAACAATTTGGATTTTTTTCAAAATAATTATAGAGGAGGAATAGATTTTTTTGAAATTTGCATTTGTTAGAAAATCTTAGGTATGCTTTTTTATAAGATTAATTGAATGTGAAAATAAAGTCGAAAAAGATAGAATAAAAAAGTATATAGTATTTTGATATCAAAAAAGAACGAAACACCTAGAAACACTGTAGAAAAATGGCGTACGAAAGTTTGGAAAAATAATGAAAAAGTATAGACTTCCAAATTTTAATGTTGTAAAATAATCACATTGAAACACAAGATAAAATAAAAATAATAGGAGGAAGAAAAATGGAAGTTTTAAAAATTTCATCAAAATCAAACCCAAATTCAGTAGCAGGAGCAATAGCAGGGTTGGTTAAAGAAAGTACAAGAGCAGAGATGCAAGCAATAGGAGCAGGAGCTTTAAATCAAGCAATAAAAGCAGTTGCAATAGCAAGAGGATTTGTTGCACCAGCAGGTGTTGACTTAATATGTATTCCAGCATTTGCAGAAGTTCAAGTTGAAGGTGAAGACAGAACTGGAATAAAATTAATAATAGAATCTAGAAAATAATAATTATATAAGTTAAATATTATATAATTTCAATAATTGTATAAATTAGGATGTATGGTTTTCAGCTATACATCTTTTTTATTTTATAGGAAAGTACTATGTACTTTCTTATCTACTATTGTTCTTTATAATATAAAAGAAAACTTTTTTATTTAGATATTGAAAATTGATAAAAAATAAGATATTATTGTGAAAGTAGAAAGGTAATGAAATATGAATAATAATAATAATTTGTTTAAGTACATATTTGCTGTTGTAGTTGCAATTTTAGTTATTTATACAATGTATATTATATTGCATAATAAATCAGAAGTAACAAATACTTCTTTAGATCAAACTTCAACTTTAACTAATATACAAACAGATTTAAGATTTGCAATTGCAGAAATGGATACTATAAATCCATTAATAAGTAATAATAGAAATGTTCAAGAAATAACAAAAATAATTTATGAACCATTAGTTACATTAAATGAAAATTATAAAATGGAATATTGTTTAGCTGATGAAATTGCTAGAACAGATGACTTAAATTATGTTATAAAATTAAAAAAGGGAATTTTATGGGAAGATAGAAGTTCATTTACAGCAGAAGATGTTGTATATACAATTGAGCTAATAAAAAATGGTGGATTTAATTCAATATATTCATCAAATTTAAGAGAAGTAGTAGAAGCAAGTGTTGTTGATGAAACAACTCTTAATATTACATTGTCTCAAAGTGTTCCATTTTTTGAATATAATTTAACATTTCCAATAATGTGCAAGAAACATTATGAAGAAGAGGATTTTGCACTTAGTGAAAAAGTTCCAATTGGAACAGGAATGTTCAAAATATCAGAAATTAGTTCTAATGTTATAAAACTTGTACAAAATGAGTATTATTGGAATGCTGAAAGAAAGCCAATGGCAACGGAAATAAGCATAAATTTATATGGTTCAATAGGAGAAGTTTATACAGCATTTAAAAATGGTGAAATTGATATTCTAGAAGTAAAATCAGCCAATATAGAAGATTATATAGGAACACTTGGATATAATAAAATAGAATATAAATCTAGGGACTATGATTTTTTAACAATTAATACAGAAAATGAAATTTTATCAGAACCAGCAGTTAGAAAAGCATTAAATTTAGCAATAGATAAAAATAATATAGTTGGAACTTGCTTGGGAAAAGGTTATATTGCTTCTAACTTTAGTTTAGATATGGGATTTTGGTTATACACAAAAGACTTAAATACTGGCGTGGATACAGAAAAAGCAGCTCAAACTTTAATTGATGCTGGCTGGGAAAGAACTAGCTCTGGATGGCAAAAAAGAGAAGAAACAGGAACTAAAAGATTAACATTTTCTATAACAGTAAGTACAGATAATGAATCAAGAGTAAAAGTTGTAGAAACTATAAAAGAACAATTAGAAAGTTTTGGAGTACCAGTATCTATAAGATATTTATCAGGTAATAATTATGTAGATGCAATAAACAATAAAAATTATGAAGTAGCTATAACTGGAATTAGATTAGGATATTCACCAAATTTATTTACATTTTTTGGTAATGGTAATATAGCAAATTATTATAATGAAGAAGTTGCTGAGATAATGCAAGTTGTTTCAAATACAAATGAAGAAAACGTTTTATATGAAAAATATGGAAGATTATATGATATTTATTTAGAAGAGGCACCTTATATTGGATTATATAGAAATACAGAAATGGTTGTATATAATCAAAGCTTAGTAGGAAATATTAAAGCAAATGCTTTTAATATTTATCATAATATAGAAAAATGGTATAGACAATAATGCAAAAACATGTTTGTATATTGAAATAAAATATATAGGCGAAAGTTAGATAAAAAGCAAGTTATAAAAAAATAAACTTTTTTCAAAAAATGTATTGACAAAAAAAATATTAAGGATATAATAAGAACATAAGTTTTACAAACAGATATTTGTTAGGAGGAAAAATTAATGGGAGACAATTCAGAGAAAAGAAAAGCACTAGATGCAGCAATGAGTCAAATAGAAAAACAATTTGGTAAAGGTTCTGTTATGAAATTAGGAGATTATAAATCAATGAATGTTGAAGCAATTTCAACAGGAGCTTTAAATTTAGATATAGCATTAGGAATAGGTGGTATTCCTAAAGGAAGAATAATAGAAATATATGGTCCAGAATCTTCTGGAAAAACAACACTTGCATTACATGCAGTTGCAGAAGCACAAAAATTAGGTGGAGAAGCAGCTTTTATAGATGCTGAACATGCTTTAGATCCAGCATATGCTAAAAAAATTGGTGTAGATATAGATAACTTAATAGTATCTCAACCAGATACAGGAGAACAAGCTTTAGAAATAGCAGAAGCTTTAATAAGAAGTGGAGCAATAGATATAGTTGTAGTAGACTCTGTTGCAGCATTAGTTCCAAAAGCTGAAATAGATGGAGATATGGGAGATTCTCATATAGGATTACAAGCTAGATTAATGTCACAAGCATTAAGAAAATTAGCAGGAACAATTAATAAAACAAATGCGATTATAATATTTATAAACCAATTAAGAGAAAAAGTTGGAGTAATGTTCGGAAACCCAGAAACAACAGCTGGTGGTAGAGCATTAAAATATTATGCATCTGTAAGAATGGATATAAGAAGAGTTGAGTCAATAAAACAAGATGGAGCAGTTGTAGGAAATAGAACAAAAGTTAAAGTTGTAAAAAATAAAGTTGCTCCACCATTTAGAGAAGCTGAATTTGATATAGTATATGGACAAGGAATATCAAAAGAAGGTAGTGTGTTAGATTTAGCAGTTAACTTAGATATTATTGAAAAGAGCGGTTCTTGGTTTAGTTATAATGGAGAAAGAATTGGACAAGGACGTGAAAATATAAAAAAATATCTTGCAGACAATCCAAAATTCATGGAAGAAGTAGAAAAGAAAGTTAGAGATAACTTTAATAAAGCATTTGAAAATGCATTAGTTGAAGAAGAACATGATGAGGAAGAAGATGAAGAACCAGTAGAAGGTGAAGAATAATAGATAATTATTAAATTTTTATAGTATACTGCCAAAAATCTTTTAAAAGATTATACTATGAGATTTCTTAATATATAAATTTGTAGCAACAATAAAGATGTTCTAAATAGTAGAACATCTTTATTATAATATAGGAAATTAGCAAGTATTTTGATCTATGAAAATGTAATTTAATAATAGTGGATTATATTAAGTAAAAGTTTTTTATTTATTATGGAAATGTGAAGCATTTTCATAATAAATAAAGGATTAACCAATATGTATAAGACTTAAAAAGGAGATGATATTTATGGAATTTATGAGTAAAGAAAAATTTGAAGAAGCTGAAAGAGTAGAAAAATTAAGAAATAAAATGCTAAAATATATTTTATATAAAAAAAGAACAGAAGAAGAAGTGAGACAAAAGTTTTCAGAAGAGAATGAAAATGATGTAGAAGATGCTATAGAATATTTTAAAGAACAAAATTATATAAATGATTATGAATATATAGAAAGAGCAATAAAAGAATATATAGCTCTTAAAAATCTATCAATAAAAGAAGTTGTTTATAAAGTTTCTCGGAAAAGGTGTTAGTAAAAACTTAATAGATGAATATGTTTGCAAAAATAAGGAAACTATGTTAGAATATGAAATATCTTCAGCAAAAAATATCATATTAAAAAAACAAAAATCAGATGAAGAAAAAGAAATAAAAGATTATTTATATAAAAAAGGTTATATGAGTGAAAGTATAGAAATAGCCTTTGACGATATAAATTAAGTAAAGCAGGGAAATATGAATAACAAAATATTATCACTTGAATCAAAAAAATATGAATTAAAATTAGATAATTTTGAAGGGCCACTAGATTTATTATGTTATTTAATTGATAAAAATAAAATGGATATATACAAAGTAAGTATTTCAGATATAGCAGAGCAATATATTCAATATTTGAAAGAACAAGAAGAATTAAATTTGGAAATAGCTAGTGAATTTTTAGTAATGGCTTCTACTTTGTTGCTAGTAAAATCTAAAGGATTGTTGCCAAAAGAAACAGATGATGAAGCGGAATTAACAGAAGAAGAGCTATTACGTAGAATTTTAGAATATAAGAAATATAAAGAAATAACTAATACATTTAGAGAGAGAATATTACTATATTCAAAAAGATTATACAAAATGCCAGATAAAGTAGAATTACCTAAACAAACTTTAGAAAAAGAATTTACTATGGAAGACATAGTACAAAGATATAAAGACTTAGTTGAAAAAAATGAAAACAAGAAAAATGAAAATGCTAAAAATATTGAAAATATAGCAGTACATGATACATATTCAGTTTCTGAAAAGGTTAAAGATATTTTTAGAGAATTAGTAAAAAGGCCAAAATTTGTATTTAATAAACTATTTTCATTAAAAGAAAAGCCTAAAGCTGAGGTTGTTACAGCATTTTCAGGAATGCTAGAATTGAGTAGAAGAAATAAAATTAATGCAGAACAAACAGAAATTTTTGGAGACATAATAATATCAAAAAGAAAAAGAGATGAAAACACGTAGTATAAGAATAATAAAAATAGATATAATAAGAATAATTTTAAGCAGGAGAATATTTATGATAATTGCTTTAATTATTCTTTTTTTTGTTATAATTTTAAATTTATTTATTATAATATTATTTTTTTCTAATATAGTTTTAAATGTTACAGATGCAGAATGCTATAGTACTAATATTAAAAGTATAGTAGTAGAAAGAGGAAAAATAAATTTACAAATATATTTATTTAATAAAATTAAAATTTTAAATATTAAAGTATTTAAAACACATATTGAAATTTTAGGCTTAAAAATAAATTTAAAAAAATTTTATAAATTTGTAGATAAAGAACATATATATAGAAAATCATATCAGTTTTATAGATTTATAAAAGATAATCATACTAAAATTAATTTAAAATATTTAAAACCTACAATAAATGAGTTTAATATGAATTTGTTTTTTAGTACAGATAATGCAATTGCAACTTCAGCTTTAACAGTTTCGATATCTACTTTTATATCTATGATTTTAAAAAAGTTTATTAAAAAGTATAAAAAAGAAAAATATTATTATAAAGTTACACCGAAATACATTAATACTTATGGCTTTAACTTTAATTTAAGCTCGAGCATATCCTTTTCTACAATAAATTTATTCATATTTGCATATGAATTTTTAAGATTACTAAAAACAAATACTTTATTTGAAAAAGAAAAAATTACTATATCATCAGGAATTAATAGAGTTGCAGAAATTTTGAGAATTTTAAATAAAGTAAGAGAATTAAATGAGAGAGAAAAAGTTAATAATTTAAAATATTAAATTATTAAATTATTAAATTATTAAATTATTAACTTTCTATAAAGAGTAAATTGAAATATAAAATTAATAAATAGATATAACAAATAAATTAAAAAATTATAATTGTATAATAAAAAAATATCTTGGAAATACTATTAGAAATTAAAATGAAAAGAGGGATTGAATATGAATGAACATCCAATAGAAGGACTTATGGAAACAGCTATGAATAGTATTAAAGATATGATTGATGTTAATACAATAATAGGTGATCCTATTGAAACATCAAATGGTATGGTAATAATACCAATTTCTAAAGTGTGTTTTGGATTTGCAGCAGGTGGTAGTGAATTTAAAGGCGAAACTATAGATGAATATAAGAAAAGAGATAAGGAAGAAGAAGTACAATATAGACTTCCATTTGGTGGTGGTAGTGGCGCTGGAATTTCTATTAATCCAGTTGCATTTGTTATAGTTTCAAAAGAATCAATAAAAGTTTTACCAATAGAACATAGTTCTGTAATAGATAAACTTATGGATTATGTACCAGATTTGATGGAAAAAGCAAATGTAATAGTTGATAAAACTATGGAAAATCAAAATAAAGATACAAATGTGCAAACACCTAATAATCAAGCACAAGCTCCTAAAAAACCTAAAATAAAAACTCCAATTAAGCCTAAAAATCAAATAGTTAAAGATATTTCTGTAGAACAGGAAGAAAATAATGAAGAGCAATTTGATATAGAATCAGAATATTTTGATGGAGATGAGTAAAAAGCAAAAATATCAACATTTTTAGACTTTTTACTTGAAAAATATTTATTATATGATACAATTCAATTGGATAATTAGTTTCATTTGAAGAAATTTCAAAAGGCTTTATTTAGTAGGAAGTCTAGAGGACTTTCCTACTAAATAAAAAATTATTAAATGAAGGGTATTATTATGAAAAAAGATAATGTTAATAATTTAAGTGAACAAGTATCAAGATATGCACTAACAACAAAACAATTAAATATTTTTTTGGAAGACTTAAAAGATTTAATACAATTAAATTCTAAACTAATAATTAATTGTAATAAAGAGGATGTTAAAGTTTTCAAAAAACAAATAAAACTAGAAGAGTTTATTAAAATTATTGATAGTTATAAAAATTCAGAATGTATATTAGAAGATGATGAAAGAAAATTAGTTATATATAAAGGAGACCCATATTTAACATTACATATATGTCTGCAAGCATTAATTAAAAGAATTAAAGTTATACTTATTCATGATGAGTTTATGTTAGGAGTAAATGAGGTATTACTTGCAATATTTAATGAAGCTTTAAAAGAACATAATATATTTAATTTAGTAAATCGTGAAAGTGATTATTCAATAAATAAAATTAAAGAAATAGAAAAATTAGTTGATGGAATAGTTGTTATAGGGGATACTAGTGTTTTTCAAGGATTAGATATTGAAAAAAATATTAAATATTATCCATATAATAACATTATGTTATATTGTGAAAACGAAGAATTAGAAGAATTACAAGAAGCAATGTATATATATGCAAATGAAAATCAGTATGAGATGGAAATACTTTATGAAGATACTTTAGAAGAAGCGATAAATATTATAAATTCAGATGAATTTGTTAATATGGCAATATTACTAACGAAAAGTGAAGAAAGCAAAACGGATTTTGAAACTTTAATTAAAGATAAAGATGTCTATGTAAACAACAATCCGTTTAAACAAGGTGTTAATGGTAAAATTTATAATTATTTAGTATAAGGAATGGTTAAAATGAGCTTAGAAGTAGAAAAATTAGGTATTTTAGATATTATAAATAAAGTAGGTTTTTTAAAGAATATAAATGATTTGCAAGCTACATATAAATTTGATAGTTCACCAGAAGAAGTTATAGCATTTGAGAAAGAATTATTTTCAGAAATTAACAATGCAAGAAGCTATTCAAAATATATGGAAATAATAAAAAAATATGAATCACTTTTTGATAAGAAAATGTATGTTTTTCGAGCTGGAAGACTATTAGAAAATGTATATCAAATGTCTCAAAGCCCAATGATGAAAGCAGGGCAGCTTCTTGAAAGCCCAGTATATTTTCATGTTAATTCAAAAAAAGTAAAATTCACATTAAAAGATAAACCTAATACAAATATTGCAGATAAGCTTTATATAAAGGAGACTGTTAAATACTGCAAAGAAGCACTTGCTAATATAGATATATTAGATTTAGTAGAAAATGAAGATGGAACTTGTGACATGTACTTTTCTCAAAATTTTATAGGAAATAAAAGTAAATTAGAAAAAGATGCAAAAAAATCAGAAAAAAGATTAAAAGAAATAGAAAAAAAAGTAGGTTTAGAAAAAGTACTTAAGTTTTTAGTTCCAACAGATTTAATAGATATTGCTAAATATCCTAATTTAGGTAATAGATTAGCTAAAAATATATTAGAATCTATGGAATCAGAAGAAAATGATGATGATAAAGTTACTGTTTTTGATAGAGTTTTTGATAAAGAAATTGAAATAAGTGAAGAAACTTTAAAAAAATCTAATGGAAGAATTTTTAAATGGGAAAATTTTATAAATACTGTAAGAGAAAATATTAGATATATAGATATTGATAAAATGTTAACTTTATCTAGTGCTGTTTTTTATAATAAATATGGAAGTGAACTTGATAGATTTACTCATGATGAGGTAACAGAATTAAGTAAATATGCAGAAACTATAAAAAGCTTAATTGAATCGCCTAAAAAGAAAGTAACTTCTCCAAGATTTAGTCGTGAATTTAATTTTGAAATTATAAAAAATTCTATTACTTCTTTAAATAAACATTTTATTGGAAAAAGATTTTATAATGATGAGGAAATTAGTAATTTAGCAAATCAAATTATGGCGGGAAAATCAAATATTAGCAATCTTAGTAATGAAGAGATTTTAGACATAATGCAATTTACAATTGGGGAATATATAACAATTGCAAATAATAATCCAAATGCTTTAAAAGATTTGAATGAAAGAGGAATATTAAAGAATAAACAATTATCTCAAATTATTAGTGGACTTCCAACGGTTTCTTCTGAAAACTTATTGTATATATATCAGCTTGGAGAAATTAATAATGATGAAATATTAGAAAGATATGAAAAAAATCAAATTAAACCTGAAAGTATTAAATTCTTAAAAGAAAATATAGAAAATAAAGAAGACTTAGAAAAAATGGTTTCTAGTAAAAAATTAGTAGAATTATATTTAGATGAAGAGAAAAGGGAAGAATTTGATAAATATAGAAGACTTTATAAGCTATTGATAATTGATGATAAAGATAAAGAAAAGAAAAAAGAAATAGCAAATGAAATTTTAGATCAATCTATAGAATTGCTTGATACAGAAAAAATGAGCGAACTTTATCGTATTGGATTAATACCAGTAGATACATATATAGATTTTAATGGGGAATCTACAATATTAGATTTATATCAAAGTGGAGAGCTAAAGCCTATTGATGTTAGAAGATTATATGATGAACAAGTAATAACTTTAGATATGATAAAAGGTATTTTATCAAAAGATGAAATTGAAGATGGACAAAAATTATCACTTTTATATAGTACTTTTTCAAAGCCAGAAGATGCAGAAATTAGAGAAGATTTAATCAAATATTTAGAAGAACCAGAAGAAAGAACACATGAAACTAATGGAAAAAGAAAATCATCAGAACAAAAATCTAAGAAATCTGAAAATAGTTTAAAAAATCGAAATCGAGCAGTAACAGATCCATGTGCAAGATGGAATTTGATTGCCCAGTTAGATAAAGATTATAGTCAAGAATATTTAAAAGATGGAAATATGGTTTTCTATTTACCAAATCAAGGTAAATATATAATTGAGAAGTTATACAATAAAAATTATGATAAAGCTTATGGTTCCGCAACATATATATTAGACGAAGAAGAATTTAGTAAAAATAGAAATTTTATAATTGAAGACAGAACAATTAATAAAAGTGAATTAGTAAAATTAAGAAAAAATAAAAAAGCTGATAGAATTATCCATACAGGATGGTCTAATGGAATATGTAGATATTTTGATATAGAAAATTCTACTAAGTATACCAAAGAACAAACAGAAAATATTAAAAAATTAGCAAAACAAGTTGAATCATCTAAAGAGTTTTTAGATAGATAAAAGGAGTCTTATGATAGATTTAGAAAGCAAAGATATTCAATATATAAAAGGAGTAGGACCTAACCGTGCTACTCTTTTAAATAAACTTGGAATATTCAATTTAAAAGACCTTATAACATATTTTCCAAGAGAGCATGAAGATAGAGGAAATCCTAAAACCATATCAGAATTAGTAAATGGAGAAGAAGCTCTAATTTGTGCATATCCAGTTGGAAGAATGAATGAGATAAAAATAAGGAAAAATTTAACATTATGCAAGCTTATTGTAAGAGATGAAACAGGAACATGTCAAATAACATGGTATAATCAAATGTATTTAAAAAATACATTTAGACAAGATGTAAGATATAAATTTTTTGGTAAAGTATCAAGAAATTATGGCAAAATTGAAATGCAATCACCTGTATATGAAACTGAAGAAACAAATAAAAATACAGGAAAGATTATACCTATATATCCACTTACATATAATTTATCTCAAAACGCAATTAGAAAAATAATTGAAAATGGTTTAAATGAAATAGATGGTAAATTAGAAGAAAGTTTGCCACAATATATATTAGATAAATATAATTTATGTGATTATAATACAGCAATAAAACAAATTCATTTTCCAGATAATTTTGAAAAATTTAATATCGCTAAAAAAAGATTGGTTTTTGAGGAATTATTTTCTATGCAACTTGCATTACTTAGTTTAAAAAATAAATATGAAATCAAGAAACCTGGAATAGAATTTAGTAAAGATGCTAAAATGTCTGAAGTAATTGATAAATTACCTTTTAAATTAACAAAAGCACAACTTAGAGTATTAGAAGAAATTGATAATGATATGGAAAGCTCAAAACCAATGAATAGATTACTTCAAGGAGATGTTGGATCTGGAAAAACAGTTGTAGCATTAATAGCAGCATATAAGGCAGTTAAATCTGGTTATCAAGCTGTAATTATGGCACCAACAGCAATTTTAGCAACACAACATTTAGAAACTTTTGATGATATATTGAAAGATACTGGTATAAGATGTGAACTTTTAGTAAGTGGAATATCTAAAAAGAAAAAAGAAGAAATGCTTAAAAGATTAGAAGCAGGAGAGATAGATATATTAATTGGAACACATGCTGTACTAGAAGAAAATGTAATATTTAAAAAATTAGGTTTAGTTGTAACTGATGAGCAACACAGATTTGGTGTAAGACAAAGAAGTGTAATTGTAGATAAAGGAAATAATCCTGATGTTTTAGTAATGACAGCTACTCCAATACCAAGAACTTTAGCATTAATACTTTATGGGGACCTAGATATTTCTATAATTGATGAGTTACCACCAAATAGAAAGAAAATAGAGACATATGCAGTAACAAAAGGAATGGAGCAAAGAGTAAATAATTTTATTGTAAAAAATATAGAAGAAGGTAGACAATGTTATGTTGTATGTCCGCTAGTAGAAGAAAATGAAGAAATTAATGCAAAATCAGTAATGGAAATATATGAAGAATATAAAACAAAAATTTTTCCAAATTATAGAGTTGAATATTTACACGGAAAAATGAAAGCAAAAGAAAAAGATGCTATAATGGAAGAATTTAAAAATGGAAATATAGATATTTTAATATCAACAACTGTTATTGAAGTTGGTGTTAATGTTCCAAATAGTAATATAATGATAATAGAAAATGCTGAAAGATTTGGACTAGCACAATTACATCAATTAAGAGGAAGAGTTGGACGTCGGAGAATATCAATCTTATTGCATTTTAAAATATCAAGGAAACTCAGAAATAATAAGACAAAGAATGAAAGTAATTTCAAGTACAAATAATGGTTTTATAATTTCAGAAAAAGACTTAGAGTTAAGAGGTTCAGGAGAATTTTTTGGAACAAGACAACATGGTATACCTGAGTTTAAAATTGCAAATTTATTTGAAGATATAGAAACTTTAAAACAAATACAAGGAATTGCAATAGAAATAATAGGAAAGGATCCATTATTAGAAAAAGAAGAAAATAAGCTACTTAAGAAATTGGTAGATGAAAAGTTTAAAGATAGAATTGAAATATAGACATGCAGACGGAGGTTTTGTATAAATAAAAACAAAACTACTGTCAATATTTTTATAAAGTGAAATTTGTGTAAACTATTCTTAAAAGCCTATGTATTTTATTGACAAATATGGATAAAAATAATAAAATAATTCTACTATAATAGGAAAAGTATACTTTTCTATTATATAAAATTTTAATTAAAATTAAAAAGAAAAAAGAGGATGTTGAAATTGAAAGTTTTTTTTCTACTTATAGGAATAATATCATTAGTATGTGGCGTAAAATTTATATATGATGCAAGACCAATAGTAAAAAAGTATTTTGGCTTTGGCGATAAAAATGAAGCAACTTTAGGATTAAAAATGGTTGGATTTTTACTCGCTATAATTGGCGGTGCTTTAATAATGTATATATATTAGTGTATTAATAATTTATATATTTTTTCTATTTTATTAAATAAAATTAGTTTAAAAAGTTTATTTTTGCATAATTATGTAAAGTGTGCTATAATATAGCTTGTAATTGTAGTTCAGAAAATAAATAAATTAATTAATTAAATTTATTAAATAAAATGGAGGAAAAATTATGATTGATATAAAGAAATTTTATCGGAATCAACTTTCTGAAGCGGAAAAGTTTATATATGATGCATTAGAACAAAACAGGCAAAAGTTTATAGAAAATGAACCAGTTATGATTTGCCAGATTGATAAAACTACAGAAAATGAAGAAGAGGTATATGAGACAATAGATGCTTCTTTAGTTCGAATAATAACTGCATACCAGTTAGATAATCCGTTGGCAAGTGTATATTTAGATATTGATAGATACGTCATAAACCTTGAAGGAACAAATAGTAATATGGTTATGTTGTACCCAAATACAGAAACAGGAGGAACATATAGCAGCTTTAAAGATGTAAACAAAATGATAACTCAGATTGAATCAATATCTGATGAATTCGTAAAGAAAATTAGAAATTTAGAAGATAAAACAATAGCAATATATGATTGGATGATTAGGAATACAAGATATAGCGATCAAGCAAAGAATAAAAATAATTTAGTAGGCTGTTTGATTGCTAGAATCTGTAATTGTGTTGGATATACACATACTTTCAAGTATATTGCTGATAAGGCAGGAATACCAGCTATTTCTGTTATTGGTATAGCGGATAGAAATGAAAATATATATCAATATACAGAGGAAGAGGCAGTTGAAATGGGATTAGGTCATGCTTGGAATAATGTTATGTATAATGAACGCTGGAATTTAATAGATACAGCGTTGCACATAAGACCAACATATTTAATTTATACAATGAACACACATAGACCATTTGATTTCTTTAATACATTAGGAATAGAAGAAATAATTTAGAACTAGACCCAAATAGTATGATTTACCAAAATTTTAACCCAGTCATAGTGTTTATGACTGGGATTTTTATAAATATAATAAATTTCTATTATGTAATAACTATTTTAAAAGAGCGTATTTTATTGACAAATAATTGTAAAAATAATATATTATATATGAAGTATTTATACTAAGAAAGGATGAAAACTTGTGAGAATAACTTATGATAATAAAGAATTCAATATAGAAAGTGGAATTACTATAAAAGAAGCTTTTAAAGAACAAATAGAAAATAATGATATAAAAGATATAATTGCAGCAAGATTAAATAACACAATTGAATCTTTAAATATGCCAATATTAAAAGATGGAGAAATTGAATTTATTAATAGAACTAATAAAGATGGAAGAATAATATATATAAGAGGTTTGCTATTTTTAATGTGCAAAGCCTTTTCGGAAATTTATCCAGAAGCTCTTTTAACTGTAAACTATCAATTATCAAATGCAATGTTTAATACTATAGATAACATGGAAGTTACAGATGAAATGATTGAAAAAGTAAAAGGAAAAATGCAAGAAATAATAGATAAAGATCTTCCAATTACTAAAGTAATGATGACACAAGAAGAGGCAGAAGAATTTTATCAAAAAGAAGAAACGATAAATGGAAGATTACAAACCAATATAGATAAAGAAAAAGTTTCTTTATATTATTGTGAAGATTACTATAATTATTTTTATGGAACTATGCCTATATCAACAGGATTTGCTAAGATATTTGATTTAGTAAAATTTAGAAATGGATTTTTAGTAAAATATCCAAGTGTAGCAGAACCAGATACATTACAAAAAAATGTATCAACATCTTTAAAACTTGTTTCTGCAATGGATGAATATGATGAAATTAATAAATTAATGAAAATAAATACAGTATATAGATTAAATAAAAAAATAAAAGAAGAAAATGGTACAAAAGAATTAATTTTATTTTCAGAAGCATTGCATGAAAAAAAGATTGCAGAGATTGCAAAAAAGATAAAAGAACGTGGAAATGTTAGAATGGTTCTTATAGCAGGACCTTCTTCGTCAGGAAAAACTACTTTTGCAGGAAAATTAGGAATGAGTTTAAGAGTTAATGGAATAAAACCTGTAACAATTTCAGTTGATAATTACTTTGTTGAAAGAGTAAATAATCCAAAAGATGAACATGGAAATTATGATTTTGAATGCATAGAAGCTTTAGATTTAGATTTATTTAATAGTCAATTAGTAGATTTATTAGCAGGAAAAGAAGTAAATCTTCCAACTTTTGATTTTACAACAGGAGAAAAAGTATATAAGGGAAATACTTTAAAATTAAAAGAAGACGAAATATTAGTTATTGAAGGAATTCATTGTTTAAATGACAAACTTACAAGCTTAATACCAAAAGAAAATAAATTCAAAGTGTACATAAGCGATTTAACAGTATTGAATATAGATTACTATAATAGAATATCTACTACAGATACAAGACTTATAAGAAGAATAGTAAGAGATTATAAATTTAGAGCATATTCAGCAGAACATACACTAAAAACATGGTACTCTGTAAATAGAGGTGAACAAAAAAATATATTTCCATATCAAGAAGAAGCTGATTGTATGTTCAATTCTTCTATTGTATATGAACTTGCAGTATTGAAAAAATATGCAATGCCATTATTAGAAGAGATACCACAAACATCAAGAGAATATAGTGAAGCAAGAAGATTAATAACGCTATTAAAATATTTTGAAAATATGGAGCCAGATTTAGTACCAAATAATTCATTACTTAGAGAATTTATAGGTGGAAGTATTTTTGAAGATTAGAATTTATAATAGACTTATAGGAAGGAAAGTAAAATGCCTAATTTTACAGTAATAGATGAAGAATTTGTATGTGAGAATTGCGGAAACAAAGTAAAAAAACTAGGATATTCATGTAGAAATCATTGCCCAAAATGTTTATATTCAAAACATGTTGATAAAAATCCAGGAGATAGAGAAGAAGATTGTCATGGAATGCTGGAGCCAATAGGACTAGATATTAATAATAAAAAAGGTTATGTTATAATATTTAAGTGTAAAAAATGTGGACAGATTAGAAAAAATAAGGCAGCAGAAGATGACAATATGGATTTAATTATAAAATTGAGTGTGAAGGAATAAATAATGAAAAAGACTAAAGTACCAAGAAGAATAATTATAACAAGAATAATTTTATTAATATTTATTATAGTATGGGCATTAATAGTTTTTAATTTCTCTAGTCAAAATGGAGAAGAATCTTCAGGAGTAAGTAGAAAAGTAGTTGAAATTTTTATAAAAGATGAAATAACAGCTGATAAAGTAGAACCATATGTTAGAAAGTTTGCACATTTTAGTGAATATGGATTAGGAGGAGTTCTATTTATATCATTATTTTCAACATATGGATGGACAGATAGAAAAAAGATTACAATGGCTATATTACTAGGAGTATGGTATGCAGGATTAGATGAATTTCATCAATTAATGGTACCAGCAAGACATGGAAGTATAGTAGATGTGTATATAGATACATTAGGATTTTCGACAGGAGTATTTTCAATGTTATTAGTACTTAAAGTAGTAAAATTAATAAAAAAATAGGCATTTGGACAGAGTTCTTGTGTGTTTTTTTATATAATTAGAGTATGGGATTATAAAAGAGTTTGAGTTTGTGTTTTATTATTTTTATAATAAAATCATTTGCATGCAAGAACTCTGTCCCAATGTCTAAATCATTTTTTTAAGAAGGGAAATGTTTTAAATGATTGATTTCAAAAAAGTCATAGGAGAAAAAATTGCAAAAGCAGCAGAAGTAGATGTGGAAGAAATAGTAAGCTATATAGAGATACCACCAAATGATGATATGGGAGATTATGCGTTCCCATGTTTTAAACTTGCTAAAGTATTAAGGAAAGCTCCACCAGTTATAGCAAATGAATTAAAAGAGAAAATTGATCTTGATGAAAATATAGAAAAAATAGATATAGCGGGTGGGTATTTAAATTTTTATATAAATAAACTAATTCTTGCCAAAAATGTTTTACAAGAAATAGATAATCAAAAAGAAAATTATGGTTCGAATAATAGTGGAAATGGAAAAAATATATTAGTTGAATATTCTTCTCCTAATATTGCAAAACCTTTTCATATAGGACACTTAAGAAATACTGTTATAGGTTCAGCATTATATAATATTTATAAATTTTTAGGATATAATGTAACAGGTATCAATCATTTAGGAGATTATGGAACTCAATTTGGAAAAATGATTGAAGGATATAAAAGATGGGGAAATGAATATGATATTGAATCAAATCCTATAGAATCATTTATGGATATATATGTTAAAATAAATAATCTTTGTAAAGAAGATGAAAGTGTTTTAGAGATTTGTAGAGAAAACTTCAAGAAAATTGAAGAGGGAGATGAGTATTTCATTAGTCTATGGAATAAATTTAAAGATTTAAGTTTAAAAGAATTTCAAAGAATATATGATTTATTAGGAGTAAAATTTGATTCTTTAAATGGAGAGGCTTTTTACTCTGATAAGATGGATGAAGTAGTTGCTAAGTTAGAATCTAAAGGCGTTTTAAAAGATTCAGAAGGTGCAAAAATTGTAGATTTAGAAGATAAAGGATTAGGAGTTTGCATTATAAAAAAATCAGACGGCTCTACAATATATGCTACTAGAGATTTAGCAGCAATACTTTATAGAAGTAGAACATATGATTTTGATAAATGTTTGTATGTCGTTGCATATGAACAAAACTTACATTTTAAACAAATTTTTGAAGTTGCAAAATATTTAGACATTCCTGAAAAATGTTTAAATGGTTTAGAGCATGTTGCATATGGAATGGTAAGGCTTTCAAGTGGAAAAATGTCTACACGTGAAGGAACAGTAATTAAAGTAGACGAGCTATTGCAAGAAGCAATAGACAGAGTTCAAAAGGTTATAGAAGAGAAAAATCCTGATATGGACAATAGAATAGAAGAAGCTACAAAAATAGGAATAGGAGCAGTTATATTTAATAATCTTTGTACTACTATAATAAAAGATCAAATATTTGATTGGGATATAGTTTTAAACTTTAATGGAGAAACAGGACCATATATTCAATATGTTTATGTAAGAACAAAAAGTGTTTTAGAAAAGGCTGGATATATTCCAAAATTAGAAGAAGTAAAATTAGAATTATTACAAGATAAAGAAAGTCTAAAAGTTTTAACAAATCTTTATAATTTTGAAAATATATTAATGTCTGTTGTAGAAAAAAATGAACCTTCAATTTTAGCGAGATACTTAGTACTTTTAAGTCAAAGCTATAGTAATTTTTATAATGAGAATAAAATTATTGATGATGATAAAGATGTTCAAAATGCAAGAGTATATTTAAGTCAAGCTGTGGGAACAGTTCTTAAAACAGGAGCAGGATTACTTGGAATTAAAATGCCAAATAAAATGTAAAGGCTTCGCCAATATTTGTACATTTCTTAGCTCTAGGAACGTTAGTGATATAGATATCCTAGCTGTATGAACAACGTGAATTACAGATAGGTTAAGCTAAAGCTGATAAGTTATACAGAGGAATTACGTGGACGAATTTAGTATAGTTTTTTATATTAAATATCGTCCACTTTTGTTCTTTAGTAGGAAAGTCCTCTGGACTTCCTACTAAAGAAAGCCTTCGACAATTTTGTACACAAATTTACTAACGTAAATTTGGCACGCAGAACAAAAACGTGGACATTTGCAATAAGTTTTTTCTTTTGCAATTTTCATAATGTCCACTTTTGTTCTTAATAAAATCTTAATAATTTCTCTATTTTTTCTTAATAAATCTTTTATATAATGTAAATAATTTAATAAGGAATGTATCTAATAGGAAATCCTCCAAAATTCCTATTAGATGCAAACCTTCATTTTATAGTGTAAGTAGAATGGAGAAAATTATGATTATTATAAAAGAAGTATTAAAAGTTATTGATATAATGTCAGCAATGTGTATGATTTTTTATATTATTACTGGAGTTTGTGTATTAAAAACAAGTAGTAAAATAAAAAATTCTAAAACAAAGAAAAAACTTGCTTGTATAATTCCAGCAAGAAATGAAGATAAAGTTATAGGAAATTTATTAGACAGTTTAAATAATCAAAATTATCCAAAAGAGTTATATGATGTTTTTGTTCTACCTAATAATTGTGTAGATGATACAGAAAATGTAGCAAAAGAGAGAGCCGCTAAAATTATAAATTGTGATAATATTCAAATGAAATCAAAAGGTGATGTATTAAGACATGCTTTTGATTATTTAAGAGAGTATGATTATGATGCATATATTATTTTTGATGCAGATAACATAGTACATCCGAATTTTATAGAAAAAATGAACAATGTACTTTGCTCAGGATATAGATTAGCACAAGGATATAGAGATAGTAAAAATCCATCAGATACATGGGTTTCAGGTTCATATTCACTTCACTATATGATTCAAAATTATTTTTTAAATAAAGCAAGAATGAATATTAATTGGTCAAGTTTTATAAATGGAACAGGATTTATGATTTCAAAAGAATTGATAGAAGAAAAGGGATATTCATCAAATACAATGACAGAAGATATAGAATTATCTGTAAAATGTGCACTTACAAACGAAAAAATAGCCTTTGCAGAAGAAGCTATAACTTATGATGAACAACCAATTAATTTAGTTCAATCATGGAAACAAAGAGAAAGATGGTCTGTAGGGACGCTTCAATGTTTAAAATTATATTCAAAAGAATTACTAGGAGATATTGTTAAAAATAGAAATTTTGCTTCAATTGATTCATTATTATTTTTATTAGCACCAGTTATACAATTAACAGGAGCAGTAACTTTTATATTGCATATGATGGTACAACTTGTGGAAAATCCACCTATAGATTTTGTAACTAAAGCTTTATTTGGTGTAATGTGGTATATAGCAAGTATATTTATGGCAATATTTGTAATAAAAATTAATAAAAAGCCAGTCAAAAATTATATTAAAGGAATAATTAGTTTGCCATTATTCTACTTTACTTGGATACCAATTAACATATCAGCATTAATGAAAAAAGAAGCTAAATGGGAAAGAATAGAACATACAAGAATTGTAAAATTAGATAATATTATAAAACTTAACTATATTAAAGAATAATATAAAAAACATTGAAATGCTAGACTTTTTATGAATTATTTGATATAATTAAAAAGTTAGAAAAAACAATTTATTATATCAGGAGGTAACATATGAACAACCTTACAAGGGAGCAAGTGGAACGGTTAGCAGAAGAAAGACCAATGGCAGAGAATAGCCCAAACGGTCTGAAGCGGAAAGTGAGCGAGGAAGTTTTTATTGCTGAAAAGGGAGAGGCTAACGAAAAAAAAGCCTTGAGCGTGCTCAAAAAAGCACAGCTGATTTATCAGGAAGCAGGCTGGCTTTGCAGAGGAAAAGAAGATTCAGGAGCGTTTCAGGATGAAGACGGCAAGTGGTATGCTTATCGGCACCATGCTCGGTATGTATAATGTGTGAAATCCGGTTGAACTGACTGCAGTTTGATTTATGTCATAGAGAGTCTCAAAAATAGCTTTATTGAGACTCTCTTTTATTTAATTTTGAAAAAAATTTATATTTTCTATAAAATAAAGACTTTAATAGTACTTGTACAATATAAAATTTGCAAATATAGAAATGGAGTAAAAAATGAAAAAAAATAAAATGAAGATATTAAAAATAATAATTTTCATATTACTTATATTACTATTAGTGTTTTTAACAATTAAATTAGGTCCACTTTTTAAAAATATTTCAACTGAAAAAGGTAGAATTGAATTTAGACAAAAAATTGAAAGTTTAGGATTTGAAGGAGTACTTACAATAATAGGTTTAATTTTTGTACAAATATTTTTGCCAATTTTACCAGGAGAACCAGTTGAATTATTGTCAGGTATGTGTTTTGGACCTGTAGGTGGTTTAATAGTTTGTTATTTAGGAGTATTTTTAAGTACATTTTTTATATATTTTGCGGTTAGGAAATTTGGAAAAGAATTTATATATAGTTTTATATCAAAAGATAAAATAGATAAAATGGAAAATAGCGATATTTGGGATAATTCTAAGAAAATAGATATTATATTATTTATGGCATTTTTTGTCCCAGGAACACCAAAAGATATATTTGTTTATATAGGCGGTCTTTTGCCGATAAATTCTATTAAATTTTTATTTATATCAACATTTGCGAGATTTCCATCAATTATATCTTCAACTATTGCAGGAAGTAACATCATTTATGGTAATTGGAGAACAATAATACTTGCATATATTATAACTTTTGGAATTTCAGGGATTGTATTATTTTTATACAATAAAAATAAACATAGAATTATTTTACAAAAAAATAGTTTAAAAAAGTAAATAATAATTTAAAAAATCACTAAAATTTGCTCTTGTAAGATATTTGAAATTTTACTAAAAATTTTTAAAGAATAAATTTAAAAGAAATCTTGCATTTAGATTTTATAATGATATAATTTTTATAGAAGTAAAATAATTAAGTTATTAGATTAATTATTAAATTTTATAAAAGAAAGGGGATATGATATATTTTATTTTAAATATATCATAAAATAAAAGAATGGTAGAAGTAATTAACAAGAGAATAAAAGACTTTTCAAAATCAGTAGATTGCATTCAAACTATTTTAATTTTTTTAATCTCATTATTAGTTCCAACTTTTTTAGGAAATTTAATTAAAACAGTTTTTGGAGCAGGAAGTGTTATAACACAAAATTCACAAATAATAGTAGGTTCAGTTGTAAATACAGCTTTAATTGTAACAGCAATAAATATTAAAGGATGGAAAAAAATAGCAGGTATTATAACAATGCCAAGTATATCAACAATATTAAGTGGATATGTATTTAAAAGTGCATCACCATATATGGCATATATGATACCAGCAATATGGCTTGGAAACTTTGCTTTAGTATATTCATATAAATTAATTATGATATCAAAGGAAAAAAATTATATTTTAGCAAGTTTAGTTGGAATAGTAACAAAAGTATTAATAATTGGAGCAGGATTTATGTTACTTAGAGCATTTAATGTATTTCCAGAAAAATTAATAACAACATTACAAACAGCTATGACTACTACTCAATTAATTACAGCGACTATAGGTGCTGCAATTGGATTCGGAATTTATGGATTAGAAAAGAAAAGTGTAAAAGAATAATTTTGAATTATATAAAAAATTAAATATAAAATCAAAAATGGTCTAATTTAAGGTAAGCCTTTAATTAAGCCATTTTTTATGTTATAATATATATGATAGTGAAAAAAGCAACATGAGATAGGAGGGATTTCATGGAGGATATAAAAAAACAATTGTGTGAAAAGTATCCTTTTATGAAAAGAAATGGTGAAATTTACCATTACTTTAACAAAAGAAAGGTTCTTAAGAAGAATCGGAATGAGAGACTTTTAATTTTTATGGTAGGAGTTCAAGGTGCAGGAAAAACAACCTACTGTAAGAAAAATTTCCCCGAATTTGAAACAGTAAATTTAGATGAGATTCTGAGAGAGTATTTAGAAAAACATAGCAATATTCCTTTTTCTATGGAAATGGATAAAAAGATACATTTAATTTTTTATGATAATATAAAAGAAAAATTAAAAGAGGGAGTTGCGATTGTTGATGCTGGTGTGGTACATCCTGCGGCAAGAGTGGAGATGCTGCAAAGATTGCAGGGATGCTACACCAAAGTAATTTTATTGGTTTTGAATCCTCAAAAACAAGAAATTGTAAGGAGAATAACATCTCAGATGGATAAAAGAGCAAGACCAGGGCTATGGGAAGATGTTGAAGAAGAGTATGGTTTCATGCAGATTCAAATCAATGAGAATATGCTCCAGATGGGAGTAGATGAAGTATATATGATTTAAAATTCGGGAAAGCAAAATATCTAGTGAAAGCTAGATATTTTTGCTTTATATAATATATAAGTTTTCCAAATTTATACTAAATAAAGGCTTTGAGGCATTTAAAGTATGATATAAAATCTTTGGTAAATATTGTGGAACGTTTTACATAATATGAATACTATATAGTGGGAGGAAAAAATAATGGAAATAGTTTTAGGAATACTTATTCCTTTTTTTGGAACAACAGTAGGTGCACTAATGGTATTTTTTATGAAAAATAGTTTAAGTAAAAAAGTTGAAAAAATATTATTAGGTTTTGCATCAGGTGTTATGATAGCAGCATCTATTTGGTCTTTATTAATACCATCAATAGAGATGGCGGAAGAGCAAGGAATGATACCATGGATACCAGCTGTAGTGGGCTTTATATTAGGAATATTATTTTTACTTGTTATAGATTGCATAGTTCCACATTTAGAAGGAGGAAAGGCAAAGGGAATAAAATCAAAATTAAAAAATACAACTATGCTGGTTTTAGCAGTTACGCTTCATAATATACCAGAAGGAATGGCAGTTGGAGTAGTTTTTGCAGGTGTTTTATCTGGAAATACAGGAGTTACAATAGCAGGAGCTTTTGCCTTAGCAATTGGAATTGCAATTCAAAATTTTCCAGAGGGAGCAATTATTTCAATGCCACTAAAAAGTGATGGAATGTCTAAAAAGAAGGCTTTTTTATATGGAGTTTTATCAGGAATTGTTGAACCAATAGCAGCATTTATTACTTTATTACTTACTTCTACAATTGTGCCTATATTACCATACTTATTATCATTTGCTGCTGGAGCAATGATTTATGTAGTAGTAGATGAATTAATTCCAGAATCTCAAAAAGGAGAATTAGCAAGTTTAGGAACAATAGGAGTTACAATCGGATTTGTAATTATGATGATTTTAGATGTAACTTTAGGATAATATATTATATAAAATTTATAAGGAGCATTCTTGCTAAATTGTTAAAAAAGGTGCAATATTTAATGTTTTCTGACAATTTATATAGAATACTCCTTAAATTACATAAATTATTGTGCTGAGAATTTTTGTTTAGCAGTGTCTACTTTTTGTTGTTCAGCTGCTTCAGCTTTATACCAACCTTTTTCAGCCATTAAATTGTATATTTTGTTTTGAATATCTAAAGATTCATTTAATGCTTCTTTGAAAGCACAGTGTACATCAGCTGTTGATGATTCAATCGCTCCATGAAGATATAAATCACATACACCTTTAATAACTAATAATTCGTTTTCCATTAAATCTCTATCTTCCATATTTTCCTCCTATAATAAATTTAAGAATTTATTGTATAATTCTTGATGTTTAGTTTCTAATTCTTTTACATAACTAGAAAGTTTAGCATCTGTTAATTTAGAAGATGTTTTGCTTGCACAGCATTTCATAAATTTTTCATGTCCTAAAGCATCTTCAACATATAAAAGTTCTTTGCTTGTCATAATAAATCACAATCCTTTCTTTTAAATATCTATAAAAAGTTTTTCCAAATTTTATGATAATATTCATGTTTATTATTAAATAGGGAATATTCTTAAAAATTTTATTAAATTATTAATTTTATTTTTGCTTTAGTATGAGTAAAAATAAGACAATAGTAGACAAAATTAATATATATATTAAGAACAAAAGTGGACATTATGAAAATTGCAAAAGAAAAAACTTATTGCAAATATCCACGTCTTTCCTCTGTATAACTTATCAGCTTTAGCTTAACCTATCTGTAATTCACGTTGTTCATACAGCTAGGATATCTATGTCACTAACGTTCCTAGAGCTAAGAAATGTTCTGTGTGCATAACTTATCTGTAGTTAAACTTTGTATATTCTAACTGTAACGGGCAAAGCCTTAACAGTTAGAATAACTTCGTTTCACACAGATAAGAAATGTACAAATATTGGCGAGGCCTTTATTTTATAGGAAGTGCGGAGCACTTTACTATAAAATAAAAAAAATTGAAAAAAATATTTGAATTTAAAAAAATTATATGATATTTTATATATAGTAAAAAAATAAAAAACAAATAAGGAGAAACAAAATGGAAAGAGAAGTAAATGAAGAAAAAAGAGCTAAATTTATTGAATTTGCAGGAAAGAGAGTAAATAATGTATTACATGATATTCAAATATTAGAACCAATGGCAAGAAGTAATTCTTATGATTTTACAAAACAAGATGTTGAAGAAATGTTTTCCGCAATACAAGATACTTTAGAAGGAGCAAAAGAAGAATTTAATAGAAAATTTGAAGAAAAAGCAAAAGCATCAAAAAAAGTTTTTTCTTTTGGTACTTCTACAATTACTAAAGAAGAAGTTATAGAAAATAATATAGAAGAAAATGCAGGAGAAGAATTAAACGTTTAAGAAGTTTTTAGTAGTATATATTTTTTTAGAAAGTAACTAATTATATTTTAGTTACTTTTTGTCATATAAAATACATAAATAGTGCTTGACAAAAGAGAGTCATAAATGATATAGTTTTGAGAAATAAAAATTTTTAAAAGAGTAATATATTTTGAGGTAAAGTATATGGAAGCTAATTCTGAAAATATTAAAAAATATGCGCTTATTGGCTATCCTTTAGGTCATTCAATGAGTCCAATTATTCATAAAGAATTATTAAAAATAAGTTCGGTTAAAGGAGAATATAATTTAGCTGAAGTAAGAACAGAAGATTTGGAAATTAGTTTTAATGAAAAACTAAAAAAATTAAATGGTTTTAATATCACAATACCTCATAAAATAAATATTATTCCATATTTAGATGAACTTGCCCCAAAAGCAAAACTTTTTGGTGCAGTAAATACAGTAGATATAAAAGAAAATAAGGCAATAGGATATAATACAGATTGTGATGGTTTTCTTCGCTCACTAGAAGCTGAAAATATTAAATTAGAAGGAAATGTTTTAATATGTGGTAGTGGTGGAGTTTCTAGAATGTTTGCTTTTGAAAGTGCACTAGCAGGAGCAGAAGTAACTTTAGCAGTAAGAGATTCAAGTTTGAAAGCTGCAAATGATATAAAAAGAGAATTGCAAGAAAAACTTTTAAAAGATTGTAATATTATTTTTCTTTCTGAAGCAAAAGGCAATTATGACTTAATAATAAATGGTACTCCAGTAGGAATGTATCCAAATGTAGATGCTTGTCCGCTTAGAGAAGAAGTTATAAAATCTTCAAAAGCAGTTTTTGATGCTATTTATAATCCAATAGAAACAAAATTTATTAAATATGCACGTGAAGGCGGATTAAAATATATAAATGGATTACCAATGCTTGTATGGCAAGCAGCAGTAGCAGAAGAAATCTGGAATGATGTTAAATTTTCAAAAAGTGATATAAATCAAGTAATAGAAATAACTAAAAAGGAGCTTGAAAAGCATGAATAATATTATTCTTTGTGGTTTTATGGGAGCTGGTAAAACAGCTGTTGGAAAGGCACTAGCAAAAGTAATGAATTATAATTTTATAGATACAGATGAATTAATTGAAAAAGAGCAGAAAATTACAATAAAAGAAATATTTGAAAAGTATGGAGAGCAATATTTTAGAGATTTGGAACATGAAGTATGTAAAAAAATTGCTGATATGGAAAAAACTATTGTATCAACAGGTGGAGGGGTAATGACATATCAGCGTAATTGTGATGCGATAAAAAAAGGGGGCAAAGTGATTTTTCTTGATGCTTCCTTTTATGTTATATGTGAAAGAATTGGAGAAGATGATACGAGACCACTTTTTAAAGATAAAGCAAAAGCTGAAAATTTATACAATGAAAGAAAAGAGAAATACAAAGCAGCATCAGATATTGTAATTAATGGAGATATGACAGTAGAGAAAACAGTTGCTGAAGTATTAAAATTATTTCAAAAATAGAAGTTTATTTAATAGTAGAGTGGAAAATATTTAATATATAGTACTATTAAATGATAAAATGGAGAAAGTTATATGAAAAGTTTAAAAGTAAATGTAGGTAAAGGATATGAAATATTAATTGAAAAAGGTATAATTTCAAGTTCAGGAGATTATATAAAAGAAATTAGTAAGGCAAAGAAAGTATGTCTTATAAGTGATACTAATGTATATCCAATTTACAAAGATAAAGTTATAAAATCTTTAGAAGAAAATGGATTTAAGGTTATAAAATATGTTTTTGAAGCAGGAGAAAGCTCTAAAACAATACAAACAGTAACTAAAATGGTAGAATTTATGGCAGAAAATGCACTTACAAGAAATGATTTAGTAGTAGCACTTGGTGGTGGAGTTTGCGGAGATATGGCAGGTTTTGCAGCATCAATATATCTTAGAGGAATAGAATTTGTTCAGATTCCTACATCATTGCTTGCACAAGTAGATTCTTCAGTTGGTGGAAAAACGGCAGTAGATTTGCCACAAGGAAAAAATCTTTGTGGAGCTTTTCATCAACCTTGTTTAGTTTTAATAGATCCAGATACACTAAAAACACTTACGCCAAAATATTTTTCAGATGGGATGGCAGAAGCAATAAAAATGGGATGTATAAAAAGTGCTAGTTTATTTGAAAAAATTGAAAAAGAAGATGCAAAAGAAATTATTGAGGATATTATTTATGAATGCGTAAGTCTTAAAGCTACTGTTGTAGAAAATGATGAGAAAGAAAAAGGTGAAAGAGCATTATTAAATTTCGGACATACAGCAGGTCATGCAATTGAAAAATTACATAATTTTACTACTATATCACATGGAGAAGCAGTTGGTATAGGAATGGTAATAGTAACCAAAGCGAGTGAAGCAAATGGGATAACAGAAAAAGGAACAGCTGATAGAATTATTAAAGTTCTTGAAAAATATAATTTAAAAACTGAAGATACTAATTCTTTAAAAGATATAATAACAGCTATGAATTCTGATAAAAAAAGAACTGGAACTGCAATTAACTTTATTTTACTTTATTCTATAGGAGAAAGTTTTATAAATCCAATTAATAATGAAGAGATTTCTAAATTTTTTATATAGTAGGAAATTTATCCCAGTGGGATGAATTTCTGTACTAGATAATTATTGTAGAAGTTAGATTTTGTAGCAGTTTGCACTGCGTACAAAATCTTGATTCTAGTTTTTTATTTCATAGGAAGTGCGGAGCACTTTCCTATAAAATAAAGGTTTTGGCAAATTTGTACACAAATTTTATTATAGAAAGAGAGAAATTATGAGTATTGTAAATATAGAAAAATCATTTTTAAGTGGAGAAGTAAATATCCCACCATCAAAATCAGTAGCACATAGAGCAATATTATGTTCATTTTTAGCAGGAGGTGGAAAGGTTTCTCCAATTATTGATTCAAATGATATGAAAGCAATGAATCAAGTTATAGATGCTATAAAAAATGGAAAAGATGTTTTAAATTGTATCGAATCAGGAAATACATCAAAATTTATAATTCCAGTGGCAGCAGCTTTAGGAAAAAATGTTACAATTACAGGTTCTGGAAGATTACCAGAAAGACCAATTGATGAATATTTGAGAATATTACCAAAACATGGTGTAAAATGTACTTCACAAGGTGGATTACCTTTAACTATTGAAGGAAAGCTTGAGCCAGGAAAATATGAAGTTGCAGGAAATATTAGTTCTCAATACATAACAGGATTACTTTTGGCACTTCCGATTTTAGATGGAGATAGTGAAATTATTCTTACAACTGAACTTCAAAGTAAACCATATGTTGATATGACAATAAAAGTTATGAGTGATTTTGGAGTAGAAGTTAAAGAAACAGAAAAAGGATATTTTGTAAAAGGAAATCAAGTTTATCAAAAGCGTGATTATGTTGTAGAAGGAGATTGGTCACAAGCAGCATTTTTCTTAGTAGCAGGAGCAATAAATGGAGATATAACACTTAAAGGATTAAAAATGGATTCAACACAAGGTGATAAAGAAATAGTTAATATTTTAAAACAATTTGGAGCAGACATTGAAATAAATGAAAAAGGTATTCGTGTAAAAAAATCTAATTTAAATGGTATAAAAATAAATGCATCAGATATTCCAGATACTGTTCCATCTCTTGCAGTAGCAGCATCATTTGCAGAAGGGACAACAACTATAAGTGGAGCAGAAAGACTTAGATATAAAGAATCAGATAGAATAGAAAGTGTAGTATCAAATTTAAAAAGATTTGGAGTCGACGTTACAGAAAAGCAAGATGGTATGATTATTAATGGAAACAAAAATATAAAATGTGCAAATCTTGAGGGATATAATGACCATAGAATACTTATGTCATTTTCTGTTATGGCATCAGGTGCAGAGGGAACAACAACTATAACAGATGCAGAGAGTATAAATAAAACATATCCAAACTTTTATGAAGATTATAATTTATTAGGAGGAAAAGCAAATGTCATCAGTAATATGTAATAAAATTAAAGTATCAATATTTGGAGAAAGCCATGGACAAGTTATTGGATGTGTTATTGATGGATTACCAGCAGGAGTAAAACTTGATTTAGAAAGTATCTATAAAGATATGGCAAGAAGAGCTCCAGGAAAAGATAAAACTTCGACTCCAAGGCTTGAAAAGGATATTCCCAATATTATATCAGGAGTAATAGATAATGTTACAACAGGTGCACCACTTACAATGGTAATTGAAAATACAAATGTAAAAAGTGGTGATTATAGTAATTTAATGACTGTTCCAAGACCAAGTCATAGTGATTATCCTGCATTTGTAAAATATGAAGGACATAATGATATAAGAGGCGGAGGGCATTTTAGTGGCAGACTTACTGCACCATTAGTTTTTGCAGGAGCAATAGCTAAACAATTACTTAGAGAAAAAGGTATAAAAATAGGTGCTCATATCAAAAGAATAGGTTCAGTAAATGATGAGTTTTTTGATATGAATAATATAGAGGAAAAACTTTTAGAAGAACTTACAAGTAAACCTTTCTCAACTATAAGCAATGAAGCCGAAGAAAAGATGAGAGAAGAAATTGAAAAATATAGGATGGATTTAGATAGTATAGGTGGAGAAATCGAATGTGCTGTAATTGGAGTTCCAGCACGGAATTGGTGGAAATATGTTTGATACAGTTGAAGGAAAACTTTCATCAATTTTATTTGGAGTTCCAGCAGTTAAAGGTGTTCAATTTGGATTAGGTTTTGATTTTGTAACATCAAATGCTTCAAAAGTAAATGATGGATATGAAATGAAGGATGGAAAAGTATCATTAATTTCTAATAATAATGGTGGAGTTTTAGGCGGAATATCAACAGGTGCACCAATAGTTGTATCAGTTGCAATAAAACCTACACCATCAATTTCAAGAGAACAAAAAAGTGTTAATCTTCAAACTCTTGAAAATGAAACACTTGTAATTAATGGACGTCATGATCCTTGCATTGTTCCAAGAGCAGTTCCTGTTATTGAATCAGCAGTTGCATTAGGAATTTTAGATTTAATGATGTAAATAAGTTATTTATAAAGGTTTATAGGTAGCCTTAAAAATCTAAATATATTGTATAAGGAATTATAAATGAAAATATTAGTTTTAAATGGTCCAAATCTTAATATGACTGGAATTAGAAAAAAGAATGTTTATGGTGCTGAAACATTAGAAGATATAAATAAAGAACTTAAAGAATATGGGGATACAAAAGGCGCAGAAATGTATTTTTATCAATCAAATCATGAAGGAGATATTATTGATATTATACATAAAAGTAAAGATGAATATGATGGTGTAGTAATAAATGCAGGAGCTTATACTCATTATTCTTATGCAATTCGTGATGCTATAGAAGCTGTTTCAGATTTTACACCGTTTGTTGAAGTTCATATGTCTGATATTCATAAAAGAGAAGATTTTAGAAAAATATCTGTTATAACAGATGTATGTAAATCTCAAATTTGTGGTTTAGGAAAAGATAGCTACAAAAGAGGAATTGATTTACTTATTGAAATGCTATAAAGAATTGTATGTAATTTAATGAAAAAAATCTATTTATAGAACAAAATTTAAGGATATATTAAAGAAAGGAGATGTATGATTAATCATCATACAGAAAAAATAATATGGAAAATAATTTGAATATAAATTTCAAAAGAAAATTACCGCTTCCAGAAGAATTAAAAAAGGAAATGCCACTTTCAGAAGAAGGTAAAAAAATTAAAGAAAAAAGAGATAAAGAAATAGCAGATGTATTTAGAGGAAAAAGCAATAAATTTATTCTTATAATTGGACCTTGTTCAGCTGATAGAATGGATTCAGTAATGGATTATATAAATCGTCTTATACCAGTTCAAGAAGAAGTTAAAGATAAAATAATTATTATACCAAGAATATATACAGGAAAACCAAGAACAATTGGAGCAGGATATAAAGGAATGTTTCATCAACCAGACCCAAATAAAGCACCAGATATGTTTGAAGGAATAAAAGCAATTCGTACATTACATAAAAGAGCAATAGAGGAAACAGGATTTTGCTGTGCAGATGAAATGTTATATCCTGAGAATTATAGATATCTTTCTGATATTTTATCATATGTTGCAGTAGGTGCACGTTCAGTTGAAAACCAAGAGCATCGTCTTGTATCTTCTGGTATTAGTGTTCCAGTAGGTATGAAAAATCCTACTGGTGGAGATCTTACAATAATGCTAAACTCAATTAAAGCAGCACAAGGAAGTCATACATTTCTTTATAGAGGTTGGGAAGTTGAATCAAAAGGAAATGATATGGCACATGCTGTTTTAAGAGGTAGTGTAGATAAACATGGAAATAATCATACTAATTATCATTATGAAGATTTGATAGAATTATATGATGCATATTGTAATGGTGGATATCAAAATCCAGCTGTTATTGTTGATACAAATCATGCAAATAGTGGAAAGAAATATTTAGAACAAATAAGAATAGCAAATGAAGTTTTACATGCAATGCGTCATAGTGATAATATAAAAAGTATGGTAAAAGGATTAATGATTGAATCATATATTGAAGATGGATGTCAAAAGCTAGAAGAGGGTGTTTATGGAAAATCAATAACAGATCCATGCTTAGGCTGGGAGAAGACAAAAGAACTTATTTTAGGAATTGCAAAACAACTTTAATAATATGAAAGGAATTGATTCTTTATGGAGCTAGATTTAGTAAGAAAAGAGTTAAATAAGTATGATAATATAATAAAAAATATGATAGTTTTTAGAATGTCATTAATACCAATTGTAGCAGATATAAAAATAAAAAATGACTTACCACTTTTTCAAGGAAAAAGAGAAGAGGAAATATATAAAAATATAGAAATTTTTTGTAATGAAAAAGGAATTAGCCCAGATTTAGTAAAAAATATTTATAAATTAATAATTGCAAATGCTCTAAAAATAGAACATGATATTGTAGATGATTCTAAAAAATCAGTTATTAATCAAGAAATAGATGTAAAAAAAATAGAAGAAATAAATATAGAATTTGAAAGATTAGACAATATTGTACAAAATGAAATACCAGAAATTATATCTAAAATAACTGAAAATTGTGAAAATCTAAATTTAAATCAAATATCAACTTTATATTACAATAATAAAGTTAATAAATAAAGTGTATTTTTAATATATAATAATATTAAATTTTAAGGTTAATTAAAAAAAGTAAATGAAATGGAAGTGAATTAGTTATATATTAAAAAATAAAGAAGAAAAAACCTTGTTTGACTTTAAGTCTGATATGTAGTAAAATAATACAGCAAAGATTTTTATAAAAGAATATAAATAGATAAAATAAAAGGAGGAATTAATCATGTCAGGACATAGTAAATGGCATAATATTCAAGCAAAAAAAGGAAAAGCTGATGCAGCAAGAGGAAAAATATTTACAAAATTAGGAAGAGAATTATTAATAGCAGTTAAGCAAGGTGGACCTGATCCTGCTGGTAATTCAAAATTAAAAGATGTTATAGCAAAATGTAAAGCTAATAACATGCCTAATGATACAATCAATAATGCTATAAAAAAAGCTTCAGGAGCAGGAAGCAATGAATCATATGAAGAAATTACATATGAAGGATATGGACCAAACGGAGTAGCTGTAATTGTTAATGCTTCAACAGATAATAAAAATAGAACAGCAGCTGATGTAAGACACGTATTTGATAAAGCAGGTGGAAACTTAGGAACAACAGGTTGTGTATCATATATGTTTGAGAAAAAGGGTGTAATAGTTATAGAAAAAGCAGAATGTTCTTTAAGTGAAGATGATTTAATGATGATGGCTATTGAAGCTGGAGCAGAAGACTTTGTAGCTGAAGAAGAAGTATATCAAATAACAACAGCACCTAGTGATTTTACACAAGTAACTGAGAGTTTATCAAATAATAATTTAACATTTTTAGAAGCTGGAGTTCAAATGGTACCAAGTACATATGTAGCATTAGACGAAAAAGGTTCTGAAAAAATGCAAAGATTACTTGACAATCTTGAAGATTTAGATGACGTTTTAGAAGTTTTCCATAACTGGGAAGAATAAGATTGTTGAAAAATATAAAAGATAAAACAGGATTATATTAAAATCCTGTTTTATTTTTATGCCTTTTTTGAATAAAATAACGAAAATGTAGGAAAATATTTGTAAATGAAAAGAAAGGAAAATGTTTAAAACTACATTTTAGGTGAATTTTTATGTTTTTTAGAACTGATATGGCAGTAGAAAGAAGAGATTTATATAGAACTGCAAATAAGATTGAAGATGAGATTAAAGGAATTGAATGTGAAGAGGAAAAAATAGATGATATTACAGTTACAAGAGTAAAGATTACTAATGAAGAAGGAGAAAGGGCATTAGATAAAAGAAGAGGAAATTATGTAACAATAGATGTAAAGAAAATTAATAATATTACAACAGAAAAAGAAGAACAAATTATAGATACTTTTTCTAAAGAATTAAATAGTATTATAGAAAAACATGTAAATAAAAATGAAGAGATATTAATAGTAGGACTTGGAAATTTATATTCAACACCAGATTCGTTAGGCTCAAAAGTTGTTCAAAATATTGAAATAACAAGACATATAAAAATATACTTGCCAAATGCTATTGATAAAAATACAAGAAGTGTTAGTGCAATAACACCAGGTGTTTTAGGAACTACTGGAATTGAAACTGTTGAAATAGTAAGAGGGATAGTTGATAATATAAAGCCAAAACTTGTTATAGCAATAGATAGTTTATGTTCAAAAAATATTGATAGAATAAATAAATCTATACAAATTTCTGATACAGGTATTGTTCCAGGTGGTGGTGTTGGAAATAGGCAGGCAGAACTTTCAGAAAGAACTTTAAATATACCAGTTATAAGTGTTGGAATACCAACAGTTTTAGATGCTGCAACAATAGTTATAGACACATTAAATGCATGTGACATGATAATAGATGAAAATGAAATAGTAGATAAAATGAAATTAAATAATTTTAATTTTATAGTCACACCAAAAGAAATTGATTCACTAATAGAAAATATGACAAATATTGTTTCAGAAGGAATAAATATGAGTTTATAAAAAATAAACACATTAATACAAAAATATGAATAATATAGATTGAAAATTATTGTTTAGGAAAAAGGAGTATTTTATAGGTGAAGTCAATTTGCATAAAAACTGTTAGTGAAGAAAAAATAGAATATTTACTAGAAAAGCTAGAGGAATTACCTATTAATATGTATATTTCTAACTACAGATTCAAAACATATGAAAATTTAATAATACATTATACTAGTGCAGAGTATATTGATGAATTTTATGAAGCTATTAGTGTTGTAATAAAGAAATGCATAGAACACTTTTATGAAGAAGAATTAATAAATAAAAATGTTGAAAAAAATTATTTTTATTTAAGCGCAATGGAAAGAAAGTATATTGAAGAAATAACTAGAAAAATATTGGAATTACCTGATGAAAAAATTGGCTTTAAAAATGATATACTAAAAACTACTATAAAAAATTATTTATTAGAAAATAAAAAAATAGTATTAGAAGGATTTGTAAATTTTAGAATAAAACAATATAAAGATTTGTTAGAGAAAATTGTAGAAGTTTCTGTATTTAGCTATTTAGACTTAATAACTTTTTAATAAAATTAACTACTTGAAAAAAAATAAGTTTTATAGTAAAGTATAATACAGAAAAGGGGTGCATAATATGTTAAAAGAAAAATTAATGGACGATTTAAAAGCAGCAATGAGAGATAAAAATGAAGTAAGAAAAAATGCAATTCAAATGGTTAGAGCTGCAATTTTACAAATTGAAAAAGATAAAGGAATTACAGTAGAAGATGAAAAAATAATAGAGATAATTGCAAAAGAAGTAAAAGGGAAAAAAGATGCTCTTGTAGATTTTGAAAAAGGTGGAAGAGATGATTTAATTTCTCAAACTAATGAAGAAATACAAATATTACAAGAATATTTACCAAAGCAATTATCAAAAGAAGAAATAAAAGTAGAATTAGAAAAAGTTATAAGTGATATAGGAGCTACTTCTATAAAAGATATGGGAGCTGTTATGAAAGAAGCTAAAACTAGAATAGGAGCAGCAGCTGATGGAAGAACAATAAATGAAGTAGTAAAAGAATTATTAAATTAAGGAAAATTTAAATGATAGGTTTTGTAATAAAAATAATTGCTTGCATAACTATGATATTAGATCATATAAAATATGCAATCCCAATTACTAATAACTATTTTACACAATATTTAGGCAGAATATCATTTCCATTATTTGCTTTTTTGGTTACAGAAGGATATGTTCATACAAGTGATTTAAAAAGGTATTATAAAAGATTAATATTATTTGCATGTATTTCACAAATTCCATTTATGTTATTTAGAACATTAGTTGGAAAATGGCAAATGCTTAATATAATGTTTACACTGTTATTAGGTTTAACAGCAATACTTATATATGATAAAGGAAAAAATAAAATAATATCTTGTTTAGCAGTAATAGTAATAATTTATTTAGGAAAAGTATTAAGAGTTGATTATGGTTGGTGGGGAGTAGCAATTATATTTGTAATATATTTATTTAGAAATAAAAAAATATTATTAAGTATTTCTTATATAATACTATCAACTGTGTATTATTATTTGACATTTGGGAATGCATTATTAAAATTAAAAAATATGTACTATTTAATTTTTACAATAGTACCAATCATTTTTATATTAATCTATAATGGAAAACAGGGGAGAAAAATAAAATATTTTTTCTATGCATTTTACCCTGTACATATGATAATTTTGTATTTATTAAGTTATATAACTTTTTAGTGCTTTATAAAAAAACTCTTCCAAATTTTGGAAGAGTTTCATTTTATATTAAATTTCTATGCATAAGCTTGACGACTTTTCTTGAATGAAAGTAAATTTGTAATTTCGTTTGATTTTTTGATTTCTTTTTGAGCTTCTTCTTGAGCAATTTGTTTTGCTTGACGACTTGCCATTGTTTCACAGATTGCTTTTTCATAAGCTAAATGTGTATTATCAGCAATTTTTGTCCAATTATATTCAGCTTTAACTTTTGCTTTAGCATTTTGTGTAACTGTATCACAAAGTTTTGGATCAAATAATAATGAAAGAATTGAATCTGCAAGTGAATTAGCATTTCCAGCATAACTTTTCATACCATTTATTCCATGATCAACAATTTCATTTAATCCACCAATATCTGATACAACTACAGGTGTTCCTGAAAGCATAGCTTCAAGAGCAACAATTCCAAAAGGTTCGTATGTACTAGGAAATACTGAAACATCAGCACATTTGTACATTTTTTGTACATCTTTTGATGCTAAGTGACCTGTAAAGTAAACTTTATTTCCAAGTCCTAAACTATTTACTTGTGCTTTAAGTTCATCTAACATACCACCTTTACCAGCTATTATTAATTTTGAATCATGATAATTAGCTAATATTTTTGGCATTGCAGATACAAGTGTTTGAATTCCTTTTTCATAAACAAGTCTACCTATGAAAAGAATTATTTTTTCGTTATCCATTGCAAATCTTCTTCTGAAATCATAATCTTTTTGAACATCATTGAAAAGATTTAAATTAACTCCATTTGGAATAACATTTATTTTTTCATATGGAAGACCAAATAGTCTTTGTAATTCATTTTTCATATAATTACTATTAACAATAACTTCTGAAGATTCATATGTAAGCATCCATTCTGTATCATTAATATATCTTTGCATATCTCCATGAATACCACTGTTTCTACCAGCTTCTGTAGCATGTATTGTAGAAACTAAAGGTGTACTATAAGCATATTTTAAAGTTTTTCCAGCATATGCTGTAAGCCAATCATGTGCATGTATAACATCAAAGTTTCCTTTTTCAGAAATAATTTCTCCAACTTTTGCTATCATATTAAAATTAAGTTGCATAACCCAATCGATAAAATTATTAGAAGATATCATGAAATTATCAACTCTATAAACATCTACACCATCATCATCTTCATAGTAAGGCACATTACCATCTCTATAAGTTACAACAGTAACTTCATGTCCTTCGTTTACTAATTTGTGAGATAAGTCATGTACAACTCTTGCGATACCTCCTACAACTCTTGGTGGATATTCCCATGATAGCATTAAAATTTTCATTCTTAAAAAGTACTCCTTTCGATAATCTTTAGTTAATAAAAAATAAAAATAAAAAAATGTTGTCAAGTCTTTTCTAAAAAGAGTAAATGATTTAAAAGCCTTGAGTTTCTTGAATTTAAAGTTTTAATATTTTTTATAATTTCTTTGTATATTGTATATAAAAAAATACCAAAAGTAAACAGCTTTTGACAAAAAAATCCTTAAAAATACATAACATTTTCGTTACAAATGTAACAAATGAAATAAATTTGTAAAAAAAGAAATTTACTATTGAAGTTTTAGAATATTACAGATATAATATAAAATATTACGAAAATGAGAAGTAAAAAAGTAAAAATATGTATAAAACACTAAGGAGGAGAATGTATAAAATGCCAAAAAAAGTAGATTCTAAAGAAATTTTAGAAAAAGAATCAAATAAAATAAGTTCAAAAGGAAAAAATACTTCCACAAAAAAATCAGAAAAGAAAAGCGGAAGTGCTAGTTTGGCTACACCAAAAACTAAAAAAACAGTTCCTCCAAAATCAGAAATAGAAGTTAAGAAAAAAAATACAAGTAAAAAAACAAGTGGAAAGAGTTCTACCAAAAAAGTTTCAAGTAGTAAATCTGCAAAAGGAAAAAAAGCAGCTAAGGAAAAGTCTTTAGAAGAACTAAAAAAAGCTGTAGCTAGAAATATTTTAAATAAAAAAATAGAAGAAACTACTAAATTGAATGTTATAGAAAAAAATAAAAAAGAAGAATTAAAAAGTGCTACTTCAAAAATAGAAAATAGAGCAAATGAAGAAACAGTAATAGAAAAAATTAAGAACTTTATAGCAAAAATTGCAGCTATGCAAGAAGAAGCAACAAATGAAGAAATAGACAAAACAGCAGGTAAAGAAAAGAAAAAAATAACAAAGAAAAAAGAAGTAAAAAAACAGCAATATAGTTTAGAATATTATGATTTAGTTTATAGATATAATGAAACAATAGTAAAAATACTTGCTCAAACACCAAAAAGATTATTTGTATATTGGGATGTATCAGATGATGATAGACAAAAATATATACAAACTTTTGGAGAAGACTTTTTTGAAAAAACATATCCAGTATTATTAGTATATAATGAAGATCGAAAATATGTAAAAGAAGTAGCTGTAAATGATTTTGCAAATAGTTGGTATATAGACGTTCAAGATCCAAAAAATAAATATACAATACAATTAGGAAGAAAATTTAGACAAGTTCCACATGATATTAATATGGAAAAAGTAAGAGAAGAAAATATAATTTTAAAAACAGATTATTTACCACTTGCTAATTCTAATAAGTTAGAGGCTCCAAATGATCATGTTTTATTAGAAAGCCTGCCAAGATATATAACATTTAGAAATGTTAAAACAAATGAAGAAGTTGTAAAAAGTATAGGTGACTTTAAAGATGCTTTTGGAAATAATTATAGTATAGATGGATTTTATAATGAGCAATATAAAGATGAGATTTCAGATAGGATGTTTGATATGTCAAATCCATCATCTGGAGTTAATAGCTCTATGTTTAAATAAAATTAAATAATATAGATATTTAATTTTATTTTAAAACGAAAGGAAAAATATAGATGAAAAAAAATGTAAAGGGATATGTAAATTTTGTTTTACATGCGCATCTTCCTTATATACATCATCCAGAATGTGATACGTATTTGGAAGAGGAATGGCTTTTTGAATGTATTTCAGAATGTTATATTCCACTTTTACTTAATTTAAAAAAATTAGAAGAAGAAAAAGTAGATTTTAGATTAACAATGACAATTACACCTACTTTATTAAGTATGCTTGACAGTAAATTATTACAAGAAAGATATATAAAATATTTAAAAAAGCATATTGAATTATGTGAAAAAGAAGTAAAAAGAACAACTTATGATGCTAGATTAAATAGTTTGTCACAGTATTATTTAGATAGATATACAAATGATTTACATTTTTTTCAAGATGTGCATAAATGTAATATAATAGAAGCTTTTAAGCATTATCAAGATGCAGGATTTTTGGAAATTATCACTTGCGGAGCAACACATGGATATTTTCCAATTTTATATGTTAACGAAAAAACAGTTAGAGCACAAATTGCTGTTGGGGTTCAAACTTATGAAAAATATTTTGGAAGGAAACCTAGAGGAATATGGCTTCCAGAATGTGGATATGTTCCAGAAGCAGATAAATATTTAAGAGAATTTGGAATCGAATATACAATAGTAGAAACGCATGGAATGTTATATGCTGATCCAACTCCAATCTATGGAACTTATGCACCAATAGTTTCACAAGATGGAGTAGTAGCTTTTGCAAGAGATTTAGAATCTTCAAGACAAGTTTGGAGTTCAATTAATGGGTATCCAGGAGATTTTAATTATAGAGAATTTTACAGAGATATTGGATATGATTGTGATTATGATTATATAAAACCATATATAGCATGTAATGGTGCAAGAGTAAATACAGGAATAAAATATTATAGAATAACAGGAAAAGATTGCGAGAAAGATTATTATAATGTTCAGTGGGCAATGGACTCTGCTGAAAAACAAGCAGGTCACTTCTTAACTTGTAGAACAGCTCAAATAGAACATTTATCTAACAATATGGGAGTTCCACCAATTATTACATGTCCATATGATGCAGAGCTTTATGGACATTGGTGGTATGAAGGACCATATTGGTTATATATATTATTTAAAAAAATTTATTATGATGAGTGCAATTTTGAATTAATTACACCAAGCGAATATATCGATAAATACCCACAAATGCAAGTTTCAACACCTTGCCGTTCAAGTTGGGGAGCAAATGGGTATAGTGAAGTTTGGTTAAATCCAAGTAATGATTATGCACATAGACATCTTCATAAAGCAGGAGATAGAATGTGTGAACTTGCAAGAGAATTTCCAAATGAGGGAGATACTTTAAGAAGGCAAGCTTTAAATCAGTGTGCTAGAGAGCTTTTAATGGCACAAACTAGTTGTTGGCTTTTTATAATAACAAATGGAACAATGGTAGAATATGCACATAAAGCAATAAAAGATCATATTGGAAGATTTACAAAATTATATTATCAAATAAAAAAGGATAAAATAGATGCTAGATTTTTATTAGAAGTATTTGATAAAGATGATATTTTTCCAGAGATTGATTATATGATTTATTATTAGTATTTCCTTTCAGGGACGTTTGTAAGTGAACATCTTTGTGCACTTACAAACGTCCCAAAAAGGAAATGAGAGGAGAAAAAAATGAATGTATATGATGAAGTAAATAATTTAGCTAAGGCTATAAAAGATTCAAAAGAATATTTAGAATACAAAGAGATAAAAAACGAATTATCAGCTATGCCAGAATTAAAAAGTCAAATAGATGAATTTGAAAAAATCCGTTATGAAGAACAACTTCTAGCTATGCAAGGAGAATCTCAAAGTGAAGAAAAAATGAAAAAACTTCATGAGCTTTATGAAATATTAGTAAAAAACCCAAAAGTTAAAGATTATTTCGATAAAGAAGTAAGATTTAATGTTTTAATTGCGGATGTAAATAAAATTATAGGTGAAGCAATTAAAGATGTTTTATAGGATGTTGGAGAATATAATAAAATGGAAAAAATAAAAAAGATTTTAGATGAGAATAAAATTAGTTTATTAGTAGCATTTTTTGTTATTTTTATATTATCATTACCTCTTTTACAGAAGGGATTGTTAACAGGTGATGATTATGATTATCATATTTCTAGAATTCAAAGTATAGAACAGATGCTAGAAAAAGGTATAGTTCCTGTGAAAATTCATGCATCTCTTGCAAATACTTATGGATATGGAAGTGGACTATTTTATTCTAATCTTTTTTTGTATATTCCAGCTATTTTTTGTTTATTTGGAATTGGATTAATTACATCATATAAAATTTTTATTATTTTAATGTTTATTTTTATGTTTTTTATAACATATATTAGTATAAAAAATATAACAGAAGAAAATAAATCAGCATTAATTGGAACAATAATTATAATGCTTTCACATGTCCTTATATTAAATTTATATCATAGATTTGCATTAGGAGAATTTTTAGGTTATATTTTTATAGTTCCAGTTATTTCTGGAATATATGATTATGTTTATAAAGAATTTAAGAAACCGTATTTATTATTTATAGGATTTGTAGGGCTAATACATACACATTTAATATCTACATTAATTTGTACAATATTTTGTTTACTATATTTTTTAGTAAATATAAAAAGTACAATAAAAAATTTAAAGAAATTTTTAAAATTAGTAGTAACAGCTATATTAGTAGCTGTAGTTACTTGTTCTTTTTGGCTTCCAATGATTGAAGCATGGCAGATGCAAGATTATAATTTTTCTGTTCCGTGGACTAATATAGGAGCTGATGAGTTTAGATTAATAGATTTATTTGGTACTGAAAGATATTCTATAGGTATGGTAATAACTTTATTTATGCCATTAATAATATATGGAATTTTTGATAAGAATATAAGTAAAAAAGCCAAAACATTTATTGTATGGTTATTATTATTTATTGTATTAATAGTTAATTTTGCTTTTTGGAAATATACAAATAAATTTTCTAATATGATTCAATTTAAGTGGAGACTTTTAGGAATAATAACAGTTTTATCTGCTATTACAATAGCTTTACTTGTAAAAGAATATTCAGAAAAAATAAATATAAATTTAGAGATTATTTTATGTGCAACACTAATAGTTTCTATGTTCTTTTCTATAGATTTTATGAAGTTTGATGATGATACAAATAAAATAAAGTCAGCAGAAGAACTTCAGACAGAAATGTATACAAAGCAAACATCAATTGGTGGAGGAAGAGAATATTTACCATTAGAAGTAAATTATGCAGAACTTACGAATTCAAACCAAGCAATTTCAAATTCAGGAGAAAAAATTGATTTAAAAAAAGATAATTTAAGATGCGAATTTGAAAATAAAAAAGAAACTCTTTGGTTTGATGTACCATATATTTATTATAATGGATATAAGGCAAATTTAGAAAAAACATCAGGAGAAGTTATAGATTTAGAAATTGAAAAAAGTGAAAAAGGACTAGTTAGAGTTAAATTAGATGAAAACAAACAAGGTAATATAGTAGTTTGGTATGATGGAACTACGCTTCAAAAAGTAAGTTATGTAGTTTCAATAGTAGGAATAGTTATATGTGTAATTATTGTTATAAAGTCAAGAAAAATAAGTGATGATTAAAGAGGTGTTTTTTAATACCTCTTTTATTATTTATTAGGAAAGTTCTACGAACTTCCTAATAAATAAAGCCTTCGGCAATTTTGTACATTTTTTAGCTGTGTGAAATGAAGTTATTCTAACTGTTAAGGCTTTGCCTGTTACAGTTAGAATATACAAAGTTGAACTACAGATAAGTTATGCACAGCGAACATTTCTTAGCTCTAGGAACGTTAGTGACATAGATATCCTAGCTGTATGAACAACGTGAATTACAGATAGGTTAAGCTAAAGCTGATAAGTTATACAGAGGAATGACGTGGACGCTTCAGTATAGTTTTGTCTTTTATATATTAAATATCGTCCACTATTATTCTTGAGTTCAAATACCAAAAAAGTAATATTTTGTTAAAAAATCTACCAATTATTTGTATTTTGTTATATAATAGTATGGAAAAAATTATTTTAGGAGAAAAGGAATGAATAAAAAATGGGAATTTTATAATTCAGATATGGGCAAAATAAAAGAATTATCAGAAAAATTTGGAATATCAGAATTATTAGCAACAGTTTTAGTAAATAGAGAAATAGTAGAAGATGAAGATGTAAAAGTATTTTTAAATCCAACTAGAAATAATTTCCATGATCCATATTTAATGCCAGATATGAAACCAGCAGTGGATAGAATTATTGAAGCAATTAATAAAAAAGAAAAAACAATAATTTATGGTGATTATGATGTAGATGGAATTACAAGTATAACTGTACTTTCAAAATTCTTAAAAGAACGAGGGTTAGAAGTTAGTTCGTATATACCAAATCGTTTAAATGAAGGTTATGGATTAAATAAAACTGCAATAAAACAAATAGCGGATGAAGGATACCAATTAATTATCACAGTTGACTGTGGAATTTCTGGAACTGAAGAAGTGGATTATGCATACAGTTTAGGTATGGAAGTAATAGTTACAGATCATCATGAACCACTTGATGTATTACCAAAAGCTTTAGCTGTAATTGATTGTAAAAGAAAAGATAATAAATACCCATTTAATAGTTTAGCAGGAGTAGGTGTTGCATTTAAGCTAACACAAGCTATAGGAATAAAATTAGGATTAGATGAAAAAGAATATTTAAAATTTTTAGATATAGTATGTATAGGTACGATTTCAGATATAGTACCATTAGTTGATGAAAATAGAGTTATAGCAAAACTTGGATTAAAACTTGTAGAAGATACAAGGTCTCCAGGGGTAAAAGCCTTATTAATTGCAGCAGGTTATAAAGATGTTAATTCAAATACAGTTTCTTTCGGAATTGCTCCTAGAATAAATGCATGTGGAAGAATGGGACATGAAAGAGATGCTTTAGATTTATTTTTAACAGAAAATATTAATCAAGCAACTAGAATTACTCAAAACTTGAATGAGTATAATAGAAAAAGACAAGATATTGAAAAAAGAATTTTTGATGAAGCAATACAAAAAATTAATAGAGAAAATTTAGATAAAAATAATAGCATTGTAATAGGCTCAGAAAATTGGCATCATGGAGTAATTGGAATAGTAGCATCAAAAATAACAGAATTATATTTTAAACCAAGTATATTAGTTTGTTTTGAAGGAGAAGATGGAAAAGGATCTGGAAGAAGTATACCAGGTTTTGATTTACATGCTGCTTTATGCAGCGCAAGTGAATATTTAGAAAAATATGGCGGTCATGAAATGGCTGTTGGATTAAGTTTAAAAAAAGATAAATTTGAAGATTTTAGAAATGAATTTGAAAAAATAGCTAAACAAGCTCATACAGAAGAAGTTGTGCCTGTAATAAAAATAGATAAAGAAATAACTTTAAAAGACATAACATTAGAAAGTGTAAAAAGTTTAAAACTACTAGAACCATTTGGAGAAGCAAATAAAACACCAATATTTATATATAGAAATTTCAGAATAGATTCAATAAGAGCTTTATCAGAAGGCAAACATTTAAAATTAACATTAAAAGATGAAAACACCATAATAAATGCAATAGGATTTAATATGGGAAAATATTCAGAAGAGTATTTAATTGGAGATAAAATAGATGTTATAGGTGTTTTAGAAATAAATAGTTTTAATGGGATAGAAAGTGTACAAATCAATATGAAAGATATTAGAAAATCATATTAATAGATACATAAAAAGGGGATTTTAATATGTCAGAAAATGTAGAAGTAACAATAGATGATATCATAAATAAGCAAAAAGAAAATTATCCAAATTGTGATGATAAGCTTATAAGAAAGGCTTATGAATATGCAAAAAGAAATCATGGAGATCAATGTAGAAAATCAGGTGAACCATATATGATTCATCCTGTTAATGTTGCATATATTTTAGCAGGCTTAGAGCTTGATGATGAAACTTTGTGTGCAGCACTTCTTCATGATGTTGTTGAAGATACACCAGTAACACATGAAGATATAATAAATGAATTTGGAGAAGCAATTGCTGAAATGGTAGCTGGTGTTACAAAGCTTGGAACTTTAAGATACACAACAGCAGAGGAACAACAAGTTGAAAACTATAGAAAAATGTTTCTTGCAATGGGAAAAGATATAAGGGTAATTTTAATTAAACTTGCAGATAGATTACATAATATGAGAACTCTAAAATATCTATCAAGAGATAGACAAATAGCAAATGCTAAAGAAACACAAGATTTATATGCACCTCTTGCAAATAGACTTGGTATTTATTCTTTAAAATGGGAATTAGAAGATTTAAGTTTTAAATATCTTCATCCAGAAGAATTTCATGAGATTATTAATGGATTAGATAAAAAAAGAGAAGAAAGATTAAAATTTTTAGAAAAAATACAAGAAGACTTACAAGAAGAAATAAAAGATCAAGGAATAAAAGCAGATGTAACAGGAAGAGCAAAGCATTTATATAGTATTTATAGAAAAATGCAAAGAGATAATAAAACTTTAGATCAAATTTATGATTTATTTGCACTAAGAATATTAGTCGATAATGTAAAAGATTGCTATGCTGTACTTGGTATAGTTCATGAAATGTATACACCAATGCCAGGAAGATTTAAAGACTATATAGCTGTTCCTAAAAAGAACATGTATCAATCAATACATACAACACTTTTAGGACCAAAAGGTACACCATTTGAAGTACAAATACGTACATGGGATATGCATAGAACTGCTGAATTTGGTATTGCTGCTCACTGGGCATATAAAGAAGCAAATAATAAAGGAACTAAGCAAAATGTAGTTGTTACAGATGATAAACTTGCATGGCTTCGTGAAACTTTAGAATGGCAAAAAAATACTGAAAATCCTGATGAATTTTTAAATACATTAAAAACAGAATTATTTGAAGATGAAGTATATATTTTTACACCAAAAGGAATGATAAAAGTTCTTCCAAAAGACGCAACACCAATAGATTTTGCTTATAGTATACATGAACAAATTGGTCATAAAATGGTTGGTTGTAAAATAAACAGTAAAATGATGCCTATTGTAACACCTTTGAAAAATGGTGATATTGTAGAAATAATTACATCAGAACAATCAAAAGGACCTAGTCGTGATTGGCTTAAATTTGTAAAAAGTTCTTCTGCTAAAACAAGAATCAATCAATGGTTTAAAAGAGCTCAAAGATCAGAAAATATTGAAAAAGGTAAAGAACTTATAGAAAAAGAAGTAAAGAAACTAGGTATCAAATATTCTGATTTAGTAAGACCAGAATGGTTACAACTAGCAATAGATAGATATAAATTTGCAAGCATTGATGATTTATATGCAAGTATTGGATTTGGTGGAATATCTGTTAATAAACTAATGGCAAGACTTTTAGATGAATATAGAAAAGAACATGAAGATGAAGATTTTGAAGAAAAAATAGAAGAATTAGCAAAAGCAAAACCATCAAGAGTAAAACCTTCAAAAACAGGTGTTGTAGTAAAAGGAATTGATAATTGTTTAGTAAAACTTTCAAAATGTTGTAATCCACTTCCAGGAGATGAGATTGTAGGATATATTACAAAAGGAAGAGGTGTTTCAGTCCATCGTACAGATTGTGTAAATGTAAAAGATTTATTAAATGAAGAAAATAGAATGATAGATGTATATTGGTTTGATGATGTTAATGGTTCATATAAAGTTGAAATTGAGATACTTGCAAATGATAGAAGTGGACTATTAAAAGATATTATTAAACAAGTTGAAAATACAAAAATTAAGTTAAATGGTATGAATACGAGAACTACTAAAGAATCAATTGCAATTATTGATTTATCATTAGAAGTTGAAAATATAGATATTTTAAATAAAGCATTATCAGCTTTTAGAAATGTTGAAAGTGTATATGATGTTAATAGAAAAAGAGGATAAAATTGATATTTTAAATATGATGCCTTAAAAAATAATAATTTCATAAAAATGAAAAAGGAGAGTACAAATGATATTAAAAAGATTACAAGTAACTACACCTCAAGCAGGTTTAAAAACAAATGCTTATGTAGTATGTGACGAGAAAACAAAAGAGGCAATGGTTATAGATCCTGGAGGAGAGGCTTCAAAGATTGCTGAAGTTTTAGATATATTAGATGCAAATTTAAAATATATTTTTATAACACATTGTCATGCTGACCATATTGGTGGAATTGCAGAACTTAAAAGATTAAAAGGTGGGAAAATATTAATTAGTAGACCTGATAGTGAAGGATTATATAATGAAGAAATAAATCTAGCTTATTACATTAATATGGAGAAACCTGAATTAGAAGCAGATTCAAGAATTGATGATGAAGATTTAATTCATGTTGGAGAATTAGAATTTAAAGTAATTGCAACACCAGGTCATACAAAAGGTGGATTATGCTTGTATTCTGAAAAAGAAGGATTAATTTTTACTGGAGACACATTGTTTTCTGGAACTTGGGGAAGAACAGATTTGCCAACAGGTAATTTTGTAGAAATAATAACTTCAATAACAGATAAATTAATGCCACTTCCAGATGATACAATAGTATATCCGGGACACGGAAAAATAACAATGATACAAGATGAAAGAAATATATATTTAGAATTAAAAGCAAAGGAGTTTTAATATATGATACAAAAACCAAAAGGAACAAGAGACTTATTGCCTGATGAAAGTTATAAATGGCAAGAAGTTGAAGAAAAAGTAAAAAAAGTATTAAGTAGTTATAATTTTAAAGAAATTAGAGTACCAGTATTTGAATATACAGAATTATTCCAAAGAGGAGTAGGAGAAACTACTGATGTTGTTCAAAAAGAAATGTATACTTTTGATGATAAAGGTGGAAGAAGTATTACATTAAGACCAGAAGGAACAGCAGGTGTAGTAAGAGCATATTTGGAAAATGGTATGGGAAGTATGCCAAGCCCTGTTAAACTTTGGTATAATATGGGAATGTACAGATATGAAAATGTACAAAAAGGAAGATTAAGAGAATTTCATCAAATAGGAGCAGAGCTTATTGGTTCAAAAAGTTATTTAGCTGATGTTGATGTTATATTAATGGCAAATGAAATATTTAAGACATTAAATATTCCTAATATAGAACTTAATATTAATAGCATTGGTTGTCCAAAATGTAGAGCAGAATATCAAAAAATATTAAGAGAATTTATTGGTAAAAATTTAGAAGAATACTGTGATACTTGCAAAACAAGATTTGAAAAAAATCCAATGAGAATATTAGATTGTAAAGAAAAAAGATGTAAAGAATTAAATCAAGGTGCTCCAATGATGATAGATTATTTATGTGAAGAATGTAAGGAACATTTTGAAAATGTAAAATTAATGCTTAAAAAAGCAAATATTGATTTTAAAATAGATAGTAGTATAGTTAGAGGATTAGACTATTATACAAAAACAGTATTCGAATTTGTAGATGGAAAAACAGGTCTTACAGTACTTGGTGGTGGAAGATATGATGGTTTAGTAGAAGAATTTGGTGGACCATCTACTCCAGCAGTTGGTTTTGCAACAGGTGTAGAAAGATTAATGGAAATGTATAATGAAAATAATGAGAACAAATTAGATAAAATGCCAGATTTATATATACTTTCTTCTGGAGAAGAGGAGAATGTAAAAGCTTTAGAATTAGCTTTAAATTTAAGAAAAGAAGGATTTATAATAGAAAAAGATATATTTGAAAGAAGTTTTAAAGCACAAATGAAATATGCAGACAAAATTGGTGCAAGGTTTCTTTTAGTAATTGGAGAAAACGAGATAAGCACTCAAATAGTTAAAATAAAAGATATGAAAACTGGTGAAGAAAAAGAAGTTAAATTAAATGCTGAAGAGATAAAAAATGTAATTTCATAAAACAAAAGCGCAGGCGATATCCTCTTACGAGAATTTTCGCCTGCGCCTTCTTCTTTCGGCTTTTGTAGTTAAAATAAGCCAAGGATTGCTTTGAAAAAATCGATTATAATGTTGAATAACCAGCTACCCAAAGTTCCTAATCCGTATAGCATTAAACACAGTATTGCCAGCAGAAACAGTGTCCATCCTAAACATCCCAAGCATCCTTTCTGGACTGTTTTTTTTACTTCTTTATTGAATTTCTGAATTTCTTGGTAGTCATCGTAAGTAGAACGCCTTGTGTAACTGTGTGGATTTTTGGTGGTGTTGCCGTAGTTATAGTTGTAGGAGATAGTAGTATTGCCAGAAGATAGATGTTTGTCCAAGGAATCAATTGCTTTATCCAAAGAATCAAACGATTTGTCTATACCTTCTACAACTTTATCTATATTGGCTAAGCTTTTGTCAAGCAGTTGCGTATCCGCATCAATAGTTTTATCAATTTCATCAAATATTGAATCAAACACTGCTTTGTTGAATTTGCCATTATAGACGATTTTTTGATTTTTTGTATAGTATAATGAAGAATAATTATACCGCACATAAATCAAGCAACCGGGTGCTGAGTACTCCATAACATTGCATCCGTTTCCATCTACATAATTCCGCAATCCTTTTACTGTAACATTCCCCTTAATATAGGGGTTCATACTTTTTTCATTCATAAGAAACCTCCATGGTGTTGTGTAATTATAAATTAATTATAACATTAATATACATATTATGTCAATCAAATGTATAAAATTAGATACATACAGCTTTTTACTGATATAGGATATCTATATTATGCATATGTTAAGTTAATTATAATTTTAGGAATATTCTACTAATTAATCTAATATAATTGGATTATTGGAGTAGAATAATATGATTAATTTAGCTGTTATAAATATTAAAGATATTATTAAAATATTAAAAATAGTTTTAATTATTGCTATTATGCTATTAGTAATTTTTAAGATAGGTTCTAGTATTTTTGAAAATAAACAAAATATATCATTTGAGAGTATTAAGAATTTAGAAATTATTAATTTTTCGAGAATTATTGATAAAACTGTTTTAATATCAAATTACTTTGGAAATAATTATGAAAAAACAGAAAATGGATTAAAAAAACTTTTAGTTTCTGAACTTGCAATATTTTCAAGCGAAGAAAAATTAATGGAACTTGAAAATCAAGAAGAAGTAACAGAATTTGAAGATTTAAAAAAAGGAGAAAATAATATTAATGTTTCTAAAGCAGAAAATAATGAGCAAGTTATTACTCAAGATTTAGGAGAAGAAGTACCTTTTTCTCTTCAAACAAATGTTATTTCAAGCAATAATAAAACAGATAAATTTACAAATGAATATAATGGAGTAAAAATAAAAAATGAATCCAGTTATAATTTAACAGAAGAAATGCTTATTCCAAATGTTGATTTTACAAATAAAAAAGATATCATAATATATCATACACATACATGTGAAAGCTATACACCAACAGAAGCGAATAATTATGTATCAAGTGGAAATTTTAGAACTACAGATTTAAATTATAGTGTAGCAAGAGTGGGGACTGAACTTACGAATAGATTAATAAATATGGGATTTAATGTGCATCATGATACAACATATCATGATTACCCAGCATATACAGGTTCATATACAAGGTCTTTGGCTACAATAAATGGAATTTTGCAAAACAATAAAGATTCTCAATTTGTAATAGATTTACATAGAGATGCTTTAGGAAGTAGTAGTACTTACGGTCCAACAGTGCAAATAGGAGATGAAACTGTAGCCCAAATTATGTTTGTAATTGGAACAGATGGTGGAGGACTAGAGCATCCAAATTGGTTAAATAATTTTAAATTGGCAGTTAAAATTCAAGAAAAAGCAAATGAAATGTATCCAGGTCTTTTTAAACCTATAATACTTAGAAATTCAAGATATAATCAACATGTAACAAGTGGCGCATGTATTATTGAAGTAGGAGCTACTGGAAATACATTAGAACAGTGTAATGGAAGTATGAAATATTTATCAAGAGTAATTGAAGAAGTTATGAAATAAAAATGGTGGAACGAAGTTCCACTATTGTTCTTTTATAGGAAAGTGCTTCGCACTTCCTATAAAAGAAAAGCTTCGCCAACTTTTGTACACAAATTTACTAACGTAAATTTGGCACGGCGAACAATGACGTGGACGATTCAGTAAAGTTTTGTCTTTTTCATATTAAATATCGTCCACTATTGTTCTATTTCAATAATTTTATGTGTATAATCTAAGTTAGCAATAGAATTGTTTTTATATCCAAGAGTATAAACATTAGTAGCGAATATGTCTTTTGAAAGCATATTTTTTAGAGATATGCTATTAGAATTTTTAACAAATTTATTAACAGAAACAATTATACTAATTTTAGGATTTTTAGATGCAATTTCTGAAATAAGACGTTTTCCATTTTTATTAAAACCTAAAACTCGAATATAAGGGGTAATTCTTTTGGAAGAATTGATATCTTTTTCAGAAATATTAAGAAGTGCATATAATAAAATTCTTTGAATTCGGCTTTGAGTGTATCTTTTAGATTTTATATTAGCAATTAATTCATTTAATGTATTACATTTGTTAGCTGCTGTTTTAATTTTGTTTTCTAGTCCTTCAGAAACATCAGGCAAGTTTGCAATTTCTAGTAATGACATTTTTCTAAGAGTATATATTATTTCTTTTTCAAAAACTGATAAGTCAGGAATTATCTTATTATTTTTAATACAGTCATCTAATAGTTCATAAGTTTCTAAAGGGACAACATAGTGAACATTTTTATTATTTTGAATCATTGTTCTTATAGCAGTAGCACTTGCAATTCCTTTTTTTACAAGTTTACTATTATAATCACTATAATTACGTTTTATAGTTAGTGGTTTAATTTTACTTTTATGTTTTTTTAATGATTTTAAATATTCGATGCCTAAAATATTATTAGGATTATTTAAAATTTCAGAATATTTTGAGTTTCCTAAAAATTTATTAAAAGCTACTTCTCTAGCTTTAGGGTATGAGTTTCCAGATTTTAGTTCTTGATTTATTAGAGCAGAAAATTCCTTAGGTTCTTTGTATAAAATGCTAGCTATTTCATTTAAAGGAGCAATTTCTCCAAGTTCACTACCAAAAGAAATATAGTCTATAATACCTAAGCTATTTAATATTTTAATAGCACCGGTCTGCAAAATTTTCTGCACTAGAAATTGCATAAACAGTTGGAAGTTCTACAACTAAATCAATACCAGCTTTTAATGCCATTTCTGCTTTTATCCATTTATCAACTAAAGAAGTATCTCCGACGTTGTACAAAATTTCCACTCATAACAGCAACAGAGTAATCACAACCAGTTATTTTTTTTGAAGTTTCTAAATGGTGTACGTGACCATTATGAAAAGGATTATATTCAGAAACAATACCTAAAATTCCACTCAAAATAAATTACCACCTTTTATTGTAATATTCTAAATTTACTGCTATAATATATCATATATTTTTGAAAAAGAAAAGGAAAAATTATGAAGGAAGTTACAATATATACAGATGGTGCTTGTTCAGGAAACCCAGGACCAGGAGGCTGGGGAGCAATTTTAATGTATAATGAAAAATCAAAAGAAATATCAGGAGCTCAAAATGATACAACAAATAATATAATGGAAATAACAGCAGTTTTAGAAGCTCTAAAATTATTAAAAGAAGAATGTAATGTTAAAGTATATAGTGATAGTGCATATGTAGTAAATGCATTTAATCAAGGTTGGCTTAATAATTGGCAAAAGAATAATTGGAAAACAGCAAATAAAGAGCCAGTAAAAAATAGAGAGTTATGGGAAGAACTGTATGAATTAACAAATAAACATAAAGTTGAATTTATTAAAGTAAAAGGGCACAGTGATAACGAATATAATAATAGATGTGATTTTTTAGCAACAAGTGCTATAAAAACTTTATAGTTGGAGGATTATTATTTTGAATATTATTGGAATAACAGGTTCTTCTGGATCAGGAAAAACAACTTTAAGCAAGATATTAAGTGAAAGAAAAGATGTTAAAATAATAGATGCAGATAAAGTTGTAAGAGAAATGAGTGTTCCAGGATGTGAATATTTAGAGAGCATAAAGGAAACTTTTGGACAAGAAGTAATTTTGGAAGATGGTAATTTGAATAGAAAATTATTAGCAAATAAGATTTATAATAATAATGAAGCTCTTGAAAAATTAAATAAACTAACTTTTAAATATGTGCTTGAAGAAATTTTAAATAGAATAAAAAAAATAAAAGAATCAAAAGAAACAGAAATATTAATTATAGATGCACCATTACTTTTTGAGTCAGGACTTGAAAAGCATTGCAATTATGTAATAGCATTAGTAGCAGATAAAGAACTAAAAATTGAAAGAATATGCCAAAGAGATAATATAAGTGAAGAAGTAGCTAAAAGTAGATTAAATATACAAAATGAAGATTCTTATTATACAGAAAAAGCAGATTTTGTAATAACAAACAGTAGAAATTGTAACTTAAAATTAGAAATAGATAAAGTATTAAAGAAAATATAATAAAATGATTGTTAATAAATTACTGATAAACATTAAAAAAGGAGATAAAACTAAGTAAAGATTAACTTTAAAGAAAGGAGAATTTCGTATAATAAATTATATATTTATATTATACGAATAAAACAAAAATGAAAGTATCTGATTTTAATTATGAACTTCCAAAAGAATTAATTGCTCAACATCCATATGATAAAAGAGATGAAGCAAGACTTATGGTACTAGATAAGATAAATAAAAAAATAGATAATAAAGTATTTAAAGATGTTATAGATTACTTAAATCCAGGAGATTGCTTAGTTATAAATAATACAAAAGTTATACCAGCAAGATTATATGGAAAAAAGGATACTGGAGCTAATGTTGAATTTTTACTTTTAAAAAGAATAGAGGGAGATACTTGGGAAGCTATGGTTAGGCCTGGTAATAAATTAAAACCAGATACGATAGTTTATTTTGGAGATGGACTTTTGAAAGCAACAGTATTAGAAGTATTAGAAGGTGGAAACAGAAAAGTAAAATTTGAATATGATGGAATATTTAATGAAATATTAGACCAAATTGGAATGATGCCATTACCACCATACATAACAGAAGCAAAAAAAGAAGATAATGAGAAATATCAAACTGTTTATGCAAAATACGATGGTTCAGCAGCAGCACCCACAGCAGGACTTCATTTTACGCAAGAATTATTAGAAAAAATAAAAGCAAAAGGTGTAGAAGTTGCAAATGTAACATTGCATGTTGGAATAGGAACTTTTAGACCAGTTAAAGTAGAAAATGTTGAAGAACATGAAATGCATTCAGAACATTATTATATAAAAAAAGAAGATGCTGAAAAAATAAATTTTGCAAAGCAAAATGGAAAAAAAGTTATAGCAGTTGGAACAACTTCATGTAGAGTGTTAGAATCAGTTGCAGATGAAAATGGAAAAGTAAAAGAAGTAGAGGGAGATACAAGTATCTTTATTTATCCAGGATATAAATTCAAATGTATAGATAGTTTAATTACTAATTTTCATTTACCAGAATCAACATTAATCATGTTAGTTTCAAGTTTAGCAGGAAAAGATTTTATTATGGAAGCCTATAATGAAGCTGTTAAAGAAAAATATAAATTCTTTAGCTTTGGAGATGCAATGATAATATTATAATAAGAAAGGAAATCAATATGGAACCAGCAATTACATATGAATTATTACATATTTGTAAACAATCAGGAGCAAGAAGAGGTGTAATTCATACTCCTCATGGAGATATACAAACACCAATATTTATGCCAGTAGGAACACAAGCTACTGTAAAAGCCATGACACCAGATGAATTAAAAGAAATGGTACAAGCTCAAATAATACTTGCAAATACATATCATTTATTTTTAAGACCAGGTCATGAGCTTGTAAAAGAGGCAGGAGGACTTCACAAATTTATGAATTGGGACAGACCAATACTAACAGACAGTGGAGGTTTCCAAGTATTTAGTTTGGGTGATTTAAGAAAAATCAGAGAAGAAGGAGTAGATTTTAGATCACATTTAGATGGAAGTAAACAATTTATTAGTCCTGAAAAAGCTATGGAAATACAAGAAGCATTAGGGTCTGATATTATGATGGCTTTTGATGAATGTTGTCCATATCCTTCAACATATGATTACACAAAAAAATCTATGGAAAGAACAACAAGATGGGCTGCAAGATGTAAAGAGGCTCATAAAACAGTAGATAAACAAGGATTATTTGGAATTATTCAAGGGGGATTTTTTAAAGATTTAAGGGAGCAAAGTGCTAAAGATTTAATTGAAATGGATTTTCCAGGATATGCTATTGGTGGAATAAGTGTAGGAGAACCAAAAGAAGAATTTTTAGATATATTGAATTTTACTGCACCATTAATGCCAGAGAATAAACCAAGATATTTAATGGGAGTTGGAACACCAGATTATTTAATAGAAGCAGCAATAGCTGGAATAGATATGTGTGATTGTGTGCTTCCAACAAGAATTGCAAGACATGGAACAGCAATGACAAGTCATGGAAAATTAGTTGTTAGAAATGCTAGCTATGAAAGAGATTTTTCTCCTTTAGATCCAGAATGTGATTGCTATACTTGCAGAAATTATACAAGAGCATATCTAAGACATTTAATAAATACAAAGGAAATTTTAGGTGTAAGATTGTTATCAATTCATAATTTAAGGTTCTTGACTAAATTAATGGATAGAGTTAGAATAGAGATAGAAAATGACAATTTATTAACTTTTAGAGATGAATTTTATAAAAGTTATGGATATACAGAAGAAAATAAATAGTTTCTTTGTTACTGTAAAGCTTGAAAAATGTGTAAAGTAGTATTGAAGTATAAGAGAAACGAATATGGGGGGAAAAATTATGAATTTGGAAGAAAGCGATTCTTACAAAGATCAAATTGAGAAAAATACTAGAAATAGAAGAAGTGTAATGTTATCAATAGTATTATGTGCATTTTTAATGGCGTTTCTATTTATTATAATAATGATTTTAAAGTATCAAGATTCGATAACAGAAAAATTATTTTTAGATGGAAAACAAATTGCAATACCACAAGATTTCTATAGAGATATAGATGGAGAAACATATATTAATTTAAGAAATATGGCTTCAATACTTGGTTATAATTATACAAAAGGTGTATATGGTGAATATAACGAAAATGAAGATAGTGCGTATATGCAAAATGATTTTGAAATATTAGCTGTAACTGCAGAAAACGAAAGCTATTCAAAATATGTTGAAGTAATTGGAAAAGATTTAATGATATCAGAAATTCCGGTTACATTAAAATCAGAAAATGGATATTCTGAAATTTTTAAAATAGAAAAAACAGTTAAGTTTGTAGATGGAAACCTTTATGCACCACTTGAATATGTACCAGAAATGTTTAATGTACAAATTGATTGGCAAGAATTTAGAAAAAGAGTGTACAGCCTAGAAAATATAATGACTGAAGCTAAAAAACGTATTGTAAAAATGGGATATGGCGAAATAAGTGGTTATTATGAAAATTTAAGAGCTATATTGTATGGATATGCTATAGTAGGAAATGGAAACGCAGAAAATCCAAGTACAGCATATGGTGTAATTTCATTATCAGATGGAAAAGAAATAATAAGTATAAAATATGATGATATAAAATTTATTCAAAATGTAAAAGAGTTTTATATAACAGCAGCAAATGGAACAGTAGGAATTTTAGGCTCAGATGGAAGTACAATTATCAATCCTTCTGAATTTGAAGAAATATCTTTAATGGATGAGGAAAAAGAATTATACTTAGTAAAAAAAGGCGAAGAATATGGTGTATTAAATAGAAATGGTAAAGTTATTATATATGCTGAAAATGATGAAATAGGATATGATACAAGTAAATTTGACTCTGACTTAATAGATAATTCATATATATTATATGGAAAAGTTATACCAGTAGAAAAATCAGGAAAATATGGATTATATAACCTAGATGGAGAACTAAAATTAAAACTTAATTATGATGGTTTAGGATATATATCTACAGAAAGCAAATCATCTGGAAATGAAGAAAGTACACTTTTAATACCACCATCTGTTGGAATTTGTGGTGTTGTTGTTAATTGGAATGATTTATATGGAATTTTTGATGTTAATACAGAAGAACTTGTATTACCTTGTTCTTATTCAAAAATATATTCTATTACAAGATCTGGAAAAACTACATATTATGTAGAATTTAATGGAGAAAGAATGGAATTAGAACAATTATTAGTAGATGCAAAACTTAATAATGTAGATGAAACAGGAAGATTATTATCTGAAAGAAGAAATAATAGTGCTGAACAAAATAGTAGTACAAATACAACTGTAACTAACACAAATACTGTAGATGATACAAAAAATACAGTAGAATTAAATTAAAATTTAAGGAACAATACAATATTGTATGATGCAAATATCGGTAAAGCTTTTATTTATTGGAAAATGTGGAGCACTTTTCTAATGAACAAAAAATATAATTTTCTATGATATAAAAAGAATAAAAAAGATTTCTATAAATATAATGTATAGAAATCTTTTTTTATGGAGGAATTTTTTATGAAAAAAATCATTAAAGAACTTATAATTTCTGTTTTATTGTCACTAATACTTATATTTGTTTTATCAGTTGTATTAAGTACTACAAGTATTAGTGAAAATTTAATTGATCCAATAACAATAGCTATTACTACATTTTCACTAATGATAGGAGCTTTTAGAGTATCAAGAGAGAAAAAAGAAAAAGGAATAATTTATGGAAGTTTATTAGGCTTAATATATATGTTAATTTTATACATAGTATCTAGTTTAATAAATTTAGAATTTTCTTTAGGAATAAATTCAATAATAATGATAATTTTGGGAATATTAGGTGGAGCAGTTGGTGGAATAATAGGAGTAAATTTTTAAAATAATTATCAAAAAATATGTTGCTATTTTTTTTATTTTAATATACAATTTACAAGGAAATATTGTATATTAAAATGTATTTACATAATACTTACAAAGGAGGAAAAATGGTAACTTATGATGATGTAGTAAATAACATTGAAGTAAGAGAGCTCATAAAAAATGCTCAAAAACAACTAGATGTGTTAGGATATACAGAGCATTCTGCAAGACACGTATCCTTAGTTGCAGAAAGAGCATCAGAGATTTTACGTACTTTAGGTTATGATGAACATAGAATAGAACTTGCAAAAATAGCAGGATATATGCACGATATAGGTAACTCAGTAAATAGAGTTGATCATGCACATACAGGAGCAATACTTGCATATAACATATTAAAAGATATGGATATGAATGTTTCTGATAGAACAGAAATAATGATGGCAATAGGAAATCATGATGAAATGACAGGAACACCAGTAAGTGATATATCGGCAGCATTAATTTTAGCTGATAAATCAGATGCACACAGAAGTAGAGTTTCAAAAAAAGACAGAAGTTTATTTGATAAACATGATGAAGTAAACTATGCTGTTACAAATTCAGAGCTAAAAATAGATACAGAAGAAAGAAAAGCTATATTGAATTTAACTATAGATACAAAAATTTGTCCAGTAATAGATTATTTTGAAATTTTTATGGATAGAACTAAAATGAGTAAAAGGGCAGCAAAATATTTAGGATTATGGTTTGAATTAATTATAAATGATACAAACTTATTATAGGAGGTAATTATGAATTTAAAAAAAGTTAGAACAATAGCAGTATTATTGATTGTAGTATTAATATCAGTAATAGCTTTTGGCGGTTTGTATGTAAAAAAACAAGGTGTATGGCAAAATCTATTGCCTGATTTTAATTATGGAATGGAACTAAAAGGTATCAGAGAATTAAGATTTTCACTAGATACAACTGAAGAAGAAAAAGAAGTTTATGTTGATGAAAATGGAAATATCATGGGAGAAGTTGCAGAAGAACATGACCATGATGAAAATGCAGAAGGAGAACAAACAACAGAAAATCCAGAAGCTGGAGCAGAAGGACAAGCTCAAGAAAATCAAACAGAGCAAACATCAGAAGATGAAACAGTTAATGGATACAAAAAAGAAACAAGAATAATAAAAGCAAATAATGATGAAGATATAAACATAGATAATTTTGAAAAATCTAAAAAAGTAATTCAAAAAAGATTAGAAGCATTATCTTCATATGAGTATAATATTAGAATAGATACAATAACAGGAGAATTAGTTGTAGAAGTTCCAGATGATGATAATCTTGAGCTTGAAAAATCTTTAATTTCTACAATTGGAAAAATTGAAATAGTTGATCATGATACAGGATTAATTTTGATTGATAATAATCATGTAAAAAAAGCTCAAACCGTAAATTCACAATCTGAAACTGGATATCAATTTTATTTACAATTGCAATTTGATAAAGAAGGATCAGAAAAATTAAATAGTATAAGTAAAGAATATATAAGTACATTAGATGAAACAGGAACAGAAACTATAAAATATATATCAGTTAAATTAGATGGACAAGAATTACTAACAACATATTTTGGAGAAGAAGTAAATAATGGAATGATACAAATTCCAATGGGAGAAGTTGTAACAGAATCAGCAGCATTTAACGATACAAGAGATAGAGTTCAAAGAATTGCAGAAGTTGTAAATGGAGATATGATGCCACTTGCATATACATTAACTTCAGATAACTATGTAAAATCAGTTATAACAGATGAAATGATATTTATTGCAGAAATAGTATTTGCTGTAGTAATAGCATTAGTCTCAATATTTATGATAATAAAATATAAATTAAAAGGATTAAGTTTATCAATAATTAGTGTAGGATATATTGCATTATTAACATTAGTAATGAGATATACAAATGTTACTGTAACTTTAAATGGATTGGTTGCATTTATATCAGTTATAGCAATAAATTATTTATTCGATATTAAAATGTTAAATGGATTAAAAGATATTTCAAATACAAGAGCTGTATTTGGAAAAGCTATGAAAGAATTATATCTTACAATTATACCAGTTGTTATAATAGCTATAATATTTACATTTATGTCTGGTGTAGTAATAAGTAGTATAGGAATGGTTTTATTCTGGGGATTATTATTACAAGCAGTATATAATGCTTTAGTAATATTTGCTTTAGCTGTAATTTAGAAAAAATTATAAAGGTAGGATAGATAAATGAAATTAGATGGAAATAAAAAAATAATATTATTAGGCTTAATTCTTTTAATTATAGCAGGAATAGTAGTTGTTGCTTTAAAAGGATTTAATGTATCTTTAATTTTACAACAACATGAATCAGTAAATTTAGTTATTGGTAAAGAAATTGATTTAAAAGATATAAAATCAATTTGTAATGAAGTATTTGGAAATAAAAAAGTAGTTTTAAGAAATGTAGAATTATTTAATGATTCTGTAAATATAAATGTTGAGTCTATAACAAATGAAGAAAAAGAAGGATTAGTAAATAAAATAAATGAAAAATATGGAACAGAAATTACAGTAGAAGGACTTACTGTTAATTCAAATTCTAATGTGAGAATTAGAGATTTAATAAAACCATATTTTAAACCAGTTATATTATCAATAGTTTTAATAATAGTTTACTTAATTATAAGATTTAGAAAAGAAAATACTTTAAATGTACTTGGAACTATAGCTGGAATAATAGTTTTAACAGAAGCAGCTCTAGCAAGTATTATAGCAATAGTTAGAATTCCATTATCACCAATAATGATAAATCTAATGACAGTAGTTGCAATAATAGAATTACTTGTATATATTAATAAAAAAGAAAATGCAAGTAAAGTAGAAGAACAGTAATTATTATTAAAGTAGAAAATAGTTTATAAAGTAGATTTTATATATAAAACTTAAAAATTGTTAAAAGGACTTGCAATTTAAGAAAAAGTGTAGTAAAATAATTATGCTAAAAAATACCATATTCTTAGTTTAAAGGAAAAACCTACTTTATACTCAGAGTATTGGCAAATAAAAATAAATAGGAGGAATAAGAATTATGACAAAGGAAAGAAAACAAGAAGTAATTAATACTCATAAAAGAGAAGAAAACGATACTGGGTCTCCAGAAGTTCAAATCGCTCTTTTAACAGAAAGAATTACAGAATTAACAGAACACTTAAAAGTTCACCAAAAAGATAATCACTCAAGAAGAGGATTATTAAAAATGATAGGAAAAAGAAGAAACTTACTTAACTATTTAGCTAAAAAAGATATCAACAGATATAGAGAAATAGTTAAAAAATTAAATTTAAGAAAATAATATATCAAGTGGAATTTATTAGTTTTTTAATAGATTCCACTTTTTATGTATAATATTTGTGTCATATTAATTATTTATGGTAAAATTCAAACATAAGGAGATAGATATGAAAAAAGAATATGCATATAAACATTTTGTAATAACAAGATTTAATATAAGAGCTAATTATGGTTGTGAACTAAAAAATCCAGATAATAATCCAATGAATAGAATCTTAGATGAAGACTATTTGAAAGAGAGATTTGAAATCTTTGAAAAATATACATTACAATCGATAAAAAAACAAACAAATCAAAATTTTACATGGTTGATTTTGTTTCATAAAAAAACGCCTGATAATTTCAAGAAGAAAATACAAGAATTAAAGAAAAAATTTAATTTTATAGATTTATATTTAGAAGATGAAGAAAAATTTGTTTTTTTAGAATATTGCAATAGTAAAGAAGAAAATATTAAATATACTATTACATCAAGAATAGATAATGATGATATGTTTTCGGAGGATTATATTGCTAAAATACAAGATTATGCAAATGATAATTTTCATGAATGCATATTATCATTTAGAAAAGGGATAAAGTATGATTTAAGTTCTAGAAAAAAATATGAATATGAAAGAAAAGATAATCATTTTTTATCAATGTTAGGAACAAAAAAAGAATATATATTACAATATAATCATTCAAAAATTTTCGATAGTGGAAAAGAAGTAGTAATGTTGGATTCAAATAAACCTATGTGGATTGAAATTATACATGAATCTAATGTCACAAATAGAATTAAAGATGAAGATAAAGAAATAAGAAATCAGTAATTTTATAAAGTATAAAAAATAAATATTAATGGAGTATAAAAGTTATGAATTATTTTAAATTCGTCACTTTTATAATATATACTACTTAAAAAATATCTTGATTTTTTTATGTTAATATAGTACAATGTAAACGGTTATTTATTTGAAAAGGTAGCTTGCATAATGTATTATTAAAAGTAAATAATATATTATAGAGGTTACATTTCAAATAAATAAAAAATAAAATTTATGGAGGAAATGTAAAATGTTTAAAACTTATAGTATGGAATTAGCAGGAAGAACACTTACAATTGAAAATGGAAAAATGGCTGGACTTGCAAATGGTAGCGTACTTGTAAAATATGGAGAAACAACAGTACTTGTAAATGTTACAGCATCAAAAGAACCAAAAGACGGAATAGACTTTTTCCCACTTTCAGTAGATTATGAAGAAAGATTATATGCAGTAGGAAAAATCCCAGGAGGATTTACAAAAAGAGAAGGAAAACCAACAGATAAAGCAATATTAACAGCAAGAGCAATAGATAGACCAATAAGACCTTTATTCCCAAAAGATTTTAGAAATGATGTAGTTGTTAGCTGTTTAGTTTTATCAGTAGAACAAGACTGTTCACCAGAAGTTTGTGCTATGATTGGTACATCAGCAGCATTATCAATATCTGATATACCATTTGGAGGACCTACAGCAGCAGTAGCAGTTGGATATGTAAATGACCAAATAGTTATAAATCCAACAGAAAAACAAAGAGAAGAAAGCAGATTAGTATTAACAGTAGCAGGAACAGCTGATAAAATAGCTATGATTGAAGCTGGAGCAGATGAAATACCAGATGGAACAATGTTAGAAGCAATAAAAACTGCACATGTTGAAATTAAAAAAGTTTGTGAATTTATACAAAAAATAAAAGATGAAATAGGAAAACCAAAATTTGAATATACATCTTTTGCAGTTAATGAAGAAGTATATGATATAGTTGCTGGAGAATTTTCAGAAAGAATGAAACAAGATGTACAAACTCCAGATAAACCAGAAAGAGATGAAAAAATAGACAAGCTTACAGAAGATGTAAAGGCTTGGTATGCTGAAAAATACGGAGAAGAAAAATTAGAAGAAGATAGTAAAGCTATAGCAGATGCTTTATATAAATTAGAAAAGAAAACAGTTAGAAAATTAATTTTAGAAGAAGGAAAAAGAGTTGATGGTAGAGGAATTTATGATATAAGACCTTTATCTTGTGAAGTAGGATTAATTCCTAGAGTACATGGAAGTGCTTTATTCAATAGAGGTAGAACACAAGTAATGTCTATCGTAACACTTGGTATGAAAAGTGAAGAGCAAATGCTTGATGGGTTAGATACTGAAGAATCAAAAAGATATATGCATCAATATAACTTCCCAGGATATAGTGTTGGAGAAGCAAAATCTTCAAGAGGACCAGGAAGAAGAGAAATAGGACATGGAGCTTTAGCTGAAAAAGCATTAGTTCCAGTATTACCATCAGTAGAAGAATTTCCATATGCAATAAGAGTTGTATCTGAAATATTAAGTTCAAATGGTTCTACATCACAAGGAAGTATTTGTGCATCAACATTAGCATTAATGGATGCAGGTGTTCCAATTAAGAAACCAGTTGCAGGTATTTCAACAGGATTAATCACAGATGAAAATGATCCAAGTAAATATGTTGTAATAACAGATATTCAAGGAATAGAAGATTTCTTTGGAGATATGGACTTTAAAGTAGGTGGAACAAAAGATGGAATTACAGCAATACAAGTAGATATAAAAGTTGATGGATTAAGTTATGAAATTATAGCAGAAGCTTTTGAAAGAACAGCAAAAGCAAGAGCATATATATTAGATGAAATAATGGCACCACAAATAGCTGAGCCAAGAAGTGAAATTTCAAAATATGCTCCAAAAATTATTAATATGCAAATCAATCCAGAAAAAATTAAAGATGTTATTGGTTCTGGTGGAAAAGTTATTAATAAAATTATTGATGAAACTGGAGTTAAAATTGATATTGAAGAAGATGGATCAGTATTCATATATTCAGATGATATAGAAGGTGCAAGAAAAGCGCAAAGTATTATTGAAGATATTACAAGAGAAATTGAAGTAGAAGGAATATATACTGGAAAAGTTACAAGAATTGCAACATTTGGAGCTTTTGTAGATTTAGGTGGTGGAAAAGAAGGATTACTTCATATTTCAAAAATCTCAAAAGAAAGAGTAAACAAAGTGGAAGATGTATTAAAAGTTGGAGACGAAGTAACTGTAAAAGTATATGAAATTGATGATCAAGGAAGAGTAAATTTAACTAGAAAAGATTTATATGAAGAATAAAATTATATTTAAAATATAAAATAAATAAAAAATCATTGAATTTACATATGTATTTTTAATGATTTTTTTATTTAATAGGAAAGTTCTTCGGACTTCCTATTAAATAAAGCCTTCGGCAAATTTGTACACAATTTTACTTTGTAAAATTGGCACACAGAACAAAGACGTGGACATTTGTAATAAGTTTTTTCTTTTTCATATTGAATATCGTCCACTATTGTTCTATAGAAAATTATTCATACTTTCTGGTTTCAATATTTCCAAAAAATTCAATATATGTATTTAATTACAAAACAGTATTTTATTATTAAAATAAAAATTATTTTAATAAAATAAAAAACAAAAAAATGTAAATAAATTTTAAATTTTTGAATATAATGGAGTAATAAAAAAATAAAAATAACTCATAATAATAGTGAAATAAGAGCTTTTTAGACATAAAAATGCATTTCTTAAGAATTATTAAATTTAATTTAAAAACTTGAAAAGAATTCCATATAATGGTATAATAAAAACTGTCGAAAGCGAAAGTTATTAAAATAAAGAAAAGGAGCCGTAAAATGAAGTATTTATATCTTCTACAACAAGCTTTAATATGGATAATAACTATATATTGGATTTATCAAATAATAGTTAGTTTTTGTTCATTAATAAAATTGAAAGATAAAAAGCTATTAATAGAAAAAGATCATAAATTCATGGCAATAGTACCAGCACATAATGAAGAAAATGTAATTAAAAATTTAGTAGAAAGTTTAAAAGATCAAGATTATCCAAAAGAATTATATGATATATATGTAATTGCAGATAATTGTACAGATAGAACAGCAGAAATTGCAAAAGAAGCAGGAGCAAAAGTTTTAAAAAGATTTGATGAAGCACACAAAACAAAAGGTTATGCATTAAATTGGTTTTTAAAACAAAAAATAGAAGAAGATGCTGACTATGATGCTTTTTGTGTATTTGATGCAGATAATATAGTAGATAAAAATTTCTTAAAAAATATGAATAAAAAACTTTGCCAAGGTGAAGAAGTAGTTCAAGGATATAGAGATATAAAAAATCCTACAGATTCATGGATATCAGCTGGATATGCAATATTCTACTGGATGATGAACAGATTTTATCATTTAGCTAGATATAATTTAGGATTATCTCCTTTAATAAATGGAACAGGATTTATGGTTAAATTTGATGTAATAAAACCTAATGGATGGCAAACAGTAACATTAACAGAAGATATAGAATTTTCTTTAATAAATATTGCTAGTGGAAGAAAATTAGGATGGGCAACAGATGCAATAGTATATGATGAGCAACCAGTTAAATTTGATCAAAGTTGGTCACAACGTTCAAGATGGACAGTAGGACATATTCAATGTATGAAACATTACACTAAAGACTTAGCAAAAGGTGTAAAAGAACACAAAACACTTATGAATTTTGATGGATTATTATATATGTTTGGTATTCCAATGATGATATTAACATTTCTTTTACTTGGAGTAAATACATTACTTTATCTAGGTTCTGAAATGACTATAGTTGATTTAGTATGGAACTATGCAAAATTCTTAGTAACAACATTTATATTCCCTGTAATAACAGGTGTAATGATAATGGCATTAGATAAGAGAAAAATTAAACCAATGTTATTTGGAATACTATGTTATCCTTTATTTTTAGGATCATGGATTTTAATAAATATTAAATGTTTAATTAAACCAGACACAGAATGGGAAAAAATCGAACATGTTAGAGATATTAATATAAAAGAAGTTTCATCAAGCACAAATGTGTAAATAAAAGTAGAAAATAGTAATACAAAATGGGGTAGAAGATTTAAAATTTTCTGCCCTTTTTTACTTGTAAAAAAACTAAAAAAATGATAGTATATCAATGTACATTTTATCGTACATTTTATATTAGTAAATATTATCATTTAGAATATTAACAACCAAGAAGGGAAGTCATAAATGGAAGATATTGAAAAAAAATTGCAAGATGTAATAAATAGAAAAAACATCTTAAAAAATGAACCTATGTCAAAACATACATCTTTTAAAATAGGTGGAATAGCGGATTACTTTATAAAAGTAACGAATACTCAAGAACTGAAAGATGTTTTAGAATTTGCAAATAATCTAAAAATACCAGTTACTATAGTGGGAAATGGCACGAATTTATTAGTAAGAGAAGGTGGAATTAGAGGATTTGTAATTAAATTAGAATTAAATGACTTTAAAATAAAAAGAAGTACAAATGAAATTTTAATAACAGCAGAAGCGGGAATGAGTCTTGCAACACTATCAAGTATAGCATTAAAAGAAGAAATTACAGGATTAGAATTCTTATCAGGAATACCAGGAACAATTGGTGGAGCAATAAGAATGAATGCAGGTGCATATGGAAAAGAAATGAAAGACATAGTTGTAAAAACAAGATTTATGACATATGATGGCAAAATTAAAACATTAGATTTAAAAGAGCATGAGTTTAAATATAGAGATAGCATATTATCAAAAATGGAAGCAATTGTAATTGATACTTGCATAAAAGCTCAAAAAGGTGAAAAGACTGAAATTGAGAATAAAATGAAAGAATATTCGATTTCAAGAAAAGAAAAACAGCCTTTAGAATATCCAAATGCAGGAAGTACTTTTAAAAGAAAAGAAGGAATTATAACAGCTAAATTAATAGACGAATGTGGACTAAAAGGATATAGTGTTGGAGATGCAGAAATCTCAACTAAACATGCAGGTTTTGTTATAAATAAAGGAAATGCAACAGCTGATGATGTTTTAAGTTTAGTAGAACATGTAAAAACAGAAATTAAATCTAAATTTGACATAGATGTAGAATTAGAAATATTAGTATTAGGAGATGAAAAATAATGAAATCTTTTTTAGAATGGTTTAAAGCAAGCACAAAGGTTAAAAGATGGATTCTTTTAATAATTGTTGGTATAATACTTACTTGTTATGGAATTGCAAAAATATTAGTATCACCAGAAATAACATTTTTTGAACTTGGAAAAACAATAGTAATATTTGTTTTAGGATTTTTAGCAATAGTAATTAGTGTTGTATTTATACAAAAAAGAAGCTTGGAAATAATAATAGAGGCAAATAATACATCAACAGATAAAGGAAAAAAAGCACAATTAAATATAAAATCATTAATATTTAATAAAAAAGTTTATGAAGAAGGACCAAAAGTTGTAGTAATAGGTGGAGGTCCTGGATTAAACAATGTAATCGAAGGATTTAAAAAGTATACAAACAATATAACTGCAATAGTAACAATGTCTGATTATGGAGATATACCTACAGAATCAAGAAAAGCGTTAGATACATTACCATTAAGAGATATAAAAGATAGTATAATAGCTATGTCAGATAAAGAAGATATAATGAGAAATCTTATGAATTTAAACTTTAAAAATGAAAGATTAAGAGGTTTAAATTTTGGTGATATATATTTAACAGCAATGAATGAAATATATAGTAATATATCTGAATCAATTTTAAAAAGTACAGAAGTATTAAACATAACAGGAAGAGTTATGCCAGTAACATTAGATGAAATTACAATATGTGCAGAACTTGGAGATGGAACAACTATAAAGCAAAAAGAAAGAATACCTGAAATTGTTTCTGAAAAAGTAGAAACAATAAACAGAATATATATTTCACCATCAAATTGTAGACCAGCACCAGGAGTAATTGAAGCAATAGAAGATGCTGATATAATAATAATAGGACCAGGAAGTTTATATACAAATGTATTACCTAACTTACTTGTAAAAAATGTATCAAGAGCAATAAAAGATAGTAAAGCAATGAGATTTTACATATCAAACATAATGACAGAACCTGGACAAACTGATAATTATTCATTATCAGAACATATTAAAGCAATACAAGAACATGTTGGAGAAGGACTATTTGATTATTGTTTAGCAGATACAGGAGAAATAGTACCTGAATATATAAGAAAATATAATAAAGAAGGCTCAGAAGTAGTTGAACTTGATACTAAAAATTTAAGTTCATATAACATAAAATTAATACAAAAAGATATGTCATGCATTAAAGACGAAAAAATTAGACATAATACAGATTTAATAGCATCAATGATAATGGAAATGATATGCAATGATTTAAAATTCCATGATATGCAAAATAATACACAATACTTATTGTTACAATCTGTATTAAAAGAACAAAAGAAAATTAGACAAAAAGAAGAAAAGAAACGTAAAAAGTTAGAAAAATCTGGAAAAGAAGTAAAACCAGCAAAAGAGATAAAAGGAAAGAGTAAATTTAAAGAAAAATATAAAGATAGAGTAGCATCAATTCAAAATACTGATAAAAAGATTGAACAAAATAAACAAATTGCAAAAGAAATAGAAAATTACAGAAATTCATCAGATTATAAAATAGATGAAACTGGCAGAGAACCAGTTAGAAGAAGAAAAAATAAGTAAAAGGAAGAATACAAATGAAAATAACTAAAGCAAAAATCGATTTAAAAGAATGTTTAAATAGAGAATGGATATTAACAAATGGAGTTGGGGGATTTTGTAGTTCAACAGTTATCGGAGCAAATACTAGAAGATATCATGGTTTACTTATAGCTCCACTAATTCCACCAGCACAAAGGCATTTAATTATATCTAAGGTAGATGAAAATATAACAGTAAATGGAGAAGAATATAAATTATATACAAATGTATGTAAGGATTATATTTCTGATGGTTATAAAAATCTTGAAAGCTTTGAAAAAGAGTATTTACCAGTTTTTACATATAAAGTTAAAGATATAAAAATAGTAAAAACAATATCAATGATACAAGGAAGAAATACTGTAGTTGTACAATATAAAATAAAAAATGGTAAAAATGAAGCCAAATTAACATTAGCACCGATTGTACACTTTAGAGATTTTCATAAAATGACACCAAATCATAATTTTACTTTAAGACAAAAGCAAGATAAAAACAAAGTAAGATTAGAAATTGATGGAAATGCTAGTACACCAATATATACTTACGTAAATGATGGACAATATTTTCCATATGAGAATGATACTTTTAAAAATATGAGTTATCTAAAAGAAGAAGAAAGAGGATTTCCACCAGAAGAAGATTTATTAGTTCCAGGAAGATATGAAGTTATAATAAATCCAAAGGAAACTAAAGAAATTACTTTTGTAGCATCATTAGAGGATAATACAGAACAAGTTGATAGTTCAAAAGTATTTAAGGAAGAAAAAGAAAGAATTCAAAAAGTAATAGATGAAACAGATCTTTTAGTAAAGAAAGCAAAATTGACAAAAGCAGAAAAAGAATATAATGAATTAGTAACTGACTTAGTTATAGCAGCTGATAGTTTTGTTATAAATAGACCAAATTTTGGTACACATTCGATAATTGCAGGTTTCCCATGGTTTTTAGATTGGGGAAGAGATACTTTAATTGCATATGAAGGATTATTATTAATAACAAAAAGATTTGATTTAGCAAAAGAAATTTTATTAACATTTACAAGAGATATAAAATTTGGATTAGTTCCAAATGGATATTCAGGATTTGATAATAGACCATTATATAATAGTGCAGATGCATCACTTTTACTATTTGAACAAGTTAATAAATATCTTCAATATACTAAAGATTATGATTTCATAAAAGAAAATATATATGAAAAATTGAAGGATATAATAGTTAATTATACTAAAGGAATTGATTTAGATAATAATAATATATTTATAGCAGAAGATGGATTGTTATCATCAGGAACAGAAACTACACAAAATACTTGGATGGATGTAAAAATTGGAGATTTTGCAGTAACACCTAGAAATGGAAAAGTAGTAGAATTAAATGCACTTTGGTATAATGCTTTAAGAACATTAGAAAATTTAGCAAATAGATTTGGAGAAAAAGAAGAATCAGAAAAATATAAAAAATTGGCAATTAGTCATAAAAAGGAATTTGAAGAAAAATTCTATAACAAAAAGAAAAAGTCATTAGAAGATGTTGTAGGTGATGATAAAATAAGACCAAATCAATTATTTAGTATATCAACTACATATCCAGTAATAAAGCCATCTTCAGAAATTGGAAAAACGATATTTAAAACAGTAAAATCAAAATTATTAACCAAATATGGATTACGTACTCTTGCAAAAGGAGAAGAAGGATATATACCATATTATGAAGGAGACCCAGAAACAAGAGATAAAAGTTATCATCAAGGTATAGTATGGGTATGGTTAATGGGATTATATTCAGATGCATTTAAAAATATTATAGATGATGAAAAAGATAGATTAGAAAAAGAAAAATTAAAAATTGAATATGAAAAATTTATAAAAAGTGTATTTACTACTTTCAAATCCGAAGTAGTAGGTCCAGAAGGAATAGGAACTATATCAGAAGTTTATAGTGCTGAAGCACCATTTAAACCAGGGGGAACTTTCTCTCAAGCTTGGAGTGTTTCTGAAATATTAAAAATAATTATAAAAATGAAATAATTTTACAAAAGCAAACTAATATAACAAAATTTAGTAGTTTGCTTTTTTATATAGTAGGAAATTTATCCTAGTGGGATAAAAATATTATCAATTCATAATTGAATAAATATTTATATATGTTGTTTGAATGAATAATTGGAGAAATAAAATGAAATTAGAAAATTTAAAAACAAAATTTTTAGGGAAAAATATAATACATTTTGAAATAATTACTTCAACTCAAGGTTTTGCTAAAAATTCAAAAATAGAAGAGTTGCCAGACGGAACAGTTATATTAGCGGATATACAAACAGCTGGAGTTGGAACAAATGATAGAAAGTGGTTTACAGGAAAAGAACAAAATTTGAGCATGACATTTGTATTATATCCAAATTGCAATATAAATAAATTATCAAATCTAACTATATTAATTGCGAAATGTATGGTAAAATCAATAAAAAAAATATATGGTTATGATTTAGAAATAAAAAAGCCAAATGATATTATTTATAATAATAAAAAGTTAGCAGGGATTTTAACAGAAAGTAGAGTAGAAGGAGAAATTGTAAAAAAAATTTGTATAGGAATAGGTTTTAATCTTAATCAAACTATCTTTCCAGAAGAATTAAAAGAAATTGCTTCTTCACTAAAAATTGAATTTGGTAAAGATTTTTCAAGAGAAGAAATAATGAAAGAATTTTTTAGTATTTTTGAAGAAGAATATTTAAAATTAATATATTAAGTTATATAATTAAAGATATATTATATAAAAAATATATTAAAATAACAGTAAAAAATAAAGTTAGAAAATATTATATAAAATATAAAATTCAAGGAGAAATAGATTTAGAGTAGGTTGATGAAATTAATGAAGATAATATAAAAGAAATATTAAAAATTGTTAAAGGATAGTATATAAATAGTAAGTTATCGAGATGATTTTAAGTGACAAATTACAAGTTATAGAGTAGATAATTGTGGAGGTGGTAAAAATAAATTATTGGTGGTTTTGGTTTATTATAATCTTTTGTTGTATAATAATACCAAGAAGAAATAAATTATATTTAGGAATAATGAAAAGAAAAAAGAAAGGTGGGAAAAGAAAAATGCCACAAGAAATGATGAAAGAATTTATGAATAAAGTTTGTTCAATTAGTTTATTTAATGAATCTTTTGGAGTAACAGGTAAAATAGTTATGGTAGAAGATAACTGGATAAAAGTTGAAGAAAAGAATGGAAATAGAATGATTAATGGAGATATGATTCGAGATATAAAGCTAATGCCAGAAAAATATCAGAAGTAATTTTGGAGTATGTATATGAAAAAGAAAGAGTTAATTATAATTAGTATTTTAACAATACTATTAGCATTTATGGATATAAGTGGTCTGCCAAGTGCATTATTTATAAATGTTGAAATTTTAGATATTACCCCAATCTATTTTACACTTATGTTTAATTTTATAATTATTTGTATTATTGCATTTTTAATATTAAAATATCTTTGCCCTAATTGGAAAATAGAACTTAATAAGAATAATATAAAAGATGGATTAAGAAAATATGGAATAGTTGGAATTATCGTAGGAGTTATAACCAGTATAGCATTTTATATTGGATTACAACCTTTCAATTACAACCCAACAATATGGAAAGTTTTAATTGAAGGAATCATTTATTACATAGGTGTTGCAATAGTTGAAGAATTATATGTTAGAGGATTATTGTTAAATCTAATTGAAAAACTATGTCATAAGAACAAAAACAATACTATGATAGCAATTATTTTATCATCAGTAATTTTTGGACTAGGACATATATTTGGAGTTTTAGATCAATCAATTCTTCTTATTATTACAAAAGTAGTATGGACTATTGCTATGGGAATATACTTTGGAACAATATATAAGAAAACAAATAATTTATGGTTACCAATTATTCTCCATTTTATAATAAATGTTTGTGCTTTGCCTTATTGTTTTACAACTATAACAACTTATCCAAATATAAGTTTATATATTATTCTACCAACTTATCTATTGCTAGGAATATATAGTTTATATATTATGAAGAAAGATAAAATACAATAATAATATTATTTGTGCAAAATGTAAAGTTTAAGTTGCATTTTGCATTTTTTATGGAATAGCAACTGGAAGTTGATAGAAATTTGAATAAAACTACACTAAAATAAAAAAATGAAGGAGGAGTAGTCTAATGAAATTTGGAGAGAATTTATATAATTTAAGAAAAGCAGCTAAAATGAGCCAAGAAAAATTAGCAGAAAAAATGGAAGTATCAAGGCAAAGTGTATCAAAATGGGAGAATGGAGAAAGTTATCCAGAGATGGAAAAAATAATGAAATTATGTAATATATTTCATTGTAAAATAAATGATTTGGTACACGTGGATATGGTAGATATAGATTCATTAGATGAAGATATAAAAATGAGTGTAGTTAAATTTAAAGAAGAAAAACAAAGAAAAATCAAAGGAATAAGCAAAGCAATTTATATTCTTGCAAGAATAGGAAAGATTATGGTTACAATAGCAATTCCAATTATAGCTTTCCTAGTTATTGTTACACCTATATTTATAAATAATATAGAACTTAAAGATAATACTATTGCATTTAAAGGAGCAAGAATTGATGATAAAATAACAATAACAGAAGAAAAAATAGAAGATGGTATTGCTATAAAGTTAAAGGTAAATAATGTATTAGTTGCTGATGCAAAAAATCAAGATACAATTTTACAAATGAAAAATGTATTAGAAAATAATTCTAAAGAAAGTATTATAGCTTATCTTGAATTGGGATATTTGTGTTTGATAGTATGTCTTGTGCTATACAGAATGACATTAAAAAGATTAGAAAAACTATTTATAAATATCAATGAAGGAGATACTCCGTTTACATTAGAGAATGTTAAGTATATAAAAGAAATGGCAAAACTTATGATTGTTGCTCTTGTGCTGCCTAATGGTGGTGGAATTATATTCGAAAGGATATTAGGAGCAGATTTAGATGTTGGTTTTGAAATGTTTGATATAGTACAAATATTGTTCTTGTTTGGAATAGCATATATATTTGAATATGGATATGAACTACAATTAGATTCAAAGGGAAAGATGTATGGCGATGAAAATGAATAAGAGTAAATTTATAAGCAAACTATCAAAAGAAACAGGATATAGCGAAGAAAAATGTATCTTAATAAATGATATTATAGAAAACTATTTTATATTTGTAAAAAAGAATAAGGTAAAAATAATTAAAGATTTACAAGTAAAAGCCACTTTGAGCGAAGATGATGCTGAGAATGTATATGATATTGTAATAAGAATAATTACTAGAGAAATGAAAAATAAATTGAAACATCCATTTAAAAGTCAAAATTAGTTGAAAAGTATATGATTTTAATGCTATAATCATCTCGAGAAATTACAATTTGTATGGAGGCTTATAAAATGAATAAATTAGTTAAAGATTATTTAATGTATACTTTTTTAATAATGTTAATTTGTTGGGGATTATGTTTTATATGCAGCTTGAATGGAATTTCATTAGATGACAATTATGTTTTGTATATACCATATTTATTGGGTGGATTATCACCAACTATTGCTTCATTTTTTGTATTAAAGAAAAATAATAAAGTTGTCAATTTTAAAGATTGGCTAAAAAATGTATTTGATTTTAAACACAATATTTTTTCATATATAATGGTAATCGTTTTAGCAATATTATTTATATTGCCCAAATGTCTAATTTCAGGATATGAAAGTGGTATGCCATTATTTGCCATTATTGTTATGATTCCTATGATGTTATTTGGTGGAGGTTTGGAAGAAGCAGGATGGAGATATATACTTCAACCAGAATTAGAGAGAAAATATAAATTTATAATAGCAACTTTAATAGTAAGTGTTATTTGGTGGCTATGGCATTTGCCTTTATTCTATATAAAAGGAGTATCTCAATATGGGCATAGTTTTTTGGCATTTGGAATAAATGTCTTAGGGGAATCGTTTGCTTTGGCAAGTATAAGAAAAAATACTAATAGTGTATGGTTATGTGTTTTGTCCCATTGTATTGTAAACTCATTATCTGGAATTTATATCATTAATAATGATATCATAGGAAATGTAGTTACAACAATAATTTTGATCTTTAGTTCTTTAATTATAATTAAAATCAATAACAAAAAGAAGATATTTAGTTAAATAAATATCTGGGAGAATGATTCATGAAAACAATTTTAATATATAAATCAAAAACAGGTTTTACAGAGAAGTATGCAAACTGGATTAGTGAAGAAATAGACTGCAAAGTTGTAAATATATCTACCATTAAAAATGTAAACTTTAATCAGTATGATTTAATAATATTTGGTAGTAGAATACATGCGGGAAGAATTGATGGATTAGATAAAATAAAAAAATTAGATTTAGGGAATAGATTAATTATATTTGCAACTGGTGCGACTCCTAAAGAAACAAATTCAATTCAAGAAGTATGGAAAAATAATTTATCCAAAGAAGAATTGCAAGTTATTAAACATTTTTACATTCCAGCAGGTTTGAATTATGAAAAAATGGATTTTTTAGACAAAGTAATGATGAAGATGGCTTCTGTTATGTTAGAAAAAAAGAAAGACAAAAATGCAGAAGATATTGGTATGCAAAACTCAATTAAGAAGTCCTATGATATTTCTAACAAATCAAAAATAAAACCATTAGTAGATTATATCAAATCTTTATAGAATATTTATAAATTACAATTTCTACATTTGATACAATGAAAAAAATATAAAAATTTATTGATAAGATAGGAGTATTTATGATTGAAATAAAGAAAGTAAGTAAGTCATATGTAAAAGACAAAAAATCAATTAGTGATTTAGATTTAGAAATTAAAAATGGAGAAATCTTTGGATTTTTAGGTCCTAATGGAGCAGGAAAAACAACTACAATAAAGATGATAACAGGTATTTTAGAAATAGACGAAGGAGACATATTATTGGATGGGACAAGTATTTCAAAATCACCAGTAGAAGCAAAGAAAAAGTTTGGATTTGTACCTGATAATCCAGATATATTTTTAAAATTAAAAGGAATTGAATATTTAAACTTTTTAGCAGATATTTATAAAGTATCAAAAGAAGAGAGAAAAGAAAAAATAGAAACTTTATCAAAAAAGTTTGGAATATATGAGAACTTAAATGACAGAATTCAAAGTTATTCACATGGTATGAGACAAAAAATAAATGTAATTGGAACTTTACTTCATAATCCAAAAAACTGGATTTTAGATGAACCAATGACAGGGCTAGATCCAAAATCTTCACATGATTTAAAAGAAATGATGAAAGAATATGCAAAATCTGGAAATACAGTTTTTTTCTCAACTCATGTACTTGAAGTAGCAGAAAAGTTATGTGATAGAATTGGAATAATAAATAAAGGAAAATTAATTTTTGTTGGTACTTATGAAGAAATGAAAAAACAATTTAAAGAAGATGCATCATTAGAAGATTTATTTTTAGAAATTACAGAATAATATTAGTTTAAAAATATACTAATTTTTATTTAGGAAATATAGAAATTAGTAGTATATAAAATAAAATGAAAGAAGTTTTATAAATGAAAGATATAATATTATTAACAAAAATATTATTTAAAGGCTCTTTAAATCAAAATAAGAAAAAAGCAAATAACAGTAGTTTTAGTTTGGGCAAAATAGTGCTATTTACATTATTATATGCATATTTAGCAGGTATTGTTCGGGTATATCAGTTATGAAGCAATAAGCAGCCTTATGGAAATTAATCAGGAAGCAGTATTTTTTAATATATGCTTTGTAGGTATGATTGGAATGACTATTATTCAAACAGTGTTTAATAGTTTAAATATATTGTTTTTTTCAAAAGATATTGAATATTTAATACCATTACCAATAAGTCCAATAAAAATTATAATTGCTAAATTTAATTGTTTAATAATATCAAGTTATATAATTAATGCTATTATACTTTTACCAGTTTTAGTGGTATATGCAGTTTTATTAAAATTAGGAGTTGCTTTTTATATAGTCGGTTTAATTGTATTACTATTATTTCCAATTATGCCAGTAATACTTACATCAATTATAGTAACTATAATTATGAAATTTACAAATATAATAAAAAACAAAGATATGGTTCAATATTTAACAGTTTTTTTAACTTTAATATTAGTAATAGCAATACAAGCTTTTAGCTCATCTGGAAGCAGTGATACAATTACAAATGAAGAACTAGCAAATATGCTTTTAGAAACAAATGGGTTGGTAGAAATGTATTCTGATTATTTTATAACATTAAAACCAATTAATAATGCATTGTTAAATTACAACAATTTTAATGGAATGTTAAATGTACTTATTTTATTTTTAGAAACAATAGTGGTATATGTTGTTGGAGGAGTGATTACTTCTAAGATGTATATAAAAGCTGTAACTTCTCTTGCTACACAAGGAATTAAAAAAGGTAAGAAAATAAGCAAAGATAAAGATTATGTAGAAAAGACAACTTTAAAATCATATGTAAAAAAAGAATTTATTAATTTAACAAGAAATCCAATATTTTTTATGCAATGTATATTACCATCAATTTTATTTCCAATATTATTTTCTTTTCCAATATTTGTTTCACTTAAAGAAGGTGGAGAAGAAGGAATGTTAGAAATTCAAAATATGATATCTCAAAATATTGGGAGTTCAATTGGAATTATTATATCTTTAGCAGTTATTGCATTTTGTTTTATGTTTAATTTTATAGCAGCAACCTCTGTATCAAGAGATAGAAATAATAGTGTGTTTATGAAATATATTCCTATAGATTTAGAAAAACAATGCTTATATAAAACAATACCAGGAATGATTTTAAATATGATTCCATTAATATATTTTCTAGTAGTAATAAAGATTATTGTACCTATTATATCAATTAAGATAATGTTATATATTCTAGTTACAGCAATTTTAATGAATATATTTGATAATTATTGTTTTATAATAGTAGATTTAATAAATCCAAAACTTGAATGGATAACAGAATATGCAGTTGTTAAACAAAATGTAAATATGTTTTTTCAAATTGTAATTATATTACTACAATTTGCTATAATAGGTCTTATTGCATTTAAAATAACAAATATAGAAATATTAGTAGCTATAATAAGCTTATTATATATTTTAGGAATGTATTTGATAAGAAAATATATTATTAAAAATCAAATTAAGTTATTTAGTAAAATAATCTAAATAATATATGAATTTAATGTTAAATTATTTTTATGCATAAAGAATTATAGAGTTATAATAAATAAGAATACAAAATAGAAAGAGGAACTTATGGAAGAACAAAAACCTTTTTATAAAATTATAAATGAGATATGTCAGGAAAAAAATATAGAGCAAAAATTACTTTCATATGGATGGATAAGAGAATTAAAAAAAGATGAAAAAATACATTATATAATTAGATATCAACTTGACTTAAATAGTGCAATATCGTATAAAATTGCAGGAGATAAATTTGCTACATATGAAGTTTTAAAATCGAATAATCTACCAACAATAGAGCATAAAATGATATTTAATCCAGAAAAAAGAAGTAAATATTTTGAAAATAAATTTATAGAAGAAGCAAAAGCTTTATTATTAAAACATAATAATAAAGTTGTTATAAAAGCAAATGATTCTTTTGAGGGAAGAGATGTATATTTTTGTAGGACAGAAGATGAAATTGAAAGTACAGTAAAAAAATTGTTTGATGAAAAGAATCCAACTTTAAGTGCTTGTCCATATATGGAAATAGATTTTGAATATAGAGCAATATATTTATGTGGAGAAATATTATATATCTATAAAAAGAGAAAGCCATATGTTATTGGTGATGGAAAAAATAATTTACAAGAATTAATAGAAAAGAAAAATAATGATGAAAATATACAAATAGATATATCAAAAGAAATAGATTTACAGTATATTCCTAAAGATAAAGAAGAAGTTACAGTATCATGGAAACATAATTTGAGTAATGGTGCAGAGCCAATTGTAATTAATGAAAATGATGAATATATAGAAGAGGTAAAAAGAATTGCTAAAGATGCAGGTGATGCATTAAATATAAAATTTGCTAGCATAGATATTGCAAAAACAAAAAATAATGAGATTTTTGTAATGGAAGTAAATGGAAGTGTTTGTATGAATAAATTTACTGAGATTATACCAAATGGTTATAATATAGCAAAAGGAATTTATTCAAAAGCAATAGATAAAATGTTTGAATAATAGACGTGGAGATGTTTTTTCTAAGTTAATTCAAAATTTAGAAAAAAGTGTCTCCATCTTTAGTTATATGCTTGAATATAAAATATATCTATAGACACGGGGACGGAGGTTCTGTCTAAAAACTTAAAAATTAGACAAAACATCCGTCCCAAGTGTAAAAAAAACTTGACAGTTTACAATAATACATATAAAATAGTAATGTAGGATAAAATACAATATAAATTATATAAATAATTGTTTGATTTATGAAATAATTTTGTTGTACATTGAAAATTTAATAGAAAAGAGGTAAATGTAATTATGCAAACATTAATTATCGTTGCCACTATTCTTATCTCAGCTGTAATTTTTATCCCTGTTGGAGGATTAATAAGAAAAAAAATTGCAGAATCTAAAATTCAAAGTGCAGAAAGTGAAGCTAGAAGATTACTTGAAAACGTAAAGATAGAAGCAGAAAATTTAAAGAAAGAAGAATTGATTAAAGCTAAAGAAGAAGTACTACAAATAAGAAATGAATTAGATCAAGAGATTAAAGAAAGAAGAGGCGATATTCAAGCACAAGAAAGAAGATTAATACAAAAAGAAGAAAACTTAGAAAAAAGAGCAACTATGTATGATGGAAAAGAAAAAGAACTAGAAAGAAAATTTGCAGAAAATGAACAAAAAAGAGAAGAATTAGAAGGACTTTATAATAAAGAGCGTGAAGAGTTGCAAAGAATTTCTGGGTTAACAGGAGAACAAGCAAAACAACAATTATTAAATGAGTTAGATAAAGAAATAACTCAAGAAAAAGCAGCAATAATTAGAGATTTAGAAGCAAAAGCAAAAGAAGATGCAACAAAAAATGCAAGAGAAATTGTAAGTTTTGCGATACAAAAATGTGCAGCCGACCATACTTCAGAAACAACAGTATCAGTTGTTTCACTTCCAAATGATGAAATGAAAGGAAGAATAATAGGTAGAGAAGGAAGAAATATAAAAACACTTGAAACTCTTACAGGAATTGATTTAATAATTGATGATACTCCTGAAGCTGTTATTATTTCTGGATTTGACCCATTAAGAAGAGAAGTAGCAAGAATAGCAATAGAAAAATTAATTGAAGATGGAAGAATACATCCAGCTAAAATTGAAGAAATGGTTGAAAAAGCAAAAGAAGAAGTTGCAACAATTATAAAAGAAGAAGGAGAAAGAGCAGCCTTAGAAACAGGTGTTAATAACCTTCATCCTGATATAATAAAATTAATTGGTAAATTGAAATATAGAACCAGTTATGGACAAAATGTATTAAACCATTCAATTGAAGTTTCTAACTTAGCTAGAATAATGGCAGAAGAATTAGGAATAAATTCTAAAATAGCAAGACGTGCAGGATTATTACATGATATAGGAAAAGCATTAGACCATGATATGGAAGGAACACACGTAGAATTAGGTGTTGAAATCTTAAAGAAATATAAAGAAAATGATACAGTAATAAATGCTGTTGAAGCACATCATGGAGATGTTGAACCACTTACATTAGAAGCAATACTTGTACAAGCAGCTGATGCAATATCAGCATCAAGACCTGGTGCAAGAAGAGAGACATTAGAATCATATATTAAGAGATTAGAGAAACTTGAGGAAATAGCAGATTCATTTGAAGGTGTTGAAAAATCATTCGCAATCCAAGCAGGACGTGAAGTTAGATTAATAGTAAAACCTGATAAAGTTTCTGATAGTGATATGGTTGTAATGGCTAGAGAAGTTGCTAAAAAAGTAGAAAATGAAATGGAATATCCAGGACAAATAAAAGTAAATGTAATCAGAGAATCAAGAGTAATTGATTACGCAAAATAATTATAGTAAAACATATAAAAAGGTAGAAATTATTTCTACCTTTTTTAATTTATAGAAAATACTGCGTATTTTCTATAAATTAAAGGCTTTGCCAATAGTTGTGCGCAAATTTACATCAGTAAATTTGGCACACGAACAAATTTACTGAAAAAATTAAAAATTTTTTTAGATTTGTTCTTTTAAACTCTTGACATTGTAAGGTTTTGAACATATAATACAGCTATAACTAGCGTAGGAGGTTTCAAAACTGTAAATGCATAATAGTAACTTATATTCTTTTAACAATAAATATGAGAATATTCCAGATGAGAAACTAATCGAACAAATAAGATTAGGTGATTTAGGAGCGCAAAATTATCTGTTAGAAAAATATAGAAATATTGTTAACATGAAAGCAAATAAATTTTTCTTAATAGGTGCAGAAAGTGACGATATGATTCAAGAAGGAATGATAGGATTATTTAAAGCTATAAAATCATTTGATTTAGAAAAAAATAATTCTTTTAAAACATTTGCAAACCTTTGTATAGAAAGACAATTAATAACAGCTATAAAAACTTCAAACAGACAAAAACATTTACCACTTAATTCATCATTTTCTCTTAATACATCAGCATATGATGAAGGTGATGATACAACAGTAATGGAAATTTTAGATACTAAATTTGTAGAAGATCCATTAGATACAATAACTAAAAGAGAATACATAGAATTTGTAGAAAATAGAATAGACGAAAACTTAAGCTTTTTTGAAAAGCAAGTTTTAGATAGATACATACAAGGAGAAAGTTATGTAGATATAGCAGAAAAATTAAATTCTCCTGTTAAATCAATAGATAATGCAATACAAAGAATCAGAAAAAAAGCAAATAAAGCAATCACAGAAAGTGATATATAATCAAATAAATAGTTATATAAAAAATAGAGTGAAATAAAATTTTACTTTATTTTTTAATATTGAAAGTAAATAGTGGACATATATTATATTTATATATATAATAAACATACTACTAGAATTTAAAGAAGATACACTCTCTTAGCTCAGGTGGTAGATGCTGAGAATTTAAAGAAGGTACGCCCTCTTAGCTCAGGTGGTAGAGCACTTCCTTGGTAAGGAAGAGGTCGGCAGTTCAAGTCTGCTAGTGGGCTCCATTTTTATAAAAAATGAAGAAAAGAAAGGAATAAAAATGAAAATAGGAATAGTAGGACTTCCAAATGTTGGAAAAAGCACTTTATTTAATAGTATAACAAAAGCTGGAGCAGAATGTGCAAATTATCCATTTTGTACAATTGAGCCTAATGTAGGAGTAGTTGCAGTTCCAGATGAAAGAATTGAAAAATTGGCAGAAATTTACAAACCACAAAAAGTAACAAATGCTGTTGTAGAATTTGTAGATATAGCTGGTTTAGTAAAAGGAGCAAGTAAAGGCGAAGGTTTAGGAAATAAATTTTTATCTCATATAAGAGAAGTAGATAGTATACTTCAAGTTGTTAGATGCTTTGAAAATTCAAATATTGTTCATGTTGAAGGAAATATAGATCCAATTCGTGATATTGAAACAATAAATCTTGAATTAATTTTTGCTGATTTGGAAACAATAGAAAAAAGATTAGAGAGAGCAAAAAAACTTTTAAAAGCAGATAAAAAATATCAATTTGAAATAGATACGTTAGAAAAGGTAAAAGAAGCATTAGATAATGGCAAATGTGCAAGAACTTTATCATATACTGATGAAGAAAAAGAAGTTTTAAAAGAAAGCTTCTTATTAACTTTAAAACCAGTATTATATGTTGCAAATGTGTCAGAAGATGAGATAGAAAATAGCGAGAATAATAGTAATGTTTTAAGAGTAAAAGAATATGCAAAATCAGAAGGCGCAGAAGTAATACCACTGTGTGTTAAAATAGAAGAAGAGTTAAGCACATTAGAAAAAGAAGATAAAGCAGAAATGTTACAAGCACTTGGACTTGAAGAATCAGGATTAGATAAACTTATAAAAGCAAGTTATAAATTATTAGGATTAATGTCTTTCTTAACTGCAGGAGAACCTGAAGTAAGAGCATGGACAATAAAAATAGGAACTAAAGCACCACAAGCTGCTGGAAAAATACATTCAGATATTGAAAGAGGGTTTATAAAAGCAGAAGTTATTTCATTTGATGACTTGATGAATGCAGGTGGCTCAATGGTTCAAGCAAAAGAAAAAGGCTTAGTTCGTTCAGAAGGAAAAGAATATGTAATGCGTGATGGAGACATTGTATTATTTAGATTTAATGTGTAAAATATTACAAAGATATTACAAATATTACAATTGTATTAAATAATAAAAAAATGTCAAAAAAACTTGCATTAAAAAATTTTTATATGTTATAATATGAACAGATGTTAAGAAATAGGGAGATGGAAAAAAATGGTAAAATTTAGTAAAGAAAAAATGTTAGTTAGTTTAATTATTGTTACATTAGTAGCATTAGTAATTGGAAATGTTGCTTCACTTGCAACAGAGCCAACAGGAGATGGTGAAAATAATACAGCAGGAGGTACATTATCATTATCATCAAATAATACAGCAAATGCAGTAAGTGCTGTAGCAGGGGAAAATAAGACAAATAATAGTGTAAATAATACAAATACTGCTAATAACACAAACACAAATTCAAATACAAATAGAAACACTAATACAAACACAAATTCAAATACAAAAGCAAATACATCAAACACAAATTCTAGCAAATTACCATATGCTGGATCAAATTCAACAGTAATATTTGTTGTAATAGCTCTTGGAGTATCTGCATTATATGCATACAAAAAAGTATCAGATTATAATGTTTAATAAAAACTAACCAAATATAAATTGAAAGCACACTATATGTGTGCTTTTTTGGTATATGAGAAATTCATAATAGTTTAGTAATTTCTGTCTTTTTTATATTAAATATTGCTTATTTTTATTTTAAATATGAATAGTGATTTAGTTAATATAATAAAAATTTAATTGAGAAATATCGTAATTATTAGTTGCAATAAGATTACATAAAATAAAGAAATAATTACCACATTTTATGTAAATTTATCCAAAAGTATTGAAATGTTAAAAGAAATCTGATATAATAATAAAAGAATTTAAGTTTACAAAAGATACAAGTGAGAGTTATGGCTTATTATTTGTGTCTTTTATTTTATTATGCGAGGGATAAAAATGTTATTTTTGGAAAAATTAGAACAAAGCAGAGTATATATCGTCTCAATAATTTTAATTTGTATATTACTTGGAGTAATATACTCTATTTGCTTTATACCAAAAGAGTATGTAGCTTCAACAACTATGCTACTATTAGACATTGAAAAAGATGCTGATGAAAAAACAAAAAGTACAGGTAATTTAGAATTATCTAAAAGTATTGTATCAACTCTTGAAGAAATAATAAAAAGTGAATCGACAATAGCAAGAGTAAAAAATGATTTGAATTTACAAATCGAAAATAAAGAATTAAATAAGAAAATTGAAGTAAAAAGAATTTCAGATTCTGATACTTTAAGAATTAGAGTAAGAAATACTGATTCAGAAGTAGCTTCAAAAATAGCAGAAGAAATAGTTGATATTTTTTCTGAGAAAATAAGAGAAACTTTTGGAAATACAGAAATATATATTGTAGATACAGCTCATATAGTAGAAGAAAAACAAAGCTTTCCTATAGCAGGCGTAATTGGATTATCAATTGTTATAGGAATTTCTTTGAGCGCAGTATATATGATTCTTTCTTTAAGAATAGATAAGAATATTAAAACAAGTGTAGATATAGAATCAGAGCTTTTACTTAAAAATTTAGTTTCTATACCCTTAAATACTAAAAGATTAAATAAAGGAAAAATAAATTCAGAATTAGTAGTACATACAAATCAAAAATCAGTAGTATCAAAAGCTTTTAGAGAATTAAGGTCAAATATAAAATTTATAAATATAAACAATAAAGAGAAAGAAAAAGATATCATATTAATAACAAGTCCACATAAAGGTGAAGGAAAAAGCTATATATCTTCAAATATGGCAATAAGCTTTGCAGAAGTTGGTAAAAAAGTTGTTTTAATAGATGCAGACATGAATAATGGAAGATTAGGAAAAATATTTAATATTCCAAATAACTTAGGAATATCAAATTACTTATCAAACCTTGATACAAATGGACTTGAAATAAATGAACTTATAAATAAATATATTAATGAAACACAAGTTAAAAATTTGAATGTTATTACATCAGGAACAAAACCACCAAATTCAGCAGAATTACTAACATTACCTAAATTACAAGAAATGATTAAAGATTTAAGTATTTTTTATGATGTAGTTATTATAGATGGAACTCCAGCACTAACAACAGTTGACTCTTTAATTTTAACAAGAGTTGCAAATTCTACAATAATAGTATCAGATTACAAAAAAACTAAAAAAGATGATTTATGGAAAACAAAAAGAGATATCCAAAATGTAGGCGGAAGAATAGCAGGAGTTATAATAAACAAAGTTAGAGTAAGAGAAAAACAAGAAGAAACAGTATCTGCAAGAGATACAATAAACAACATAGTAAATGGATTAAGATTTGTAGGTTCTAAAGTAAAATTTGGATGTATAAAAATAGTAGAATTTTGTAGTTTTATAGTTATTAAAGTAAAAGAGATAATACAAGAAATTAAAAATAGAAAAAATCATAAATTTTTACCAGTTGGAGAAAATCAAGTATCAGAAACTAAAGTTGTTAATTCAATACAAGTAAATACAGGAATAGAAGAAAAAGAACATGATGAACAACTTAAATTAAAATTAGATAATGTTTCAGAAGAAAATAAACAAGGTAAAATTGAAATAGTCTCTGAAAACATTAATAAAGAAACAGCAGTAGCAGTTAAAGAACAAACAATTAGAGAACAAGAAAATGTTCAAAATAAAGAAATACCAGTAATGGAAACAAAGCCAATAATAGAAGTATATGAAAACAAAGAGCTTAATAATTTTAGAGCACAATCTATGATGGTATTAAGTAATGCAAAGAATAATATAGTAGATTTTGCTAAAAGAATAAAACAAAGTGCAAGTGGAAGATTAGGACAAATAAGAAAAGATACATTCGAAAATCAAGAAGAATATAATGAAGAAAAATATGTATTAGAAAAAGGCGAAGATACTGTTATTGAAGAATATACATTAAATAAAAAAGCACAAAATAGAAAGATTAATGATACAGATAGTATAAAAGAAATTCAAAAAGCAATAACAAATAATAAAATAGCAAATGAAAAAGCTATTAATGGTGAATATGAATTAAATGAAGAAACTATATTAGTAATTGTAAATCCAGATAATGGTGGGTTATGTAGAGCATTTAATAAATATTGTTTTACTGAAAAATTAGTAAGAGGAGTAGATAAAGTTGACGGGTTTGTAAAAGCACACTACTCAGCATATTTATTAAATAAAAGAGTAGAAGGGCTAATGTTCTTATATGGAATAAGCAGAAAGCAAGCCAAAAGAGTAGATACTTTAGTATATACAACTTTATCAGATTATGATGATTGTGTATGGCTTGAAAGAAAAATGGCATCAAATAAAGCTGAAACTTATGCAAGATGTATGACTAAAGACTATGATAGACTACCAGGTGAGAAAAGAATAGATTATATTGTAAGATGTCAAGAATTAAGAAGACTTGAATTAAGAAAAAATGATATAGAACTTGAATATCAATTAAATAACTTATGGCAATCTAATGAAATGAAGTTTTCAGATAAAGTAGTAATGAATAGATTTGCAAGTTTATATGAAACAAAATTAAAATCAAAAACACTTCAAAATATGTATAGAGATAGTTATACAAATAATTTTGCAAATAATAATAAAACAGAAAATACTACTCCAAAATATGAAGAAGATGATATAAGAACTATTGCAAAAAATAATAAAAATAAATTTAAAGATTATTTTGATAATGTATCTATAGACCAAGTTAAAATAAAAAGTGTAGAAGAACTTGAACAAGATGTTATAAACAAAAATACAAGAAGCTTAGAAAGCTTTGCAGAACAACAAAGAGCAGAAAAGGTTGCAAAAAAGAAACAGATTCAAGATCAAAAGAAAATGGAAAAAGTTGAGAAAAAGAAATTGCGTGAAGCAAGTAAAAGAAATAAAGAACTAGAAAAAGAAAGACAAAGAGAAGAAGCACGTATTGAAGAAGAGTTATTAGGAGATAATTTATATCCTAAAACAAAATTCAATAAAGATTTATAATAAAAGTTTTCAAATTAATTCTATATAACTAAAAAAGAAGTTTTATATTTAAAGTATAAGACTTCTTTTTTTGGTGCAACAGGAATAAATAAAATAATTATTTATTCTCTATTCAATTAAAACGAAGTCTTAGCGCCAATTTTTGTTGATAACAAGCCGAAAATATGATATAATATATACCTATGCATTATTATGAATAACAAAATAGAATAATTCTATTTTGAAGGAAGGAGGATAGTAGTTTTACAAAATTACAACTGAATATTTGAGTTTATTTTTAAAACCAGACAAAAACAGAAAAAGGAGAGCGAATATGGATAAAGAAATAAACAAAGAGAACTGCAGTGAAGGTGCTGCTACTGAAAAGAATACTGAAGACGGAAAAACTACGACTGTTACCATAAATGTAAAACATGATGAATCATATCCTACAAAAAAGCTGAAATCAAAGCTTCGGTTTTGTGGCTATGCAATAGCAATTATGGCGATTTTTACATTTGGTGTATATGTAGGCTGTAAAATCATGGAACGGGATCCTGCTTTTGGAAGGCCGTTAAAGTTTATGGAAGTAAAGGAAGAACTTTCCACTGAACAGTTTGAGACTGACCCTATTGAAAGCAGAGATTGGGCATGGGATGCAGAAGATGTACCAAGTTTTATAAATTCGGATTATCAAAAAGCAGTAATACGCAAGTATGATGGTGTAGAGTATAATTTTGGCGAGAACAAGATTAGAGTTGAAGAAGAATTTATGAGTAAGGATTTGGAGCTTACTGTAAATTTCGATTTTGGCTGGTCAATGAGTAATTTCTCTATATATGCATCTGAAGATAACATAGTAATTTATGGTTATTGGAATGATGAATTTCGGCGGATTGTTGTCGGAAAGACGGAAGATAGCATAGTAAGAGAAGTACTTACTTTAAATCCTGGGGTGCCATTTTCTGCAAATAGCAAATATATAACTGAGGATGCAAAAAAAGATTATATATTTGTTATAAGTGAAGATATGCAAACTGTATCGGCATATAAGGATAATGAAGCGGTCGGCGAATCTGTTACTTTGCCAGATGAAATACTGGGCTTTTATGACGGTATTATGATACTTGCAAAAGCGGATGATTATACAGATAAATTGTATATGCCATATGTTGTGAACAATGGCAATGAAGAGTTTATTTGTATAGAGGTGGCAGAAGTAACTGCTACAGAGGTTAAGAATGTATCAACAGATGAATATATGGATACGTTTCAATCTTATACAACGAAGTATTCTGCATGGCTGGGCTATGTAGGGTGCTATATTTTTGAAAATGAAGATGGAATGATAAGAATGATTGTTCCAAACGAAATTCAAAAATATGCAGCATATAGACGGGGAACAGATACTTTAAAGATTGGAGATGACCTCGGATGGCACTGGGTTGTGATAAATGAATAGCCTAGTGCAGTAATAATGTGATACATTTGTAAATTTGTGAAAGTACTAATCAAAGCACTTGTTTTGATAAGAAAAGTGGATGCTGTAAAAAGCGTCCACTTTTCTGAATTATATGGGAAAATAAAAAATATATAATTTATTATTTAGTAATGAATTTTTAAGTTTTATTTTTTAATAAAAACCTTGAAATTATCACAATATAACTATATAATATGAATATGAATTTTATTCATATGGAGGAATAAAAATGAGTAAACAAGAAAGACAAAGTGGATTAAGTTTTTTAGATAAATCATGGGTTGCTGCAGAATCATCTATGAATGCAAGTTGTATAGATAGAGACGGAAAATCTCATAATTTAATGGGAGCAGCGATAGATACAAAGAATATTACAACATTAGATGAATATATGAGATATGCAGATCCAAAATTAAAAAATATTACAGAACCAATGAAAGATAATGAAAAATTAATGAGAACATATGTTATACCAGTTACTTTGGAAAATGGACAAAACATTGATGTTATAGTTAATCAAAAAGGTCAAGATATGGCATGTGTTTTTCTAGATATAGAAGGAAAAGAAAATCAATTTGCTGTAACACCAAGAATGCAAAAAGAAATTCTATCAAAAGGATTGAAAAATATAGAAGGTGTTATTAGTACTGAAATAGCAAAAGAGGGGTTAATACCAAAAACATTAGAAGAGTTTGAAGAAGCAGTAGAAAAAGATACATTAGTTCCTAAAAATGCAAAGGAAAGTGTTGAGAAAATAAAGGAAAAAGCGCCAAGTGCAGATATAAAAGCAGTAGAAGGTGAGGAAGAGGAAAAAGACACAAAACAAAATGAAGAAGAAACAGAAATACCAGAAGGAGCAAAAGATGCTGTTTCAAAATTTAGAGAGAATTATAAAGGTGGAAAATTAAAACAAGTTTTAGAGGTGGATGACCCTGAAAGTATAAACGATAAACTAGATGGAAATACTGGAATAACAAAAGAAGGTGGAAAAGTTTATTGTTTAAGATTTGCTGACAGCGGAGCAAGTTTAAGTGATAAAGTAGTCATGATACAAGGAGAAAAAGTAGTAGAAAATTCAAAATATGACAATGATATGACTGAACTTATGAATGATAAAACTCAAAATGGTGTGAAAGATTTAGAAGATAATGATTCAAAAATTTATATTACAGATTCAGATGGAAAAACTACTGAATATGATTTAATTGCTAAACCAAAAGATTTAAGTATAGAAGAGAAAAAAGATGTTAATATAGATATGACAAAGATAGAAGAAGAATTAGAGAAAGAAAGAGAAAAAGCAGAAAAAATTCAGTCAGAAATTGAACAGATTTCTAATACTCTTGAACAATATGAAGATAATCCAGATCCAGAAATAATAGAGAATGTTATAGAACCAGCAGGAACAAAACTTGAAGAGAAAAAAGGAGAACTTGAAAGTGTATATGACAAAATAGGAGAATTAAATAAAGAAAGAGTAGAGATATTAACAAGTAAAGGATTAGATCATCTAGTTCCAATTCCAGAAGAAAAAGAAGAAACACATTATCCAGTTAGAGGGGAAATGCCAGAAGAAAGAGGACCAAAAAATTTTTAAAACAGTAAGAACTTAAATAGGAAATTCCTATTAATTTACTATTAAATAAAAAAGCAGGAGGAAATTTTATGGAAAAGAGAAATATAATTATAGGTGGAGCATGGCCATATGCAAATAGTTCATTGCATCTAGGTCATATAGCAGGATTAATCTCAGGAGATTTTCTTGCAAGATATCATAGATTAAAAGGTGATAATGTTTTATATGTATCAGGCTCAGATTGTCATGGAACACCAATTACAGAAAGAGCAAAAAAAGAAGGTGTATCACCTAAAGAAATCGCAAGTAAATATGATGAAGAATTTAATAAAATGTTTAATGGGTATCAATTTTCATATGATTTATATTCGAGAACATTTGATGAATATCATAAAGAAAAAGTAAAAACTCTTTTTAGAAAATTATATGATAATGGATATATATATGAAAAAATTGAGCCACAAGCATATTGTGAAAAATGTAATAAATTTTTATCAGATAGAGAAATAACACTTACTTGTCCTGAATGTGGAGCAGAAACAAAAGGAGACCAATGCGACGCTTGTCTTCATGTTCCAACAACAGAAGAATTAAAGTCAGGAAATTGTATTGATTGTGGTTCAAAAATTGTTGAAAGAGAAAATAAAGTTTTATATTTAGCACTTTCAAAATTCCAAAAACAAATAGAAGAGCAAACAGAAAAAGTAAAATCTAATTGGAGAATTAATGCACAAAATGAAACTTTAAAATATTTAAAACAAGGTCTTTTAGATAGAGCAGTTACAAGGGATTTAACTTGGGGAGTAGATATACCAGTTGATGGATATGAAGATAAAAAAATGTATGTATGGATAGATGCAGTTTTAGGGTATCTAACAAATACAATGAAGCTTTGTGAAGAAAGAACAGATTGTACATGGGAAGATTTTTGGAAAGAAGGACACAACAATAAAATATATATGTGTCATGGAAAAGATAATATTATGTTCCATAGTATAATTTTAAATGCTTTATTATTAGGTCAAGAAGAAAATTATCATTTAGTTGATACAATAGTTTCAGCAGAATACTTGAATTTTAATGATCAAAAATTCTCTAAGAGTAAAGGAATAGGAATGACAGCATTAGAAGCTTTAGATTTATATAACTCTGATTCTTTAAGATTTCATTTATTAGCAAATGGACCAGAGAAAAAAGATACAAACTTTACTATAGAAGATTTTGAAAACACACATAATGGAGAAATTTTAAATAAATTTGGTAACTTAGTTAACAGAACATTAAGATTTAAAGGTTTAGAAGAAGTGCCAGATGGAAAATTAGATGAAGAAATTAAAACAGCAATTGAAAATACTTATACTGAAAGCTCTGAGTTAATAGAGAAATTAGAATTTAGAGAAGCTATAAGAAAAATTATGCAACTCGTAGAACTTGGAAATAAATTTTATGATGATAAACAACCTTGGATTGCTAAAAAAGAAAATATAGAAGAATTTAATAATATAATTTATACTTGCACAGTAATAATAGCAAATCTTTCTAATTTATTTGAAATGGTAATGCCTACAGCATGTAAAAAGATTAGAGAATATTTAAAAATAGAAAATCCAAGTTGGAATTTTATAACTGTAAATCCTGGTTTAAAATTAGAAAACATTGAACCTTTATTTACAAGAATAGAAAAGAAATAATTTAATTAAAAGATATAAAAATTTTTGTCAAATAAAGATTTTATAGATAAAATATATAGTAAAATTTATTTTATATAAAAGGAAATAATAATATGGGAAAATTATTTGTAATAGATGGAACAGATGGAAGTGGAAAACAAACACAATTTGACTTATTAAGAGCACACTTAGAAAAAGATGGGATTTCTTATAAAACAGTTAGCTTTCCTAATTATGATAGCCCATCGTCATCACTTGTAAAAATGTATTTATCTGGTGAATTTGGAGAAAATGCAAAAGATGTAAGTCCATATATAGCATCAACTTTTTATGCAGCAGATAGATATGCAACTTTTCAAAAAGAATATAAGAAATATTATGAAGATGGTGGAATAATACTTGCAGATAGATATACAACTGCAAATATGGTACATCAAGCAGGAAAAATAAGTGATGAAAAAGAAAGAGAAAAATTTATAAAATGGTTATTTGATTTGGAATTTAACATATATGGATTACCAGTTCCAAGTGAAGTATTCTTTCTAAATATGCCACCAGAAAAGATAAAAGAACTTATTAAAAACAGAGAAAACAAATTTACACATAGCGATAAAAAAGATATTCATGAAAGAGATGAAAAACACCTTGAAGAAGCGTATAATGCAGCATGTAGTTTAGCAAAAGAATATAATTGGAATGAAATAAAATGTGTAAAGAACAATGAATTAAGAACAAGAGAAGATATACATGAAGAAATATATAAAATAGTTTGTGAAGAAATACAAAAGAAATAAACCAAAATGGGGTAAGATATGAGAGGAAAAATTGTAAATTTATGTTTAGGTTTTATGAATTTATTATTTGGAATATTAATTGTTGCATTTACAATACATGTTCCACAAGATAAAACCTTACTAACAGTTCAAGAAAGTTTTGTTGTAACATGGATACTTAGGGCGATGTATGTAGTTATGGGGTCAGTTGCTATTATTGATGCAATTCAAAGCTATAATCACAGGTCAGATACAGTTTTTAATACAGGTTATGTTATAGGTATTTTTACAATAAGTTTTATATTTATAAAAGAACCTATAATAGCAGCTTTTAGCATAATTTCTGGATTAATAATTCTGTTTAAGAGTTTAAAAGAAAATTTAGTTGAATTAGATAGTACAGCAGCAATTTCAATTTCTATAGTAGTTATGGCAGCAACAGCCATAATTGGATTATTTACATTAACTTATAGTTCAATAGGTCAAAGTATAAAAAATAAAGAAAATAAAAATGAACTTTCATATAAACAAGATTACTTTAAATATATAACAGAACTAGAAATAGACGAACCGTATATCAATGTAAAAAAAGATGGAAAATATGGATATATTAATCAAAATGGAGAAGTAAAAATAGATTTTGTTTATGATTATGCTAGTCCATTTATTGAAATAACAGTATATGATAAAAAATTTCATATTGCTTTAGTATGTAGCGATGGAAGTACAGAAGTTATATTAAAAAATAAAAGAAAAGTAATGTCATATAGAAGTGAATCATCAGATGAAAATTATAAAGCAAAATTAGAAGAATTAGAAGATATATATACAAATACTTTACATCAAACGGAAAAAATGAAATATGAAATTCAAGAGATAACAAATAATATAACTAGAGTTCCAGAGTATAAAGTAGCATCTTCTGAATACACATATAGATATGATTATAATGAAGAATATGATTTAATAGTTACTCAATCAAATTTAGGACTTGGAGATAAATATGAACTTGCTAAAAAAGCAGATTTGAATATAAGGATTCCATTAGATGCAACATATTTAGATTATGATTCAAGTTACTTATATTTGTTTTCAAATAAAACTATACCATTTTATGAGATTTCAAAAAGAACACAAGGTTGGTTTACATCATATGGTAAAAAAATGCCTATGACTGGAAAAGCGCAAATATTAGACTTTTTTGGAGAAAGAATGCTTATAAAAAATTATAGTAATGATAGGACATATTTTATAGATTCAGATGGAAATATATTATCAGAAGAATATAAAGATATTTATGTTTGCAAAGATGGAAGATATATAGTAAGAACTCAAAGAGATACAGCAAAAATTATTAATGATGAATATGAAAAGGTTTTTGATGCAGAATATCAAGTAATGAATCCAAGATTTATATCACAAAATATGTATTTAACTTTAGATACTACAGAAAATATAGAATTTAATGATTATGGATTTCCAACTAACTTAAATTGGAAATTAGTAAATTATGATGGAGAAGTTGTATTTGATGGAATACAGCAAATATATGATGTACTATATGAATTACCTGATGAAAGTAATAAAAAAGAGGAAAACTATTCAAAATTTGTAAATAACTTGAAAGAACTTGATTATAAATTTGTAGGAGATAGATTTTATTTAGAATACTAAAAATTGGATTTTAAAAAGATAAATATTTGATAATAATAAGATAGAACTTTTTGTTCTATCTTATTTATTTAATAGAAAATATATTGTATTTTGTATTAAATAAATAAGGAATTTCTTAGAATAAATTACTAATATTAGGAGGTTTAAAATGGGTGATAATCAAAAAATAAGATGTACAGTAGAAAGTTGTGCATATAATAATTGTGATGATAGAATGTGTGAATTAAAACAAATAGAAGTACAAGCATGTCCTGGATGTACAAATGGATCTGCTAAAGATGAATCAATGTGTGGAAGTTATAAATGTAAATGTCATTAAAAAATAAATATTGGGGATTTTCCCCAATATTTATTTTTTATATAATAGGAAAGTGATACTTTCCTATTATATAAAAGCTTCGCTAAAAATTGTACACAAATTTATTGCATAAATTTGGCACAGGAACAAATTTACTGAAAAAATCTGAGATTTTTTCAGATTTGTTCTAATACATACAAAATTCACTTGACATGGCGCATTTATGATTATAAAATGTAGGGAGTAAAATAAATTTAAAGGAGGATAAAATTATGCCACTAGTAACAACAAAAGAAATGTTTGAAAAATCAATGAAAGAACATTTTGCAATAGGAGCTTTTAATATAAACAATATGGAATTTATACAAGCAATAACAGATGCAGCTGAAGAAGCAAAATCACCAGTAATTTTACAAGTTTCTTCAAGTGCAATAAAATATGCAAGAATTAATTATTTAATTAAAATGGTGGAGGCTGCAGTTGAAACAACAACAATACCAATCGCGCTTCACTTAGATCACGGACCAGATTTTGAAACATGTAAAATGTGTATAGATGCAGGATTTACATCAGTTATGATAGATGGTTCAAAATATGATTTTGAAGAAAATGTTGAATTAACAAAAAAAGTTGTAGAATATGCTCATTCAAAAGGAGTTGTAGTTGAAGCAGAACTTGGTAAATTAGCAGGAGTTGAAGACGATGTTAATGTATCAGATGATGACGCAAGATATACAGATCCAGAACAAGCATATGAATTTGTTCAAAGAACAGGATGTGATTCTTTAGCAATAGCTATAGGAACAAGTCATGGAGCATACAAATTTAAAGGTGATGCAAAATTAAGATTTGATATATTACAAAAGATAAAAGAAAAATTACCTAATACACCTATAGTATTACATGGAGCATCTTCAGTAATACCAAGTCTTGTAGATATGTGCAATAACAATGGTGGAAATATTCCTGGTGCAAAAGGATGCCCAGATGAAATGTTAAAACAAGCAGGAGAAAATGGAGTTTCAAAAATAAATGTAGATACTGATCTTAGACTTGCTATGACAGCTCAAATAAGAAGAGTATTTAATGAAGAACCATCAGTATTTGATCCAAGAAAATATTTAGGAGCTGCTAAAGATGAAATAAAAGCAACAGTAGCACACAAAATTAATGATGTGTTCTGTTCAAGTAATAAAGCTTAAGTTAAAGAAGCAGTTTGCCTAAACTAACAAAAAAAGAATATATAGTAAAAGCAGCTAAATTATATGGCTTGGAAAAAGTTGAAATCGATGCATTAAAGAAACATTTAGATGGCGAGCAAATTAATGGTTTTATAGAAAGAAGATGTAAACCTTTATATAGCTTATATGACTTATATAGTAGTAAAGATTATTATGAACATATAAAACTGGAAGAAGATGGATGTATTAACTTAAATGATTATCATTTTGAAAAAACAAACAGAAGATTATCACATAGTAAGATAGGTCAATTCTGGTTATTGAGTTCAAATTTAGATGATTATTTAGTAACAGAAGCACCAAATAAAAATTCAGCTATACCAAACAAATTTATAGGTATTTCAAGAAAAAATAATTTTTTACTTCCACAGCTTGCAAAGCAAATGGACTTAGATGCTACAGTATACTACAAGGGAAAGTATACCAATAGCGACGGAACAATTTCCACCCATCATTTAACGAAAAATTTTTTGTGTGATGAAGAAACTTTAATACAAGGTAATTCTATAGTTAAAGATACCCCAAATAAAAGAAAAGTACACTTAGAAACGCTTTTAGAAGAAACTGATAGATATATAAGAAAACATTATAAAAAATATGAACTACCAGAAGAAGATTTAGAACGAACAAGAACTGAAGTAAGGCAAGGATTAATAAAACAAACTGTGTTTAATAAAATTGTTTTTAATGAGAATGAATCTAATGAAAAATGGGGACTAATAAGGCAAGCAGATGACAGATTAAGATTAGCGCCAATATTTAGTTATGATTATTGTGCTGGAGCAGAGCCAATAAGTAAAGCACATCATAGAACAGTTAGAGGAAAAGAAGATATTGAAACAATTATGTTAGAATATGGAAAAGAAGTTTGGTTTAGAAGATGGATAGAAAACTATGTTTTAAAAATTGATTTAAATAGTATGGTTAAACAAATGCAAAAAGAAACAGGTGTTACTTTAGATGATGAAGAAAAAGAATATTATCAGTTTTTAATAAGTAAAATGAAAGCAAAGGTCTCAAGTGTATGTGATTTGAACTATGATAAAGAATTAGTACAAAATATGAAACAAGAAAAATTAGGTAATAAAATTTTAAGAGCAAGAGATACAATCTCTGATAAATTTATAGGTATAAGAAATTTTGCAAGAAGTTTGAAGAACGAAGATTCTGATGCAAGATAAATAAATGTATAAAAACTCCTAGTTATTATAAAAATAATTAGGAGTTTTATATTTTACAATTTTTTATTTAATAGGGAAATACTTCGGACTTCCTATTAAATAAAGCCTTCGGCAATTTTTAAAAAATCTTAAACTCAGTCTTTGATGAAATAGTTAATATTAAAATGCTTCATTTTTATTCTTTAAAGCTTTCTTTATTCTCATTTCTGCGTCTTTTTTGGCAATATCTTCACGTTTATCAAAAAGTTTTTTTCCTTTACCAACACCAAGTTCAAGTTTTACTTTATTTCCTTTCATATACATTTGAATAGGAACAATAGAAATTCCTTTTTGTTTTATCATTCCATATAATCTATTTATTTCTCTTTTATTCAATAAAAGTTTTCTTGTTCTTAAAGGATCTTTATTATATATATTTCCAAATTCATATGGACTAATGTGCATTCCATAAATAAATACTTCACCATCTTTAATATTAACATAAGTATCTTTAATATTTGCTTTACCATTGCGGATTGATTTAATTTCAGTACCAGTCAAAACGATTCCAGCTTCTAAAGTGCTTTCAATAAAATAATTATGATTAGCTGTAGGATTTTTAGCAAGTACTTTTATGTTATTTTCCATAAAAATAAATTCCTTTCAAAAAATATGTAAAAATTGATAAATCCAAATTTTAAATAAGAAAAATCAAAATTTACTATATAAATATAACATAAAAAAAAGTATTTATCAAATATCTTAGTTAATATAAACATTTATAAAATGATTTTTGCTATGTATTTCTAAAAATAAAACTTTTTAGAAATATTGTAAAATAAAATATGATAGTAATCTTTTTAAGTGTTCATAAATTTTTATAATTAGACAATAATAATTATATGAATCAGATACTATTTAATAAGAAAAAAAATAAATTAAAATATATTTTTAAAGTGCAGTTTATGATTTCTATTTTAGTAGCAAGTATACTAATAGTTTGTATTATTATTTCTCATAATAAAGATGAAAATTTGGAAAGTATTTCTAAAGTTATAGATAAAAATATTAAATTAAGTTCTATATATGAAGTTCAAAAAGAATCAAGAGAAGAATCCATTTTAGGTAAAATTTATATAGATAAAATTAATTTAGAATATAGCGTATTTAATATGAGCAATGAAGAGTTACTAAAAATAGCACCATGTAAATTTTCAGGAGTAAATTTAGGTGAGATAGGAAATATTTGTATAGCAGGACATAATTATAATGATAATAGATTTTTTAGTAGAATAGCAGAACTTAATATTAAAGATACAATAATTTTAGAAGATTTATCTGGAAGAAAATATGAATATATTGTTTTTGACATTTTTGAAACTAATGAAGATGATATATCAGTTTTGAAAGCTACAAAAAAATATGAACTTACACTTGTAACATGTAATAATTCTAATAAGAAAAGAATAATAGTAAAAGCTTATATGAAAGAGTATTGAAAAAAATAGGCAATAGTAGTAGAATAATAATAAATTAAAATAAAAGGAGATATAAAATGGATGTAAATAAAAAGCCAATAGTAACAATAGAAATGGATAGTGGAGCAATAATTAAATTAGAATTATATCCAAGTAAAGCACCACAAACTGTAAATAATTTTGTAAATCTAGTAAATAAAGGATTTTATGATGGATTATTCTTTCATAGAACAATACCAGGATTTATGATTCAAGGTGGAGATCCCGATGGAGATGGAACAGGAGGACCTGGCTATGGAATAAAAGGTGAATTTAAAGATAATGGTGTAGATAATCCAATTTCTCATGTTAGAGGTATTATCTCTATGGCAAGAAGTAGTATGCCAAATTCAGCAGGTTCTCAATTTTTTATAGTAACAGATGATTCAACATTTTTAGATGGACAATATGCAGCTTTTGGTAGTGTATTAGAAGGAATGGATGAAGTTGATAGAATAGTTAAAACAAGAGTTGTAACAAGAAGTCCTTTTGGTGGTGGAAAAGATAGACCAGTAGAACCACCAGTAATGAAAAAAGTTACAGTAGAAACTTTTGGAGTAGAATATCCAGAGCCAGAAAAAATGTAAAAACTGATATTAAATATCAATAAAAAGTATATTAGAATAATGTTAAAGTTTATATTTTTATGATAGTATTGGAGAAATAAAATTTGAATATATATAAAGGACTAAACGAAATAATTGAATATGTAGAAGAAAATTTAGAAAATGAAATTGATTATTCTAAACTATCACGGAATTATAGCAACTAATGAATATACTATGAAAAGGATATTTTCATTATTATCTAATATAACAATTTCAGAATATATAAGAAATAGAAGATTATCAAATTCTGGTTTTGAATTATATAAAGAAAATAGCAAAGTTATTGATGTAGCAGTAAAATATGGATATGATAGTGCAACATCATTTTCAAGAGCTTTTGAGAAATTTCATGGAATAAAGCCAAGTAGTGTAAAAGCAAATCCAGAAAAATTAAAAGTTTTTACTAAAATCCATTTTAATGAAAATATAGAAAATAATACTAGTATGGAATACAGCATTGTAGAGATGGATGAAAAAGTTTTGTATGGAAAAGGAATAAAGACTACATATTGTACAATACAAGAAGAGGCACCTAAATTTTTTGAAGAAATGGCAAATATTTATGAAAGTAAATATGGAAGAATTGATTATGGAATAGTAGTTTATGAAGATAGATTTGAAAGTGATGATTATGAATATTGGATAGCATATGGTAAAGAAATTAAAGAACTTGAAAAGATAGTTATACCAAAATCTAAATGGATAAAATTTATAATTAATTCACAAGAAGCTTGTGATATACAAAAAGTTTCAAGAGAATTTTATGAGAAATTTGAACCTAGCTTAAAATTGAATTTAAGACCAATTCCAGAACTTGAGTATTATCATGATGATATTACAGAATTTCTAATACCAATTGAAGATTAATATATAGTAGAATTAAGATTTTTCAAAACTTATAAGGTAGGTAGTAATTTAAGTATAAAAAAACTGACTTTTTTGATTATTAAAAAGTCAGTTTTTTTGTGCTTAAAAATTATATAATACTGACAGGTGATTTATATGAGAAAGGAAAATTATTTTGAAGTATTTTTCACAACAGACAAAGTAACAGAAGAAAGCTGGTTACAATTTATTCTTTACATATCTAAATTAAATGGGTTATTTAAATTATGGAAAATATATATAAAATTTGAAAAAAATAATGTTAGATATTTTGTAAAAACAAAATCAAAATTGCCAACTACTTTGAGTAACTTAAATGATTTTTTACTAAAAAGTATAGAAAACTTTGAAAAGCCAAAAAGCTTTTTTCATTTAAAGAAATTATATATAGTTACTAATAAAGAAAAAAGTATTGTAGATATATATGATAGAAATGAAAGTAAAAAGAATAGAAAAATGGAGTGGTCAGTAGTAAAAATTTTTCCATTTACAAGAAAGAATTTTTTATTTTCATCTTTTGGAATTTTTAAGAAAGAAAATAAATTGGAATATAGAAGATTTTTATTTAATATTCCACATATTTTTTTGAGTATTGATTTTTCAAAACATACTAGATTTTTGTTTAGAAAAGATATAAGAAGATACTTAAATATAGAAAAAACAGTTAAATTATTTGAGAGTGATAAAAAGAGTAGTATATTAAAAATCGATGCATTTCCATATTTGCAAGATGAATATTACTTAAACTTAAATAATTATGATTTTGATAAACATTCTTTAGTTATAGGAGGTTCAGGAACAGGAAAATCTAAACTATTAAGCCTGCTTATAAATAATATTTATAATAATCAAGATTATAAAATGAAATATAAAATAGTAGTAATAGATCCACATAGTGCATTAGAAGAGGATATAGGAGGTTTAAAAGAAACAAAAGTTATTGATTTTAAAACAAATAAAAATAGTATAGATTTATTTAAAAGTTCAAGAAAAAATGTTGTTTCAGAATCAGAGATTTTACTCACGCTTTTTAAATCAATAATGGATAAAGAATATAATTCAAAACTTGAAAGAGTTTTAAGACATAGTATATTTTTGCTTATATGTATTAATAAAATAAATTTTAGAAATTTAAGAGAACTTATAACAAATAATGAATTTAGAAATCAAACTTTAAAGAAATATAGAGAAACTTTGCCAGAACCAATAACAAATTTCTTTTTAAATGATTTTAATGAATTGAAAACAAAATCACACACAGAAGCTATTTCTCCAATAATTTCTTTTATTGATGAAATGACTATTTTACCTGCATTTAATACTACTAAAGCTCTAAAAAGCTTAGAAGATACTATAAAAGAAAATTTTTTATCAATAATATCATTAGATGAATCCACTATTGGAGAGAAAATGACTAAAACTGTTTCTGGTCTAGTTATGGGACAAATATTTTCTATTATGCAAAAAAGAAAAATAGATGAACATGTAATTTTGATTATTGATGAAGTAGCAGTAATCCAGAATCCAATAATAAAAAGATTTTTGTCAGAATCAAGAAAATATAATTTATCTTTAATTCTTTCTGGACAATATTTTAATCAAATTAATGAAGATATACAAAAGGCAATATTTGCAAATGTTATAAATTATTATACATTTAGAGTATCAAGAGAAGATGCCGTATTATTAAGTAGAAGTATGCAAATGGAAGTGGCAATACATGATTCCTTTTTTGCAAAATTAAAAATACTTGTAGAACTTGCTAATAGAGAATGTGTTCTAAGAGTAAGTAGTAATGGAAAGGTGTTACCAGCTTTTAAAGCTAAAACATTAGACGTAGTATCTTATCCAAGAATAAAAGAAGTAGAAGAAGTTGTAATAAAAGAAAAACAAGAGAAGAAGAAAATAAAAAAAGATTTTAATATAGGAAATAATATTGACTTAAAAGCAATAATGTCATCACAATCAACAGGAAGGAGGAAACTAGCAAGTGACTGATAAAGAAGCGCTCGAAAAAGCAAATAAAATTTTTATGAATATATTTGGACAAAAAAATCCATATACATTAGATGAACTTTTATCTAAATTTGCTTTTGATATTAAGTTACCACAAAAAGTTATAGATAGTTTAACATCAAAAGAAACATGGGCAGAGTCTATAAATCCAAGTAAATTTATAACACAAGATAATATGGAAGCATATGATAAAAAATATGGATGGATGCAAAAAAAGAAAGAGGTAAATTCTTTAGAAGATATTTTAAAATTATGGAAGAAAATAAATCTTACAACAACAGAAAGAATTTATGATTCAGAAAATGTACATAAAAGTGATACTATATATAGGTCTGAGAATGTATACAGGTCTTTAGATTGTAGAGATTGCAAGAATGTACTATTTTCTGATGGATGTGGAAATTCAGAATTTATACTAGGGTGTCAAAGGACAGGTGGCTCTAATTTTTGCATAAGAGTTGATGATTCTGGAAGTTGTATTAATAGTTATAATGTAATTTGTTCTGCAAAAGTTAGTAATTCATTTTTTATACAAGATTCTAAAGATTTAGATGAGTGTATGTTTTGTTCTCATATTAGTAATAAGAAATATGCAATAGCTAATATGCAGTTTGAGAAAGATGAGTATTATGAGATAAAGAAACAGATTGTTAATTGGATTTTGAGCTAAAAATAATTATTAATATTTTAAATTTATTTATATCAATATTTAAAAAAGTAAATATATATATTATCATTTGTTCTTTGCTGGTCGCTTTTTTTAAAAAGCGACCAGCTATGCATTAACTAACAGTAATCACTTTGTTTAACTGTTAGTAAAAAGGCTGCGCATCACTTCATTCTAATATATATATTTACTTTTTTATTAAAGATTATCTAAATACAAATTTTATTATATTATATAATTACTTTTATTGTTCAAATGTATCATCAATATCTGTTTGATTAGCTTGAGTGTTATCTTCAGTAGTATTTTCTACAGTATTTGTGTCTGGACTAATAGTTGTGTTAGTGTTTTCAGGTTCTTCAGTTTGTGTTGGTGTTGTATTTTCTGGTGTTTGCTGTGGTACTTCAGGTTGAGCTGGAACATTATCAGGTTCTGTAGTAGGTGTAGTTGGTACTTGAGTTTCTGCAGGTTCTTGAACTGATGGTACTTCCGTAGGCTCATTATCTGTTTCTGTGTTTTTATTAGTAGTTGTTGAGCTTGAGTTTTTACTATAATGCTCTATACAATATTCACTTGGAAGAGTTCCTTTTAAAAAGTATTCAGTATAGGCGCCAGGACAACTTGTGTATGCAAGTAATCCTGTTTCAGGACAAATTGTTGCAGTTTCAATAGTATTTCCAGAAGGAACGTCAAATGTTTTATTTGAAAGTCCAGAGTGAATAGATTTCATAACACTAGACCAAATTTGACCAGAAGGATTTTTATTATTAAATTTTATTGTTTCATTTTTATCAAATCCAAACCAAGTTGCAGCAGTATAATATGGAGTAAATCCACAAAGCCATCTATCAAAATCATCATTTGTAGTACCAGTTTTTGCAGCAACATCAATACCAGAAATTTTACAATATTTTGCAGTACCAGTATTTCCATTTACAGGTTCTGTAAGTAAATCTTTCAAGATAAAAGCAACTTCTTTAGAAAATACAGTTTTATGTTTTTGAGAAGTTTTTAAAATTGTTTTTCCTGATTTGTTTTCTATTTTAGTATAAAAAGTAGGTTCAATATATTTACCATCATTTGCAATAGTTGCATATCCAGCAGCCATTTCTAAAGGGCTAATACCTTTATCAAGTCCTCCTAAAGCTAAATTTAAGTTCTCATCAGTCTTTGTAAGAGTAGTAATTCCCATTTTTTTCATATATTCTATAGAAGTTTTAGGAGTTAATTGTTCCATAATTTTAACGAAAGGTATATTTTGAGAAGATTCAACAGCTTCTCTTACAGTTATTTCACCTTTATAATTATTATAATCAGTAGGAGAGTAACCTTCTTCAGTTCCATCATCAAAAGTAGTTGCTTCATCAAGATAAATACTTGCAGGTGTTATAATTTTTTTATCAATAGCAGGGGCAAGAACGGCTAAAGGTTTACCAGCTGACCCAGTTTGTCTACGACTTTGTACAGCTCTATTAAGACCTCGTGAAGTTTCTTTTTTTCCAGAGCCACCAACACATCCAACAACATATCCAGTAGATTGGTCAATTATAACCATAGCAGCTTGAGAAGTAGCATCAGGTTCATTACTAGATTTTAAAATGTATTTACTTTTAGAAAGTTCTTTTTCTATTTCAGTTTGTATTTTTGAATCTTGAGTACTATAAATTGTAAGTCCAGCCATTTCAACATAGTTGGTAGCAAAGCTAGTTGATATATTTTTCTTATTTGCAATATCATCAATAATTTCGTTAATTAGGGCATCAGTATGGTAAGAATAAATGTTGTTTGATTCTTCAGATTCTATTTTTCCATTTTTAAATTTAAGACCTTTATCAACTTGAGAAATCGCTTCATTATATTCATTTTCATTTATGTATTTTAATTCTAACATTTTATTAAGTACAGTTTTAGCTCTTTTAGTTATTTTTTCAGAATTATCTTTATCTCCAAAAGGATTATAAGAATTAGGCGAATTGTTTATACCAGCCAAAAATGCACATTCTTCTAAAGTAAGCTCAGATGCAGATTTATTAAAATAATATTTTGCTCCAAGTTCAACACCATATATATTTGGACCAACATATATAATGTTTAGGTAAGCTTCTAAAATTTCATCTTTTTCTAATACACCTTCAATACCAAAAGCTTTAATCCATTCATTTATTTTTCTAGTAATTTTTGAAGAATTATCACCAGTTAAATTTTTAACTAATTGTTGAGTAATGCTACTTCCACCAAAAGATGAAGAACCTAAATTCTTAATGTAAGAAAGTATAGCAGCACCAGTTCTAGGAAGGTCAACTCCAGAATGTTTATAAAAACGTTGATCTTCTATAGAAATATACGCATTTTTTAAGTTATCTGGCATTTCAGAAAGAGAAATATTTTTTGTATTTTTACTATTTCCAAGGTCAGCAATTACTTTTCCGTCTGTATCTAAAACTTGAGAAGGGGAATTAGCAATCATATCTTGAGCCATTTTTTGCCAGCTTGATATATAGATTCCTGTTTTTATTGCTGTTATTATAATTAAAGCTAAAATTGCTAATAAAATTATTTTCCATAGTTTAAATTTTTTATTTTTTTCTATTTTTTCTTCTTTACTTATTCTATTCAAATTATAAATACCTCACTTTTACTATAAATAATTATTTATCAATTTATTTGATAAGTTAAGTGTAAATTATATGAAATATGTTTATTACTATTATTTTAAAAGCATATCAAATATAAGCAAAAAAGTAAAGAAAATCTAAGTTAGTTATATAATAAGTTTTGGAATTTATTTATTATGAAAGAATCGGTACTATTTTTTACGAGCGTAGTTTACAATTTATGTAAACTATGCTATAATTATTGTTGGAACAAATTGTTATTTTCAATCTGCATATAATTATGCAAAGAAAGGAGAGATATGGGATAATAAAATAGTGAAGAGAGCGATTATACGATTATTTTAACAATTTTTTACTGTCTATTATTATAATTATTATGTTACTATGTCACAGGATTATAAACAGAAAGAGGTATATTATGTTTGATATAATAGGAAAATTGGTTATAGCTGTACTTGCAATAATAGTGCTATATGTTTTATATAGTATTGCAACTAAAACTCCAGGACTTGGATGTGCTATATTATTCGTGTTATCGATTGCTTCTGCAATTGCTGTGATTTGGCGGGGAGTGGTCTTTTTTGAATTTGATATGAATGACGTGGAAACCACACCGTTCGCTACTTTAGGAGTAGCAGCTTTTTTCTTAGTAATATTTTTTGTATTAGTAATTATTTTTTTTAGAGTACATTTTTTTATAGCAGACAAAGTAGAAGATTTGAATGCTCACCTTAAAGGGGAATACTAATACAAAATGGTTCAAGAGATGGAACGAATTAAAAAAGTGAATATTGTCATTTAAAGATTAGAAGCGTAAATTTTTGATAGCGGTAATTTATAAGAACTATTTTAAAATCTGATTGGTGGGAAGGCGAAGTTTGCTTTTCCACCATTTTAATATGATGTGATTGTTTTTGTATTAAATCCTATCTATTTTAAAAGTGGAATTTAATATAAAAATTAAGATAAATAAAATAAAGTAGAAAAATCTATTGAAAAAAGGAAAATATAAATATATAATACAAATAAATATATAAAAATAGTGAAAAAACTATTTATTTTGGGGGTAAGAAATGAAACAAGGAAAAGCAAAAGCAATAATATTAATTATAATAATATTATTATTAATTATTTTAGGTGGTTGTGCATATGCATATCTAGCAACAGACATATTCAAAACACCTGAAGAACTATTTACAAAATATTTAGCAAACAATATAGAACAATTAAAAGAATTTAATTTAAAACCATTTGATGAAACAATTGAAAAAATGGTTACAGACCCAGCAGATATTAATGCTGATATCGTTTTTACATCAGATAATCCAAAAACAAAAGGTAGTGCAAATATTAATATAAAATCAGATCCTGTAAATAAAAAAGAATCTTTTGGAATAGAAGTAAAAAATGATGAAGATTACTTTTTTGGAATAGATGCAATCATAACAAATGAAGCATTTGGACTTCATTTAAAAGAAGCACATGATAAATATATAACTGTAGAAAATAGAGACTTAAAAAAATTAGCTAAAACTCTTAATTTAGATGAAGAAATGATTGAGCAAATACCTGATAAAATTCCAGAAACAAAAGCAATATCAGATGAAGATATTGAAACATTAAAAAAATTAAATGATAAATATTTTAAAAGATTATCAGAACAAATAGATGCTTCATATTATGCAGTAGAAAAAGATGTTACAGTAGATGTAAATGGAACAGAAGTTAAAGCAAATAAATATACTTTAACAATGAGTTCAAAAGAGTTCTGTACAGTAATATTAAATACATTAGATGAATTATTTGAAGATCCTGAATTTACAGGATTATATGAAGATGATACACAATTAAACGAAGTGAAAGAACAAATAGAAGAAGCTAAAGAAGAATTAGAAGACTATGACGAAGATGAAATTGTAGTAATAGCAGTTTATGAAAATAACAAAAAAACTATAAAAACAGAAATGACTGTAGATGAAGATAAAGTAGAATTTATTATAAGTAATAATTCAATTATAGTTAATGTAGAAGATGCTTATGATGATGTTTCATTTATTATAAGTAATAGCTTTGAAGGAACACAAGGAGAATTAACAATAGAATATATTGATAACGAAGATAATGATAATAATACTAAAATAATAATAAAATCAACTAAAAATAATGATGATATTGAATCAGAAATTGAATTAGACCAAGAAGATGTTGAAGAAGAGGATTTTAAATATGATATAAGTTTTAGTGTTAAATTCAATCCAAACTTAGAAATTGAAGAATTAACAGATGACAACTCAATAGTAATTAATGATTACACAGAAGAAGATTTTACAGAATTATTAATGGAAGTTGTAGAAAATCTTACAAAATCAGCAGAAGAAGAACCAGCAACTTTAATAGGAATTATTTGGGGATATACTAATAGTTTAGCATCAAATGCAAATATGAATTTTTCAAATTTAGATAGTGACACATCAAATTTAAATGACTTTGATTCTACTCCAGCAAATAGAGAACCTAGACCATTTGATGAAGCAGTAGAAATAGATGAGAAAAAAGAAAAAGTAGAATCAGAAATAAAAACAGCAATAGAAAACAAATTACTTGATTATCATATGGCAGCTATAAGTAATGAAGATGAAAATCCATCAGATTATTTAACTGTAGAAAATATACAAGCAGAATGTGATTCAGAATATCAATTAGAATTTATAGATGGAAATACAATAAAATGTACATTAGATGATGAAGTATATTATGCTAAAATTGCTATAGATGGAAGTGAATATAAACTTACAGATATAGAAGTGTTTTATTCAGAAGATGGTACACTAGAAAATGCAAGATAATTTAAAATAAAAGATTTAAAATACATCTTAGATATTAGATTAATTCTAATATTTAAGGTGTATTTTATTTATACAAAGATAATTATGCTTGCTAAAGTTTTTTACAAATACAATTTTAACTCGTTTTTTGTAAAAAAATGTAATTAAGTTTTATTTAAACTGACCAGTTAGACCAATTATTTTTTGAAGAGGGATATGCTATAATTCAAATGTAAAAAATAGCAGGAAGATTAAAAAAGGAGATAGAAATGGAATCAATAAAAATTATAGCTACAAGTAAATATCTTCCAAATAATAAAGTAGAGAATAGTTTTTTTGATAAAAAATTTGATTTAGAGAATAGCTGGATAGTAAAGCGAACTGGAGTAAAGAATAGATTTTTTACAAAAGATGAAACAATAGTAGATTTAGCAATTAATGTGGCTAGAAAAATAACAGAAAAGATAGAATTTGATATTCAAAAGATTGGAAATATTGTAGTAGCGAGTACATCTTCAGATAGAATTATGCCTGGGATTAGTTTTGAAGTACAAAAAGCACTAGATATAAAGAAATGCATGTGTTTAGATATCTCTTGCGGTTGCAGTGGATTTATAAATGCTTTTGATATTGCTAGAAAAAATATAATTTTAAATGAAACAGAATATGCATTAGTAATTGGAGTAGAAACTATTTCAAAATTTTTAGATTTTGATGATATTAATACTTCAATTTTATTGGGAGATGGTGCAGGAGCTGTGCTACTTGGAAAAAGTAGCAAAAATAAAAAATATATAAGTAATATTGAAAGTATTGGTCAAGATGGAAGTATTTTAACTTGTCATAATGGTGAAAAGTTATATATGAATGGAAAAGCAATTTATAAATATGCAGTTTCTAAAGTTACAGAAAATATTGAAAATACTTTAAATAAATCTAATAATAAAATATCAGATTTAAAATATATAATTCCTCATCAATCTAATATTAGAATATTAGAAAGTATGGCTAAAAAATTAAATATAGAAGAAAGTAAAATGTACAGTAATTTAGAAAAAATAGGAAATACATTTTGTGCTAGTATACCAATAGCATTAGATGATATATTTGAAAGTTTAAAAGATGGAGATAAACTAATTTTAGTTCGGATATGGTGGTGGATTAAATTTAGGAAGTATATTTTTAGAAATATAGATTTATAAAATTATATTAAATATAACAAAATTACTAGAATATAAAATTTATTATAATTTGAAGGGAGCAAACAATGAAAACAGCATTTTTATTTCCAGGTCAAGGTGCACAAAGTCTTGGTATGGGAAAAGATTTATATGATAAATATGAAGAAGTAAAAAATATATATGAGAAAATGAGTAAATCAGCAAATGTAGATATAGCCAATTTAACTTTTAATACTTCAGAAGAAGAATTATCTCAAACTCAAAATACTCAAATTGCAATATTAGCTATGAGTTTAGGAATCTTAGAAATATTAAATAAAAATGGAATAAAGGCAGAATATACAGCTGGATTAAGTTTAGGAGAATATGCTGCTTTAGTTTATGGAAATAGTATTTCTATAGAAGATGCTTCAAAAGTAATTAGAAAAAGAGGAGAATATATGCAAAACTTACTTCCAGAAGGTGACTGGGCAATGGCTGCTGTTATTGGTATGGAAGATAAAGATGTAGAAAAAGTTTGCATGAAAGTAACAAAAGGTTTTGCTGTTCCAGCAAATTATAATTGTCCTGGTCAAGTAGCTGTTTCAGGAGATAGAGAAGGAATTAATGAACTTATGGAACTTGCAAAAGCAGATGGGGCAAAAAGAGTAATTGAATTAAAAACAAGTGGACCTTTCCACACTAAAAAATTAGAAAAAGCTTCTGGTGCTTTAAGAGCAGAACTTGAAAAAATAGAAATAAAAAATCCTGATTGCAAAGTTATAAAAAACTTAGATGCAACAGAATATAAAGAATCAGATAATATTAAAGAAATTTTAGCAAGTCATGTTATAAATCCAGTAAGATTTTCAGATTCTGTTAAATACATGATTGAAAATGGAGTTGATACATTTGTTGAGATAGGACCTGGAAAGGTTTTAACTGGATTTGTGAAAAAAATAGATAAGGAAGTTAATTGCATTAATATAAATAATGTTGAAAGTTTAGAAAATGCAATAACAGAGCTAAATAAGTAAAATTTAGTTCAAAATATTAGTTAATATAAAATTTTATATATAGATTATTAGTTACATAGAAAATTTTAATTATTATAAAAAGGAGGAAGTGTGATTAATTATCATACTAAATAGATTATGGAGAGTTTAAGAAAAGTTGCATTAGTAACAGGTGCAGCAAGAGGAATTGGAAAAGAAATAGTTTATACATTGGCAGAGAATGGATATGATGTTTCAATAAATTATAGAACAAAAACAACAGAAATTGAACAAATGAAAGAAGAATTAGAATCAAAATATAAAATTAAATGTGCTTTAGTTCAAGGAGATGTTGCAAGTTTTGAAGATACAGAAAAAATGGTAAATGAAACTGTAGAAGCCTTAGGAAAAATTGATGTATTAGTTAATAATGCAGGAATAACAAAAGATGGATTATTAATGAGAATGTCTAAAGAAGATTTTGAATCAGTTATAGATGTTAATTTAGTTGGTACATTTAATGTTACAAAAAACGTTATTCCTTTAATGATAAAACAAAAATCAGGTAGAATTATTAATATATCATCTGTTGTAGGTGTTTCAGGAAATGCTGGTCAAACTAATTATTCTGCATCAAAAGCTGGAATAATTGGATTTACAAAAAGTTTAGCAAAAGAAGTTTCAAGTAGAAATATCTTAGTAAATGCTGTTGCACCAGGATTTATAGCAACAGATATGACATCAGTTTTATCAGATAATGTAAAAGAAAGTATAAATAATCAAATTCCTTTAAAGAGAATGGGAAGTGCAAAAGATATAGCAAATGTAGTTAAATTTTTAGCATCAGAAGATAGTAGTTATATAACAGGTCAAGTAATTAATGTTGATGGTGGAATGTTAATGTAATTTTAGTTAGAAAGGATAAGAAAAATGGAAAGAAGAGTTGTAATAACAGGACTTGGAGCAATTACTCCTATTGGAAATAATGTAGACGAATTTTGGAAAGGGATTGTAGATGGCAAATGTGGTATTGATGAAATAACATTATTTGATACTACAGATTTTAAAGTAAAACTTGCAGGAGAAGTAAAAGGATTTAATCCAGAAGAAGTTTTAGATAAAAAAGCGGCTAAAAGATTAGATAGATATTCTCAACTTGCTATGGTAGCTGCTAAAGAAGCGATTGCTGATAGCAAAATAAATATGGAGGAAATCGACGCTACTCGCTTTGGTGTAGCTATAAGCTCTGGTATAGGTGGATTACAAACTATAGAAAATAGTAGTAATATATTATCAGAAAAAGGACCAGATAGAATTTCTCCAATGTATATTCCAATGGCAATTAATAATATGGCAACAGGAAATGTTGCTATAGAAATAGGAGCAAAAGGTGAGTCTTTTTGTATGACAACTGCATGTGCTAGTGCAACACATACTATAGGAGAATGTTATAGAATAATAAAACATGGTTATCAAGAAGTTATGCTTGCAGGTGGAACAGAAGCTTCTATTACACCAACAGGAATTGCAGGATTTACAAATATAAAAGCATTATCACAAGCTACTGATAAAACAAGAGCTAGTATTCCATTTGATAAAGAGAGAAGTGGATTTGTAATGGGAGAAGGAGCTGGTGTAATAATTTTAGAAGAATTAGAACATGCTAAAAAAAGAGGAGCTAAAATATATGCAGAGCTTGTTGGATATGGAGCATCTTCAGATGCTTATCATATTACATCTCCAGCACCAAACGGAGAAGGTGGTGCAAGAGCAATGAAAAATGCTATTTTAGATGCTAAAATGAAACCAGAAGATATAACATATATAAATGCACATGGAACATCTACACATATAAATGATTCTTTTGAAACTTCAGCTGTAAAAACAGCTTTAGGAGAAGCAAGTAAAAGTGTAATGGTAAGTTCTACTAAAGGACATACAGGACATTTATTAGGAGCAGCAGGTGGAGTTGAAGCAATAGTATGTGCTAAAGCAATAGAAGAAAATATTGTACCACCAACTATCGGATATAAAGTTCCTGACGAAGAATGTGATTTAGATATTGTTCCAAATGAAGCAAGAAAAATGGAAGTTAATGTGGCTATGTCTAATTCTTTAGGTTTTGGAGGACATAATAGTTCTATTATATTAAAAAAATATATTGATTAATTTATATAATTTTATTTATGAAAGGAAATTAAGATGGAATATAAAGAAATAAAAAAACTTATGGATGAGATGGGAAATTCTAAGTTAACTGAAATGGAGATAGAATTTCAAGATGGTATTAAGATTAAAATGAAAAAAGATTCTGACAAAATTCAAAATGTTCCAATGATTCAACCTCAAGTTATGCCAGTTTCTAATGTGCCTCAAGTTCCTGTGCAAGAAGTTAATGTTAATAATACAAATGTAGTTGAAAATAAGAAACAAGAAGTTGAAGGAAAAACTGTTAAATCACCTATGGTTGGAACTTTTTATTCAAAATCATCTCCTTCTAGTGAGCCTTTTGTAAAGATTGGTAGTAAAGTAAAAAAAGGAGATACGCTTTGTATTATTGAAGCTATGAAACTTATGAATGAAATTGAGTCAGAATATGATGGAGAAATAGTTGATATATTAGTTAAAGATGAAGAAATGGTAGACTATGGAAAGCCATTGTTTGTTATAAAATAAGAAATGGAGAAAATAACATGTTAGATATAAATGAAATAATGAAAATAATTCCACAAAGAGCACCATTTTTAATGATTGATAGAGTTGAAGAATATACACCAGGAGAAAGTGCTGTAGCTTACAAAAATGTTTGTATAAATGAACCTCATTTTCAAGGACATTTTCCTGGTCAACCAATTATGCCAGGTGTTTTAATAGTTGAAGCTTTAGCTCAAACTGGAGCAGTAGCAATTCTTTCTATGGAAGAAAATAAAGGCAAAAATGCTTTATTTGGCGGAATTGATAAATTAAGATTTAAAAAGCAAGTTGTTCCAGGAGACGTTTTAAAATTAGAAGTTAAAATAATAAAAACAAAAGGACCAGTTGGTGTAGGTGAAGCTATAGCGACTGTTGATGGGAAAGTAGCTGCAAAAGGTGAACTTACATTTGCAATAGTTGGATAAGAAGGTGTTATAAATTTGTAAAAAGCTTTTATTCAGTAAGAGCTTTCATATAAAAAAAGGGGGCCTTTCGGCCCAAGAAAATTAAAGAAATTCAGAATTTTAGAAAGACACCTTACAATCATCAGCAGATTTGCTGGATGTAAATACATAGCTTTGATCTACTTTTGAATTGATTTTCCCAGAGCGTATTTGTTCATTTACTGTAAGAGCAGTAAGTAGGATTTGATCTTTGGTGGGCGAGATAAATCCAAATTTCATTTTTGATGGATTATTTGGTTTTACTTTTCTTGATAATAATTCTTTAATCTCGATTGAGAATGAAACTATTATTATATTATCAAAATAATCTCTAACGAAATCAATTGTTCCCACTCGAAAATCAAACTCTGGAGATACATCATCAATAACTATAATTTTTCCAGACATTTCTGAAATTCTTTTTACAAGAATACCTTCTGCTTCTTCTAAAACTGAAGTAGCGGTTGCCAAATGATTATTAGCATTTTTTTTCGCCACTTCAAGAAAGAAGTTGTCACTTGAAAGGATTATAGATTTTTCAAAATGACTATTTGCAAAGGTACTTTTACCACTGTTTTGTGCCCCGCACAAGAGCACAGCGGAATTTGGTGGAACCTCAATGTTACTTGGATTCCAAATAATTTCTGCCATAGATATTCTCCTCTATAGATCACTACACAAAGTGTAAATAAAAGTGTTTTCAGAAAAACATTCGTCAATTACTTTAAATCCGCATTTTTTTGCAACTGTATAAAAACAATTTGCAAACGGACAAAGAATAAGATCAGATGTTAAATTATTTTTTGCTTCTGAAAACTCAAGTTGATAGTTGCTATTTAAAAAGCCTTTTTTGAATAAAGTTGTTCTGAGATTTTTAAGATATATCACACAACAATCGTATTCATAGGCTCCCATATCATCTTCAGAAAATTCGTTTGACATGAGAGTGCCATTTTCAGCTGACTTTTTAAAATAATATTCTTCCGTGTGATGCATTGCACTTGGAAGAAATAAATCCCCGTTAAAGCTACAATGCAGCGCTTTCAGTGAATACCGACAGATATGCCAGTTAATTAACTGTAAGTGCCGTATGTAGTTATAGAAATTTTTCATAGAACCACACCTTTCATATTTTTTTGCAACTTTAATTATACCATATATTATGTAAATTGTAAATAAAAGGAGACCTTAAGATGTTAAATAAAGTATTAATAGCAAATCGTGGAGAGATTGCTGTAAGAATAATAAGAGCATGTAGAGAAATGAATATAAGAACTGTAGCAATATATTCTGAAGCAGATAAAGATAGTCTGCATACTAAACTTGCTGATGAAGCAGTATGCGTAGGACCTGCGAATTCTGCAAAAAGCTACTTAAATATAAAAAATATTTTAGAAGCTGCAAGCCTTTCTGGTGCAGATAGTATACATCCAGGATTTGGCTTTTTGTCAGAAAATTCTGACTTCGCAAAAATGTGTGAAGAAAGTAATTTAAAATTTATAGGTCCATCATATAAAGTTATTGATTTAATGGGAAATAAATCAAATAGTAAAGAACTTATGAAATCAGCAGGAGTTCCTGTTATACCTGGTTCTGAAGGAAGTATTAAAAATGTAGAAGATGCAAAAGAAATTGCAAAAAAAATAGGATTTCCAATTATGCTTAAAGCTTCAGCTGGTGGTGGCGGAAAAGGAATCAGATTAGTAGAAGAGATGAAAGATTTAGAATCAGCTTATAATATCGTAAAACAAGAAGCAAAAGTTTCTTTTAATGATGATGAAATTTATATGGAAAAGTTTATTGTAAATCCAAGACATGTTGAAATACAAATTTTAGCAGATGAACATGGAAATGTAGTTCATTTAGGAGAAAGAGATTGTTCAGTACAAAGAAGAAATCAAAAAGTTTTAGAAGAAAGTCCATCAACAGTTTTAGATGATAACTTAAGAAAAAAGATGGGAGAGGCAGCAATTAAAGCAGTAAAGGCATCAAAATATTATAATGCAGGAACAATAGAATTTCTAGTAGATAAAGATAAAAACTTTTATTTTATGGAAATGAATACTAGAATTCAAGTTGAGCATCCAGTTACAGAATGGGTTACTGGTATTGATATAGTTAAAGAACAGATAAGAATTGCATCAGGGGAAAAATTAAGATTTAAACAAGAAGACATAAATTTTAGAGGACATAGTATTGAATGTAGAGTTAATGCAGAAAATCCAGATAAAAACTTTATGCCTTGTCCAGGAGAAATTAAAGGATTAAACTTACCAGGTGGAAATGGTGTAAGAGTTGATACATCAGTTTATTCTGGATATAAGATTCCACCTACATATGATTCAATGATTGCTAAAATAATTGTTCATGCAGAAAATCGATATGATGCTATTTCAAAAATGAAAAGAGCATTAGAAGAATGTATTATAGATGGAATAGATACAAATATTGATTTTCTTTATAGAATACTTGAAGATGAAGACTTTATAGCTGGAAATTTTGATACATCATTTATTAGTAAAATGCTTAAAGATGCTAAATAAAATTAACTATCTTTAGCAAATAAGAAAGGAAAGTATCATGATAATAGATAAATTAAAAAAGAGAAATAATCCTGATGATAATAAAGAAAATAAAGTTGATATTCCAGTTGGAAAATGGGTAAAATGTGATAAATGTAATGAAATATTGTATAAAGACACTTTGCATGAGAATTTTAGTGTTTGTCCGAATTGTGGTAATCATTTTAGGTTATCAGCTAGAAGAAGAATAAAACAAATAGTAGATGAAGGAACTTTTAAAAGTTTTGAAATTGATATAAAAACTGTGGATCCATTAAAAATAGATGGATATGTAGAAAAAATAGAAGGACTAAGAGCTAAAACTGGAATTGATGAAGCTGTAGTTTGTGGAAATGGAAAAATAAATAATGAAGAAGTTGTTATTTGCGTTATGGATGGAAACTTTTTAATGGGAAGTATGGGAAGTGTTGTTGGAGAAAAAATAACATATTCAATAGAAAAAGCAATTGAATTAAAATTACCAATAATTATATTTTCGGTTTCTGGTGGTGCAAGAATGCAAGAAGGAATTATTTCGTTAATGCAAATGGCAAAAACATCAAGTGCAATAGCCAAATTAAATGATGCAGGAATTTTGTATATATCAGTTTTAACTGATCCAACTTATGGTGGTGTAACAGCAAGTTTTGCATCACTTGGAGATATAATTTTAGCAGAACCAAAAGCAATGATTGGATTTGCAGGACCTAGAGTTATAAAACAAACTATTGGTCAAGAACTTCCAGAAGGATTTCAAACATCAGAATTTTTATTAGAGCATGGATTTGTAGATAAAATTGTTGAAAGAAAAGATATGAAAGAAACAATTTATAAAATATTAAAATTTCATAGTTTAGGAGGTGATTAAATTGTCAAATCTAAATGAAGAAATTAAAGAATTAGAAAGTTTTGTAAAAGAACTTGAAAATATAAGTAAAGATAGAATAATAGATGTTTCTGATGAAATAAAAGAAACTAAAGAAAAGCTTTTAAGTTTAAGAGAGAAAGCATATTCTAATTTAACAGCTTGGGATAAAGTAGAAATTGCAAGAAATCCATCAAGACCTACAGCACTAGACTATATTAATATAATATTTGATGATTTTATGGAACTTCATGGAGATAGACAGTTTAAAGATGATAAATCAATAGTTTGTGGACTTGCAAAAATCGAAAATCAAAATTTTACAATAGTTGCTGAGCAAAAAGGTAGAAACACCAAAGAAAATATTGAGAGAAATTTTGGCATGCCAAATCCAGAAAGCTATAGAAAAGGAATAAGATTTATGAAACAAGCTGAAAAGTTTCATAGACCTATAATTACTTTTATAGATACAAAAGGAGCATATCCTGGAATTGGAGCAGAAGAAAGAGGTCAAGGAGAAGCTATTGCAAAAAGTATGATGGAAATGGCGAATTTGAAAGTTCCAATTATTTGTATAGTAATTGGAGAAGGTTCAAGTGGTGGAGCTTTAGCATTAGGAGTTGGAGATAGAGTAGTTATGCTAGAAAATTCTGTTTATTCTATTTTATCACCGGAAGGATATGCAAGCATTCTTTGGAAAGATGGCTCAAGAGTAAAAGAAGCAGCAGAAAAAATGAAATTAACAGCACAAGATTTAAAAGAATTAAATGTTATAGATAAAATAATAAAAGAACCTGCTGGAGGAGCACACTATGATAAAGAATTGGTAGCTAAAGGATTAAAAGAATACATTATTTCTGAAACAGAAAATTTAATAAAGAAAGATATAAATACTTTAGTAGATGAAAGATATGAAAAGTTTAGAAATATGGGAGAATATAAATAATTAATAATAATTCTAAATATATAATATCAAGAAGATATTTATTAAATATAAAATTTTATAAAAGGAGCAAAGAAAAATGATTTTAAAAGACAAAACAATTTTAATTATGGGAATTAGAAACAAATGGAGTATAGCATATGGTGCTGCAAAATCAGCATATGAACAAGGTGCAAAATTAATATTTACTTTTATGGGAGAAGATAATAGAGAAAAAATAGAAGAATTATTATCAGAATTTGAAGGATTTAAAGCATATACATGTGATGCATCAAAAGATGAAGAATTAGAAAATCTATTTAAAACTATTAAAAAAGATTATGGAAAAATAGATGGAATATTACATAGTATTGCACATGCAAATACAGAGGATTTAAGAAATGATTTTATAAATACAAGTAAAGAAGGATTTAGCCATGCAAATGATGTTAGTGCATATAGCTTAGTTGCAGTAGCAAGAATAGCAAGAGATTTAGATGTATTAAATGAAAATGCAAGTATAACAGCATTAACATATTATGGTTCAACTAAAGTTTTACCAGGATATAATGTAATGGGAGTTGCAAAAGCAGCTTTAGAGTGTAGTATAAGATATTTAGCAGATAATTTAGGACCAATTGGAATAAGAGTAAATGCTATATCAGCAGGACCTATAAAAACATTATCAGCAAAAGGAATAAAAGATTTTAATTCGATTTTAGATGTAGTTGAAGAAAAAGCACCTTTAAGAAGAAATGTAACAACAGAAGAAGTTGGTAATGCTGTAACATTTTTATTAAGTGATATGTCAAGAGCAATCACAGGACAAATAATTTATGCTGATAGTGGATATAACATAATGGGATTATAATTTGTAAATAAAGTAAATTTATTATAATAAAAATTCAAGGTGTAGCTTGTAGTTTACCCTTAATATTAATAAAAATATAAGGCGAATTTAAACGCCTATATTTTTTAAATTATATCTAGTTTTGTAAACTATATAATAAAGTCTTTTAAATCAAAAAATGTCGAGAGGAGAAAAATATATGAAATTACCTGAATTAAAAATAGGCGAATTAATTGCCAAATTACCAATAATACAAGGTGGTATGGGAGTAGGAATATCACGTTCTAATTTAGCAGGAGCAGTTGCAAAAGAAGGTGGAGTAGGTGTTATATCTACAGCACAAATAGGTTTTGATGAACCTGATTTTGAAACAAATACTCTTAATGCAAATCTTCGTTCATTAGAAAAACATATAAAAAAGGCAAAAGAAATTTCAAAAGGAAATGGAATTGTAGCAATAAATATAATGAGTGTTACGAATTTTTATAAAGAAAATGTAAAAAAAGCAATAGAAAGTGGAATTGATTTAATTATATCAGGTGCAGGGCTTCCAAAAGAATTACCAAAGCTTGTAGAAGGAACAAAAGTAAAAATAGCACCAATAATATCTTCTGCTAGAGGAGCAGGATTAATGATAAAATTATGGGCAAAACAAAATCATGTACCAGATATGATAGTGGTTGAAGGACCAGAAGCAGGTGGACATTTAGGTTTTTCAAGAGAAGAATTAAAAGAAGAGAATAAAAAAGATATATTTACTATAGTAAAAGAAGTAGTAGAAAAAGTAAAAGAATTTGAAGAAGAATTTAAAACTAAAATACCTGTTATAGCAGCTGGTGGAATATATACAGGAAAAGATATTGTAAAAGCATTAAAATGTGGTGCATCTGGTGTTCAAATGGCAACAAGATTTGTAGCAACAGAAGAATGTGATGCAGATATAAAATATAAAGAAGCTTACATTAAAGCAACTAAAGAAGAAATTGAAATTGTACAAAGTCCTGTTGGTATGCCGGGAAGAGCAATAAAAAATAAATTTATGGAAGAAGTAGAAAAGAAAAAAGCAGAAGGAATAAAAGGAACAGATAAAAAATGTTTAGGTTGTATAAAAACATGTAATCCAGCAGAAACACCATATTGTATAACAAGAGCTTTAATAAATGCGGTAAAAGGAGATATAGAAAATGCATTATTATTTGTAGGTAGTAATGCATATAGAATAAATGAAATTACTACAGTAAATTTACTTATAAATGAGTTAGTAGAAGAGGCTGAAAGTTGTTGAAATATTAAATTTTAAAAGAAAAGCAATTATAGTAACAAATAAAATCACTTAGAATATTATATTCTGGGTGATTTTTTATGAAGTTAGGATTAAGTTTATCTGGTGGTGGAATAAAAGGTGTCTGCCATATAGGAGCAATAAAAGCATTAGAAGAAGCAAATATAAAATTTGATTATATTTCTGGAACAAGTTCTGGAAGTATTGTTGCAACACTATATGCTTGTGGTTTTAGTACTGATGAGATTTATAACATATTTAAAAAATATGCAAAAGAATTAAAATATGTAGATTCAAAGAATGTATTTCAGCTAGTAAAAAATATTTTTACGGGAAAAGGTTTTACTATTGATGGATTGAATAGTGGAAATAAAATTTATAAGTTAGTAAATGAAGTATGTAGTAAGAAAGGTATTAGTAATATCAATCAAGTAAAAATGCCATTATTAATACCAGCAGTAAATATACATAATGAAGAAGTATATGTATTTTCAAATAATGTAAAAGGAAATAGATATGATGATGTAAAATACATAAATAGTGTTAATTTAGGAACAGCGGTGCAAGCAAGTTGTAGTTATCCAGGAGTGTTTTCACCATGCAGATATGGAGATATTCTTTTAGTAGATGGAGGAATAGCAGAAAATTTGCCATGGAGAGAAACTAAAAGAGCAGGTGCAGATAAAGTGTTAAGTATTGTTTTTGCAGATAAAAGAAACAAAAGCTGTTGTAAGAATTTATTTGAAGTAGTAAGTAAATCTTTTTCGATATTAAATCATGAACTTAACAAATATGAATGGGATGGAACAGATTGTTTATTAAAAATAAAAACAAATAATGTAGGTCTTTTAGATAGAAGTAAAATGAGTGAGCTTTATAATGAAGGATATTTTCAAACTAAAAATAGTATATCAGAAATAAAAAGGAAGTTATCAAATTAAATTGTACACTCTGAGAATATAAATTAAAGTAATGTAAAAAATAATATTGACTTTAAATAAAAAATTATGATAATATACAAACATAAGTTTGATGAAGGAGAATGTGATATAAAAATGAATTATACAATATAGAAATTTATTTAATAAAGATAAATTAGTTATTATGAATAAGTTATATCACAATTTAGTAGTATGATAGAAGAAATAAGAAATAGTTTAAAAGAACTAAAAGATGAAAAATATAAAGAATTTAATAAAGGATTATGCCCAGATACAAATAAAGAAATGTTAGGAATACGTATACCTATACTAAGAAAGTTAGCACAGAAAATAGTTAAAGAAGGAAACTGGGAAGAATTTGTAAAAAATGAAGATACAATATATTTTGAAGAGGTATTATTACAAGGGTTAATAATAGGATATAGCAAGCTTCAATTAAAAGAAAAGTTTGAGTATATAAAATTGTTTGTTCCAAGAATTGATAGTTGGGCAATTAATGATACTTTTGTTCCTACTTTAAAAATAAAAGAAAAAGACTTAAAAGAATATTGGGATTTTATATTACCATATACAAAATCAAATAAAGAGTTTGAAATACGTTTTGCTGTAATTTCAATGTTAGATTATTTTATTATAGATGAATATGTTGATAAAGTAATAGACATATTAAATAATATTAATCATGATGGGTACTATGTAAAAATGGGAGTAGCATGGACTTTAGCAGAAGTAGGAATAAAATATAATGATAAAGCTATGAAATTCTTAAAAGAAGAAAACGATTTAGATAAATTTACATATAACAAAACACTTCAAAAAATGATAGAATCATTTAGAATTGATAATAATCAAAAAGATACTTTAAGAAAAATGAAGAGGAAGAATTAGTTGCTTAAAAGAATTGTATAAAAAGATTATATATGTTATATTATTTTATATTAGAAAAGAATTGTTTTTCTAATATAAAAGTTCAGATATATGTATTTTTAGTATATGGGAGAAATGGTATGTTATTAGATGTAGAAATGTATATTTTATTATTCTTTACTTATTCATTTTTAGGATGGTTTATGGAATCAGTTGGAGGAATATTAAATGTAAAAAAATTTGTAAACAGAGGATTTTTAATTGGTCCATATTGTCCAGTATATGGTTTTGGAGTAGTTTTAATATCAGTACTTTTACGAAATTATACAAATGATATTCCAGCCTTATTTATATTATCTACAGTAATTTGTGGAACATTAGAATATGCTACCAGTTATTTTATGGAAAAACTATTTAATGCACGTTGGTGGGATTATAGTAAAAGAAGATTTAATATAAATGGTAGAATATGCTTAGAAACTCTAGTTCCATTTGGTGTTGCAGGTTCTACAATACTTTGCATTATAAATCCATTTTTTACAAATATATATATGAGCATACCAGATTTAATAAGACACATAATCACAGGAATTTTATGTGTGTTATTTGTAATTGATAGTATAATTTCTTTTAGTATTATATTAAGTTTTAAAGGTGAAACATATTCTGAAAATGACAATACTGAAGAAATAGGAAATAAAGTAAAAGATAAAACAGAAGATGTACTTATGAAAGCAACTTCAGATGTCATAGTTTTTAGTAGAAAGTTAAGAGTAACTGGCTTGAAGCTTCAAAGAAAAGTAAGATATACAAGAAAGAATTTATCAGATGTAATATCACCAAAAGAATTAGCTGAAAAATTAAGAATTCAAAGAGAACATATAAATGCAAAAATAATTGCAGAAAAAGAGAAAGTTAGCAATCAAATTAAATTAAAAAGAGCAGAATATGAAATGAAACAAAAAGAAGCAAAAGAACTTTGGAATAGAAGTGTTCAAAAAAGAAAAGAAGAATTTGGTGATTTATCAAAAGCTTCTAAAGAAACAATTGATAGTACTATAAAAAATATAAAAACAACTTCTGAAGAATTTACAAAGCAAGTTGTTACTAAGTTTAAAAATAAATCAGTACTACGTAAGAGATTAATGGACGCATTTCCTAAACTAGAAGTAAAAAATAAGAAAAATAAAGAGTAGATTGCAAAAGTAAAATATTATTTATAATCAAAACGAATTTTGTTTAATATAAAAAAATTAGGTTATTTAAAATTGTTGCAATATTACTCATTTTGTGGTATTATAACTAGCATAAAAAATTATTTTGTATTAAAAATATGAAGGAGAGTATAATGGAAAGCATAACAGATGAGAGTTACATTGGATTAATTTGTAATGGGGAATTTAATGCAATCCCTGATTTTAAAATAGGTGAATTATTTGAATCATTTTTTGATAATATAAATTATAATGTTGTTAAAGAAAGTGAAAAAGTATATGTAGATTTTACAGGAGAGGCTACTTGTGATGATAAGCCATGTACAATTTTAATAAGATTTGAAGTAGATAAAAATGCTGAGGAATTTGAAATTTTGGAAGTAAAAGTAGACAAAGATGTTCTTAATGAAGATGAAGTACTTGATTTATTAGAAGATATAGCATATGTTGGTGGAGCGGTTATGGATGATGAAGATTATTGCTCAAGTTGTTTTGATGGAGATTGCAGTAGTTGTTTTCATGATTGTCATTCTGAAGAAGATGAATATAATGAGGATGATGAGTATGAACAAGATGACGAAGAAGATGATGATGAATAAATAGTAAAATAAGTAATATAAATTGCTAATAGTTTAATTATTAGCAATTTTTTTATATAATAGGAAAGTGATACTTTCCTATTATATAAAAGCTTCGCTAAAAATTGTACACGAATTTATTGCATAAATTTGGCACAGCGAACAATTATAGCAGAAGTTAGATTTTGTACACAATTTTACATTATTTTCTTTTCACATAATAACTTAAAACTTAATATTATATATAAAAAGGAGGAAGGTATATGTTTTTTTGTAAATTTAAAAAAGTGATAGCTGGGATTTTAATAGGTTTTGGAGTTCGGAACTCTTATGGTGTTATTTCTTCCTCCAGTTGCTTGGATATTCATTATTGGAGTAGGAATGGTTATCGGGGGCATAAAATTTTTATTAGGAAAGTAAGGAGGTAAATATGACAATAGTAGTAAAAAAAGTACCTAAATTCTTAAGAGGTTTTGTGAAATTTATATTTGGAATAAAATCTACATAAGATAAAAAAGCAAGTATAAGATTTTTTAATAAATGAAAATTTTTATTTAGTTATAATTATATTTTAAGAAAAATCTATTAATGAAAGAATTTTTTTATTTTATAGGAAAGTGCTTCGCACTTCCTATAAAATAAAGGCTTCGCCAATAGTTGTACACAATTTTACTTCGTAAAATTGGCACGCAGAACAAAGACGTGGACATTTGCAATAAGTTTTTTCTTTTGCAATTTTCATAATGTCCACTTTTGTTCTAATATAAAAAAAGCGTCATAATCAATGAATTGGTTATGACGTTTTTTATTTATTTTTAAATTTGTAGATTTTAAACTGCTCTATTAACTTTTCCAGAACGTAAGCATTTAGAACATACAGAAACTCTTTTAACTTTTCCATCAACAAGAGCTTTTACTGTTCTTAAGTTTGGTTTTACTGTTCTAGTTGATCTTTTACTGATATGAGAACGTGTTATACTAAGTTGTTTTCCAAAGCTTGTTTCTTTTCCACAAAATGCGCATTTTGCCATATCTAAAGCACCTCCATTACTTTTAATAAACTGACTATTTAATAGTCTAACATAATATTCTAAAAAAAACAAGTGATTTTTGAAATTTTTTCGTTAAACTTTGGTATAAAATAAAAACTGATTAAAAATTAAGTAATGTTACTAAGTTTGAAATAATATAGATATTATTAAATATAAAAATATATACAAAGAAAATATTTAATGATAAAATGGAAATATTAAAATATAAGTGTTTTATATAAAATAATGTAGATATATAATATGCAAATATACTAAAATAAAGTCTAGGAGGATTGTATGGTTGAAAAAATTTTAAAAGTTTTAGGTATTTTAGTAATAATTTTTATTATAACATATGGATGTGTTTTACTTTATGAACATTTTACTAAAGATAGTACATCTAAAGTAAGTGATATAGCTATTCAAGAAAATAAAGAAGAAATATCTGATGAGCCAATATTTACTTTAGAAGAGTATCCTAAAGTTGATGCATCACTTGCAACACAACCTTTAACAGATGCATTTATAAAAAATTTTACTGGAGAAAAGGAAATAAGTGAAGAAAGATTAGATTATACCAATACACATCCAGGATATATTAGATTAATAGATGGAGAAGTTGACTTAATAGTTGTTACAGAACCATCAGAAGATGAACTTGAATATGCAAAAGAACATGATGTTGAATTAGAAGTAATTCCAGTTGTAAAAGAAGGTTTTGTTTTCTATGTAAATGCAGAAAATCCTGTAAAAAGTTTAACATTAGAAGAAATTCAAGATATATATTCAGGAGAAATAACAAATTGGTCTTCAGTTGGTGGTAATGATGAAGAAATAAGAGCTTTTCAAAGGCCAGAAAATTCAGGAAGTCAAACAGGTATGCTTTCATTAGTTATGAAAGATAAAGAATTAATAGAACCACTAAAAGAAGATTTAGTAGAAACAATGTCAGCTATAATAAACCTTGTATCAGACTATGATAATGGTTTAAATTCTATTGGATATTCATATTACTATTATGCAACAACAATGTTTGAAACAATTGATAGCACTGTATCTGACAGAATTAGATTATTAGCAATTGATGGAGTAGAGCCCAATAATAAAACAATAAAAAACGAAGAATATCCTTTGGAAACAGCCTATTATATTGTAATTAGAAAAGATGAAGAAAAAGATAGTAATACAAGAAAACTTGTAGATGCAATGTTATCAAGCAGAGGACAAGCTGTTGCTGAGGAGGCTGGATATGTTGGGGTTAAATAAGAAAGAAAAAGGAAATGTAAATTATACAATTTTAATTTTAGTATTATATAGTATGCTTGCATTAGGAGTAACATTTTATTTGATTTCTGTAAAAAATAATAAAAAAGATATATCAAGTAATATTAAAATAGAAGAAAATATAACAAATGAAAATAAAAAAACTCCAGATTATAGTAAAATAAAAAGAGTATCTTTAACAGATAAATATTATATAAATAATCTTAAAATTGAAAATAAAAGCGAATATGCAGGAGATATTGTAAATTATAGTAATGGAACACCACAATATAAAGTTTCAATAAATTATCCAGAAATATCAGGATTAAAAGATACTAAAGTTCAAGAAAAAATAAACAATGATATAAAAAATAAAATAGAAGAATTAAAAGATAACCTAGAGATTAAGGATTCAGAAATAAATAATATTTATATTTCAGCTGATGTAATGGGAAATTTCTCAGATGTTTTATCAATTAGTTTTTATAAAGCAAATTTTTTTGAGAACAATGATGTAAAATCTAAACATACAGGATTAAGTTTTAGATTAGATACAGGAGAAAAGCTTGAATTTGAAGAGTTATTTACAGAAGATGCAAGTTTGAAAAGCATTATGTCTCAATCAGCATATAAAAAATTAGCATATGAATATGCAACTGAGGCTGAAGGCTTTGATATGTTTAGGGATATGAATGAATTTGATTATTCAGAATTAGAAAATCGTGTATATAAGTTTATGAATTTATATAATCAAAATCCTGATATTGAATTTTATTTTTCAGAAACTTCTATATATGCATATTTTCAAGATAAACTTATTACAATAGATATGATAGATTTTGATAAATATATAAATATCTATAATCTAGTAAATTCAAATAAAAGTTTATATACTAATCAAAACAAAGAAAAAATAAATTATATATTTGGAACAGCAATTTTTGAAAAGTATGAATATTTTGATAAAATATCTGATAATGTCTTTTTAGGAATTTTTAATGATTACAAAAATCCTAATGATGAAACTTATAATGAACTATATACAGAATACATGAAAATTTATAATCAATATAAAGATAAAATAATTGATGCAATAAAAGATTATGAAAAAGAAAACGAAAAATCAGTTATATACGATATTAGTTATTTATATACAGATAAATATAATGATAATTTATTAAGTATTAGTGCATATAAAATAGAGATTGATGATTTAGACTCGCAAGTAGATGAGGTATATGCAAAAGCTTCAAGAAAATCTACATTAGATGGATCAGGAGCAATTTCATTTTATGAATTACATGACGAATATAAAACATATAATGTTAAAATTAGTGAAGATGAAAACGGAATATTGGATATTAGTCAAGAAGAAATAGTTTCGTCAGATGATGTTTAGTAAGACGTAATGGATAAAATAAAGTTAGATATACAGGAAATTGTTTACATAATAGGATTGACTTTTTCCAAAAATATAGTATAATGATATTTGTAGATGATTTTCTTGAAGGGAGAAATATATGCTAGCAAAAATGTGGAAAAAAGTTTTACTTGCTGTGTGTATTGTTGCCTGTATATTTAATATAATGTCTAAATTAGTAAATAGAACATCATTAGAAGATAGTTTAAATGACGCAAATGATGGAAATGTCGTTTTTGATATATTTACTAAGAAAGAGGAAAATGCAGAACAAGAGCCAGTAAATGAAATTGTTGATAATAAAGTAGAAAATGAAGAATCAAAAACTGAAACACCTGAAATAGTTACAAATCCAGAAGAAAAGGAAGAAGAAACAGAAAAAGATAAATCTTCAGGAGGAGTTAAATTTACAGATTTTATTATAGAATTCTAATTTTTTTAAATGAAAAGTAAAATATAAAATAAAGTAACAAAATTAAATATAAAGTACTTGCAAAGTGAAAACTATTGTGATATTATATATAAGATTGTTTTAAAAATGTAAGAAAGAGGTGAATTACATGAAAAAAGAAATACAACCAAACTATACAGCTTCTAAAATTATATGTGCATGTGGAAACGTAATTGAAACAAATTCAACTAAACCAGAAATGAAAGTTGATGTTTGCTCTAAATGTCATCCATTTTGGACAGGAAGCTTAAAACAAAACACTACAGGTGGTAGAGCAGATAAATTTAAGAAAAAATATGGTATTGCTTAAAAAATACCTAAATATAAAATTTATTGCGCAATAAAAATCTAGGATTTGAAATGTATTCTATTTAATAGAAAATGTTTCAAATCCTAGATTTTTTTATTATGAGATTATTACAATATAATTATAAAGAGACTAAAATTTATATTTGCTATAAAATTTTAGTCTCAATTTTTATTTATCTAAGCAAATTAAGCCACTTAGAAGAAATATAATCAAATAAGTTTAAAAGGCTTTTTTTAGAAATATCACTATCTGCTACCAAATTAACAGAAGAAATAAGTTCATTATTAAGAAAGTAATCAACTTTTCCTAAAGATGTTCCTTTTGCAATTGGAGCTTCAATATTTTCATTTAAAGTTATTTCTTGAGTTATTTCAGATGAATCTGATTTTTTAATTAACACACCACTGTCGTTTTCAAACACAAGATTGACACTGTCTACAGTTCCTTTATTAACATTAACACTTTGAAGTATATCATCTTTAGTTGCAACTTTTTTATAACTATATGTATTAAATCCATAATCAAGTAAAAGTTTAGCTTCTGAGAAACGTATTTTAGGAGTAGGAGCTCTTAAAACAACAGCAATTAATGATAAATCACCTCTTGTAGCACTAGCAGATAAATTGTATAAAGCTAAAGAAGTAGAGCCAGTTTTTAAGCCAGTTGCACCATCATAAGTACGAATAAGTTTATTAGTATTTACAAGTTCTGATTTGCCATCACGAAGATTATCCATCCAAATAGTTGTGTAATTAGTAATGCTTGGATGATTTTGTAGTAATTCTTTTGACATTAATGAAATATCATAGCTAGATGTTAAGTGACCATCTTCATCAATACCATGACAATTTTTAAAAGTAGTATCATTCATACCAAGCTCTTTTGCACGTTCGTTCATTTTTTGTACAAATAGTTCTTCGCTACCAGCTAAATATTCAGCCATTGCTACAGTACAATCATTAGCACTTACTACACAAATTGCTTTAAGCATTTCATGAACAGATAAAGTTTCTGTTTGGTCTAACCAAATTTGAGATCCGCCCATGCTAGATGCTTTCTCACTGCAAGGAACCTGTGTATCTAAAGTAATATCGCCACGGTCTAAAGCTTCCATAATTAAAAGTATGCTCATAATTTTTGTTACACTTGCAGGACGAAGCTTATCATGAGAGTTTTTTTCATAGAGAATTTTACCTGAAGATTGCTCAATTAAAATTGCACTTTCAGATTCTATATTTAAAAAGTCACTTGCAGTGTCTGCATTAACTTCAGTGGTGTCAGTATTTTCTGACCATACAGGAATAGTAGTATATATGGCCATAGAATAAGTATTTAATAAAGTAATAAATAATAAAAAAATAGCAATAATTTTATGTTTCATGATAAAATACAATCCTTTCTTTTGATATATAGTTATAAGACGTACTTTTATCTGTTATCTTAATAAAAGTACAAATAACCATATAAAATATCTTTGTTAAAATGTATGTAAAAAAATATTTTATATTACATTTAATATTTATTTTATATAATAAAGAATTAGCTATTTTATAAAAAAGATTGTATAGAGAATAGAATTTAATTAAAAATGCTTATATTGAGTATAAAAAGTATTTTGATAATTTTTAAAAATATCTTGTATTATGAAAAAAAGTTGTATATAATATGAAAGGATTGTGAAAAAATACCAATTAATAATAAAATTTTATTTTATTTACAGGGGGAAAGTATAATATGGAATCAAAAGTAAAAAAAGTTGCAATTTTAACAAATGGAGGAGATGCTCCAGGATTAAATGCAGTAATAAGAGCTATAGTAAAAACAGCTAGAACATATGGTGTTGAATGCTATGGATTTATAGAAGGATATCAAGGGTTATTACACAATAACTATGTTAAATTAGATTTACAAGGAAATGCATCTGGACTATTAACAAAAGGTGGAACAATTATAGGAACATCAAATAGTACAAATGTATTTAATTATAAAGTAACAAATGAAGATGGATCAGTTGAATATAAAGATTTATCAGATGTTTGTGTTGAAAATATTAAAAATGCAGGATTTGATTGTATATTTACTTTAGGTGGAGATGGAACACAAAAATCTAGTAGAGATTTCTCATTAAAAGGAGTAAATTGTATAGGAGTTCCAAAAACTATAGATAATGATGTTGCACATACAGATATGACATTTGGATATAATACAGCAGTTTCTGTTGCAACAGAAGCTTTAGATAGATTACACACAACAGCAGAAGCACATCACAGAATAATGGTATTAGAAGTTATGGGAAGATATGCAGGATGGCTTGCTTTAGAATCAGCAATAGCTGGTGGAGCTGATGTTGCATTAATTCCAGAAATTCCTTATGATATTAATAAAGTAGCTGAAAAAGTAAATGAAAGAAGAACAAGAGGAAAAGAATTTACTATAGTTGTAACATCAGAAGGAGCAATGCCAAAAGATGGAACAATTACAGTTAAGAAAACTTTAAATGATGGAGCAGGACTTGATAATATTAGACTTGGTGGAGTTGGAGAAAAAGTAGCAAGTGAACTTGAAGAATTAACTGGTTTAGTAGCTAGAAATACAACTTTAGGATATGTTCAAAGAGGTGGAACACCATCAGCATTTGATAGAATACTTTCAACAAAATATGGAACTAAAGCAATGGAACTTGCAATGCAAGGAATATTCAATGTTTTAGTAACATATAAAGGTGGAGAAATGGGATATGTTACATTAGAGGATGTTGTTGGAAATAACAAAGTAGTTGGAGCAGCTTCAGGAAATACTAAAGAAAGTAATATAAGAAAAATAAAAATGGATGATGATTTAATTAGAGTAGCTAGAGATTTAGGAATGTGCTTAGGAGACTAATAATTTTGATATAAATAAGAAGAATGTGCTTTTTACCATAAAAGGTAAAGGCACATTTTCTTATTATAGCTGAATATATGAGAAATTCTAAAAAAAGCTTGATTTTTATTTGTAGTAAAAATCAAAATTGATGATGATTTAATTAGAGTAGCTATAGAATATATAAAAATTTTAGAATATATTGAATTTTTATATCAACAATATTCATAAATATTGAATAATTTATGTAAACATGATATAATATTTGTTAGCCAAATAATAGGAAAAAGGGAGTGATAATTCATACTTTACTATGGCTGGAACAATTAAATAATTTCTAGGATTAAGAAAGGACAGGTGACGTAATGAGAATAAGACGGTTGGAGGGAATTTCAACTAAAAACGGAGTAGCCTTTGATGTGCCAAGTTGTGAGAATATGGCAGTGCAGGCTATTCGTGAAGGTGGAAAGATAAGAACGGAGGCTTTTAATGTTTTGAGAACAGATGCAATTAAAGAGCCTAGCTTTTTTACCATTGTAAAAAAGGAGTACGAATCTCCTAAAAAATGGTGGAAAATAGCTATGTTTTATCTGATATTGCTTTCGATTTCTTTTATGCTTTTTGCACATTTCCGAAACGGTCTGTTTTCTGCAACATTGCTGTTTGTCATGTGGGATTTTTTGGATCACAAAATTACCAATTTTATTTTTTTACTGGTAAAAATGGTGAAAAATAAAGAGCTAAAGGCAGAGAAGCAGATGTATGCAGCCATGAATATGGGCAGAAATGCATATGAAAAATTCCAGAGAGTACCAACTATCGAGGAAATGAGAAAAAGCTCCAAAATGGACAGAGATAGAATAATTGTCAATTATGGAAGTGCATTTTTCTTATGGTTTCTTATATGCATAGGTCTTTCACTTGTAAAAGTTGAGGATTTATATCATGTTTCTTTTGTAGAGATGCTGATAGCAGGTGCTGTGGTTACATTTTTCATTTGGTTTGGAAATGCAATCGACGATCTGGGGTTTCATCGTTGCTTAGAAATTTTTTTCATAAAGAATCCCACAGATGAACAGCTGGAGGTAGTTAGAGAGGCCATCAAAAAAGTGGATGAAGATGACAGAAAAGGGAATGATTTACTGGATGAAATATATTCGTAATTGAGCGAAAATCAGTAATTAGTTTGTAAAGAGGCATGCTAGGTGCAGTGGAGCAAAGTGTTAATCAGTACGTAATCGAGTTTTAAAAGTGGTTGAGAAAATGTGTAGTTGCTAAAAAAGGCAAACGCACATTTTTTCATTTTATACAAAATAATAAGTAGTTTTTACAATATATTTGTCCGAACATATTGTAATTAACTCTAATACATGAGAAATTCCTAAAAAAGCTTGATTTTTATTTTGATTGTGATATAATATAAAAGCTATTTGTGAAAATAGGAAGAAAATGGAGGAAATAAAATGAGTGTAAAAGTAGAAAAGACAGAAAATAAAAACGAATTAAAATTAGAATTTACAATAGAAGCAAAAGTATTTGATGAAGGAATGAAAAAAGTATTTAATAAAAATTCAAAATATTTTAATATTCCAGGATTCAGAAAAGGAAAAGCTCCAATGAATATAGTAGAAAAATATTATGGAGATGAAATCTTTTATGAAGATACTTTTAATGAAGTTGCACCATCAGTATATGATGAAGCTATCAAAAGTGAAAAATTAGAAGTAGTTAGTAAACCAGAAATAGATATAGTACAAATTGGAAAAGGAAAAGATTTAATATTTACAGCAATAGTAGCTACAAAACCAGAAGTTAAACTTGGAAAATATAAAGGAATTTCTGTAGAAAAAGTAGAATACAAAGTTGAAGAAAAAGATGTTGAAGATGAATTAAATCGTATGGCAGAAAGAAATAGCAGAATGATAACTGTTACAGATAGAGCTGCTAAAAAAGGTGATACAGCTGTTATAGACTTTGCAGGTTCAGTTGATGGTGTTCCATTTGAAGGTGGAAGTGCTGAAAATCATGAATTAGAATTAGGAAGTAATACATTTATTCCTGGATTTGAAGATCAAGTTATAGGAATGAAAACTGAAGAAGTAAAAGATGTAAAAGTTAAATTCCCAGAAGACTATTTCTCAAAAGAATTAGCAGGAAAAGACGCAGTATTTAAAGTTACTGTACATGAAATTAAGAAAAAAGAATTACCAAAAATAGATGATGAATTTGCTAAAGATGTTAGCGAATTTGATACATTAAAAGAATTAAAAGCTGATATTAAATCTAAAAAAGAAAAACAAAATGAAGAAAAATCTAAAGCTGAATTAGAAGAATCAGCAGTAAAAACAGTTGCAGCAGATTCAAGTGTAGAAATTCCAGATGGAATGGTAGAACTTGAAATAGATAATATGGAACAAGATATGGATAGAAGATTAGCATATCAAGGAATTAACTTAGAACAATACTTACAAATGTTAGGAAAAACAAAAGCTGATTTTAGAAAAGAAAGTGTAGAACCAGCTAAAGAATCAATAAAATTAAGATTAGTATTAGATGCAGTTTGCAAAGATGCTAAAATAGATGCTACTGATAAAGAAGTTGAAGAAAAAATTAAAGAATTAGCTGCAAGCTATGGAAGAAAAGAAGAAGAATTAAAAAATAATGAAGCTTTAGTAGAAAATGTTAAAGAAAATGTAAAAACAGAAAAAGCAATAGCTTTAATAGTAGATAATGCTAAAGTAAAAACAGTTGAACCAAAAGTAGAAGAAAAAGCAGAGAAGAAAGCACCTGCAAAAAAATCTACAAAAAAAGCTGATGAAAAAGCAGTAAAAGAAGATAAAAAAGAAGAAAAAACAGAAAAGAAAACAACTACTAAAAAAACAACAAAAAAAGCAGAATAATATAAGTTTATTGGAAAGTCTAATTTAATTAGGCTTTCTTTTTTTTGTATAGTAGGAAATTTATCTCAGTAAGATAAATTTCTGTACTAGATAATTATGGCAGAAGTTAGATTTTGTAGCAGTTTGCACTGCGTACAAAATCTTGATTCTGTTTTTTATTACAAAAAAGTAAACTGTATTTCATTTGTATCACAAATCTAAAAAACAATTTACTTTTAATTTTTTTATAAGTAAAATAAAAAAGAGAGAATAAGAGAAAATATTATTTTCTATATTTTAATTTAAAATTGAGGTATAAAAATGGAAAAACTAAAGAAAATTGTAAGTATTTTGTTATTACTAGCATTAGTTATAGGGTTAAGTGGAAATGTATTTGCTACTGAAAATCTTATAGACTATGCAGAAAATGTCGAATTTTCAGAAGAATATAAAGAATGGTTAAAACTTTCTGATGAAGAAAAACAAGAAGTTTTAGAGCCAAGAATGTTTGAAATAAGAAAAACATTTGCTAAATCTAATAATCCTTTAAATTTAGGAGCATCAGTTGGTGCATCAACATTATCAAGATTTGATTTAAGAGATTATATTTCAAATAATGTAGTAGTAAAAGACCAAAAAGAAACAAATTCTTGTTGGGCATTTGCCGCATTAGGCTCATTAGAAACAAATTTAGCTTTAAAAGATTATTATAATGGAGATACGTCTAAAGTATATGATTTTTCTGAAAGACATATGGAATATGCAACAAGTAGAAATTTTAATAATGGACAAGTTAATACTTTAGGTTTTAATAGAGCAGTTGGAAGTGGAGGAAATAGTTACGTTTCTTCTGCATATCTTACAAATGGTATAGGTGCGGTTGAAGAATCAAGTATGCCTTTTGAAAATAATGAAGATATGATTGATATATCAGAAATTAAGAATAAAGAAGTAAAAACACAAGTATATGATACTATATCTTTTCCTTCATATGATGTAGAAAAAGATGATTTAACAGAAATCAAGGAAAGAATGAAAGATCATATTAAAAATTATGGTGGAATAGAATCAGGAATATATGGCGCATCAATGCTTTCAGATTATTGCAATAATGAAACTGGAGCAGTATATTGTGATGATGCTAATAAGTGTAAAGCAAATCATGATGTTGTAATAATAGGATGGGATGATGATTACAGTAGAGAAAACTTTGTAGAAGCTCATAGACCAAAAAATAATGGAGCTTGGATTATAAAAAATTCTTGGGGAGAAAAAATTGAATATAATCTTCAAGAAATGAAAGAATACATATTTAAAAATTTAAAAGATGTTTGCACAGAAAAAGGTTGGAATACAGCAGATGAAATACCAAGTGATATTGTAAAAACTTTATTTGAAAAAGTTGGTTTTGAAATAGATGGAGATACAGCTAAACTTAATGTTGGTGATAATGGAATAATGTATGTATCTTATGAAGATGTAAATATTTATGGATATTTAACAGCAATTCAAAATGCTAGCAATAAAGTTAATTATGATAATATATATCAATATAATTATTTTGGTAATGATATAGCTATACCATTAAGAGTTAATAAAGCATATGTATCAAATGTTTTTGAAAAACAAACAGATAAAAAAGAATATTTAACTGAAGTATCAATTTATGCACCTGAAACATATACATGTAAAGTATATGTTAATCCAAATGGTGAAAGTAAAGAAACTAAGAATTTAAAGAAAGTTGAATTAAAAGCAGGAGAATCAGAAACATTTGATGCTGGATATCATACAATTGAATTTTTAAATCCTGTAGAAATAACTTCAAATAAATTTGCAGTAGTTATAGAAATTCAAGGAACAAGAAGCAATGGCTTAGATATTGCAGCAGAAGCAAATTATAAAAATACAGTATATGATGGTATTGTAGATGTAAAAGAAAATACATGTTTCTGGACAATACCAGATAGTTTTGAAAGCAATGTATGGATTGATTTTGCAAAACAAGAAGAATTATCAGATGGCGGTATACCAAATTCAAATTCTACAATAAAAGCTTTTACAACAGTATCAGCAGTTAACCCACCAGATAATGATAACAATAATGATAATAACAATGACAATAATAACGACAATAACAATAATAATGATGATAATAATAACAATAATAACAATAAAGATAAAGCACAAAACTCAACTTTTAGTGATGTTAAATGTAATGTAAAAAATGTAAAAGTATATTATTATAATGATAAAAATAAAAAAGATTATATGACAATGGATGTAACTTTAGATAATGTAAATAGAAATAATAGTAATGATAGCTTAGAATATTATTATTTCTTATCAACAAGCTCTTTATATAAAACGATAAGAAATTGGGTAAAAATAGATAAAATACAAGTATCTAATAATAAATTAGAATTTACAATAAATACAAATGATATATCAAATTTTGGAGATATAAAAACAAATTCAAATTTATATTTATATGTAAAAGAAGTTGCAAAAAAAGGCAATAGTACTTCAGAATTTATTGCAAAAGCGATACCAGTAGAATCAACAAAAGAAATAGAAGTATATATTGATGGAGTAAAACAAACAACAAATAATGATAAAAAAGCTGATAATGAACCATCAAGTAGAAGTGGAAATGATAGAAAAAATGAAAATACAGCAAATGAAGTAGATAATACAAAAGCAACAAAATCTTTACCACGTACTGGTGCAGGAACATTAATTATAGTTGTATTTGTTATTACAGCTACTGGAATAGTAATTTATTTCAAATATAATAGTATGAAATTTTAGTTAAAGCTTAGAAGTAGTGGGCAATAAAATTAAATATTGTCCACTATTATTTTTAAAAATTACTTATAGAAAATCTTTATTTCAAAAAAGGTTAGTAATAAAGACATTTTTTTTGCATGAAAAACGATGATTATAAAAATGCATGATATATAAGTTTATCAAAATTATTTTTAGTAAATTTATTAAGTGTCGAATTTTGATAACTAATTAATTATTTTTTTGTAATAAATATATTGAAAAATATTTTTTTATAGTATATATTAAGGGAAGTTATAGAAAAATTAAGTATAAGTACTTAAAGAAAAGAAAGGAAGAATGCAAATGATAGATAATAGTTTAGTACCATATGTTATTGAACAAACAAGTAGAGGAGAAAGATCATATGATATATTCTCAAGATTATTAAAAGATAGAATAATATTTTTAGCAGAAGATGTAAATCCAACTTCAGCAAGTTTAGTTGTAGCACAACTTTTATTTTTAGAATCAGAGGATCCAGATAAAGAAATTAATTTATATATAAATAGTCCTGGAGGATCAATCACAGATGGAATGGCAATAGTTGATACAATAAACTATATAAAATGCCCAGTTTCAACAATTTGTGTTGGTATGGCAGCAAGTATGGGAGCTGTACTTTTAGCTTCTGGAGCAAAAGGAAAAAGATATGCAACACCTAATGCTGAAATATTAATACATCAACCATTAATTGGTGGTGGAGGACTTTCAGGTCAAACAACTGAAATTAAAATCCATGCAGACCATATGGTTAGAACAAGAGAAAAATTAAATAAATTATTGAGTGATAGAACAGGTCAAAGTTTAGAAACAATTGAAAAAGATACAGAAAGAGATAATTATATGACAGCTCAACAAGCACTAGAATATGGATTAATTGACGGTATATTAGATAAAAGAAATTAAGGGATAGGTTCCTAAAAACCTAAATAATAGTTTAAGAAGAAAGGCTTATATATGTCCAAAAATCAAGAGAGAATAGTTAAATGTTCTTTTTGTGGAAAACCACAAGAAGTTGTTAAAAAAATAATTGCAGGGCCAGGAGTATATATTTGTGATGAATGTATAACTCTATGCCAAGATATTATTGATGAAGAAGTTTATGAAATTGCAGATACAAAAGTTGAGCAGGTTAATATGCTTACACCAGTAGAAATTAAAAAAGTATTAGATGATTATGTAATAGGTCAAGAAGAAGCTAAAAAAACATTGTCAGTAGCAGTATATAATCACTATAAAAGAATAAATAATTTGCAAGCCTTAGATGATATAGAAATTCAAAAAAGTAACATATTATTATTAGGACCAACTGGTTGTGGAAAAACATTACTTGCACAAACATTAGCAAAAATATTAGATGTTCCTTTTGCAATAGCTGATGCTACAACTCTTACAGAAGCTGGATATGTTGGCGAGGATGTTGAAAATATTTTATTAAAGCTTATACAAGCAGCAGATTATGATGTGGAAAGAGCTCAAAAAGGAATAATCTATATAGATGAAATTGACAAAATAACAAGAAAATCTGAAAATCCATCAATAACAAGAGATGTTAGTGGAGAAGGTGTACAACAAGCTTTATTAAAAATTGTTGAAGGAACGCTTGCTTCAGTTCCACCACAAGGTGGAAGAAAACATCCACATCAAGAATTTATACAAATAGATACATCTAACATATTATTTATTTGTGGTGGAGCTTTTGAAGGGCTAGAAAATATTATAAAAGACAGAACAGGTACAAAATCTATAGGATTTGGTGCTGAGATTGAAAGTAAAAAAGATATGAATAAAACAGAAATATTCAAACAAATATTACCACAAGATTTATTAAAATTTGGTTTAATACCAGAATTTGTAGGAAGACTTCCAATAGTTGCAAGCTTAGATGGACTTACAAAAGAAGCTTTAATTGATATTGTAACAAAGCCAAAAAATGCGCTTGTAAAACAATATAAAAAATTAGTTGAATTAGATGGTGTTGAATTAGAATTTAAAGATGATGCTTTAGAAGCAATAGTTGATAAAGCATTAGAAAGAAATACGGGAGCTAGAGGATTACGTTCAATTATTGAAGAAATAATGAGAGATGTAATGTATGATATTCCATCTAATGAAAAAATAGCAAAATGTATTATTACAAAAGATACTGTAGTTAATAAAAAAAGCCCAGAGCTTATAATAGATGTAAATAAAAAAAGGGAAGTTCCAAAACAAAAAAGAAAAGCAAAAAATGCTAAAAATGAAGAAACAGCATAATAAATAATATTTGATTGAATTATAAAGAAGGAATAGAAGATAAGTTCTATTCCTTTTTCAGTTTTATAGTATTTTTTTCATATCTTCTGGAAGTTCGATTTCTAAGGTTATTTTTTCTTTACTAATAGGGTGAATAAATGTTACTTTATATGAATGCAAAGCTTGTCTTGAGATTATACTAGAAGATGAGCCATATAAAGAATCACCTAAAATAGGATGATTTATATATTTTGAGTGTACTCTAATTTGATGTGTTCTACCAGTTTCTAACTTAAATTTAACTAATGATAATTCTTTTTTAGCATTTTTAGAAGAATATGTTTGTTTTTCTATTTCTAAATCAGTATTTGTTTCAAAATTTTTTATTAATTGAAAATGAGTTATAGCTAATTCGCCATTTTCATTAATTTCTCTTTCAATTATAGAACCTTCTTTTCTTGAAATAGGAGCATTTAGGGTTCCAGATAATTTATCTAAATATCCTTCTAAAATTGCATAATATTCTTTTTCAAAAATTTTATTTTTCATTTGCCTTATTAAAGCTTCTTGAACATATTCGTTTTTTGCAAAAATAACAATCCCAGAAGTATCTTTATCTAATCTATTAACAGGTCTAATTTTTCTTTTTAAATTAATAGAATTATAATAGAATTTTATTCCATTTGAAATACTGTTTTCGTAATGTAATATAGAAGGATGAACAGGTATACCAGCAGGTTTGTTAATTATTAATAAAGCTTCATCTTCAAAAATAATATCGATATTCATTTTTGTTGATACAATATTTTCACTTTCTTCATTAAAATCTAAATTAACTGTTATAAAATCACCAATACTAATAGGATTATTAATATATGTAGAAGTATTATTAAGATATATTTGATTGCTTTTCTTAAGTTTTGTTAATAATCTATCCGAAATATTAAAATAATCTCTTAAAACTTCTTTTATATTTGAGTATTTATTATTTATTACATGATATTCTAAATTCATTAAATTCCTTCTTTCAATAAATAATATGTTTTGCATATATAGTAACATAAAAATTGTGTTACTTCAATCAGGAATAAATAAAATGGTTAACATATAAATTATAAAATTTAGAAAAAAACTTGAAAAATAACCATTTATTAAATTGACATAATGTTGAGAAAATGTTATAATTAGCATAATCTGTGTATGGCAGAGATTATAAAAATAGGAAAGGAATTAGAACGCATGAAAGATGAGAGATTAACTTTACGGGAGCGTTTCTACAAAAGCGCTATAAGGTTCCTGCAGAAAGTAGCGAAGAGAATATTTTTTTCCGAAGAAAAATCTGCAGAGGAAAAGCGAAAACCTTCAGAATGTGAGAGTTTTATAGAAAAGCAGGATGAAGGTGTAGAAGCACTGAAAGTATCGATGCAAAATGAAACAGTAGCATACAGGGGTGATTCAGAAGTGGAGGGAGATACAAAAGCTGCAAGAAGATTTGTAGATAGATTAAACAAATATAATGCAGCACTGAGAAATCTTCAGAAAGCTGAAAATAGATATCAAAATCAACTTCTGGAAAAACTTAAAGATACCAATCGGCGGACTTCACAAAGTGTAATGCGTAAGCATGATTTAGAAATTGAAAAATGCTATCGTAGGATTGAAGATGCACGAAAAAATGTGGAGACTGCTGAGAAAAAACTCATTAGAGATAAAAAGAGGTATGAGGAAGAAGTGCTCTAATAACTTGTAAACAATGTGGATTGATTTTTACCGATGATGGGAGTGGATAATACTGCTCCCGTCATTTGCATTTTAAAAGTTGACATAAGACCTAAGAGGTGCTATAATAATCATATCTGATTTTTCAGATATATATTTTTATAGAAAGGTGTGACTTTTTATGGGTAACCAAGAGAGAACAGGTGAGACACGGTTACTTTCAATTGAGTTAGTGATTGCATTGCAGGAAGAAGGAGGGGAATTATACCAAAAAGTTGTAAGAAGCACTTTTCCTGGGAGAGAATTTGCAGAAATCCGGGAAAGATTTATCAAGAGGAGACCTGTGAATCGAGAAAAAAGTGAGAAACTTTCACGGGATTACATGAGTCTTATCTCAGAAAGCCTGAATGGTCAAGATGCCAAAATTGCTGAACTGCAGGAAGAAGTAAATGCAAGCCGTAATCGCTTTAAGGATGCTCAGAACAAATTTGAGGAGGCAAAGAAAAAGCTGGAGAAGGCAGAACAGGTATTTAAAGAGGCTCAGCAGGAGTTGGAGACGGCAATACAGAAAAGAGAGCGAGTTTCAGCAGAATATGTAGCAGAGGAAAAAAAGCTGGAGGATAATAAGACATTTATCCTTATTCATCCAAGTGCAACTCTCAATCAGCTGGAGCCAAATCGATATGGCATTTTTGTGGCAACAAAGAGGGATAAGAAATTGCTGGAAAAGGCAGGTTGTGTAGATATGGTTTTCGAGAATAAAAAAGAAGAGAACTTTATCGAAAACATACCGCATCATATGATCAATGAGATGTCAACAGCGAAGATGAGATCTCATGTGGCATTCGCCAATATGATCATCAATTTTTATTTGCAGGAAAAAGACTTCGTTGCAATTTATTCAAGTAAGGAAATATCAGAGTTACTTGCAAGTAATGGCTACGATATATCCGAAAATGAATAAAATGTAGCGGACCAGCAGATATCAGGATTTACAATAAACAGTGAATACAGCCCAGAGAACAGAGGAGAGGATAATACCTCTCCTTTGTCGTTTGTTTGATACTATTGCCTGTTTATATTTTAACTTGAAATAAAGAAATAAAAAGTATATAATTTGAAAAGAAACGAAGTACAAAAGATTTAGGTAATAATTATTATAATTTTTACAATAATAAATATAGGAGGTTCTAATGATAGATATAGAGAAAGCAAAAAAAGAATTTAATAATTATACAAGTAATTATGATAAAAATATAATTCCTATAAATAGGAAATATTATCATTCATATAGAGTAATGGAAGAAAGTATAAAAATAGCAGAAAGTGAAAATTTATCAAAAGAAGATATAGAACTTGCAAGTTTGATAGGATTGTTACATGATACAGCAAGATTTGAACAATGGATGAGATATCAAACTTTTTCAGATAGTAAAAGTATTGACCATGGAGACTTTGGCGTACAAATTTTATCAGAAAATAATTTTATTAGAAATTTTGTAGAAGACAGTCAATATGACAAAATAATAAAAATAGCAATTAAGAATCATAATAAATATAAAATAGAAGAAGGTTTAAATGAAAAAGAATTATTACATTCAAAAATAATAAGAGATGCAGATAAAATAGATATATTTTATGAAGCGTCAGAAGATATGTTTTGGAATACTGCAGAAGAAATAAGAGAAATAGAAAATTCTTTTATATCAGAAGATTATTTTAAACAATTTAGTGAAAGAAGCACTATACTTCGTAAACCAAATCAAACAAAATTAGATTCTATAATTTCTATGATAGCATTTATATTTGATTTGAATTTTAAATACTCAAAAAAAGTTATATATGAAAATAATTATATAAACAGAATTTTAGATAAATTTGATTATAAAAATAATACTACAAAAGAACAAATTGAAACAATTAGAAAGATAGCTAGTGATTATTTAAAGGAAAGTTTGTAAAATGGAAAATGCATATTATGTATACATGTTAAGATGTATGAACGAATCAATATATACAGGAATTACAAATGATATCGAAAGAAGAATGATGGAACATTTTAGTAAAGATAAAAAATGTGCAAAATATACAGCAACACATACTGCTAAAAAATTAGAAGCATTTTGGAAAACTGAAAATAGACAGCTTGCTTCTAAGTTAGAATTCTATATAAAAAGTTTAACTAGACTTCAAAAAGAAAAGTTAATTGAAAATAGTGAAAATTTGGAAAAATTTTTAGGAAACAAAATTGAAGTAAATATGTATGAAAGATGCAAATTAAGAGATGCAGATTATACCAAAGAAGTATGTTAAAAATATAATTTAGATACAAAATGGATACAAATTATATGTAATATATACAAAATTACACAAGAAATGCTAAGAAGTAATAAAAGAAAATAGGTGTGTAATATGAAAAAAATTTATAAAGAACCAATAAAATCGGAAACAGAAACAACTATTAATGTATTATATTCTGAAAAATGTTTATCAATATATACTAATAAGCCAGATTTGCAAAAAAAGCTTTATAAAATTTTGGGAGAACCAGAAAAAGAATATATAAAGGGAAGATCAATTATAGGAAGTGTATGGAATATTCCTTTAGAAGAAAAAACTAAAATTTCTAAAGTAATTCTTAAAGTAAATATATTTGAGTTGTAAGTAAACACTTTTTGTTGAAGTAAGAACAAATCTGAAAAAATCTTAGATTTTTTCAGTAAATTTGTTCGTGTGCCTAACTTATCTGTAGCTCATTACATTCGCACAGCTAAGAAATGTACAATTTTTAGCGAAGCTTTTATATAATAAGTATTATATAAAAAATATTAATAGATATTTAAGCTTTTTTTAATACTAATTTGATAAATAAAGTTATATTTTATAAGTTAAAAATGGAAATAACATATAAAAATTGTTTAGGATAATAATATGGAAGAAAAGTTAAAAAAATTATATGAAGAATGTATTAAAGAATTAAAATTGATAAATATTAATCTTGAAGATGTTGGAAAAATTGATATAAGTTTTTCAAAAAGAAATAATAAACGATATGGATGTTGCAAACAAGAAAAACCAGATAAATCATCTGCTTATAAAATTGGAAGAAAAATATATTTTAGAAAATTTAATGAACATCATATAGAAATAAGTAAATGGGTAATGGAATTAAATGATGATATAATAAAAAATACTATTATTCATGAATTAATACATTGTATGCCAGATTGTAATAATCATGGAAAAGAATTTAAAAAATATGCCAACCTTGTAAATGAAAAATTAGGTTATAATATAAGTAGATTAGGTGATAAAAAGCAAGATTTTGAAGATAGTAATATAGAATTTAAAGAAGATTATAAAAAATATAATTATAAGATAGAATGTGAAAATTGTAATCAAATTTATTATAGACAAAGATTATCTAAAAATTTTACTAGAAAATATAGATGTGGAAAGTGCAAAGGAAAATTAGTTATAATAAGCTATAAATAAAAATTATGTAAAATATTTACTAATAATAATTATACAAAGGAATTACTCAGATAATTTTAGAAATAATTTTGTTTTTGTATATTAAATATTGTTCATTAGTGTTTTAATCCAATTAAGAGTAAAAAGATATTATTTGGATTTTCTATTATATATTTGTTGAATATAATCGATTTAAAGTGTATAATAACAATGAAAAAATTTTATAGATTTATAAAAAAATAGGAGGAGAAAAATGAGTAAAATAGTACCAATTACTGTATTAACAGGTTACTTAGGAGCAGGGAAAACTACTCTAATTAATCATATATTAAATAATCAAGAAGGGTATAAAGTAGCAGTTATTGTAAATGATATAGGAGAAGTAAACATAGATGCAGAATTAATCGGGAAAGGTGGAGTTGTTAACGAAAAAGATAGTGATTTAGTTCCACTTAGCAATGGATGTATTTGTTGTACATTGAAAGTTGATTTAATGAAACAGATAGCAAGTTTAATAAAAACAGGAAAATTTGACTATATATTAATTGAAGCGAGTGGAGTATGTGAGCCATTACCAATAGCTCAAACAATTACAGTTCTTTCAGAACAAACAGAACAATATGGATTACCAAAAATTTGTAGATTAGATAATGTAGTAACTGTAGTAGATGCAGCAAGACTTGCATATGAATTTGGTTCGGGAGAAGATTTAGTAAAAGAAGATATAGATGATGAAGATATTGAAAATCTATTAATTCAACAAATAGAATTTTGTAATACTATAGTTTTAAATAAAGTAGATTCAATATCAGAAGAAGAATTAAATAAAGTGAGAGCAGTAATAAAAACACTTCAACCAGTAGCTAAAATAATTGAAACAAATTATGCAAAAGTAGATGTAAAAGAAATTATTGATACCAATAGTTTTGATTTTGAAAAAGCTTCTACATCAGCAGGATGGGTACAAGAATTAGAAAGAGACGACAATGAAGACGATGATGAAGATGAACACGAAGAGCATGCACATCATCATGAACACGACCACCATCATGATGAAGAACATGAGCATCATCATGAAGATGAACATGAAGAACATGGACACCATCATCATCACCACCATCATCATGACGAAGGTGAAGCAGAAGAATATGGTATAGGAACATTTGTATATGCAAGAAGAAAACCATTTGATAGAAGTAAATTTGAGCAATATGTTAATTTTAATTGGAGAAGAAATATAATAAGATGTAAAGGAATTGTTTGGTTTTCAGATGAACAAGATATGTCATATGTTTTTGAACAAGCTGGAAATCAAATGCAAATGGGAGAAGCGGGACTTTGGATAGCTTCTGCACCAGAAGATGAGAAAAAACAAATACTTAAAGAAAATCCTGAATTATTAAAAAATTGGGATGATAATGTTGGAGACAGAATTATAAAACTTGTATTTATTGGACAAAATCTAGAAAAAGAAGAAATGAAAAAAGAATTAGATAAAATCTTAGATTAAATAAAAAGTACAGAGGTAAAAAGTTGAAAGAAAATTTTGAAGAAAATAGAAATGGTGATTTTGCTGAAGAAAATGTAATCAGTAATTTTACTTATGAAAAATTTAATAATGATTTAGAAAATAGTGATACATTAGAAAGTAACGATAATAATCAAATATCAGAAAATGATATAATAGTAGATCAAATAATAAGAATGAGTGATGAGGCAAACTCAGAAAAAACTGATGAAAAAAATTCAGATGGTAAAAAACATTCTAAGAGAGAAAAAGGGAAAAAGTTATCTAAAAAACAAAAACTAAAAATTGCACTTGCAGCAATACTAGCATTCTTTGTGTTTTTGGGAGTTGTATTTGGTGTATATGTATATAAGGCAAATGGAAATTTAGCAGAGGCAGTTCTTAATGTAGCAACAGATGTACTTGGAGATCAAGATCCTATTTTTGTACTAGTTTTAGGTGTTAGTGAAGATATTACAACTAAGCTTACAGATACAATAATTCTGTGTGGATATAACCCAGATTCACAAAAAGCCTTTATGTTATCTATACCAAGAGATACATTTGTTGGAAAAAGTGAAGCAACAGCAGGTGGTTTTGATAAAATTAATGCGTTATATCAAAAAGACGTAGAAAAAACAGTAGCGGCAGTAGAAAAATTGACAGGAGTAAATATAGATAATTATGTTGTAGTAAAAAATACAGCATTACCAGCAATAGTAAATGCTATTGGAGAAGTAGAATTCGATGTTCCAATAGATATGGACTATGATGATCCAACACAAGATTTGCATATTCATTTAAAAAAAGGTGTTCAAAAAATAGATGGAGATAAAGCAGAACAACTATTAAGATTTAGACATAATAATGATGGAAGTTCGTATCCATATGAATATGGAGATAATGATTATGGAAGAATGAGAACACAAAGAAATTTCATAACAGCAGTAGCTAAAAAATTAATAACATGGGAAAGTGCTGCTAATTTGAAAAAAATTACAACAGCAGTTTTTGATAATTTAGAAACAAATATGAATTTAGGTAATGTACTTGGATATGTACCATATGGATTAAAATTTGATACAGAAACTTTAAGAGCAGAGCAATTACCAGGTGCATCAGCAATGATAAATGAATTATGGTTTTATAAAGCAAATACTTCAAAAACAAAGGCATTAATGGATGAATTAATTGCAAGTTTAGATATGGATGATAAAGAAAATGAGAAATACTATACAAGAACTATAGATAAATCAAAATATAAATCTACAAATACAACTAATACAAATACTACAGTAGAAGATGATGATTATGAACCAAGTACATCAAGTAAGAAAACAAATACTACAAAAAATACATCATCTACACAAACAACAGTAAAAGATGAGCCAAAACAATGTGAACATGATTATAGTATTATAGTTGAAGAAAAAGATTCAACCTGTACAGAACCAGGAAAGAGTGTAAGAAGATGTAGAATATGTCAGAATACTGTAGAAACACCAATTAAAGCAAAAGGTCATAACTACATAAATAATGTTTGTGCAAATTGTGGAGCAAAAGAAAAAGTAGAAAATAATAATGATAATAAAGATTCAGATAACAATAATAACAATAATAATAATGATAATAATAACAATAATGACAATAATAATACACATGAACATCAATATACAATTGAAGTATCAAGAAAAGAACCAACTTGTGGAGAACAGGGAAGTGTAACTAAAAAATGTAATAAGTGTGATTTAACTACAACAACACCATTAAATCCAACAGGAAATCATTTATATGCCAATGGAACTTGTAGCAAGTGTGGAGCAAAAGATCCAACTTATGTTGAACCAAAACCTGTTGCTCCAACACCACCGCAACCTGATGTTGACCCAGTAAACCCTAATCCATCAGAAGGTGATTCTGGAAATAATTCAGGAGACAACTCAGGAGATAATTCAGGTGGAACTGGTACTCAAGAAGTCGCAGAGTAATAATATTATTATATAAAAGTTTTACTTCATAACTAAAATTTAAGATACAGATTAATATTAAGAAAAAGATAAATTAAGTAATTTACTTGATTTATCTTTTTTGATTTATTTAGTAGAAACTCTAGAGGATTTCCTACTAAATAAAGGCTTCGCCAATATTTGTACACAAATTTACTAACGTAAATTTGGCACGCAGAACAAATACGTGGACATTTGCAATAAGTTTTTTCTTTTGCAATTTTCATAATGTCCACTTTTGTTCTGTGGAAAATCAAAGTTTTTTTCAGATTTGCTCGTTGTTTTTTATTTTTTTAAGTGTTATAATTTAAAAAGATTTTTTAAAAAGAAGAAATGAGGTAAATCTATGGAAAAAATAGCTATTATTTCAGATATACATAGTAATATAACAGCATTTAATGCAGTACTAGAAGATATTGAAAGTAGAGGAATAAAAAGAATTTTTTGTGCAGGTGATTTAGTTTTAAAAGGTTCATCACCTTGTGAAGTAGTAGATATAGCAAAACAAAAATGCGAGGTAATTGTAAAAGGAAATGCAGAAGAAGGAGCAATAAACGAAACTACACCACATAAAACTTGGCATAGAGAAACTTTAGGAGAAGAAAGAATAAAATATTTAGATAGTCTTCCTTTATATTTTGATTTTTATATGAGTGGGAGTTTAATTAGAATGTTTCATGCTTCTAAAAATGATACACATTTTAGAATTATGGATTTTGATAATGTTCAGGATAAAATGAAATTATTTGAAGATGAAAATGGAGTAATGCCAGATATAATTTTATATGGAGATATACATATTCAATATATGCAAAAGTTTTTTAATAAAACAATTGTTAATGTAGGTAGTGTTGGAAATGTAATAGAATTTTTAAATCATGATGATAGTATTGAAGATATGTCAGAAACTTTGCAAGCTTATTATACAATAATTGAAGGAGAGTATGGAGAAAGAGAAAAGAAAAAGTCTTTATCAATACAATTTGTAAGAATACCATATGATATAGAAAAAGAGATAGAAATTGCTAAAAACAAAAATAGTGCTAGTGTGGATAACTATATTTTAGAATTAACTACTGGAATATATAGAAGAAATAAAAAATAATTTAAAAAATTTAATATTCAGTTAATATTTCTATGATATAGAACAATAGTGGACAATATTTAAATTGAATAAGACCTTTCTTTATTAGGAAATGTGGAGCACTTTCCTAATAAAGAAAAAATGGTTTATAGGCAAATCCATAAAACCTAAATAAAAAATACGAGGGAGAAAAATGTTTAAATTATTAAAGAAAATCAATGGAAAAGAACTATTATATGTTTTAATAAGTTTAATTTTTATAATAGGTCAAGTATGGCTTGATTTAAAATTACCTGATTATATGTCAAATATAACAACTATTGTTCAAACACCAGGAAGTAGTGTAACAGAAGTTTTAAAACAAGGTGGATATATGCTTGCATGTGCACTTGGAAGTTTAGTATCAGCATGTATTGTAGGATATTTTGCTTCATATGTTGCATCATCATTTTCAAGAAAACTTAGAGGAGATTTATTTGAAAAAGTAGAAGATTTTAGCATGGAAGAAATGAATAAATTTTCTATAAGTAGTTTAATAACAAGAACAACTAATGACGTTGAGCAAGTTGAAATGTTAATTGCAATGGGAATGCAACTTATAGTAAAAGCACCAATTACAGCTGTTTGGGCAATAATGAAAATTTTAAATAAAAATTTTACATGGAGTGCAATAACAGGTGGTGCTATTTTAATATTAATATTAACTATAGCTTTGCTAATGAAATTAGTATTTCCAAATTTCAAAAAAGTTCAAAACTTAATAGATAATGTTAACAATGTTACAAGAGAAAATTTAACTGGTATTAGAGTAGTAAGAGCATTTAATGCTGAAAAATATCAAGAAGATAAATTTGAAGTTCAAAACAATGAATTAACAAGATTACAAACATTTAATCAAAGTACAATGTCAATAATGTCTCCAATTATGTATATGATAATGAATGGATTAACTTTAGCTATATATTTTGCAGGAGCATTTATGATAGATCAAGCAGGAATAGCTGACAGAATAGGTATTTTTAGTGATATGGTTGTATTTTCATCATATGCAATGCAAGCAATAATGTCATTTTTAATGCTTGCTATGATATTTATGATGTATCCAAGAGCAGCAGTTTCAGCAAAAAGAATTTTAGAAGTATTAGAGTCTAAAATTACTATTAAAGATGGAAAAATAAATGAAGATAAAAATAATTTAAAAGGTACAGTTGAGTTTAAGAATGTATCATTTAAGTATCCAGACTCACAAGAGTATACAATAAAAGATATTTCATTTAAAGCCAATAAAGGAGAAACTATTGCAATAATAGGATCTACAGGGGCTGGAAAATCAACATTAATAAATTTAATTCCAAGATTTTTTGATACTACTGATGGAGAAATTTTAGTTGACGGAGTTAATGTAAAAGATTATACTCAAGAATTTTTACATAATAAAATTGGATATGTACCACAAAAGGCAGTTATGTTTAGTGATACAGTTACAAACAATGTAGATTATGGAGAAAATGGAAAAAAAGAAAAAACGGAAGAACAAATAAAAAAAGCAATTGAAGTAGCGCAAGGAAAAGATTTTATTGAAAAAATGGAAAACAAATATGAATCTCATATTGCAGCAGGAGGAAGTAATATAAGTGGAGGGCAAAAACAAAGAATAGCAATAGCACGTGCAATAGCAAGAGAGCCAGAAATTTATATATTTGATGATTCTTTTTCAGCCTTAGACTATAAAACAGATTTTAAATTGAGAAAAGAACTAAAAGAATACACAAAAGAAGCAACAAGTATAATAGTTGCTCAAAGAATTGGAACAGTAATGCATGCAGATAAAATTATCGTTTTAGAAGATGGAAAAAGTGTTGGAATTGGAACACATAAAGAATTACTTAAAAATTGTCCAGTGTATCAAGAAATTGCTTATTCTCAATTAAGTAAGGAGGAGTTAGAAGATGCCTAATCAAGATGAAAAACATGTTCAAAGAAATGTTGGACCAAGAAGAATTCAAGAAAAACCAAAGAATTTTCGAAAATCTATAAAAAAATTATTAACTTATGATAAAAAATTAACTCCTTTTTATATAATTGCAATTATTTTTGCTATAGCAAGTTCAATTTGTTCAATAGTTGGACCAAATAAATTATCAGATTTAACAGATGAAATATCAAAAGCTTTAGTAAATGCTAATATTGATATGATAGCTATAAAAAATATAACAATATTTTTATTGGTTCTTTATTTAATAAGTGCAATTTTAAGTTTCTTAGAAAGTTTTATAATGGCAAGAACAGCTAATAAATTAGCTAAAAAGTTACGTACAAAAATATCTCATAAGATAAATAAATTACCACTTAGATATTTTGATTTACATTCATTTGGAGATATTTTATCAAGAGTAACAAACGATGTTGATACAATAGGAATGTCTGTTAGTAGAAATTTAGGAACATTTGTATCAGCAGTAGCGTTGCTTATAGCATCTGTTGTAATGATGTTCTATACAAATTGGATTATGGCACTTACAGCAATTTTAACTTCTATAATTGGATTTGCATTTATGGGATTAATTTTAGGAAAATCACAAAAATATTTTAATGCAAGACAAGTAAGACTTGGAAGTTTAAATGGACATATAGAAGAAATGTATTCAGGATATAATGTAGTAAAAGTTTATAATGGTAAAAAGAAATCTATAAATACATTTAAAAAATTAAATCAAGATTTATTTGATTGTAGTATAAGAAGTGAATTTTTATCTGGACTTATGCATCCAATAATGAGTTTTATAGGAAATTTAAGTTATGTAGCAGTTTGCGTTATGGGAGCTATACTTGTAGAAAATGAAATAATAACATTTGGAGTAATAGTAGCATTTATAATGTATACAAGACTATTTACATCTCCACTTCAACAAATAGCACAAGGTTTAACAAATCTTCAATCAGCAGCGGCAAGCAGTGAAAGAGTTTTTGAATTTTTAGAAGAAAAAGAAATGCTTGATGAAAGTGAAAAGAAAGTAACTTTAGAAAAAGATAAAGTAAAAGGAAATATTGAATTTGAACATGTTAAATTTGGATATGATGATGACGGAAAATTAGTTATAAAAGATTTTTCATGCAAAGCGAAAGCAGGACAAAAGATTGCAATAGTTGGGCCAACTGGTGCAGGAAAAACTACATTAGTAAATTTACTTATGAAATTTTATGAAATTAATTCAGGAGATATTAAAATTGATGGAGTTTCAACTAAAGATTTAACTAGAGAAAATATACATGATTTATTTGTTATGGTATTACAAGATACATGGCTTTTCAATGGAACAATGAGAGAAAACATTATATACAATAAAGAAAATATATCTGATGAACAAGTTATGGAAGCATGTAGAGTTGTAGGATTAGAACATTTTATTAAAAGTCTTCCAAAAGGCTTAGATACACCTTTAGCAGATTCAGATAGTATATCAGCAGGACAAAAACAATTATTAACTATAGCTAGAGGTATGATTGAAAGTGCACCATTTTTAATATTAGATGAAGCAACAAGTAATGTTGATACTAGAACAGAAGAATTAGTTCAAAAAGCTATGGATAAATTGACTGAAGGAAAGACATCATTTATTATTGCACATAGATTATCTACTATAAAAAATGCTGATTTAATTTTAGTTATGAATGAAGGAAATATTATAGAACAAGGTAGTCATGATGAATTGTTAGCACAAAATGGATTTTATGCTGGACTTTATAATTCACAATTTGAAGAAATTGAGGAATAGATAAAATAACCTTACTTAAATGTAAGGTTATTTTTTTAAAAGTATGTTATAATTATTCAGGAGTAAATATATGTCCCAAAAAGGACAAAAATGTCCAAATTATCGGTTTACAGAATGCTTTTGCATTCTGCATACTGAGGCTGTAAAAATTAAAATTCAACAGCCTCAGCAAAACGTTCCTAAAAGGACATTGGAGGTAAACATGCAAAAAATATTAATTGTTGAAGATGATGAGAAATTAAGAGGCGAATTAGAAATATTTTTAAAGAATAATGGTTATATGGCGGTTGGATTACAAAAATTTGATAATTGTATAGAAGATATATTAGAAAGTAATAGTGATTTGATTTTGCTAGATATAAATTTGCCATTTTTTGATGGAGAATATATATGTAAAGAAATAAGAAAAAAGTCAGAAATACCAATCATTATGGTTACAAGTAGAGATAATGAAATGGATGAATTATTAAGTATAAATTATGGAGCTGATGATTATATAACCAAACCATTTAATACACATATATTGCTTGCTAGAATATCATCAATATTAAAAAGAATAAATAAAACATCAGATTCAAATAAAATAGTTTCAGAATATTTTACACTTAATATATCAGAGAGTAAATTAGAAAAAGATGGTAAGGCAATTGACCTTACTAAAAATGAAAGAAAAATTTTGCAATGCTTATTAAACAATAGAAATAAAATAGTCTCAAGAGAAGAAATGATGGACTTTTTATGGAGTACAGATGAGTTTGTTGATGACAATACATTAACAGTAAATATAACAAGAGTTAGAAATAAATTAGAAGAATTTGGATTAAAAGAATTATTAGAAACTAAAAGAGGACAGGGGTATATATTAAAATGAAATTTACTTGTTTTTTAAAAGATAAATTTATAAGTATATTTTTATTGTTATTTGTTTTAGCAACAATTGAAATTTTTTTAATGATATATAATTTTGGTACATTTGCAAAAATATATATTGTAGTTAGCATATTACTAGTATATTTTTTAGGATTATTTATTGAATTTTTAATTAAGAAAAATTATTATAAAGAAATAATAGAAAAGATAGATGAACTTGATAAAAAATATTTAATAACTGAAATAATGAAGAATCCAAATTTTACAGAAGGAGAAATTCTAAAATATGTATTAGATGAAACTAATAAATCAATGAGAGAAAATGTAAATTATTATAAGTATTTGCAAGAAGAATATAAAGATTATATAGAACTTTGGATACATGAAGTAAAAATTCCAATAGCAACAAGTAAATTAATGATAGAAAATAATAAAAATGAAGTAACAAAAAGTATTGGAGAAGAGCTTGATAAAATAGAAGATTATACAGAAGAAGCTTTATTTTATGCTAGAAGTAATACAGTAGAAAAAGATTATATAATAAGAAAAACAGACCTAAAAGAAATTATAAATACAGTAATAAAGAAAAATAAAAATCAATTAATATCTATGAAGGTAAAAGTAGATATAGAAGATGTAGATAAAGAAGTTTATGTTGATAGTAAATGGATAATATTTATTTTAAATCAAATAATTGTAAATAGTATAAAGTACTCAAAAGAAGATAATAGACAAATTAATATATATAGCAAAGAAGTACAAGATAAAGTAGTTTTATATATAAAGGAAAATGGAATAGGAATAAAAAAAGGAGAAATAACAAGAGTATTTGAAAAAGGATTTACAGGAACAAACGGCAGAATAAATGGTAAAAAATCAACTGGAATAGGTATGTTTTTATGTAAAAAATTATGTGATAAATTAGGACTTGGACTTGAATTAAATTCTGCCCAAAATGAAGGAACAGAAGTAAAAATTATCTTTCCAAAAGGAAGTTATACAGATTTTTAATTTTTAATTGATAATTAAATTCATTTGTGCTATTATAATTGTTAGAAAAAATTAATAGCAAAAGAGGTGAATAGATATGAGGTACCATAGTCTTAGATTTGATATCTGGTTATGCTTATTACTAAGTGTTTTAATTAGTATGATTCCAGCAAAAATAGTTGAAAAAAATATGCCTGAAAAATATGAAGCTTATGCAGAAGAACATACAGTAGCTGATGGAGATATTGGTGGTATAGCAGATGAAAATGTATTTAGAGCTCAAAATGTTGATGATTTATTATCACATGATACATTTACATTAGTTTCACCAGGAATTGAATATCGAAATCGTGGTGGTGGATACTATGGAGGTTCTTATATGCATGCAGTAACACTTCCATCAGGAGAGATAATTGCAGCTCGTATTAATACAGATTCAGTACAAAATACAGGAGATAGTATTTATTCTGGAGATTCAATTTTACCAGTAGGAAAAATTGTATACGAAGATTTAACAAGTAGTGAAACATTTATATCTCAAATTGAATATAAAGAGCCTTTAACTCGTAAAGATTTTTACATAGACATGCTTGGAAATGGTGGTAAAGTTTCACAAGAAGACTATTCTGAAAACTCAACTATGATGATTCAAATAGTAACAGTTATAATAGCATTTCCAATACTTCATGCTTTAGGTGCAAGAATAGGAATCTTTCCATATTTCTGGGCGCCAAAGAAAAAAGAAAAATCAGAATGGGAATAAAATCGCGTTAAAATAATAAAGTAATAAGGGGATAAAAAAATGGAGAATAAAAAAGTAAAAAAGATTAATGTAGTATATTTATTATCATATATTTTTGTACCAATGTTAATATGTGCAATATGTTTTATAATTTCTGCAAATCATTTTCAAAAAGGAAATATGGCAGTAATTTTAATTATGGGACCAAGTATTTTATCATTTGTTTGGTGGGTTTTTGCAGGAAGAATTATATATGGAAATGGAAAAAAGAAATTAGAAAAGGAATTAGATGAAAGTGGATTTAAACGTAATCATACTTTCTATGGAGATGGTTTAACAGTAGTTGTAGATACAGAAAATGGAAAGATAGCAATGGTTTCTTTTTGGAATCCATTTGAAAATTATGTATTACCAGCTAATAGAATTACAAAAACATGGGTAGACGATGGAAGAAGTGGTTTTGGAATTTTTGAAGGAAGTGGTAGAGTAAGTTTCTTATTTACAATAGATAATGTAAAAGTTAGAGTTAATACATTTACATCTAATACACGTTGGCGTATGGATAGTGAACAAATTCTTACAGGTGTTTCAAAAGCTGATATGATGGTTGAAGTTTTAGAAGAAGCACGTAAGAAGGTGAAATAATTATGGGATTTTTTAAGAAGTTTCTTTCTGTTTTTCATGATGATTGGTGTAGTCAGTGTCAAAATGTTATGGAAGAAAGAAGTAGAAAACTATATATGTTACCAATGATGGTAGGACATTATGTATCACATACAGATGCAACATATTATAAAGAAAATGTAATACCAGTAAATCGTAAAGCAGATATTCCTACAGGAAATTATGCTTGTGGAATTGTTACATATAGATGTCCTGAATGTTTACATCAAGCAGTAAAAGTATCAGTTTTTTTACCAGTACGTGATCAGGAAAAATATGAAGAGGTTTTATATTTTGATAAAGGTGAAATGGATGATTTTGTGAAATAAGTATAATGGAATTTAACAAATTTGTTTGACATATAATAAAATAGATAGTATAATGAATTTACGATTAAATCGTATAAAATTGAACGTTATTAAAATATTGCAAAAAGTGGTGAATCCAGCCATAAAATTGGAACTTAAAAAAGCGGTGAATCCAGCCATAAATGGAATTAAAAAAAGCGGTGTTTCCAGCCATGAAATTGGAACTTAAAAAAGGGGATTAGGGGTTTTTACTCTAATCCCTTTCTATTTTTTTATTAATAATATATAATAGGAGGTACAAAATGATTATAAATTTAAAAATAGTTAGAGTTGATGCGAATTATTGTGAATATCTACGAAAGTTTGATAGCAAAATTGCGTATAATAAAAATGAAAAGGAAACAAGACCGTTTATTGGAATTTTATTTAATATTGGAACTTGTGAATATTTTGCTCCGTTAGCTAGTCCTAAGTCAAAGCATAGAAAAATGAAAAATCAAATAGATTTTTTTAAAATTAAGAATGGAGAATTAGGAGCAGTAAATTTTAATAATATGATACCAGTACATACTAATAATTATTATTTGATAGACTTAAATAAAGAAACAGTAACAGTAGAAGAATTAAAATATCAAAAATTATTAAAACAGCAACTAGCTTGGTTAAATGCAAATTATCACCAAGTAAAAAACAAATCTTTTAGATTATATCAATTATATAATAGTGGTAGATTACCAGAAAACATAAAATTAAGATGTTGTAATTTTAAATTGTTAGAGGAAAAATGTTTAAATTATAATACTTAGAGGAGCTTTTATGAAAACTATATTAATTGTAGAAGATGACAATGATATTCATAATTTAATAAAAGAGATTTTAGAAAAAGAGCACTATAAAATTATTGATGCTTATTCAGGAACAGAAGCAATAATGCTTTTAGAAAAAGAAGAAGTAGATTTAATATTATTAGACTTGATGCTTCCTGGTTTAAATGGAGAAGATATTATAGAAAAAGTAAAAACAGTTCCTATTATAGTTATTAGTGCTAAAATTTCTCCAGATAATAAAGTAAATGTATTATTAAATGGAGCGAATGATTATATTACAAAACCTTTTAATTCAGAAGAACTTTTAGCAAGAGTAAAAGTTCAATTAAGAATAAATGATGGAAAGAGTAATAGTAGAGAATTAAAATATAAAGATATGGTTTTAAATGAAGAAGGACATACTATATATATTAATGATGAAAAAATATATTTAACTAAAACAGAATATGCAATAATGAAACAATTATTATTAAATCCAAAACAAGTAGTAACAAAAACAAAATTACTTGAACTTATAAGTGAAGATACTTTAGATTGTGATGAGAATTCTCTTAAAGTTCATATAAGTAATATAAGAAAGAAAATTAGAAAAGTAACAGAAGAAGAGTATATTGAAGCTGTGTGGGGAATTGGATTTAAAATTGGATCTTAATAATTACGTGGACAATTTAGTATAGTTTTGTCTTTTGTATATTAAATATCATCCACTTTCGTTCTATAAATTATTTGCTTAACTAAATCTTAACTATTTTCTTAACCGGTTTCTTAACTTTTTAAGTGTAAAATTAGTACTAGAAAGGAGGAGGTTATGGAATATATTTTAGAAACACATAATCTTGGAAAAAGATATAAAGATTTTAAAGCATTAAGTGATCTTAATATGCATGTGAAAAAAGGTGCAATATATGGTCTTATTGGAAAAAATGGAGCTGGTAAAACTACTTTAATTAGATTAATTTGTGGACTTCAAAAACCAACCTCAGGAACTTATTCAATATATGGAATTTCAAACGAAAATAAAAAAATTATAGAGGTAAGAAAAAGGATAGGAGCAATAGTAGAAACTCCTTCAATTTATTTAGATTTAACAGCAGAGGAAAATTTAAAAGAGCAGTATAAAATTATTGGTCTACCTTCTTATGATGGAATATATGAAATATTAGAACTTGTAGGATTATCAAAAACAGGTAAGAAAAAAGCAAAGAATTTTTCATTAGGTATGAGACAAAGATTAGGTATTGCAATTGCATTAGTTGGAAATCCAGATTTGCTTATTTTGGATGAGCCTATTAATGGTTTAGATCCAGAAGGAATAATTGAAATAAGAGAACTTATTTTGAAATTAAACAAAGAAAAAGGAATAACAGTTTTAATATCAAGCCATTATTTAGATGAATTATCTAAAATCGCAACTTGCTATGGTTTTGTAGATAAAGGAAGAATTATAAAAGAAATTAATAGCAAAGAACTTGAAGAAAACTGTAAAAAGAGATTTGAAATATCAGTAAGCAATATAAAAGAAGCATCAAAATATTTTGAATAAAAAAATATTTCTTATGAAATTGTTTCAGATAAAATTATTAATATATTTGAAAATATAAATGTTTCAGAGCTTGCAATCGCACTTTCAAATAGAAATTGTGCTATCAATGAATTTCATGAAAAAGAAGAATCATTAGAAAATTACTATATGAATTTGATTGGAGGTGGCGATAATGTATAAATTATTAGATGCAGGTTTTGAGAGAATTAAGAAAAATAAAGTATTTTTTGGATGTATAATTGCAACTATTGGTATTGTAATTTTTATGATAATTTCCAATTATTTAGATTCTATAAATTATAATGCTCAAATACAAACAAGTGAATTAGTATCAAATTATTTACCAATGATAGGAATATTTATAGCAATTTTCACAGGACTTTTTGTTGGTACAGAGTATTCTGATGGAACAATAAGAAATAAAATAATTGCAGGTCATACTAAAACAAATATTTTTCTATCTAATTTTATAATAAGTAGTATGGTTGCAATTTTATTTGAACTTGTGTGGATAGTATTTGTTTTAATTATAGCAATTCCTTTATTTGGAAAGCCAACAATAGAATTAGGAAAATTATTAATTACAAGTTTTGATAGTATAATGTTTATTATTGCATATTGTGCAATATTTAATTTTATTTCAGTTTTAAGTTGCAACAAGACAATATCAGCAGTAGCTTGTATATTACTTTTTTTTGTAATGCTAGGTATAACAGTAACTTCAATTAATATAATTCAAACTCCACCAACTGTACAAAAAGGTGAATTTAATCCAGATACAGGAGAAATAGGCTTTGAAGAAGTAGAAAATCCTAAGTATCCAAGCGATGCAAAAAAAGCATTTTATCAGGCTGTTGTTGATATTCTTCCAATGGGGCAGGCTTTTAGTTTAGGAGCAGGATTTGAAACGAATTTATATATGTTACCAGTATATTCACTAGCCCTGATTATTATTTTTAATGGAGTAGGAGTATATTTATTTAATAAAAAAGATTTAAACTAAAATTTTATATGTTAAAAAAGTTTTTGTATAAGTGTAGAATTTATTTATATCGAATAATTACGTGGATGTTTCAGTATAGTTTTTTCACAATTTTCATAATGTTCACTATTGTTCTACAGTAAATAAAAAGGAGGACAAATTTGGATATTTGGTTATATTTTCTAATAAGTGTATTAACAATTATTTTAATATTTTTAATTATAAAACTATTACTAATAAAAAAATCAATTAGAGGAATAAGATGTGAATTAATTAGAATTTTAGAATCAGATACAAATAATTTACTAACAGTAGATACAAAAAATAGAGAAATAGTAGCACTTGCAAATACATTAAATATAGAAATTAAAAATCTAAGAACTCAAAGATTACAATATGAAAATGGAAATCATGAATTAAAAAGAACTATAACAAATATTTCACATGATATAAGAACACCACTTACTTCTATAAGTGGATATATAGATTTAATAAAAGAAAATAAGGAAAAACAAGAAGAATATATTAAAATTATTGAAAGAAAAACTAATGATATAATTAATTTAACGGAACAACTATTTGATTTTTCCAAAACAATAGATATTTCGCCAAATATTATAAAAGAAAAAGTTTGTATAAATGAATTGCTAGAAGAAACATTAGCAAATTTCTATGTACTTTTTAAAGAAAATAATATAGTTCCTGAAATAAAAATAGAAGAAACAAAAATATATAAAATGATAGATAAAAATACTATTATTAGAGTGTTTGAAAATATTTTATCAAACGTTACTAAATATAGTAATGGGAATTTTAAAGTAAAATTAGATAGAAATGGAAAAATAACTTTTTCAAATAAATCATCTTCATTAGATGCAACAACAGTAGAAAAGATTTTTGATAGATATTATACAGTAGAAAATGCAAAAAAATCAACTGGAATTGGCTTGTCTATAGCAAAGCAATTAGTAGAACTAAATAATGGAAATATAGTTGGTAAATATGAAAAAGGAAATTTAATAATTGAGATAGAGTTATAAAAAATATAGCAAGTTTAAAATAACAAAATTTTAGACTTGCTTTTACTTTAATAAAATTGAATTAAATTCTTATATTATAGAAAGATAAGTATTCTAAAATATTTTGTATAATAATATTGTAAATAAAATAATAAACATGTATAATTCATATATAGTTGATAAAAGCAGGAGATACATATGATAAATAAAAAAGAGTTTGATTTACTTCTTCAAGAAATTTTTAAAATTGAAAACAAAATTGTAGAAGTAAAAGTTTTAAATCAATTTGATAAGGCAAAAGAATATGAAAATATATTAGAAGCAATTAGAATAAAGGCAAAAGACATTGTATTAGATAATGATAATAAATCAGAAGGATTTGATGAAATATCATTAGAAGTACTTTCTAAATTAGTATTATTAGATTCTGATATAGATTATTATATTTTAAAATTTAATAATGTGATTGAAAGTGCTACTCAAAATAAAATGGATGCTGAAGCTTTAGAAAAATTAAAAAAATCATGGATTGTTTTAAAAGAAGAGATTGATTTATGGAAAGAAGAATCTCATAATCCAATAGAAGAGATAGAGCATAATAAATATGTTGGAAAAACTTCATTTGATATTGCTATTTATCAACTTCAAATAGAAGGAGTATTAGATTTTACTAAAATTTTTTCATATTGTAGTATGGAATCTTTAGAAAATGCTATTAAAGAAACTTTATTTGATGGAGCAAAAAATGAAGAAAATGATGAAATAAAGAGAAATCAGTTAATTAATCTTGCTAAAAATTTAACAGAAAAAGATATATATGATTATAAATTATGGAAGCAACTATTGGTAATAAAAGGTGTAACATCAAGAGATGACCATATGGAAATAATTGGAAATATATATGAAAAAGATAATAGAAAATATGTTATAAATGAAGAAAAAAATAATAGAGATAACGAATTAGAAGTTTATGATAATGAATCAATATTTGCAACAATAAAAAGTTGGTTTTCAAAGTTTAATGAAGCTTCAAATCAAAGAAAAATGAAATATAATTGGATATCTAAAAAAGGACCAGCTTTTAAAATTGAATTAGAAGATGGGCAACAAATATTTGTTAAAGAGAATATTGATATAAATACAATTAAGAAAGCTAAAAAACTCACAATTTCAACTAATGGAGTTGCAAAATATAATTTTGAGGCGAATTATAAATGGGAAAATCTTGAAGAATTGAATATTTTAGATGGAACTAATATGTCATGTGTTAGTTTAAGTCCAGATAGAATATATAATTGTATAGGAAATGATTCTTTTTCAGATTCACCAAAACTAAAATATATTTCATTTGGAAAAATTCAAATAATAGGTCAAAGAGCATTTAAAAATTGTACTTCACTTGAAAGTATCACATTTTCGGAAAATGTAATTAATATTGGTGAAGATGCATTTTTAGGATGTACAAATCTTAATAGAGTAGAATTTTTAGGAGATTTAAAACTTTATATTGCAGAAAGACCACAAAATATTATTAATTGTTTTAGAGAAACTAATTTAGAAGAAATTGTTTTTCTTAATAGTGAATCAGCATTTAATTTTGCAATTATTGATTGTCCAAAATTAAAAAGAATTTTAGTATCAAGTATTTCAAACATATCAGTTCCTTTTAAAACTTGCAAATATAGATTAGGAAGACAAGAGGGAATAGTTACTTTTGTTGGAGAAAAAGCACTTAATTTATGGAGAAAAAGAAATAAAAATATAAGATTTTTTGAACTTACAGATGAAGATAAGAAAAAATATAATATAAATATATAAGGAGAAATATAAAAATGCAAATGGCAATTAGAAAAGGAATTGTAGTAGGAATTGGATTAATATTACAAATTTTACTTTCATTATGGGGCTATATAATTTTAGAAGAAATTTTTGGTTTTGTTAGAATTATTTATAGTGTTGTAGGATTATTTCTTATTTTAGCTTTAATAAAAAATAGTAAGAATTATTCATATACATTGCCATGGCTTCTTATATTATTTTCATATCCATTAGTTGGAACTCTTTTATATATTGTAATTGGAAGAAATAAAAATAATAGTAAAGTATTAAAAAGTATTATTGAAAGCGAAAAGCAAAGAAAAGATTATTTAAAACAAGATCCAAAAATAAGAGAAGAATTTAAAGATAATGGTAAATTACGATATCTAAGTGATTTTTCCGGTTATCCTGTAACTAAAAATAATGATGTAGAGTATTACTCAATAGGAGAAGATGCTTTTAAAGTTATGATAGAAGAATTGAAAAAAGCTGAAAAATTTATATTCTTTGAGTACTTTATAGTAAAACGTGGAACTATGTGGAATTCAATATTAGAAATACTAGAAGAAAAAGCAAAACAAGGTGTAGATGTAAGAGTTATGTATGATGATTTAGGATGTATTTCCACACTTGAAAATTCATATCCTAAAAAGCTAGAACAAAAAGGAATTAAATGTGTTACATTTAATAAATTACATCCAATATCAGGTGTAATTATGAATAATCGTGACCATAGAAAAATATTAGTTATTGATGGAAAAGTAGCATTTTCCGGTGGAATTAATATTGCAGATGAATACATAAATATAAATAGTCCATACGGACATTGGAAAGATAATGGAATAAAAGTATCTGGAGATGCTGTTTGGAATTATACAGTTATATTTTTGATTATGTGGAATGCATTTAGAAATGAAGATGATGATTTTACAAAATTTAAGTATGACTTTAAAGACAAAAAAGAAACTAATGGATATGCAGTACCTTATGCAGAAACACCATTAGATGATGAAATAACATGTGAAGATGTTTACTTAAATATTATAAATCAGGCAAATAGTTATGTTTATATATTTACACCATATTTAATAATAGATACAGATGTTATAAATTCACTTTGTTTAGCTGCTAAAAGAGGTGTAGATGTAAGAATAGTAATACCAGGAATTCCTGATAAAAAAATAGTATATACATTATCAGAATCATATATGGAACCACTTGTAAATGCTGGAGTAAAGGTATATAAATATACACCAGGATTTGTACATAGCAAAGTGTTTGTATCAGATGATAATATTGCTACAGTTGGTACAATTAATTTAGATTACAGAAGTTTATATTTACATTTTGAATGTGGTGTATATTTAGAAGATGTAGATTGTATTAAAGATATAAAAAAAGATGTAGAAGATACAATTAAAAAAAGCCATGAAGTAAGTATTAAAGAAGCAACACCAAATTTATTTAAAGGAATATGGCAATCATTACTTAGATTAGTAGCTCCGCTTATGTAGAATTATATGCTTAATAAATCTTATTTAATGTGTAAAGTATTTAGTATTATGTAATAGAGGGGTTATGAAAATATTAGAATTTTTATTTAAAAAGAAAAATAATAAATCAATTAGTAATATCAATAAAGGTGAAAAATACGAAGATGAATTATTAAATGAATTTGGAAAATGTAAAATATATAAGCCATTAGGATTAAAAATTTTATTTATAACAGATACACATAATTGTTTATCATATACAAATAAATATGTAGATTATTTAAAATCAATAAGTATGAATGATTATGATATATGCTTATTGTTAGGAGATTTAAGTGGATTAGATATTGATATAATAAAAGAATGTATACCAGATGAAAAATTATTTGGTATAGTTGGAAACCATGATTCTATAGATTTTCTAGAAAAAAATAAAATTAAAAATATAAATGGAAAAGTTATTACTTGTAAAAATGTAAAAATTGCTGCTATAATGGGGTCAAATAGATACAAAGAAGGAACTTATGGGATGCAAACTCAAGAAGAAAGTTTAGAATTAGCGGAAAAAATGGAAACAGCAGATATTTTAATTTCACATGATAAAGCGTATATTTATGATAAAAATGATAATGTTCATGATGGATTAAAGGGAATAACATATTATATTTATAAAAATCATATACCACTTCATATTCATGGACATCTTCATGAAGAATTTGAAGAGAAATTAAAAAATGATTCAAAAAGTATAAGTTTGTTTCAAATAAAATTATTGGAGATATAAAGATAATAGAAGATATATTTGTATCTTCTGTTTTTTTACTATTGACAAATAAAATATAAAATAGTATCATTGTATTATGCAAGTAATACAATGATAGAAAGGAAAAAATTGTGGATTATATTTTTGATAACGAAAGACCAATTTACATACAATTAGTAGAAAAACTTAAAGCTGAAATTGTTTCTGAAAAACTAAAACAAGGAGAAAGATTACCTTCAGTAAGAGAGCTAGCACTAACTGCAAGAGTTAATCCTAATACAATGCAAAAAGCATTAGTAGAATTAGAAAACGAAGGATTAGTTTATACAGAAAGAACAAATGGAAAGTTTGTAACAACAAATAAAGAATTGATTAATAAACTAAAAAAAGAATTAGCTAAAGAAAAAGTAATCAATTTCTTAAGTGATATGAAAAATATAGGCATGACTCATGAAGAAGTAATCGAATACTTGCAAGAGTTAGGAGGAAATAAATAATGGAATTATTAGAATGTAAGCATCTATGCAAAGAATTTGATAATAAACAAATTTTAAAAGATATTAATTTAAAGATTCCAAGAGGTAAAATAATAGGACTTTTAGGAAAAAATGGAACTGGAAAAAGTACATTTATAAAACTAATTAATGATTTACTTACACCTACAAGTGGAGAAATATTAATAAATGGTAAAAAGCCAGGAATAGATTCAAAAAAGATAATATCTTATTTACCAGAAAGAACATATTTAGATAAAGAAATGACAATTAAAGAAGCAATAAAATACTTTGAAGAATTTTATGAGAATTTTGATTCAAAAAAAGCAATTAAATTATTAAAAGATTTAAACTTAGATATTAATACAAAAATCTCTAAAATGTCAAAAGGAATGCAAGAGAAGTTACAATTAATTCTTGTAATGTCAAGAACAGCAGAATTATATATATTAGATGAACCGCTTGGTGGAGTTGATCCTGCAACAAGAGATTATATATTAGATACAATACTTTCTAATTTTACTGAAGGAGCAAGTATTATAATTTCAACACATCTAATTTCAGATATTGAAAGAATTTTAGATGAAGTTATATTTATGAATAATGGGGAAATTATTTTAACTTCTTCAGCAGATGAGTTAAGGAATAGTGAAAAATCATCAATAGATGAAGTATTTAGGAGGTATTTTAAATGTTAGGAAAATTATTAAAATATGATTTAAAATGGGTGTATAAAGTTGTTATAGTATTTTATGTTTTAGCTTTATTTTTTTCAGTACTAGGAAGACTTTTAAGCAATATAGAAAATTCTATAGTTTTTTCAGTATTAACACAAATTGTTTTTGGATTTGCAATAGCAATGATGGTAAGTAGTTTAATAAATTGTTTTATGAGATTATGGGCAAGATTTATTAAAAATTTGTATAAAGATGAATCATACTTAACACATACTTTACCAGTAGATAAAAAAACTATATTTGCTTCAAAAGTACTTGCAGCATGTATAACTGTTTTTACTACAGCAGTTGTTATAATAGTTTGCTTATTTATATGTTATTATTCAAAAGAAAATATGCAGGTGCTTAAATCTTTATTAGAGATAGCAGCATCAACTTATGATACTACAGTTATAAATTTATTGTTATTAGCTGCATTAGTATTCTTTTTAGAAGTTATGTTTATGATTTTAATAGGATATGTAGGAATTATATTAGGTTATAAATCAAATAAAAATAAAATAGTAAGAACACTTATAATAGGATTTACTTTATATATGTTAACACAAATAATAACTTTAGGTTTGATTTTTGTTTTAGGATTATTCAATGAAAATGTTATGAATTTAGTTAATACAACAGATATAGTTAATATAGATGCAATAAAATTAGTGATGACTGCTGGAATTGGAATATATGTTGTTTATATAGTATTTTATTACTTTGTAGGAAATAAAGCTTTTCAAAAAGGTGTAAATGTAGAGTAAAGTATAAATTTTAAAAAGATAGTTAGAAATAACTATCTTTTTTTATGAAAAAATGTATTGACAAAAAAATTAAAATAGCGTATATTATTAAACATGTATTAATCTAATAGTGATCATCGGAGGCAGGTGCATCGCAATGCCAAGATTGACTTATCAATCTTCTGCCGGATAAGATGTCGAGTGCGCTCGGTTATTTAAAAAATAATCGAGCTATTTTTATATATAGTAGGAAATTTATCCCAGTGGGATAAATTTTTGTACTAGATAATTATGGCAGAAGTTAGATTTTGTAGCAGTTTGCACTGCATACAAAATCTTGATTCTGGTTTTTTGACTTAAAAGGAGGAATGTAAATGAAGAAAATTGTAACAATTAGCAGAGAATTTGGAAGTGGAGGAAGAGAAGTCGGAAAAAGACTAGCAGACAAATTAAATTTATCCTATTATGATAAGGAAATTGTAGAAGAAATATCAAAAGAAACAGGATTATCAGAAGATTATATAAAAGATATTTCTGAAAAAGGAGTATATCCAATAGCTTTTAATTTTGGAAGAAGTTTTACAAGTTTTAGCAGAATGCAAGTAGGTCAAACAGAAATATTAGTAAAACAGCAAGAAGTACTTAAAAAAATTGCTGAAAAGGGAGATTGTATTATAGTTGGAAGAGGAGCAGATGTAACTTTAAAAGATTATAATATAATGAATATATTTGTATATAGCGATATGGAATCTAAAATAAAACGTTGCAAAATGAAAGCTAAAGAAGATGAAAATTTAAGTGAAAAAGAATTAGAAAAGAAAATTATTCAAATAGATAAAAATAGAAAGAATTTTCACAATTTAATATCAAGTTCAGAGTGGGGAGATAAAAGTAATTATGATCTTTGCATAAATACATCAGAATTAGAAATAAAAGATATTATTTCGCCACTTGCAGATTATATTGAAAACTGGTTTAGGAGGAAATAATAAAAATGAAAATTGGATTATCAGAACATTTTACATATAAAAAATTAATAAAATTTACAATTCCAACAATCATTATGATGATATTTACATCAATTTATGGAGTTGTAGATGGTATATTTGTATCTAACTGTGTAGGTTCGGATGCTTTTGCAGCAGTAAATTTAATAATGCCTGCAATAATGATCTTAGGTACATTAGGTTTTATGATTGGAACAGGTGGAAGTGCTTTAGTATCAAAAACAATAGGCGAAGGAGATAAAGAAAAAGCAAATAGATATTTTTCGATGCTAATATATTTATTAATAATAATAGGACTAATACTTACAGTTATTGGAGTTAATCTTATAACACCAATGGCAAAATTACTTGGAGCAGATGAAAATATGCTTGCAGATTGCATAACATATGGAAGAACATTACTTTTATTTTTAGTACCATTTGTGTTGCAAAATTCATTTCAAAGCTTCTTAATTGTAGCAGAAAAGCCCACATTTGGATTAATCATTTCAATTATATCAGGTGTTAGTAATATGATTTTAGACTTTTTATTTATGAAAATTTTAGGAATTGGAGTATTAGGAGCAGCTCTTGCAACAGGAATTAGCCAAGCAATTGGTGTAATTATTCCTATAATATATTTTGCAAGTAAGAAAAATGATATTCTATATTTAACAAAAACTAAATTTGAAATAAAACCAATATTACAAGCATGTGCAAATGGTTCTTCAGAGATGCTTACAAATTTATCTATGTCACTTGTAAATATGTTATTTAATGCTCAACTTATGAAATATGCAGGTTCTGACGGAGTTGTAGCTTTTGGAATTATTATGTATGTAAGCTTTATATTCTCAGGAACTTATTTAGGATATTCAATAGGAACAGCACCAATTATTGGATATCATTATGGTGCAGGAAATACTGATGAATTAAAAAGTTTATTAAAGAAAAGTTTAAAATTAATTGCTATTACTTCATTTGTTATGACAGGACTTGCAGAGATATTATCAAAATTACTTGCATCAATATTTGTAAGTTATGATGCTGGATTACTTGAAATAACAACTAATGCAATAAGAATATTTGCTTTATCATATTTAATTAGTGGATTTAATATGTTTGCATCATCATTCTTTACAGCGTTAAATAATGGAGCAGTTTCAGCAGCTATTTCATTTTTAAGAACTTTGGTATTCCAAGTTATAATGATTTTTGCACTTCCAATAATTTTCGGATTAAATGGAATTTGGCTTGCAGTTACTTTTGCAGAAATTTTATCTTTAATTGTAAGTAGTGTATTTTTAATTATAAATAGAAAAAAATATAATTATGCATAAAAAATGAAAAATAATATAATGAATTAATATATAGATTTCACAGTAAAAAGTATTAACTCCAGAAATTTAGTACCAAATGTCCTTTTTTTACAATACAAATAGATGTAGTTTTATTATAATTAGATAAAAGTAGAAATTTCTACAATATAAAAATACATATATTTTGTATAGAAAGGAAAGAATATGGCAACATCAATAGATTTTATAAATTATGTTTGTGAACAAATAAACGGAGTTGGTGAAATTAGATATAGAAAGATGTTTGGAGAATATCTAATATATGTAAATGAAAAACCTCTTATTACTGTATGTGATAACATAGCATATATAAAAAAGTTAGATTGTATTGAAGAGTTAATGCAAGATACAGAAATTGGATTTCCATATAAGGGAGCAAAAGAACATTATATTTTAGATATTGATAATGGAGAAGTTTGCAGAATTGTTGTAAGCAAAGTAGAACAAGTAACTGAAGTTCCAAAACCAAGAAAAAAGAAATAATATTACAAATGAATATATTATATGGAGAATGAAGCGATATGAAATAAAACTGAATTTTATGAAATATATTTTTCAAAAAATTCAGTTTTTTCTTATTGTTTAGTTATATAAAATTATTTTCTACTTTTATGTGATTTATCATATAATTTTTGTATATCTTTTGGCATATCTTCATATTTCATATTTTTAACTAATTTATCAGTATTATCCTTAACAGCAGTTTCATAATACCATTGTTTGAATTTTATTAAATTTAATGAATTTTGTAAATCTTCTATTTGAGCTAAAATGTTTTTTTCTTGTTCATAAAACATTTTAAGTCTTTTTTCTAAGGTAGAATCTCCTTCAGAACACCATTTCATAAATTGTTTTATTTCTTTTAGCTTCATACCAGAATTCTTTAGACATTCTATTAAATTTAAAGCTTCAAGAGAATTATCATCAAACTTTCTTAAACCACTAGAAGTTCTTTTTAATGAAGGAATTAATCCATTATCATCATAATATCTTAGTTTTGATATGCTTAATTTTGTTAGTTTTGAAGCTTCTCCAATACTTATTTCCATGTGAAATTCTCCTTAAAAATACTTGACCTAAATTAAGGTTGAGATGTTATATAATATATTATGAAATAAATGAAAAGTCAAGAATACTTAAAATGTATTTTGTTTTAATAATAATAATGATATAATTTTTAAAATAAAATATTAAGAGGTATAATATGAAAAAAAAATTTATTAAATCCAGAGATGGATATAATTTAGAACTTCATATATTTGAAGTAGAAAATCCAAAAGCAGTTGTACAAGTTATACATGGGATGGAAGAACATCAAGAACGTTATGAGAAAATTATAAAAGTTCTTAATGAAAAAGGTTTTTCTGTTGTTAGTTCAGACATGAGAGGTCATGGAATGTCATGTAAGGAGTTAGGATTTTTTAAAGAGAAAGAGGGATATAAAGAGCTTATTGAAGATCAAAAAGTTATTACTAATTTTATAAAAGAGCATTTTAAAAATCTTGAAATTTATATATTAGCACATTCAATGGGAACAATAATAACAAGAGTTCTTCTTCAAGAAAATTCTAAAGATTACAGAAAAGTTGTACTTTCTGGATATCCAAATTATCAAAGTGGAGCATATTTTGGAATATTATTTGCTAATTTAATAAAAATATTTTATGGACCAAAATATAAATCAAAATTCATATCTAGCTTAAGTGTTGAGTCATTTAATAAAAGTATTAAAAATCCTAAAACAAATTGTGATTGGATTTCTCATAATGAAGAAAATGTTAAAGCGTATATAGATGACCCATATTGTGGAATTGGTTTCACATGTTCTGCATTTTGCGATTTATTTCATCTTGTAATAATGATGCATAAATCTAAATTATATAAAAATGTAAATAAAGATATGGAATTATTGCTATTAAGAGGATTAGATGATCCATGTGTTGGTGGAGATAAGGGTGCAAAAGATTCTTATAAAGTACTATGCAATGCAGGATTTAATAAAGTAGAGAAATTTGATTATCCAAACATGAGACATGAAATATTAGCAGAAAAAGATAATAAGAAAGTTTATGAGGATGTAATATTTTTTTACGATAATAAATAAAGTTTAAAAATGAAAATGGATAATTTGAAATTATCTATTTTTTATTTTATAGAAAAGTGCTCTGTACTTCCTATAAAATAAAGGTTTATGCCAATTTTTGCACACAAAATTATTTCATAATTTTTGCGCATCGAACAATTACGTAGACGATTCAGTATAGTTTTGTCTTTTACATATTAAATATCGTCCACTATTGTTCTTTTAAAAGAAAGTTTATTTATATTAAAAAAGTTTTAGAAGAAATGATTATTTAAATTTTTTTATAAAAAACTCTTGACTTGGAGTTAACTCTAAAGTATATAAAATATATATAGTAAAAATGGAGGAACAAAATGACTATAAATGAAGTTTCAAAGCAAGTAAATATCTCACAAGATACACTTAGATTTTATGAGAAAAGTGGACTTATAGGTCCAATAGCAAGAAGTAACAGTGGATACAGAGATTACAAGGAAGAAGATTTAAGAAGAATAGAATTTGTTAAATGTATGAGGAATGCAGAACTTCCAATAGAAATATTAAAAAGGTATCTTGATTTATATGATAAAGGAGATGAAACAAAAGAGGAAAGGAAAAAGCTTTTAATAGAACAAAAAGAAATATTAGATAACAAAATAAAAGATATGCAAGAAGCATCTAAGAGATTAGATTATAAAATAAATCTTTATTATGAGGGAAAACTAGATGAATATTTAGAAAAAACTAAGGAGAGAAAATGATGAAAGATGTAATGATTTTAACTGGTGCAGGACAAATAGGAATGGCATGTGCGAGGCGAATAGGATATGGAAAGAAAATTGTAGTAGGAGATAAAAACATTGAAAATGCAAAAACAATAGCAGAAATTATGAACAATGCAGGTTTTGATGTAATTGCAATGGAATGTGATATTTCATCAAGACAATCAATTGTAAATTTAATTTCTGAAGCTCAGAAATGTGGAGAAATAAAATATTTTATAAATGCAGCAGGTGTTTCACCATCACAAGCACCTATTGAAACAATATTAAAAGTTGATTTATATGGAACAGCAGTATTATTAGAAGAAGTTGGAAAAGTCATAGCTAAAGGTGGCGTTGGAATAACAATTTCAAGTCAATCAGGAAAAAGAATGCCACAATTAGGAAATGAAATCGACGAAAAATTAGCAACAACTCCAACAGAAAAATTATTAGATTTAGATGTTTTAAAATCAGAGAATGTAAAAGATACATTACATGCATATCAACTAGCCAAAAGATGTAACGAAAAAAGAGTTATGTTTGAAGCATGTAATTGGGGAAAAAGAGGAGCAAGAGTTAATTCGATTTCACCAGGAATAATAGTAACCCCTCTTGCAATAGATGAATTTAATGGACCTCGTGGAGATTTTTATAAGAATATGTTTGCAAAATGTCCTGCAGGAAGACCTGGGACAGCCGATGAAGTTGCAAATGTTGCAGAACTTGTTATGAGTGAAAAAGGAGCTTTTATAACAGGAACTGACTTTTTAATAGATGGAGGAGCAACAGCAAGCTATTATTATGGAGAATTAAAGCCAACAAATGATTAGATAATAAAATAAATTAAATTGATAGTAAATCAAAAATAATATAAGGAGGATTTAAAATGGAAAAACAAACAGCTGGAAGAGAAAATTTAGGAGAATTAGCACCTAAATTTGCAGAGTTAAATGATGATGTATTATTTGGAGAAGTATGGTCAAGAGAAGATAAATTATCATTAAAAGATAGATCAATGATAACGATATCTGCATTAATGGCACAAGGATTATTCCCACAATTAAAATCACATTTCGTTTTAGGTAAAAAACATGGAGTAACAAAAGAAGAAGCAGTTGAAATAGTAACACAAATTGCTTTTTATGCAGGATGGCCAAAAGCTTGGAGTGCATTTTCATTAATAAATGAAGTATATAATGATGAAAGTATAAAAGAAATACATGGTGGAGCTTTTGGAATGGGAGAACAAAACAATGCATATGCACAATATTTTAAAGGAAATTCGTATTTAAAACCATTAACAGTGCCAGGAGAATCAGCAGTATTTTTGGCAAATGTTACATTTGAACCAGGATGTAGAAATAATTGGCATATACACCATAGTACATCTGGTGGAGGTCAGATGTTAATTTGTGTTGAAGGAGAAGGATGGTATCAAGAAGAAGGCAAACCTGCTCAAAGTCTAAAAGTAGGAGATATAGTTGTTATACCAGCAAATGTTAAACATTGGCATGGAGCTAAAAAAGATTCTTGGTTTAGTCATATAGCTGTTGAAGTACCAGGAGAAAATACTTCAAATGAATGGTGCGAAGAAGTTACAGATGAGGAATATAATAAAATTTAGGAGTGTTATTTTAATTTTGTTGTTTCAAAATTAAATTTATCCTATATTTCTAAAGTTCATAATAAATGTAAAGGAGAAAGTAAAATGAGTGATACAATAGTTATTTATTATAGTTTTAGTGGTAATTCAAAAAAAGTTGCTAAATATGTACAAAATAAAATAGGAACTGATTTATTAGAATTAGAACCAGCTACTCCATTTTCAGATGACTATGACACAGTAGTTGATGAATGGCAAAATAATGATATAAAAAGAGATGTTGAAATAAAACCAATTAATGTAGATTTATCAAAATATTCAAAAGCAGTTTTAATTACAGGTACTTGGTGGTATGGAATAACACCAGTTATGAAAAAGTTTTTGAAAGAAAATAATTTAGAAGGAAAAGATGTTATAGTAGCTGCTTCAAATGCTGGATGGTTAGGTCATTGTTTTAAAGATTATGAATCGCTTGTAAAAGGAAATATAAAAGGTGAATTAGATTTGGTATTCTCAGCAAATGAAGGTGAAAGAGATAGAATGATAACATCAAATACTGAAATTGATAATTGGATTGAAAAATTATTAATAATAAATTAAAATAGTATTAATAATAAAATAAAATAAAATGAAAGGAATGATTAATAATGAGAAAAAATATTAAAACAACAGAGGCAATATTTCCAATGCCTGTACTAATGGTTGCAACTTACAATGAAGACGGAAGTGTTAATGTAATGAATGCAGCATGGGGAACAATGAGAGAAAGAGATGAAGTTATTTTAGTTTTAACTGAAACACATAAAACAGTTAAGAATATTAAAGAAAGAAAAGCATTTACAGTATCAATAGCAGATAGTAAACATGTTGTAGAAGCAGATTATTTTGGAGTAGTATCAGGAAATAATACACCAAATAAATTTGAAAATAGCAAATTAACAGCAACAAAATCTGAAAATGTAGATGCACCAATTATAAATGAATTTCCAATTTGTATGGAATGTGAATTTATAGAATATGGAGATTGTGGAGTAATTGGAAAAGTTGTAAATACATCAGTAGATGAAAGTGTAATGGATGGAGAAAAGGTTGATATTGAAAAAGTTTCAGCAATAGCATTTGACCCATATACACATGGATATTATACAGTAACAAAAAGAGTTGGTGATGCATTTAAGGATGGATTACAATTAAAATAACAGTAACATTTAGTTACAAAAAAGCAGATGGAAACATCTGCTTTTTATATTTTTTCAAAAAAAGTATTGACTTAAAGTTAACTTTAACTTGTATAATATAAAACGAAAGGAGAAATTGATATGTCATGTTTGTTAAAGAGGATTGGAGTTTAAGAATATGAAAAAAATAATAGCAATAATATCAGGTATTTTAATACTTGCAATTGTTTGTATTGCAATTAGTTCATTATTCATAAATGATAAAGAACAAAATAATGTAACACAAAATAATTATGATAATGTTAGCGAAAAAACAAATGTAATAAATGATGCGAGGAGCGAAATATCTATGATAAAATTAAGTGTAAATGATAAAATTTTAAGTATAAAATTAGAAAATAATTCATCAAGTATTGCATTTATAGAAAAACTAAAAGATGGAGAAATAATTATAAATGCAAATGACTATGGCAATTTTGAAAAAGTTGGGGAATTAGGTTTTTCTTTACCAACTAATGATAAAGAAATTACAACAGAAGTAGGAGATTTAATATTATATCAAGGAAACAAAATTACTTTGTATTATGATACTAATACTTGGAATTTTACTAAATTAGGTAAAGTTCAAAATGTAACACAAGAAGAATTAAAACAAATTTTAGGAGATGGAGATGTAACATTAAAGTTTTCTATTTTAAATGAAGAATCGAAAGCACCTACTATTAAATTAAATAGTGGATATGAAATGCCAATGCTAGGAATAGGAACATATAGTTTACATGATGAAACTTGTGTAAATTCTATATATACAGCAATTGAGTGTGGATATAGAAAAATTGATACAGCATATATGTATGGAAATGAAGAAGAAGTAGGAGAAGCGGTAAGAAAAGCAATAAATGACGGATTAATAAAGAGAGAAGATATATTTGTTGCAACTAAACTTTATCCAAATCAATTTGATAATCCAGAAGAATCAATAGAACAAGCTTTAGAAAAATTAGATATAGGATATATTGACTTAATGTTATTACACCATCCAGGAACTAATGATGTTAAAGCATATAAAGCTATGGAAAAATATGTAGAGCAAGGAAAAATAAAATCAATAGGTTTGTCAAATTATTATATTGAAGAAATTGATGAGTTTTTGCCAAAAGTTACAATTACTCCAGCACTTGTTCAAAATGAAATACATCCATATTATCAAGAAAGAGAAGTAGTAAGACATATTCAGGAATTAGGAATTGTTGTAGAAGGTTGGTATCCGCTTGGTGGTAGAGGACATCAGAAAGAATTACTAAGTGATGAAATTTTAGTAAAAATAGCAGAAAGTCATAATAAATCAGTAGCACAAGTTATATTAAGATGGGATTATCAAAATAAAGTAGTGGTTGTTCCAGGTTCAAGTAATCCAGACCATATTTTAGAAAATATATCTATATTTGATTTTGAATTAACTGATGAAGAAATGAAAGAGATAGATAGCTTAAATCGTGATGAAAAACATGATTGGTATTAGAACACATATTGGTATCTAGAATATGTAGAGAAGATAACAGAAAAATTAGAAGAATTTTTTTGAAAAAATTTATAAAAGGAATAGGTTTATAGATGAATTTTATGTAACTGGATAAATGTTAAGTTATATATATTATAAAATTAAGTAAAAAGGAGAGATAAAAAAATGAAAAAAGTAGTAATTGGAATTATTGTAGCTATAGTAATTATAGTTATTGGAGCTGGAGCATATTTTATGCTAAACTCAGAAAAACCAGAAAGTACAGATAATGCAAATAAAAATGCGTTAGCATCAAATAATGAAAGAAATGTTGCAAAAGAAGAAAATAAAGAAACAGATTTATATATTAATGAACAAAATGATAAAGAAGCAGATAATAATGAAAATGAAGAGGCTTCAAATAGTGGTAACAAAACTTTAGTTGTATATTATTCTGCACAAAATCACACAAAAGCAGTTTCAGAAAAAATTGCAGAAGAGTTAGATTCAGATATTTTTGAAATAGTGCCAGAAGATGTATATACATCAGATGATTTAAACTGGACAAATAGTAATTCAAGAGTATCAAAGGAACATGATGATGAATCTTTAAGGGATGTAAAATTAGAAAAAGATACAGTAGATAATTGGGATGAATATGAAACAGTACTAATAGGATATCCAATTTGGTGGGGAATTGCAGCTTGGCCAGTGGATACATTTGTAAAGGCAAATAATTTTGAAGGAAAAACAGTTATTCCATTTTGCACTTCAGCATCATCTAGTTTAGGAGAAAGTGGAAAATTACTTGAAAAAGAAGCTAATGGTGGAGATTGGAAAGATGGACAACGCTTTAGAGAAAATCCATCAGATAATGATATAAAAGATTTTGTAGGTAGTATAAAATAGTAAATAATAATAAAAACGGTTTAAACTTGAAGTGAATTCAAATTGTTAGATAGAAATTTAGCAAGTATGAGTTTACTTCTTTTTATTTAAATTGTTTTTTATTTTATAGGAAAGTGCTCCGCACTTCCTATAAAATAAAGGCTTTGCCAATAGTTGTACATTTCTTAGCTGTGCGAATGTAATGAGCTACAGATAAGTTATGCACACAGAACAAATATGTGGACATTTACAATAAGTTTTTTCTTTTGCATTTTTAATAATATCTACTTTTGTTCTTTAGGTATTTTGATATTATCAAAATACCGTATTTACATATATTAAAAAATGTTATAACATGCAAACAATAGTTCTTCAATGCGCGCTAAACAAGAACTAATAAAAAGAAAAGGATGTGTTTGTATGGAAGAGAGAAAAAACGAAATTATTTTGTTTGAAAATCAAGGAGTAAAATTGGAGGTGAATTTAAAAGATGAAACAGTGTGGTTAACTCAAGAACAAATGTCAGAATTATTTAAAAAGGCAAAATCTACAATTAATGAGCATATTAAAAATATATATAAGGAAGGAGAATTGATAGAAGAAGAAACAATGACTAAATTCGGAAAATCCGAATTTTCTGATAAGCCTATTAATTACTATAATTTAGATATGATTATATCAGTAGGATATCGTGTAAAATCTCAAGAAGGTATCGCATTTAGAAAATGGGCAACACAAATTTTAAAAGATTATATGATAAAAGGTTATGCAGTAAATCAGCAAAGATTAGAATATCTAGAAAAAACAGTTAAACTAATAGATATAGCAAACCGTATTGATGAGAGACTAGAAAATAGTGATGCAAAAGAAATCCTTAAAGTAATAGGAGAATACTCAAAAGCATTAGATTTATTGGATGATTATGACCATAAAACATTAAAGAAAATAAATGGAAGTATTGATGAAAGAAAAATTGAATATAATGAGTGCATGAATATAATAAATAAACTAAGATTTAATGAAGAAAGTAATTTATTTGCAGTAGAAAGAGATAAAGGCTTAGAATCAATTATTGGAAATATTTATCAAAGTTTTGCAGGACAAGAAATATACAAAAGTATTGAAGAAAAATCTGCAAATTTTTTATATTTAATAGTAAAAAATCATGTTTTTGTAGATGGAAATAAAAGAATTGCAGCAACTTTATTTATATATTTTTTGAATTTCTATGGAATTTTATATAAAGATGGAAAACAAACAATAGATAATAATACATTAACAGCTTTAACATTATTAATTGCAGAATCAAATCCTAAAGAAAAAGAAATAATTATAGATTTAGTAATGAATTTTCTAAATAATGAATAAAAATATATTTCAATATAACATAAATCTTATAAAAATAAGTCTTGACTTTTCGAGAAAAAATTTGGTAAAATAGTAATGTCGAACAGCAGTAACTGCGTAGAATGGCAAATTCTACGCAGTTTTTTTATATAAATATACTTCCGGCTATGCCGGTAGTAGCGTAGGCTTAAGCTTTGTAA